>CAZDNG010000098.1:0-22574 GCA_964506835.1 uncultured Polyangiaceae bacterium
CCCGAACACGACCATCGACGCACCGAACGCGGCGCCGCCGGCGCCCGCGGCGATGTAGCGAATGTCTTGGCCGACCATGGCCGCCGTGAAGATGCCTCCGGCGATGACGACGAGACCACCGACGATCAGCAAGAGGAAGCCGAAGATGCGCCGGAGGGGAGAGGGCCCGGTCGCCTCTTGCCACGGGCGGGCGGAGCGCGGAAGGCGCGCGGTCATCGCCGTGACGACGTCACGGTGCACTTTCGACAACGTCATCGTGCCGTCTTCCTCGATGCGAATGGCTTGAACGCGCTTGCTCTGCAGATCCGACAACGCGACGAGCGTGACGACCAGCACGGTGACGGTAGCCCCCGCCGTGTAAAGATTTTGATGCACCGCTGCCGCGAAGAGACATGCGACCATCGCGGCGGTCACAGCAAGGAGAATCCAGGCCGCGGTCCTCGCGTTCGACTGGCACGGCGTGCACAACCAGCCGCGAAACCAGCTCGTTCGATAGGTTTTTCGAAGGAGGATTCGCCCGACCATGCCGCCCACCGCGAGCTCGCTCCAGACCGGACGCCATTGCAGCTGGAACGTTTGCTCGTCGAGATCGTGCCGTGCGCCGCATTTCAAGCAGATAGCTGGAAGCGTCGCACCTTCGCGCACCTCGAAGCGATCGACGATGTTCAACTCACCCTCCGAACCGGTCAGTACCAACTCGTTTTTCAGATCGCAAGCGCTCGCTCGGAGCGTGTCGGTTCGCTCGTCGTCGAGAGCGGTGGACTTTGCGACGGTCCTCTGTTGGAATGCTGCCGGGAGTGGGTGCTCGCACATGCCGATGAAACGTTGCCAGGCCCATGGCTTGGCGTTCGATCCAGCGCTGTCCAGCGGATGCGTCGTTTGCCGGCGCGAGCAAGGGGGTGGCAGCATGCGTGCGCCCCCCGAGGAATCGACGGGACAGCGGCTGCGCGCCCTGCGGGGCCTTCCTGCCGCGTTCCTGTTCATGGCCGCCTGCTTCGGGTTGGTGAAGTTCATTCGCAGCGGGATTCCGGATCAGCCGACGTTCGCTATCGACAAGAGCACGGTCACGTCCGAGCCAGTCGGGTTTCGCCTCGACTTACCTTCGGGTTGGTCGTTCGTGCCCACGACGTCCGAAACGGCCTTCCGAGCCCAGGAAACGAAGACGAACGCCGTGTTGTCCGTCACGGCGGGCGTCACGAACAAAACCGACACCGCCGATCTGTCCACCGAGAACTTCCAGGACATGATCCGACGAGATGCGCCGACCGTTCAGCTCACCGACCTCTTCGGCGAGCCGCGCAGCGAGTGCCAGCTCGGCTCCTTGCGAGCGCGCTGCGCGGAGTATACGTTCAAAGTGCAGGCCATCCCGATGCGTGCGCGCGTCGCGCTCGCGCAAAAGGGCAAGTTCTTCCGCGGCGGAACGTACACCATGGCGCTCTGGTGTATCACCCCGGAAAGCGCGGCAGCGAGCTGCGACAAGGTGATGAGCTCGGTCGTGCTGCCCGCGTGAACCGCGTTCTCCTGATCGGGGGTGGATTGCTAGGTGCGGGCTTGTTGATCGTCGGGCTCATCAAGCCTGACGTCGGCAGTGCGTCCGAGGTCGTGTCCGTTCCCGCACCCGTCTTCGTGAGCGCGCCCGCTGCCCCGCTTCCCACGATTCAGGAGTTACGCGCCGCACACCCGACCACACTGCGGATTCACGAGCCTTCGCCGCAGGCGCCCGGGGTGCTCACCGAAACCGACGGCAATCGAGTTCTCTCGTACCCGTCGGGTTCGCTATGGCTCAAAGGTCTGTTCCGCAAGGCGAGCTCGCAGGCGCTGGCGCGCGGCGGAAAGTTCCCCGTGCTCGTCTATTTGCATGGGGGTTTCGCGCTCGACGCGACGGACGTCGATGTTTGCGCGCCGTTCATCGCCGCGGGATTTTCGGTATGGGCGCCGTCGTATCGCGGCGAAGATGGGAACCCCGGCGACTTCGAGCTGTTCTTCGGCGAGCTCGACGACGCGCGTGCGGCCATCGACATGGCCGGGCGCTTGCCCGACGCGGACCCGGAGCGCGTCGTCGTCTTCGGCCACAGCGCGGGGGGCATCCTCGCAGCACTCACGGCGCTCTACGCGGATCTTCCCGCGCGCTACACCGGAAGCGCCGGCGGCTTGAACGACACCCGTTTCTTCTCCGGCATGCAGCTCCCCTTCGACGACTCCGTCCAAGAACGTCTCATGCGAAGCTTCGCGCCGTTCGTCACTCAGCTGCAAAAGCCCCATTTCGCCTGCGCCGGCACGTCCGATCGCGGCGCGCGCTCGGTGATCGATCCCCTCATGGCAAGACATGACCTCGCGGGCGTCCCGCTCGAAGTCCTGCTCGTTCCCGGCGATCACTTCACGAGTCTGCCCGCTTGCATGAGCGAATTCCTGTCGCGCGTTCAGCGCGCGCTGAATTAGCGCGGCCTGAGCTGAGCAGGATCGATCAGCGCGCGCAAAACCACAGATAAACGACGCTCATGCCGACGATCACCGTCGCGCCGATCGCGGTGACGATCGTATCCCTGTTGATGCCGAGCCACGTGCTCCGCGTCGCCGGGCGGTGAAAGGCGGGCCCTTTGAGCTTCTCGATATACGACGTCGTCATTTCATCGCCCTTCCGACAGGAACGGCGACGTCGTGCATTTCCTTAGGCCGGGAAGCGGGCCCGAATAGCGGTGAACTCCGTCCCCAGTGGGAGAATTCCCTACAGAGCGGCGGTCCTCTTGGAGTCAGTTTGCGAGCGAGAGCCCAACGCCGAGTGCAGCGATGGTTCGGAAGTCTCCGTCCGTCGTCAACACCGGCGTACCGTGCGCAATGGCGTAGACGGCGATGAGGAGATCCAACGTCTTGACGGTGACGCCCCTGCGCGAGAGCACGGCGCCGAGGTCGCCGGCCGAGAGCCAGAGTTCGTCGGGCTGACGGAGGAGGTGACAGCCGTCGAGTAGCGGAAGCACCCGGCGACGCTGAGGAGCCCGGAGTCCTCGACGGATTTCGGTGAGCACCGGACCGCAAAGAGCGGCCTCCCCGGACTCGAGCGCGTCGTCGACGTCGTCGGCGACCGGGCCCCGGTCGCGAAAGAAATCGATCCACGCCGAGGTGTCGACGAGGATCACCGTCTCGTCTTTTCCAAGTCGAGGTCGACCGCGATCTTCCCGCGGAGCCGACGGAGCGCCGTACGCTTCGCCTGATTGTCGAGCGCAGCGAGCGCCTCAATCAAGGTTCCCGTCACTCCTTTGCCGGTCAAGCGCTGCGCCCTGGCGAGCGCTTCGCGCGGCAAGTTGGCCGTGATCTTTCTCGCCTCCGACATGTCACCAGCATAGCGTACGGCAAAATAAGGTCCAGGATATGGCTGCCAGAGTCGTGATAACGTCGAACACGCTTTGAGAGATCTTCGCGGTTCTCTGGTTTCCAGGCGTTCCTTCGTCGATGACGATGGGAATCGCTCGAGAAGGGGGGGCGCCCTCGCGACCCTCTTGCTGGCGCTGACTGCGGCCGGTTGCGGTTCGAGCGGCGGCTCGGGCGGCTCGTCGAACGGAGCCGGAGGCTCGTATTCGATCTCGCCGACGGCGCTCTCGTTCACGGTTCACGGCGGTGATCCATTGCCGGCGCCGCAAAATGTCATGGTCGAGACCGTCGATGCGTCGGTGTTCCTGAAGACGACGATCTCCGGTGCCGCCGTCACATCGGCGACGGTGCAAGTCACGGGAAGCAAAACCGCGGTCGTCGCGATTCAAGCCGCGAGTCCGGCCATGCTTCCCGACGGCGTGAGCACGGCATCGGTGAGCATCATCGGATGCACGGATCCGGTGTGCTCGCCCGAGGTCGACGGCAGCCCGAAGGTCGTCACGGTGACCTATACGAAGACCGAAGGAGGATTGACCGGGACACCGGCGACGCTGGCGTTCACGCAAGCACTCGGCGACGCGGCGCCGAGTCCCCACACGGTCGAACTCCACGACCTGGGTGCCAGAAGCTCGGCTTGGACGTCGAGCATCTCGTACGGCAGCGGATCTGGTTGGCTCACCTTGGATCCATCGAACGGAGCGACGTTGCCCGCCACCGTTTCGGCGAGCGTCACCGCGTTGCCCAACCCCGGCGTGGTCGAAGCGACCATCCAGTTTGCCGAAGGCACGGCGAGCGTGTTCGACGTGGCCGTCACGTACATCGTCACCACGGTCAGCGCCGATCTCCAGGTCACGCCCGACTCGTTGAACGCGGTCGGAACGTTCGGTGAGCTCTCCAATCAACCGCTTTCGCTGACCGACGGGCAAGGCGGAAGCTACCCTTGGACGATTCAGGTCGAATACCCTACGAACGATCTGAGTGGCTGGGTGACTCCGACGCCGGCTTCCGGCAGTTCGTTGCCCGCGACCGTCAACCTGTTACTCGCCGCGCTCCCCGATCGATCGACGCACTCCGCGACCGTGCACGTCAACGCGGTGGGTACCGAGCGTCTCATGCAGTTGACTTATCGGACTCCGTAGACGACGACGGGGCGGGTTAGGGATAGGATGTTTTTTGGGAAGGACGGAGGCGTCATGCGTGGCAGCAAAATGAGTCTCAATCGGCGCTCTTTTCTGCAAGGTCTCGCGGTCGCATTCGCGGCCAAAGGCTTTCAAGGATGTTCGGACGACGACGTGAAGCGCGCGTCATCGAAGGACGGCGGGCTGTCGGACGCGGGCGCCGACGCTGCAGTCGCGGAAGGCGGCGCGGACGCCGGTGCGCTCGACGCTCCCTTCGGCGTCTGGCGCGCCATGCGCGAGGCGCTTCGGTCGAGCCCGGACTCCCTCGCCGACCAAGCCGACAAACTCGTCGCGGCCAAGGACACGCGCGGGCTCTTCGCCTTCGTCCGCGACAGCATCGCGACGTTGCCTCCGGTGACGAGCTCGACGGAGAAATCGACGCGATGGGGTCCGGCCGCCACGCTTCGCGGCGGCGCCGGCACGCCGCGCGAACGCGCCGATCTGTTGGCGTCGCTCCTCCAGCGAGCAGGGTTGCAAGCGAGCGTGGTCATGGGCGACCCGGTGGGGGATCTGGCCGGCGGCAACGCGCCGAACACCGTCTATCTACGCAACGTGGAGCTCGCGTTCCAACCCGCGGAGCCTCCGGCCGCAATCCCGTCGTGGGTCGCGGCGCTCACCGGCGCCGACGACGGGCCGACGCTCGCGACGCTCGATCCCACCGGAACGACGGCGCAAGGTTTGTTCGACGGCATCAACGCGCTCCTCCCGCAGACCGCCAGCGCGAACGGAGGGCTCCTCGCGGTGTTCACGGTGCCGTTCGTCGCGCTCGAGCAAGCGGACACGACGACGTACCTGAATCCGCTCTCGCCGAAAGCGGTCTACGGCCAGTCGTACGCGACGAGCATTGTCCCAGCGCCTGCGGCTGACCCGTTGCCGACGTTCGAGGTCACGTTGCTCATGTCGCGGGCCAACGATCCCGAGACGCAGATCCCGCTCGTGTCCCAGACGTACACGCTCGACCAGATCGTGGGGCGTCAGCTCGTGATTCAAACGCATCCGAGCGGCACGTCCGACGATTTCATCACCTCGCCGCTCTCGAACGTCGTCGCGTTCGTTCCGACCTTGGCGGTCACGGGCGCGGAGCTGTCCGCGACGGATCGGGCATCGCTCATGACCACCGGTTCGTGGGTGACTCAGAGCGGCGACGTGCTCGTGAAAGTCGCGGACGGCACGGTGAGCTGCAACGGGTTAGCCCTCGGCAAGGGCGACATGAATGCCCTCGCGGCGAATGTCGCGACGGTGACCGTGCAGGCCAACGCCGGCGCGTTCCCTCAGATCGAGCTCACCGTGAGCGCTCTCGACTCGATGGGCAAACCGGTGCTCGGACTCGGCGCCGCCGCGTTCGCCGTGAGCGAGGAGACGACCGCCGTGTCGTTCTTGCTGCGAGACAACGGGATTGCCGGGCCACGCGTCCTCTTTCTCGTCGACACGACGGGGAGCCAGCCACCGCTGCCGAGCATGTGGGTGAACGCCGTCGCAGCGGCGGTCTTCAAAGCCGCACCCGACGCGACCGTCCAGGTCGTCAATCTCTCGGCAGCGGACGCGTCCAAAGACGGTTACGACATCACCGACGCTGCCGGGCTGGTGAGCGCCTTCACCGCGCTTCCGAATGGCGGGGTTCAATCGAATCTCTACGGCGCGATCCTCGGCGCCGTCGCCGCGGTTCCGACGCTGATCGTGCTCTTGTCCGACGGCAACGCGGGTGACACGGAGCTCGCGACGCGGGCGCTCACGTCACTGGCTGGGAGCGCGCCGGTGCTCGCCGTGACGAGCGGCACGACACCGCCCATCGCCGACTCGCCGGTGATGGACTCGTTCGCGACCGCGAGCGGCGGGAAAGTCGTGAACGGCGCTGATCTGAGCGACGCGACGCTCACGACGACGCCGCTGTCGCAAATGCTCGGAGCACGGAGCACGAGCCCGTATCGATTGTCATATACCGCGCCCTCCGCGGGCCCCGCGACGCGGACCGTGACGGTCACCGCGACGGCGACGGGAACCGCGACCTACGACGTTCCGGCGCAGCCATCGCCGAGCGCGGCCGTCGTCGGGCTCTATCTCGGGCTCACCTTGACCAACGCGACGACGTCATCGACCGAGTCGTACACGCGCGTGCTCGGCGGATGGATCCCGGGCTCCGATCCTACGGTCGCCGGCGCCATCGATACGGCGGCCGCGGACGCCCGCGCCGCGATGCTCGGCTCCGCCGTGATCTCCTTCGAAGGCGCGGCGCCGTCGCTCGGCACGTGGCTCGCCGATTCGCTCACCTGGCGGCTCGCCACGGAACCGGCGTCGAAAGCGTTCACGGCCGGCGATCTCAAGGGCGGCTTTGCCGCGCTCGCCGACGTCCCCACGACGATTCCGACGGAAGCGCCGTCGTTGCACGTTCCGGCGCTGCCCGTTCAGGACTGCGTCATCTACGAACAGTCGCTCCGGGCAATTCTATTTTCCACGCGAGGGAGCAGCACGCCGTATCGCGCGGATATTCTTCCCTTCACGCGCCTGACCACGGCGACCTCGTCGAGCAGCCTGGACGTCTTTCGCACGAACCTGCTCGCGAGTCTCCGTATGGCGGTTGCGGAGAGCACGCTCTTCAAAGAGAGCACGCTCTCGCTGCTCCAGGGCAAGGCCCTGAAGCTTCTCCCCGCCGGATCCGTCAGCGCCGCCGACGTGTCCTCGGTGCCGCAAGCCGACGTCGCTCGGTTCGTCTACGCGCTCAATCAGTATTCCGATTGGTATCGCATCATCGCGAGCGACGGCTCTTCCACCGCATTCTGGGCCGTGCATCCGAGCGGGAGCTGTCTCGGCGTGCTTCCGGACGGCAGCGGTGGCGGCGACGATCCGTGCGACAGCTACAAAGGGATCGCGACGGTGCTCGACATCCTCGCGCTCTTCAGCGACATCCTCGGCGTTCCGTTCTTGAGCCTGTGGGCGGAGCTCGGAAAGCTCGTCGCGCTCGCCGGCGTGGAGACGCTCATGGCCTTCAACGGAACGCCCGTGACCGCTACCAGTGATCAGCAGGTCGCTGCGATCGGATGCTCGTTCGCGTCGGGCCTCCTCGGGTCGGTCTCGGTTTCCGCGCACTTCAAGCAGGTCGGCGTCACCACCATCGCCACGAACTACGCTCAAGCGTCGATGGTCACCACGGTCGTCGGCAGTTTCTCGACCTGCAAGACTGCCGCGAACCCGTGCAAGTGATTGCCCAAGGCGATGAACACATGGCCACGGGCGGCGCGAACTCGCCGGGCTCTATCGAACGCCCGCCAAAAATCGCGACACCCACATCTCCACGTCCGCAACGTTACTCAAGCGAACCAAGTCACGCCCTTGCAACAGTTCCGGCCACTCACGGCGACAGACGAAAATGGCTCCGGACGGTCCAAGGGAACAAAGCCTCGCTGCCCCAGAGAACTCCATTCAGCGATTCCCGATTGCCATTCCAGAGCTCTTCCTGATCGATCCATCGTCGCAAGGTGCGACCCGCGACGCGGCGCAGTTTGGTCCAACCAGACGATGAGCTCGGCGCGTTCGAGCAGAATGTTGCCGAGTTTCCTTTCGTAGTTCCCGTCGACCACCCACCCGCGACGGTCGTCGAGGGCGGCATCTACCTTAGCGCGGAGTTCGGCCGCCGACGCCTCGGCCCAGTTCGGGCCGTGGTTCAAAGCGTCGAGCTCGACAAAGGGCGCGTCGATGTGCTGAGCTAAGGTGCGACCGAGTGTCGTCTTGCCTGCCCCGCTCGCGCCTTTGACGAGGATACGGCGTGCCATCGCCGCGCGACGGTCGCGCCAAAATCCACGACGGTCAACCTCTTCGAGGCGCCGTCCGATTTTGCACGCGCTCTCGTTTCGTTCGCCTCAGTTCTCGCCGCTTCGGCGCGCGTAGATCGCGGCGCATGCAGCGTCGAACTGCGAGCGATCGATCTCGGTGACCCACGGATACGTCTCGATCTTGCTCATCATCGTGTGTTGGATGGCGAGCGCTCCACGCTGAGCGTCGGGGACCTCGGCTCCGCGCTTGAGCCCGCGTTCGTCGAAGCTGACCCGCACCGGGACCGTGTCGTCGATGAGATAGTATTTGAAAGTCCACGCGTCGTTCGTCACTCGGGGCTCCGTTCAGCGATCATCTTATCGCGGCTACAGCGAGCCACGCGTCGGGTGTGTCGATGATCCCGGACGCGTGCCGCCAACGTGTCCGTCGATTTGAAACACGATCCAGGCCTTTTTCTCGTGCATTTGACGACGCGGAGCGTCGAAGCGCGAGCGGTGATAGTGTGTGACAAGGGTATGGGTTTTTCGGGCACCTGGCGGCGGATCACGGAGGCTTGGATTCCTCCGGTCCTCGGCGCCGATCCAGATGCCCGGCGGCGAGCCGAGCTCTTCGTCGCGCTGGTCATCCCGTTCGGCATTGCCTCGCTCATTCGCGGCGCGAGCCTCTTCCTGGGCGGCCTCTTGATGCAGGGGATTCTGTCCACTGCGCTGGCCGCATGGATGGCGATCACCCTCGGTGTTCTGAGACGCAAGGGATCGCTGATGATCGTGGGTAATTTCCTCGTGCTCGGTCTCTTCACGGTAGGGGCCAGCTCGGCCTGGCAACGGGGTGGGGTGGGAGCACCGGTCTTGTTGGCGACGGGGCTCCTCCCGTTGTTTGCGTTGTTCCTCTCGGGCGTCAGCTCCGGAATCGCCTGGGGCATTCTTTACGCGGTCCTGGTCATCGGTCTCGCGGGCGTCGAAAAGATCCTCGGTCACGACATCCCGGATAGATTGCCCGCGTCTCACCGAATGGCCGTCGAGACGCTCGGTGCGTTGCTCTTCGGCTTCGTCGTGTTCGCGCTCGGTCTCGCCTACGAGTGGACCAAGAACGCCGCGATCGAGGAACGTGCGGCGGCGGACCGAAGGACGGCGGACGCCGAAGAGAAGGAGCGCATGGTGCGAGCCGATCGCATGGCGACCGTGGGACAGCTCGCCGCCGGTGTCGCGCACGAGGTCAACAATCCGCTCGCTTACATCGCGGCCAACGTGGAGTTCGCCGAACACGAGATCCTCCGTCTGCAAAGCCCGACCGCGGATTTGGCCGAGGTCCAGAATGCGCTCGCCGAGGCTCGGCAAGGCATCGAACGCGTCGGCCTCATCGTGCGCGATCTCAAGACCTTTTCTCGCGATCCACAGGAAGCAGCGTCAGTGGTCGACGTTCGCGACGTCCTCGGGTCCGCCATTCGGATCGCCGACAACGAAGTGCGGCATCGCGCGGAGCTGACGACATCGTTCCCCGACGTGCCGGTTTGGACGGAAGCCAACGAGGCGCGGCTCCTCCAGGTGTTCCTGAATCTCTTGTTGAACGCCGCGCAGGCGATCGCTCCGGGGAGAGCGAACGACAACTCCATTCGCGTCTCTCTCTCCCGCCGCGACGCCGGGAACGTCGAGGTGTCCATTCGCGATACGGGCTGCGGCATGACCGCGGACGTCCTCGCTCGAGCGACGGAACCCTTCTTCACCACCAAGCCGATCGGAATTGGAACGGGATTGGGTCTCTCGGTCTGTTCGAACGTCGTGCGCGCGCTCGGGGGAGACCTCACGTTCGAGAGCACCCCTGGGCATGGAACACTCGCGACCGTCACCCTCGGGTGTGCCCCGGAACCCCTCGTCGCGCCGAAAAAACGCGGTTCACCCAGCCTCGCACCCGGCGGTAGCCGACGCATCTTGCTCATCGACGACGATCCGTTGGTCGTGCGCGGTCTCAAACGCTTGCTCCGAGGCCACGACGTCACGTCGACGAACAGCGGTCGAGAGGCCATCGCGATTGTGGAGCACGACCACGCGTTCGACGTCATTCTGTGCGACCTCATGATGCCGCACTTGACTGGCGCGGACGTCTACGACGCGATCGAACAGCTCGGGCGAGGGATCGAACGCAATATGGTCTTTCTGACCGGAGGGACCTTCACCGAGCAGCTCCGGAACTTTCTCGAGCGGGTCGAAAATCCGCGATACATGAAGCCGATTCGCCAGAGCGATATCGATGCCATCCTCGTTCGCGACGGCGGTTCGGGGTGAGTCCGTTTCCCGATGCGGGACTGGGACCGACACCAAAGTATGATGGATCCCGGAGCCTCATGCGTCCCATGCTACGCAGGGAGGACCAGTTCCCGAAAGGACTGCGGTGCAGAACGAACTAAGCAGCGTCGTCGATGCGCTTCCCGCGATGGTGTGGTCGGCGCTTCCCGATGGCCGCGTCGACTTCGTCAATCGACGGTGGTGCGGCTACGTCGGCCAGGCCGCTGACGCTGCGTGGGGCGACGGGTGGCAGACGTGGATTCACCCCGACGACTTCCCGGGGCTGCTCGACTGCTGGCGTTCGATCCTCGCGTCCGGCGCGGCAGGAGAAATGGAAGCGCGCTTGCGCCGCATCGACGGCGAATATCGTTGGTTCGTCTTCCAGGTCAGTCCCCGCATCGACGCATCCGGGCAGGTCGCGAAATGGTGGGGAATCAACACCGACATCGACGTTCGGAAGCGCGCCGAAGAGGCCGTGCGGGCGCGCGAGGGGCGTTTTCGTTCGATCATCGAGGGTCTTCCGGTGCTCGTCACGCTCCACACTCCCGCCGGTGACGTCGAGCTCGTGAACAGACGAGTCGTCGAGTACTTCGGCGCAACGCTCGAGGAAATGAAGGGCCGTCCGGGCGCCGACATCTATCATCCCGACGACCGTCCGAAGCTCATCGCTGCGTGGAGTGCGTCGATCGATGCGGGGCACCCTTACGAGTTCGAGGCGCGACTCCGTCGTGCGGACGGCGTGTATCGTTGGTTCCAATTGCGCGCCTTCCCGCTACGAGACGCCGCGGGCCAGATCGTCCTTTGGTACCTCTTGCAAATAGACATCGACGATTGGAAACGAGCCGAGGCGCTGCTCGCCGGAGAAAAGCGCTTGCTCGAGATGGTCGCCAACGGCGATTCGATGTCCGAAGTACTCGAGGAGCTCTGCGAGCTCGTCGAGAGCACGGCGAGCGGGTGCTACTGCAGCGTCGTGTTGGTCGATCCGACCGGCACGCACCTCGAACACGGGGTGGCGCCGAGCCTTCCCGCGAGCTTCATCACCTCCATCGTGGGTCGTCCGGTGAGCATGCATTCTGGCCCCTGCGGCATGGCGGCGTACCTGAACGAACGGGTCGTCTCGCCCGACATCGCGTCGGAGATGCGGTGGTCGTCCCACGAATGGTGCCAGATGGCGTTGGCACACGGGCTTCGCGCCTGTTCGTCGACACCGATCTCGTCGGCCGCCGGCAAGGTCCTGGGCGCCTTCGCGATCTACTACAACGAGCCCACGACGCCCTCGACGCGGCATCAAGAGCTCGTCGAGCAATTCACCCACATCGCAAGCATCGCCATCGAACGCGTGCAACGCGACGCCGAACGCCGGCTCTCGGAAGAGGTGCTCGGCAAGGTGCGTTCGGAGCTCGCGCGCGTCGCGCGGGTTACGAGCCTCGGCGCGTTGACTGCGTCGATCGCGCACGAGGTGAACCAGCCGCTTTCGGGCATCCTCACCAACGCGAGCACCTGTTTGCGGATGCTGGGCGCCGACCCTCCGAATGTCGACGGTGCGCGCGAAACCGCGCGCCGCACGATTCGCGACGGTAACCGCGCGTCCGAGGTGGTCACTCGGCTGCGCGCCCTCTTCGGCAAGAAGGACGCGACGACCGAAGCCATGGACTTGAATGAGGCGACGCGCGAGGTGATTGCGTTGACGTTGAGCGAGCTCAAGAGAGGTCGGGTGATTTTGCGGGAAGAGCTCGCCGACGATCTTCCGCCCGTCACCGGCGATCGTATCCAGCTTCAGCAGGTGATCCTGAACCTGCTCCTCAACGCTTCGGACGCGATGAGCGGTGTCGAGGATCGTCCTCGACACCTGGTGGTCAAAACCCACCGAGAAGGCGGTGATCGCGTTCGTGTGGCGGTGGAAGACGTGGGGGTCGGTTTCGAGCCGCAAGTCGCGGACCGACTCTTCGAGGCGTTCTACACGACCAAGAGCGGCGGGATGGGGATCGGCCTATCCGTCAGTCGATCCATCATCGAGAGTCACCAAGGCCGTCTCTCGGCCGCGCCGAATGACGGTCCGGGGGCGATCTTCTCCTTTTCCATTCCTGTTGCATCCGATCGCGCCTCCGGCGCCTACGGTCGTGACGCCATTCGGGAAGCGGTCGGGCCGACCGGTGAACCCGCTCGGGGGAATTCGTGACGGCCATGCGTCCCGTCGTGACGGTGGTCGATGACGACGAGTCGGTGCGCGAGTCGCTGCCCGACTTGTTGCGGGAGTTCGGCTTTGCGTCCCGCGCGTTCGCGTCGGCGGAAGAATTTCTCACGTCCGATTCGCTCGGAGAGACCAACTGTCTTATCCTCGACGTCGCCATGCCAGGCATGACCGGACCGGAGCTTCTGCGGGAACTCTCGCGTCGCCAGCGCGAGATTCCGATCGTCTTCATCACCGCGGTCGGAGACGAGACGGTTCGACCGCGCTTGCTGGAAAAAGGTGCGGTGGACTGCCTCTTCAAGCCCTTCAGCGAGGCCGCTTTGCTGGAGGCGCTCAATACCGCGCTGCGGGTGGGCTGAGGCCTCCATGCTGGACGCGGCCCCCGTCGTATTCGTGGTCGATGACGACGTTTCGGTACGAGAATCGCTCGAGCTATTGATCAGCTGCGCAGGTTGGCGACCGGAGACCTTCGCCTCGGCTGGTGAATTCCTCTCGCGCCCCCGAGTTCGCGCCCCGAGTTGTCTCGTGCTCGACGTCGGTTTGCCCGATCTCAGCGGGTTCGAGCTGCAACAACGGGTCGCGGTCGATCGGCTCGACATGCCGATCATCTTCATCACGGGTCACGGCGACGTGCCGATGACGGTTCGAGCCATGAAGGCGGGCGCCGTCGAGTTCCTCACGAAACCGTTCGGCGACGACGTCCTCTTGGAAGCCATCGGGCAAGCCCTCGAGCGCAGCCAGACGGCGCTGGGTCTTGCGGCGCAGCTTCAGGAGTTGCAGGACCGCTACGAGTCGCTCAGCCGTCGTGAACGAGAGGTCATGGGGCTCGTCGTCTCCGGTTTGTTGAACAAGCAGGTCGGCAGCGAGCTCGGGATCAGCGAGATCACGGTGAAGGCACACCGCGGTCAGGTCATGCGGAAAATGAAGGCCGACTCTCTCGCCGCCTTGGTGAACATGGCCGCAGAACTTCGTCTCGTGCCCGCGTCGAAGGGTTGAACCCGTTCGCCGTCGATCATTTCCCCGCGGTGGGAGCGCAGCCCGGGCATCGGTTTCCGAGACACGCGACGACTTGTTCCAGCATGCCGATCGCGGATGAGTGAGTGTGGAACGCGCCTTCGCAATTCTTGGCGCACACACCGGCGTCCCCGCAATCCTCGGCGGCGCACGTGAGCAGCGCCGAACAATCGCGATCGGTGGCGCACTTCATCAAGATGTCGCCGCAAGCGTCGCAGCCGCATTCACTGCAGCCCGCTTTCAGGCCGGCGTCGGCGAGCTTTGCTTGACCGACCGCGTCGGCTGCAGAAAGGCAGAGCTTCGCGTTCAGGGCGGAGGCGGGTGGAAATCCGCCGCTCTCGTCGGCGGGGTGTCCGATCCCGGCGCTGTCGATCCAGGTGATCCCGCAATCTTGCGGCGGCAATTCCCTCACGTCGCCGGTTCCCCAGATCCAGCCCGCCAGGATGCACATTTCGTCCGTGCCTTTGATCCCGAAGCGCAGCTCGCTATTGGTCGGGTTTTCGAAATCGCACTCGAACTTGAAGCCGTCGCCCGCTTTCACCAGAGCCGGCTCGGGGAAACTGTACGCGGTGTCTTCGTTCCATTGTTGGCTCGTCCAAATGTGCTGCGAGTCGTTGGGTCCCCCGCTGTACCAGACCGAGAAGTCTTGACCGTCGTGATGGGTATGACGGACGAGCGTCCCGATCGTCAGATCGTTCTTGAAGTGGCACTCGGCGGTGAACGCCTTCGTTCCGAGAGGAGGGACGTCGATCGTGAAATTGAAGAAGCTGAAGGGAATGGCGACGTGCTCAACCGAGCCGTCGTCCGCGAGGTGAACGTTCATCGCGCTGTGGGCTCGGATCGTTTGGTTGCTCGTGTTGAGATAGTGATAGTCGAACACGATGCGCTGGTGACCGTGCAAGAAGGTCCCCACTCCCGGCGGGAACGATTGCGAGACGTACGGCGTCTGCGCGGACGCCAGGAGAAACAGGCCGGTCTGCGGCCATTGGTAGTTGGCGCCGTCGCAGACGACCCGATCGCCGATGTTCAGGGTCCTGAGCACCGCGTCGGCGTCGCTTCCGGGCTCTGCGAGGGCCACGACGAAGTGATGACTGAACGGTGCATTGGCGAGCTCGAACGATTGCACGGGATAGGTGACGTTCGCGTCGCCCGGCACTTCGCCGATCTCGCAATATTCTATGTCCTGCCCGGGCGCGATGTCGGCTCCGACGCTCCGCAATTGAAAGCCGTCGCTCGGAACCGCGAGGTCGATCGAGCTATCCGGTACTTCTTCGACGCCGCCATCTTTTCGGAGCGAATCCTCGGCATTCGCGGCGGTGCAGCCGACGAATAGCGCGAAGATGGCGAGGCTCGACCCTATCGAACGAAGGCGGATCATGATCGTCTCCAGCCCCCCGACCGGTACGAGGACCGACTAACAAAAACGTGCGAGCGCATCCACGCCGATCACGATGGAGCTATCGCGCGGTTCGATCGTTGAGCTGTTCAGTCAACGTCGAAGCCTTTGGTGACTCGTCGCTCACGAAGTGCGGCGTGGGTACTTGCTAGTCCAGCGCGCCACGTTGGCTGGTTGCGCCACGTCGCTGCGCAATTTCAATCCCAGCCCGAACTGCTCGCCGCGGCCAGGCAGGCGTGCACCCCGTGGACCATGCCGCCGCGGACTTTGAACAGGTGAAAATCGGTGTACGTGCCGGCGAACATCGTGAAACCGACGCTGATCCCCGCGACGGTATCGAGGACGTGAAGTCGCGCTTTCATGCTGGCCGCGCCGGTCGTCGCGTTGGGATTGCACGTGACGATCGATCCGTCCTCGCAAGCACCGACCGAGCCGCCGTCTTCGAGCCGCATGCAATCGGAAGCGAAGTTGCAGGCGCCCGCCGGGAAATGCTCGAAATACGTGTCCATGAACGCCTGCAAGTCGTCGCGGGTCGGTTGCTGATCGGCGGCCAGCGGGGTTTCCCAGTCGTCGCTCGCCGACGCGGCGAGCCCGGCTGGATTGTTCAAGATGTAGTCTCCGTCGCGTACGACGATCGTTTCGATCTCGGTGATCTTGCGCTCGACGAGCGCGAGTCGAAGGCCGAAGATCCGATCGGTCGTTCCCTCCGGCAGCACGGATTCAGTCACCGAGTTGCAGGTCACCGCATCGAGCGCACTGCGCTTGAACTTCACGGCCCCTGCCGTCTTCCAGAGCCCGTCGCCGACGGCCATCGTCATGCCGTTTTCGGTCAGCTTGACGTTCGACGCGAGCGCTACTTTCGTCGGGTCGTGCGCAGCGAGCGCCGCGAAGTAGGCGTCGACGGTGCTCGTCAAGAGAGCGCGCGTGCAACCCCCAGCACCTGTCGCGGCGTCACCACTGCCGGCATCGGACTCCCCCGAGCCTCCGCTCGCCAAGCCGGAGCCGCCGCTTCCGGCAGGAGCGCCGCCACTGCTCGTCGCGCTCTGGCCCCCGCTTGCAGTCGCGCCGCCGCCGCCACCGGTCGTGATCGCGCTCGTGCCTCCCGTCGCGACGCTCGTTCCGCCGCTTCCTGCCGGCAATGAGCCCCCGCCGGTGCCCGTCGTCGTGGAGGTGCCTCCCGTAGCGCTGACGCCGCCGCTGCCGCCGGCATTTTGTTTCGAACCGGACGTGTCGCTCCCGCACGCGGAGACGGTTGCGAGCGCGCCGATCGAAAGCCAAAACAAACGACGAGAACGATCGCCGTTGAATGCGCGACGGAGCGTACGCAAATCGTGATGTGCACCCTGCATGGTCATCGCACTCCTTCCAGCGGTGCTCATCCAGGTGATGAGCGACGCAGTCGTGCAATGCTCGTCGAGTCACGGTAACTCTATGAGAGCCAGAGTAACCCTGGTCCGCCAATCGACCCGACGAGGTGTCGTGTCGGCAGAGAAATACGAGGGCGTCGAACGCGCCTCCGCGCACCGCACGCCTGCTCAGAACGAAACGCCGACGTCGGCTCCGATGACGAACGACGTGCTGTCGCCGAAAAGTAGGCGGGCTTCTCCGCCGAGCATCACCGGATCGATGCGCGCGGCGATCAGTCCACCAAAGGTACCGATGCCCGCCGAATGCGACGCAGAGACGCAGGTCTCGGTGCCCTCGCCGCTCGGAGTGCAGGCTTCCGCCGATTCGCGGATCACGCCGCCGCCGGCGAACGGCCGAATCAAGACCTTCGGAGTCGGTCCGAAGTCGTAGCCCGCGATGGCGAGCGCATCCCAGCCGTGCGCGCTCGCCGACACATTGCCGCCCCCGAAAGGAATGGTCTCCGTCTGAGTCTCGCCGAACCAATAGTCGAATACGCCGCCGAGGTAGATGCCGGGATTCAACGTGTAGCCGAGGCGTGCTCCGAGCCCGAGGTCGAGATCGTTGGTACCCCATTCGATGGTCGCCAGCAGCGACGCTTGATCCATCGTGAACGCTTGATTGTCCGCTCGCGCCGGGCGGCTCGCGAGCATGACCGCACCGCCGACGATCAGCGCCGACCACGTCGCGAGGTGCCGCGCGCCTCTGCGTTCTCCTCCGCCTCGAAGCATCCCTTGTCGACAGTCTCTATCTGGTCGTCAAACGGTGCACAACGAAAAACCTCGTCATCCCACATCCGACCACAGGCTCGTCCGCGATTCGCGCGCGCGCAATTCAGGTCGGGCTTCTGCGCGGCACGCGCGAGCGCTACGCTTGGGTCATGAGGATGTTGGAGGGTCCGGTGAACCTTTCCATGGTTCACCGAGCGTTGCTGGGTCTCGGGCTTGTTTGCGTGTCCATACTCACGATCGCGGGCTGTGGTGATTCCACGTCCATCACGGTACGGTGCACCGCGCCCGGAGGAGAGGCCGAGTGCTCGTGTCCCGACGGCACCTCGGGCACCCAGGTGTGTGACGCCAACAACAACTTTGGTCCTTGTTCGTGTGACGGTATCGGCGCCGGTGGCCTAGTCGGATCGGGTGGTTTCGGCGCGACGGGTGGCTCGTCGAATACGGGCGGTTTCGGGGGTTCTGGAGCCATTTCCGGCTCTGGCGGCGCTGTCTCTTCGGGGGGTACGTCCGCGGACGCCGGGACCTTGCACGGCAAGAAAGGAGTGACGCTCGCGTCCGGGCAAGATTCGCTGGTCGACGTGTTCACCACGACGTCGGGCATCGTCGTGATCAGCGAAGGGTCGATCTCGCTCGTCGATCGGACCGGCAAGGTCATCCAGAGCAAGAGCTCGCCGCGACAGATCACGGCAGCCGCCTTCGACGGCACCGAGCTCGCCGTGTTCGACAAGGCATTCCTCCAGACCTATTCGCTGTCGCTCACTGCCGGAGCAGAAGTGTCTCTCTCCGAACCGTGCGCGTCCGCCGCGTTCGTGAGTGGGAGCCGCGTCGTGTGCGGCAATAGCGACGATTTCAACCGCGTCTTTTACGTCTTCGATACGTCCGCCGGCAAGCTCCTGAACGGCATGAGCGGCGACACGGCCTCTGCTTACCAGGGCGTTCCCATGCGAACCGTGCCCGGCAAGGACGACTTCATCACCGTGCCGATCGAGCTATCGCCGCCGAACTTCTACCTGCATCGCGTGGATGCGTCATCGACCGTCACGTCGTTGGGCGACACACCGTACTTCGGTGAATTCGCCGCCTCGATGGCGTTCGCCTTCGAGGGAAACCCCGCCAACCATTTGATCACCGAAGAAGGCGTGCGGCTCCTGCTCTACGGTGCCGATTGCACGGCGACCGCGCCGTCGGGGGCCGTGTGCTTCGCCAAGGACGGTTCGCTCGGCACGCTTCGCGACACCGAGCGCTTCATCGGAATGGATGGCGATGGGACCAAGATTTACGGCTTGGTCGACACCCAGTCTGCCCAGTACGCGGAGAGTCACTGCTCGACGGGATGCGCGATCGAGCGGATCGATACCCAGAGTCGCACGATCGACACGCAGACCACCTACGACGTCGAGGCCGGTCAGATCATCGCCACGCGTTTCGACGCAACGTCGAACGCCCTCGTCGTGGGTTACGCGAATCCCGGAACGCCGAGTTCCACCGGAACATCGTTGGGCTATCGCGTCGAGCTGCTCGCGTACTGATCGGCGACTCGCTTCGACGAAGCGGAGTCGTCGGTGCACCGGCGCCACCTATCCATCTGGCTCGCGGGTTGCGCCCGCGGGGATGGCGCGGCGAAGGACCGCCGGGGCCATGTCGCGGAACATTTCAGTCCGCTTCTCCTGCGGCAGCCCGCGGCGCCACCCCCTATCGAAGTTTGCCGGTTCTTGCTACTTGGGGATCGCGTCGCGTCTGCGTAGGGTGCTGGCGGGTGATTCACCGTAACGGAAGAGGGCGCCTCGCGCTGGGCTTCGTCGTGATGGCGATGCTCGCCGGTTGCGCGCGCACCGAGCTCGAATCTCCTCGCGCGGATGGCGGCTCGGCCGGGCAATCCGCGAATCGCTGCGGCGATGGTCGATGCAGTCGCGGCGAAAGTCCGCTCCTCTGTCCGCAAGATTGCTCGTGCGGAGACGGCATCTGCTCGATCGGCGAGAACTGCGCCGCGGATTGCGCGCGCTGCGGCGACGGAATTTGCGAGCCGGGCGAGACCGCGACGACGTGCGCGACCGATTGCCGAGCGCCCGTCGTCTGCGGTGACGGACGATGCGACGACGGCGAAGACAGCGAGACCTGTCCGCCCGATTGCGGCGCGAAGCTCTGCGGCGACGGGCGTTGCGACGTGGGCGAGAGCAGCGAGAGCTGTCCGGCCGACTGCGGCGTGAAGCTCTGCGGTGACGGCGTGTGCGAGCCCTCCGAAACCAGTGACACGTGCCTTGTCGATTGTGGTGTCTGCGGCGACGGCGTTTGCAACGAACGGGAGAGCGCAAGCGATTGCTGGCAGGATTGTCCCGGCACGTGCGGGGACGGCATCTGCACTCCGCAGGAAAGCTCGACGACCTGCCCCGTCGACTGCCCGGACTCTTGCGGCGACGGGATCTGCGGACCGACGGAATCGTCGGTGAATTGCCCGAAGGATTGTTCGACGGTGTGCGGCGACGACGTTTGCGCCCCGTCCGAAAACTTCTCCACGTGCCCCGCTGATTGCCCGGATCTGTGCGGCGACGGCTTCTGTTCGATCCGGGAAAATTCGACGACGTGCCCCAGCGATTGCCCCGGCTCTTGCGGCGACGGCGTCTGCACGCCTGCCGAGGACAACGCGTCCTGTCCTCAGGATTGTCCCGCCGTGTGCGGCAACGGGATCTGCGATGCCTTCGAAAGCTGGATCGATTGCGCGAGAGACTGCGGCGGCTATTGCGGCGACGGCACGTGCGGCCAGACGACGTGCGTCGGCGTCGGTGATTGCAACACGGACTACGGCGACTCGTGCGAATCGGATTGCGGAGCCTGTGGCGACGGACGGTGCGCCGACGGCGAGGACGCAGCGTCGTGTCCTCAGGATTGCAATTGCGGAAACGGCTATTGCGACGCCGACGAGATGAACGCAACGTGCGGCCAAGATTGCCAGGCGTGCGGCGACGGCATCTGCAGTTCATCCGAGAATATCCAGAACTGTCAGACGGATTGTCCACCCAGTTGCGGCGACGGCGTTTGCGAGCCTCCCGAAACCCTCAGCAGTTGCCCCATCGACTGCCCCCGTTCATGCGGCGACGGTGTTTGTCAGCCGTCCGAGAACACGAACTCGTGTCCCAGTGACTGCCCCGACACGTGTGGCAACGGCATCTGCGGTCCCTCCGAGAGCGCGAAGTCGTGCGCGGTCGATTGCAAGAAGTGCGGCGACGGGATCTGCGAAAACAACGAAACGCTGCAGACCTGTTCCAGAGACTGCACGTGCGGCAATGGGGTTTGCGACGCCGGCGAGACGTCCCAGTCGTGCTCCGTCGATTGCCCTTCCTGCGGCAATATGGTTTGCGATCCCGGAGAGAACGCAACGAGCTGTTCTACCGATTGCTATTGCGGGGACCGCGTCTGCGACTCGAGCGAGTCGTTCGGCACGTGCCCCCACGATTGCGGCTTTTGCGGCGACGGGCTCTGCACGGCGAACGAGACGAGCCTCCTGTGTCCGCGAGATTGCGGTGGGTATTGCGGCAACGGGGACTGCGAGCCCGAGTGGGAAAACGCGACCACGTGCCCCATCGATTGCGCCGGGCCGATGCGGTGACCGACGCTCGGCGCCTCATGTTGAGATGCTACCTCAGCTTCGCGAGATCGATGCCTTTGGCCATGACCGCATAACCCGCGTCGTTGGGGTGAAGGTGATCCCCGCTGTCGTAGTTTGCGGCGTACTTCGTCGGATCGGTGGCATCTCGTAACAGCTGATCGAAGTCGAAGAAACCGTCTGCGATGGCGTTGCCGCGAATCCAGGTGTTGACGGCAGCACGCTTCGTCTCGCCGTCGGCGGTGTAGTAGAGCGAGCCTGCAAAGGGCAGGAGAGTACCGAAAAACACCTTCAAGTGGGCGGAGCTCGCTGCGCGGGCCGCGCTCGTCATGGCGGCAATGATATCCGCTGAAGAGACGTCCTCCGCCGCCGAGAAGATCGAAAAGCCGATGTCGTTGATGCCCAGAAGGATGATGACGTGCGAGACACCGGTCACTCCGAGAGCGTCCTTCGCGAATCGTTCGGTGCCTTTCGCGCCGAGTCCGTCGTGGAGCCAGCGATTTCCGCCGATGCCGGCGTTAACCACGGAAAGCTCCGGCAGCGAGTCGTTCGACGCGAGGGCGATCCGGGACAGTTGATCCGGATAGCGAAGGTTGGCGTTCGCCGTGGAATTGTTGCCATCGGTGATGGAATCGCCGAAGGCGACGATCACGTTCTCCGGCTCGGAACGGAAGACGTCGATCTCCTCGAGCCAGCAGCCGGACGAGATGGCCTGCGCCGTCGCCGTGACGTCAGCGCTGCTCGTCGCATCCCCGACGCTCACGTAGTTCGTGCGCTGTGCAAACCGATGTTCCGTCAGTACGTCGGCGGTGCCGGACACGAAGGCGCTGACGGCGAGGTCGTCGCGTGCCTCCATGTCGAAGTCGACCGCGTCGCTCCAGACATCGTTGCCGACATCGATCGTCACCGACTCCGCGCCGGCGAACGTGAGCGCGGTGTCCGTTCCCACATCGATGGCTCCTTGCGTGAGGCTCGATGCAACCCTCACTTTCGCGAGCGTGAGCGGCGCGGCGCCGTATCGATTCGAAAACTCGATGCGGATGCGGCTGCCCCCTTGCGACACATGCGCAATTTGACGAACCGTCGCGTTCGTCAGCGGCGGAGGCGGCGGAAGCGCGATGCCCAAGATCGGCGACGCCGCGTCGTCGAGCGCCGAATACCAAGTCGCGTACGGTTGTAACGCGCCCCCATCGGCGCCGCCGGACCCCGAGGGACCATTTCCGCCGGGACGATCCGAACACGCCGAACAGATGGGCGATAGGACGACCAGCAAGCTCAGGGCGGCGGCCACGCCGTTCCGTACTCGCGTCGGGAAGAGCATCGCCATGAAGGACACTCGGCCGCCGATCCTTTGGCTCTTTTGTGTCCACCACTACATTTCTCGAATTTTCGCGATCGTCGTCGTGGTCCTCGGCGCAGTAGCCTCAACCCCGACCGTGTCGGCGCGCTGCACATCGTCGCGGAGAACCTGATCCGAGCCAATGTGTCGTCGACGGAATACAACGCGCGCGAAGGGAGCGATTTCCGCCAGCGTGGGAGCGCTCTGGCCTTGCCGGGAAGGCGTGAGGTCTTCCTTGAACAATGTGTCCTTGCCGGCAAGGGCCCACCGTTGCCGATGAACGACGTGTCCTTCGTGGCTGCTC
>CAZDNG010000099.1:0-22565 GCA_964506835.1 uncultured Polyangiaceae bacterium
AGGCGCGCCGTTCGCCGAACCCGGCGGCGTCGTCGTCGCGACAGACGGAACCGCGTACGTCGCCGACTCCCTCGCGTCCGGCAATCTCGCGGCGATCGTGAAGGTCAGTGGCGGCGCGGCGTCCTTGCTCGTCCCACGAATCGGCGTGGGCTTCCCTGCCGGAGTGACCCTGACCGAAGACGAATCGACGCTCCTCGTTTCGGGGCTCGATCCGGTCACGCGTACGGATCTCGTCTACTTCGCGGACGTGAAGACCGGCGAGCTTTCGCGACTGACCGATCCGATCAGCGCCTTCCACGACTCGGCCGGTCTTCATCGTGCGTACGGCGCCAACGTGTTCGCCTGGGCGGACAGCCGAGCCAACACCAACGGCACCGTCTACGTGTTGAAACAGTGATTTTAGGGATCCACCAAAATTAAGAATGGAAAGCACGACAATGAAACAGATGCGCAGAATTCTCCAAGCGAGCTCCATAGCGCTCGCCGCTTCGATGGTGATGCCGCTGGCGCACGCCTCGAGCCATCGTGAAGCTCCGGCCATTTCGCTCGACCCTGCGGCGGACAATACGGACGTGTATGCCTGGGTGACGCCGAGCGCGCACGACAAGCTCTACATCGTCGCCAACTACAACCCTCTCGAAGAACCGAGTGGTGGACCCAATTTCCACAAGTTCGACGACGACGTCCGTTACGAGATCCACATCGCGCGCGGCCCCGACAGCCTCGCCGACGCCGTCACCTACTATATTTTCTTCAAGACCAAACCCCTGGTCGTCGTTCCCAAGAACCAGATCGGCACGACGGAGGATCTATTCAACGGCGTGCAGTTCTTCCGGCAAATCGCGGCGCCGCCACCCGACCAGTCCTACTCGGTCGTGAAGGTCGAGAAAGGAAGGAGCACGATCCTCGTTCAGAACGCGCCGGTGGCTCCGCCGAACATCGGCCCCCGTACGGATTCCATCGTGTACAAGCCGGCCTCCGGAACCTACGACGACGCCTTCGCCGCGACGTTCACCACGCCGCTCTCGGACGGCGGTCGCGTCTGGGCAGGCCCTCGCGACGACGGATTTTACGTCGATCTCGGCGGGATTTTCGACCTGGCCGACATCACCTCGGGCCGAACGGCGCCGGTGGACGGAGTCGCCGGGTTCAACGTCCACTCGATCGTCCTCGAGATCCCGACGAACGAAGTGACCGGCACCGGCAAGTCCCCGACGTCCGGCGCGAGCGACCAGCAAACCCTGGGCATCTGGGCCGCCGCGAGCCGCCGAAGGTTCAACATCAAAAATAGCGACCAGAACCTGAACTTCGGCGATTGGGTGCAAGTCTCGAGGCTCGCCATCCCGCTCGTGAACGAAGCGCTCATCGGTCTACAAGACAAGGACAAGTACAACCGAACGCAACCCTCTGACGACCTCAACAACTTCGCACCCTACTTCCTCAATCCCGTCATCGTGCGGAACGCCGCAGCCGTGGGCATCTACAAGGAGCTGGGAGTGGACGACGCGACCGTCCAGGCGTTGAAGCACGGTCCCGACGGCAACGGCCGCTTCGACATCATCGACACCATCAACCTGAAGAACTTCGGTGGCACGGACACGCACGCCATCACGAGCATCGGCGACGTCCTGCGCGTCGATCTCGGCATCGATTCGGGTTTCCCCAACGGGCGCCCGTTGGTCGGAGGTGCGAAACCCAACCAAGAGCAAACCGACGTGACCGACGCCATCCTGACGTTGCTGCTCAGCGGAGGTGCCATCCCGATCAGCGATCACGTGAACTCGAACGACAAGCCATTCCTCGCGTCGATGCCGTTCCTTGCCCTCCCGTGGCAAGGGTTCAACCAGGGTCACGGGCATCCCGCGCCCTGATGGCACGGTGGGAGGGACTCATTCGATGAAACGCGCACTCTCGTTCGTACTTCTCGCGCTCGGTTCACTCTCCTGTGACCGGGCGCGAGCCTCCCACTCGATGCTCGCGGCTCCGGTTCGACAAAGCTCTGCAGCGACGACCGGGACCCGCGCGATCTGCGACGCCGCGGCTCCCGCCCGAGGCGGCGACCTGCACGCGCTCGCTGCCGGAAAACGCGGCGTCCGTCTCGAGCCCGAATCGAGCGACGCCTGGGTGTCGCTGGGTCGCGCCTGGGTCGCAGTCGCGCGCTCCACGGCAGACCCCGGCTTTTACTTCAACGCGAACGCCTGCGCCGATGCCGCGCTCGAGCTCGCGCCGAAGAACCTCACGGCCTTCGAACTGCGCTCGTTCGCGCTCCTGAACGACCACCGATTTCGCGAAGCCCGCGACGTCGGCGAAACCATCCTCGCGCAGGATCCCGATCGCCCGACCGCGTGGAGCATCGTGGCCGATGCGCTGCTCGAGCTCGGCGACCTCGACGGCTCCGAGCACGCCGTGCAGCGCATGCTCGATCTACGACCGGATCTCGCTTCTTACAGCCGCGCCGCTCACCTCATGTGGCTCCGCGGCGATCGCGCTGGCGCCAAGCTCGCGAGCGAGCGCGCAGTGGAAGCCGGACTCCAGAGTCACGACCCGGAACCGCTCGCGTGGGTCCTCGTCGACACCGCTCTCCTCTTTTGGCACGACGGGGACTACCCGGCTGCGGACGCCGGGTTCGACGTCGCGCTCACCCGTCTTCCGGATTTCCCGCCCGCCCTCGTTGGCAAGGCGCGCGTCCGAATGGCGCGGCACGAGTTCGTTGCAGCAGCCCAGTTGCTCAACCGCGCCTTCGAAAAGAATCCGACCACCGAAACGGCGTGGCTCCTCGCCGACGCGAGGCGACTCGCGGGCGACGCGCGCGGCGCGGACGAAGCCGAAGCCTGGGTCGTCGCGGAAGGCCGCCTCCGCGATCGGCGCGCGCTCGCCTTGTTCTACGCCGCGAAGAAACGACAACCCGAGGACGCCGTTCGCCTCGCCCAGGCCGAGCTCGTCGATCGCCCGTCGCTCTACACGAAGGACGCCGTCGCGTGGACGCTCTATCGCGCGGGGCGGCTCCAAGAAGCACGAACGCTTTCCGACGAAGTCGCCCAGGTCGGCACCCCCGACGCGCGCCTCTTGTTTCACGCGGGAGCGATCCGACTCGCGACCGGCGACACCACTTCCGGCAGAGCACTCATCCGTCGCGCGCTTGCACAGAATCCCGCGTTCGACTGCTTCGAAGCCGACGAGGCCAAGACGTTGCTGGAGACGGGAACATGACCAAAAGAGCGGCCGCGCTCCTTCGCGCCGCCCTCGGCGTCGCCGCCGCACTCTTCTTGTCCCCCGTTGCAAGCGCGCATCAGGTTGGCGTCTCGCAAGGTCGGTACGGCGTCGAGGGCGATCACGTCCACGCCGAGCTCACGTTCGCGCGAACGGAGCTCCTCGATCGCTTGGCGCGCCTTTCGGGCTCGGACCACGCGCCGTCGAGCGCCGAGCTCGTCCCTGCGCTTCAAAAGGAACTCGTTCCGCGACTCCTCGTCCGTTCCGCCAGCGGCCCTTGCGACGGCCGCGTCGACAGCGTCCGCGACAGTGCGCCCGACGGCCTGGTCGTCGCGACCGAGTACCGCTGCGCGCCCTCGTCGGGCGACGTGCACGCCGATCTCCGATTCCTCGACGTCCTCGAGCACGGCCATCGCCACGTCGCGCACGTGGCACAGGTCGAGAGCGGCGCTGTGACCACCGACCTGGTCTTGTACCAAGGCAACTCCGAGTTCGACCTCGGCGCGGCTCCGTCGAGCGCCACGCACAGCTCATTCTTCGGATTCGTCCGTTTCGGAATCGAACACATCCTGAGCGGCGCCGATCACCTCTTGTTCCTGCTCGGCGTCGCGCTCCTCCCCGCGCCGCTCCGCGCCACGCTCTTCGCCATCACCGCGTTCACCGTCGCCCATTCCCTCACCCTCGCGTTCAGCATGTTCGGCCTCTTCGATCCCAGTCCGCGGATCATCGAGCCGCTCATCCTCGTGTCCGTCGCGTACGTCGGCCTCGAGAACCTGCTCCGCCGAAACGGCTCCCGCAGATACATCGCCACCTTCGCCTTCGGCCTCGTGCACGGCTTCGGTTTCGCCGGAGCCCTCCGAGAAATCGCTCTCCCCCGTTCCGAAATCCCCGCCGCCCTCGCCGGCTTCAACCTCGGCGTCGAGCTCGGCCAGCTCCTCATCCTCGTCCCCCTCCTCGTCCTCCTCCGCCGCATCCAAACCACCCCGTGGTTCTCGCGCTGGGCCTACTCATCGTTGAACGTCGCACTCGCCAGCGTCGGCCTCGGGTGGGCCGTCCTTCGCGTCGTCGCTGCGCGACCCAGCGAGCCACCGCTTCTCATGCAATCCAGCATTCACCGAGCCGACGATCACGCGACCGGCTCGCGATTCACGGGTATAGCGCCAGCGTCGTCGAAGCCCGAAACCTCTGCCCTCGTCGAACGCCTCTGCCGAACCTTCGACGAGCTCCCCCGCACCCGCCGCGCCGAATGCGCCCACGAGCGCCCCGGAGTCACCGTCGTTGCTCAATGCGAAAAGTCCCTGAGCGACTCCCTCTCGACCGGCGCCCTCCAACTCGTCAGCGCGCCCCAAGTAGACCGCTGCATCCAAGATTGGACCCAACGTTACCGCACCTGCGACTTCACCCAATCCGCGTCGCTCCCCCAAGTAGAGACGTGCCGCGCCCTCTTCCAAGGCACTCTCCCCAGCGGCGCCACCTGTCGCTCCTCCAGCGAATGCGCCGACGGCCTCCACTGCGACGGTTCGGGCCCGACGGACTCCGGGCGCTGCCTTCCACCGCGTCAGAGCGGACAGGTGTGCGGGCTCAGCGTCGATGGACTGACGTCCTATGTGCCGGACGGGACGACGACGGAACATCCGGAGTGCGCTGGCGAATGTGTCAATGGACGGTGTGGGGAGGCGCGGGTTGCTAGCGTGGACGTCGAACGCGTCCGATAACCACGCCGAGTGCGGCCGATCGTCCGCTCGCGATTCAGCGCTTTCCCGAGTTCTTCAAAGCCGGACTCCGTTCTGCGGATCTGCGCCGTCGAGTTGGCCTATGCTGACAGGTGATGTCCGCTCGCCGACCCGCTGCCCGCGTTAGCGCCGTGAGGGATCTCCTCGACTTCATGGACGTATTCGAGCCGGGGTTGCGGGCCAAGGTGCTCGCGACGTTCCCCGCGGAGACCCTCGAACTGCTCGAGACGAGCACGCGCACGTCTTGGTTTTCCATCGAGCACGATCACTTCGTGGCCGACGCGCTGATCGCACTCGTGGGGCAGGAGCGCGCCATCGAGTGCTGGCGCGACAGCATGCAGCACTTGCTCGCCCGCCCGCTGTTCCGCAGCTTCGTGTCGGGCATGGGCCGCATCCTCGGGAACGATCCCGCGCGTCTCGTGTCGATGGTTCCGAAGGGCTGGCCACTGGTGTTCGACGACTTCTGCACCTTGCGCTTCGAGCGCGGCCCCGCCGACCGCGTGGCGCTGGTCTTCGAAGATATCGCGCAGCAGGTGAAAAAATATCCGAACTACTTTCACGTCTGGCACGGCACCTTGTGGGGATTCGCGAAGAGCGCCGGAGCGAACGCCCACGTCGACCTCATCGTCGCGAAGGATCTGCGCAGCGCCGAAGCGCGGTTCACCTGGACCTGACCGCTCAGCGCGGCAAGCAACCGTTCAGCGGATCACCATCGCCGGTACAATCCGAAGTACCGCGGCCGAGAGCTTCCCCCCGCCCGCAGTGCGAGCGAGGGCGCGACGGATGGGGCAGCCTATTTGAAACTGCCGCCGAAGCTCATCCACTGACTCCACGATCCGGGTGACGTCGTTCCCGTGCCGGCGATGCGCCAGAGAGCATTGTCGGTGCCGCGGGCGAAGATGCCGATGCTTTGACCGGTCAAGGTCATGGTGGGGGAAGCGCCGAAGGTGAAGCCGCTCACCGATTCGGAAGCGATCCACTGACCCGGCGCCCACCAGAACAGACCCAGCGTGCCGTTGGCATTGCGATAGCCGACGACGGTCTCGGCGCCGTCCCATTGAACGGTGGGGTTGCCGGCGATGTTGGCAACCAGCGGACCCTGCCAACCATGCCAGATGCCATCGTAGTATTGTTGGTAGAGACCCTGATCCGTTCCGCGAACGTAGACGACGACGCCAGCGACTCCTGCCGGGTTCACGAAGCGCATGGCGGCAGGGATTCCATACAACAACCCACCCAGAGATTCGAAGGTGCCCCAGGTTGGGTTCGACTGGGGACCGTCCGCCCATTGATGCGCGAGGGAGCCGTCGTAGGAGCGCGCAAAGACGTCGAGCCGATTCGGAGCCCACGAGGCGAGCACCGGGGTGCCCTGGATGTTGCCGCCGAGCGATTCCCAGGCGCGCCAGCTGCCGGTGCCCTTCGTGGGGACGTAAGCGCGGTGCCACACGGCGTTGTCGTTACCGCGCACGACCACGTCCATGGACCCATTGCCGCGCGAGATGACCGAGGGCGAACCCTGGAAATTGATGCCGAGGTCTTCCCAGTTCCCGGCGGTGACGCCGCTGCCGGCGATGTGCCAGAGATCGCCCTCGCCGCCGCGAGCGAACGCGTCCCAGCGATTCGTGGACATGGAGACGACCGCGACGTCGCTCGTAAGATAGCCACCGCGGTCCCACAAGATGCCGCCGCCGGCGTCGTAGGCCAGCTGCTGGTAGAGAGCGCCGTCAGTGCCGCGATAGAACGCCAACTGGCCACCCGACCACGGGATGGCCGAGATCGAGCGCGGCCCTCCGTAGAACTGCGACGCGCCTGCGATGTCGGTCGGCGAGAGCCGGCCGAAGTTGTTCCAGAGAGGATTGCAGTAGTTCATGATCGAGCGCTGATCCCAGCTCTCGTAGTTCGTGTCCCCGTATTGATCCTGCGAGGGGTCCTTGGGGCTCGTTTGGTTGCACGAGGCCGGCGTGTCGCTTCGGTCTTGCTCGTGGGCGAAGCCGAGCGCGTGGCCGAACTCGTGACCGGCGGTGCCATCGATGCAGATGCCCTCGCTGTACGAGCAAGGCCACTTCGCAAACGTGAAGTTCAACGTCATGCCCGGGTCGGCAGTGATGATGTTCGAACCTAGGAACGGCGTATTGGGCGTCGCGTCGGCGATCGCGATGCGGATCGGACCCGTTCCGCCGGTGCACGCTCCCCAGCCCGAAAAACTGGCGCCCGTTTCCGAACCCCACGAGCCTTCCACCTCGTCGCGAGCGATCGCCTTCTCGGAAGCGAAGCCCGACGTCTCCCAGCACACCGGGATCGACGGCTGCGTCCAGATCGCGGTCGATCTGACGAACAGATCGTCTTTCACCGTGCCGATCGGGTCATTTCCTCCGACGGAATCGGCGCTTTGACCGCACGCCCCCAGGAAGGGCGCGACGACCGCGGTTAGCACGCACGTCACGAGAAATCTGGGCTTCGAACTCTGTTGCATCATCCGCTCCTCATCGTTCCGACGTCCACCGACCACAAAGCTGGACGCTTCGCGTCCGACTTCGCGTCCCTCACGGACCCGTCACCGATACTCCAAAGCGCATTGTCGGATCCACTTCATTTCGAGAGAACGACGAGCGCGCGCGTCGAGACGAAGTGCGATGTGTGGCATCGGCGTCAGTTGTGCAAGTTGATGCACGCGGAGGCACGTCAATGCACCGGCGCGTGCATCGAGGTGCGCAGCGCTTCTCGGTCGATGCGCGTGCGAGCGACCGTTGCGGCGGACGCGCCGATTCTCCAGCTGCGTCGGGGGGCCGCTGCGAAGGTGCCGGCCGCGGTACGAGATGAATTCGCGCCTACGGTCGTGAACCTTCGTCGCGTGGTGCACGATGCAAGGATCGCCAACGTCGCCGCGACGGTGCGGTATCCGATGGTCGTCGTGCGGATCGTTCATAGCCCGGCGAGTCAACTTCGAGGCCGACGTGCTCGACGGAATCAAGGACGGATTCCGAGCGTCCGGCGGAGCGTCGCCCGCCGTCGCCGAAGTGACGGTCAAGACGTCGATGGAAGTCCACGCTGGCGCGTCGACCCCGAGCGGCCTCGCGTTCAATCCGTTCGTCCACAAGTGAACCCGCGGGCGTCGACGGGAACCTGACGGGGCGCTCGCGCCGTCTTCGCGCGAAGCGCGGCCCAACCTGTGCCATCGAACGGGTCGCGACGGTGCGAGATACCCGAGCATTTGCTACATCATCGGCAGTCGGGAGGGGAGCACACGGTGGCACGGAGCGTGCTCCTAACGGCCTCGAAAACCGGGGAATTAGCTAATGCTCCATCGCACGCTCGTTGCTCTCGCCGTCGGCTCGCTTCTGTTCGGGTGTTCGAGCGCGTCGAGTCGCGGCACGCCGTCACCCGCCGACCCGAACGCAAGCGGGCGCGGCGGTCCGGACATCCCCGACGGCGAGAAGCCGACGGACGCGACCAGCGTGGCGGTCACACGGCCTGCGACGGACGCCCAGGCCGTTGCGACGGCGCAAGCGGCCCTCGCCGGCGTCGCGTCGCTCGACGCGGCGGGCTTCGCTTCACGGTACGGCCAAACCTACGTCACGGGCCTCGGCTACGACCCGAAGGCGGCCGCGGGGCTCGACAAGATCCAGGCCTCCTCGATGCCGTTGTCGGCGGCGGCGCTCGACACGCTCGGCAAGAACGGCTTCGTCATTTCCGACCGCCAGTTCCCGACCTTCACGTACGGCTACCAGCAGGCCTACGCCGACCATTTGCCGCTCTACGTCTCCGCCGACTCGATCCTCGACGCGGTTCATCGTTCGTACGATCGGATCCTCGAGCAGATGGAGTTGAACGTGCTCATCCCCGAGCTGACGACGCTCCTCACGAACCTGAATCAGGCGCTCCCCGGGGCACCGGGAATCGACGACACGGCGAAGAAGGACGCGGACTTTTTTCTCGCGGTCGCCGTCTCGCTCCTCACCGGGTTGCCCGCGGCGCCCGTCGCCGGCGCGTCCGCGGCCGACGTCGCGAGCTTCGTCTCGCTCGCGAAAGCGGCGAGCGGCGACCAGAACATCACGATCTTCGGCGTCGCTCGCGACATCGATTTCTCGCAGTTCGAACCGCGCGGGCACTACACGGACACGGCGGAACTCGGCCAGTACTTCCGCGCGATGATGTGGCTCGGCCGCATCGATTTCCGGCTCATCGAGACGCAATCGAACGGCACGCAGGTCTTTTCACGACGGCAGTTCGACGCGATGCTCGCGCTGCATTCGCTCTTCGGCGCGGACGGCCTCGCGCGCCATGCCGCGATCGACGGCGTGATTCAAGCCTTCGTCGGGCAAAGCGACAGCATGCGCGTCGAGGACGTGGACGGCCTGCTCACCGCGCTCGGCGCCGCCGCGAACGCAACGACCGCGGATCTACCGGACGCTAAGATAGCGCAGACGATCCTCGACGGCGGCTGGGGCTCACAGCTCATCTCGAGCGACATCATGATCAACGGCCTGGCGAAGGCCGGGACCCTCCCCTTGAACCGGAGCTTCCTCGTCTTCGGGCAGCGCTTCACGATCGACTCGTACGTCTTTTCCAACGTCGTGTTCGACCGCGTCCAGGGGGGCACCGTGAAGCGCATGATGCCCAGCCCACTCGACGTCGGCTTCGCGGCTCTCGGAAACGACGAGGCCGGAGCGCTCCTCGCGCCCGAGATCGCGAAGTACCACTACGCACCGGATCTCGCATCGCTCCGGGTGCTCGTCGATCAGCACGACGACGCGTTCTGGGGAGCGAACCTCTACGACCTCTGGCTCTCGTCCCTCCGCGCGCTCTCGCCAGATCCGGCCGTCACCGCGGATCCGACGAGCGCCGGGCTACCGTCCGTCATCGGGACCGAGCCGTGGAACCGGCGCATGCTGAACGCGCAGCTCTTCTCGTGGGCCGAGCTCCGCCACGACACGATCCTCTACGTCAAGCAGTCGTACACGGGAGGCGCGAGCTGCGAATTCCCCGACGCCTATGTCGACCCGTACCCCGACTTGTTCGCGAACCTCGTGAAGTTCGCCGACTACGCGACCAACAACGTCGTCCCCGTCGCGGACCGCGCGCCCGATACGAGCTTCAAGGCCGAACTGCTCGACTACTTCGCGAATCTGCGCACCACCGCCGCGACCCTCCAGACAATGGCGGAGTACGAGCGCTCGGGCACCTCGTTCACGGCCGACCAGATGGCGTTCATCAACCAGGCCGTCACGATCCAAGAAGTTTGCGGCGGCGGCACCGCCGACGGCTGGTACCCGAAGCTCGTCTTCGGCGACCCGCTGAACTTCGATCCGACAATCGCCGACGTGCACACCGAGCCAACCGACGAGACCGGCGCCGACGTCGGCCGGGTTCTCCACGTCGGCACGGGCTACGCCCGCGAGATCGTCGTGACCACCAATTCGTGCACCGGGCCCCGCGCGTACATGGGCCTCGTCGGCTCCTACTACGAGATGATCACCGAGAACTATCAGCGGCTCACCGACGAAGACTGGCAAGCCCTCTTCACCGGCCTCACCGGTTCGCCGGCCCCCGACGTCCCGTGGATGACGGATCTGATTGCGGCTCAGCCGTAGAAGGCGGCGGAAACCCTCGTGTGACTCAGGGCGGCAGCTAGACTGCGATCACCCGCCTCGTTTCCATGTATCCGGATGTCGCCTCTGATGAACAACAGCAATCACGACGACAATCTCCTCTTCGATCAAATAGTAGACACTGTAAGGGAACTTGTGGAGAAGCGTGCGACGCACCGGTTCTTCGATGAGCGGGAACTGGAATGGATTCCCAGTGATCCGATCGAACGCAACTGTGAGTTCATCGAGCAATCGCCGCGCCAAACCGGAGGCCCGTCGGTCGTACCACGCCAGCGCTGCGTCAACGTCGGCCTGCGCCGATGGCCAGAGGATGAACTGCGTCAACGTCAGCGACGCGGATATCGGTGTTCTAGTTCCGCACGCACTTCTGACCACGGACGACCCCCAGACGGGTCGGCGCGGTAAGCCTCAAGACGATCTCGGATGAGCTCGCGATGCCAGTCCGGGATCGGAAGCTCGGTTCGATCAAGAATCGATTCCCACAGCGACTCTACGTACTCGATCTTCTCACTGACCGAGAGCGATTCAAATCCTGGCGGCGGGTTCGGCACCGATTGAGCCATCGCCGCTACGTTAGCGCCGTATCGTTGCTCCAGCAAATCAGCGCGGGCGGTCCATCCAAACCACGCATGCCACGCGCGGCCCGGCAAAAATGCTCGGACACGAACGTTCCGACGAACTGACCCCAACGAGCGCCCTCGACGCGAAGATGTGCACCGACACAGGTGGATGCGGCGGGCTCCGCGACGAACGCTTGCTTGACCCGACATTCGCACTATTGCAGCAGCTCGCGTCGCGCCGAACCGAGTGTCGTCGGTCTGACTTGAAGCTATGCCGCGTAGCGCCGCCCTTCAACCCTCCTGGACGGGCGCTTTCACTGATCCGTCCAATTTCACGACCCGCCCTGGGCCTACGACGTTTCTCCGATCGATGCTTTGACCAGCCATGCAACTGCTGCGAGTCGAGTGGCTTGAGCGTCGTTGCTACGCGCATCGCGCTTTGTCGGCGTGCGGGTTCACCGGAGCGACGTTCCTTGGTCCGAATATTCGGTGATGACTTCCACGCTTGTCCATTCTTGTGGTTCGACGAGCACAGTCATGGATCGGCGGCCATCACGAGCTCGAAGACTACTCCCATTCTCCTGCGTAGGCGCAAGAGCTGTAGCCGGCGCCGATCGTTACGCGGAGTACCTCACCTTCTCCGTACTCGGTGGCGCCCTCTTTCCATGCGAGCTCGGTGCCGCTCAGGGAATCGTACGGGGTGTGAACGACGTTCCCGCTGCAAAAGTTGTTGGCGGTGGCGCACTGGCACCCGCCGTTAGCCGCGCAATACGAGAGGCATGCTCTCAACGCTTGGGTCTCATCACAAGTTTTCAACGGTGTGCAGTCCTGCCATGTCTGTCCGACCCCGTCGGAGTGCGTGACGAGCGCGCAAGCATCGGCATCGCCGCCCGAGCCGGGCGCGCCCCCTGAGCTCGACGCGCCTCCTGACGACGATGACGGACCGCCCGAGCCGCCCGACAATGAGCCGCCCGACGATGAGGCGCCCGCTGAAGCTCCCGAACCGCCCGACGATGAACCACCGCTGCCGGTGCTTCCACCGCCGAAGCCGGAGCTGCCCCCATCAGGACCCGTCGCGTCAACTGAAGCATCAAGCGCGCCACTTTCGGTGGCGACGTTCCAGTCAGAGAGCAGTGCCGGGCATCCCGTGAGCGCAATGGGCAGTACGAGCGCGATCGCGAGCGAGGCGCGCATCGTCAAAATTTCCCCGCGATCCCCGCCGATGCGGGTCCGAGCCACACGCCCGTCGTCGTGCTGCGCGCTTTCGGCGCCGTAAGCCAGAGCGTCGCACCGCCCGCGACGCCGAGCACGCCGACGACGTACCCAATCGTCGAAATCGTTCTCCAGGTGTGGAACGAGTCGAGGTCCCCGGCGTATCGCGCCGCGCAAGTATCTGCGTCGTCATTGCACTCGCCCGCGAGCGTTGAGTGCTTTCCGCCCGCCACGAGGCCCGCGGTGACGCCGAGCACCAAGCCTGCACCGCCGACTCCAAACGCCGCCCAAGCGAGGGTCGGCGGGCGCGCCAATCGCCCGGGCGCTTCGCTTGTTGGTGGTGAGGTCGCGATCGCAGGCTGCGCCGCCTCATCGTGAGCCAGGATGACCACCTCACGCCGTTCCTTCACTCCCCCGATCAGGACGAGCTCCTTTTCGATCTTCTTCAACCCGGCTGCTTTGAAACTGAACGTGTGCTCGTCTGGGTCGAGGTCGATCACCGTGCCTGCCCCGCCAGCGACGGGCTGCCCGTCCACGGTGATCTGCACGCCGGTGGCGTCGTTGCCCGACGCGTCTTTCACCTGAAAGATGATGGAGGGTATCTCTTTAGTTACCTCGTCGAGTTGCTGGGCGCAGTCTTCGCGAATCGGTCCAGGGCAGCTCGCCGCGACGCAGATCGAGAACTGAGCGCGCGCGTCGCGCAGTTTCGTTGCGTTGCGCAGCTCTTGGCCGCGCTCGCTGCTCGCGATGCACTCCTCCTTCGTAGGGTCCGCCGCGGACGCAGCGTCGACCTGCGAGAGGGCGATACCAACAACAGCCGCGGAGACGCAGCATCTCAGAAACATTCTGCCCTCCACTTCTTGACCCCGTGTGCATCCAGATCGTACGGCGGGTTGCAATTCGGCTTGGTCGGTTGTGATGCGGGGGGTGCAGACGCCACCGGCGGCGCAATCAGTGCGGGGCGAGCGACGGGCGTTGCTATCGCGGCTCGCGCAGGAGCAGTGACCGCTCTCGGCAGGTCGGTAATGGCAAGCGCGGGCGGAGCCGAGACAGTAGGTGGAGCGAGCTGCGTAACGGCCAGCTCGGGTGCGGCAGAAGCGACAGCGGGGGCGGCTGAAGGGCTGACGGACACGGGCTCGGACGCGGCGGGTTTGGTGCTGCTCGACGCAACGGCCCTCGTTGAGGTGCGCCCCGTCAATACGACCGCAAGCCCCACGGCGAAAAGGCAAAGCGCCGCAGCCGCGCCCACGAGCACGAACCGTCGTCGGTTTGGCGGGAGCGGTCCGAACACGCGTGCAGCCGGTGGTTCGGAGTGAGCGACCGGCTGTGCCGTGGTGGGGAGTCGCTGTCGCACCGTCCCCTCTGCGCCGGGCAGCGTCCTGTTGGGCACCTCCGCCGGTACGGTGAGCTTCGGCGCTGTCGAGAGCGGCGCGCCGTGCCGATCGTGGAAGGCGTGCCGGACGGCCTCCTGCATTTTGGCAGCGTCCGGCCAGCGTCGCTCACGCTCGAAACGCAGCGCTTTGTCGACAATGTAACAGACCGACGGCGCGATGTTCGGCGCAACAGATGCCAGCGCGAGCGCATGATTCGTCATCGCCGCAAGCAGCACTTCGTTCGACGTCTCACCCTCGTGCACCAGTCGCCCTGAGAGCAACTCGAACATCGTCGCTCCCACAGCCCAGAGATCGCTGCGCCCATCGACGTTTTCCCAGCGGCCCCGCGCCTGCTCGGGGGACATGAAGTGCGGCGTCCCCATGCTCGCCCCGCTCCGGGTGGTCTTGCTCGCGGCGGACGACAACTCGCGAAGGCGCGCGATGCCGAAGTCGAGGATCTTCACGCGGCCATCACGGGTGAGGAAGACGTTCTCGGGCTTGAGGTCCCGGTGGACGATGCCCTTCGCATGCGCAGCCACAAGCACGTCGAGGAGCTGGTCGGTGGCGGAGAGCACTTCGTCTTCGCTGAGCCGGCCCTCGTAACGCTGGCGGCGTTCCTCGAGAGTTTCGCCGTCGAGGAGCTCCATCACGAGGAATGCAGCTCCGTCTTCGGCAACATCGTCGTCGAAGACGCGGACGACCCCATCGTGACCGACCGAGTTCGCGGCGTAGCCTTCTCGTAGGAAGCGCGTACGAATGTCAGCACTGACGCTCAGCTCAGTGTGAAGGATCTTGACCGCGCCACGACTCCCGTTGCGGTGGGTCGCGGCATAGACCGCCGCCATACCGCCGACGCCGAGCAGCACCTCCAGACGCCACTTCTCGCGTAGCAGCTGTCCGACGCGGTCCCGCGCCCGTAGGACGAGTGGATCGAGCAGCTCGGTGACCGGATTGTTGTCGCGCCCCGTCGCGGTCATCCGCCGAGCCTCGCGCAGAACGTTGTCGACCACCCGTTCATGGCGTTGCCCCGTCAGCAGCTCGTGCCTTCACGAGAAATGATCCCTGCGAGCCATTCGAAACGAAACAGGAGGCTCGTCACCCCGACGAGAACCGCAATCAGAATCCAGAAGCATGCATCGAACCGGCATCGCGCTCCCGTTTCCGAGCCGCAAGCTCGGCGGACAGAACCCGGATTATAGAACTCATGCGTCGTGGGACGCAAAGGTCCCCGCGAGCCTCAGCGACCGTGGCGGCGAAACGGCCTTCCCCTGGCGATCATGACCGCCCCCTCGATCCTCCGCGCACGCGCGTGCAGGTCGAGTTCGACAATCGCCTGTCGTAAGGCGTCCGACGGTCGACGCTACGGGGGCGAGCGCCTGCGCGATCCGTTCACCCTCTTCACCGGACGTCTCGTCTTCCGCTTCGACGGGGCTCCAACAGTTGACGCAGGCTTCGCTCGATTCGTAAGTGATCATCTCGCTCAGGATACCCCGCCCGCTTGCAGATTTCCCGCGCTTCCGGGTCCACGGATTCGCCGCTACGGGCGCTGGTGACCGCACAGGACCTTTGCGTCCCGGAACGCATGAGTTCTATACTTCGGTTGCAATCGGCTTAGCTTCCGACACGCAGGAGCGCGGACACGCGAGCAAGATGCCGGTTGGTCGCACGTTTCTGGAGGGCCATCCCATGACAGTTCTCACCGGCGTGACGGCAGTATCGCGCGAGCAAGGCCGTCCAGTCGCAATGGTTCTGAAGGGGCGAGCCGCCAGCGGAACGCCACAATGAACCGATCGTCGACAACCTTCCCCGCGAGGCTCCACCGATGATGGCGACGGGCCACGACGACGATCCGACTCAGATACTCGACCCGCTCGTGATGCGCGGCGGGGATTGCGGGTAGGTTTTGAATGCGCGCCTCGCTGGCGATCGCGCTCTTACTGCCCGTTGCGCTCACGGGATGCCCAGCGCTGCTAAGCGACTGGACGGTCAGCGGAAAGAGTGCGGCCGACGCCGGCGCGGGTGCGCAGGGCAACGGCGGGGGTGACTCTGGCGGAGGGAGTGGCGCCTCCAGCGGTGGTGTGACGGACACAGGCGGCAGGAGCGCGAACGGCGGCAACTCATCGGGCGGATCCGGCGGTGTCGCGACGGGCGGTACGTCCGGGGCGGGCGGCACACAAAGCGGCGGAACGACGAGCAGTGGCCGAGCTGAAACCGGCGGAACGACGAGCGCCGGCGGAACGACGAGCACCGGTGGCACGACGAACACCGGTGGTACGACGAACACCGGTGGCACGACGAACACCGGTGGCACGACGAACACCGGTGGCACGACGGGCACCGGTGGCACGACGGGCACTGGTGGGACCACGGCCTCCGCTTGCAAGAACTATCCGACCAACGATGCTTGCTCTCAGTGCATCTGCTCGAAATGCGCAACGCAAGTGTCGTCGTGCTTCGACAGCAGCGATGCGACGAAGAACACGAATTGCGCAACGATTCAGAACTGCGACCAGCAAAATCATTGTGCGAGCAACCCGTGCCTCTGCGGAAACAACAACCCGCTCTGCTCATTCCCAAGCGGCCCCTGCGTGAACCAGATCGAGACCGTCGAGGGCACGAGCAACCTGGCGACGATTCAGCAGGACGGAGCGGACACGACGAAACCGCTCGGGCGCGCCAACGCGATCGGCATGTGCACCGAGACCAACTGCAAGACGGAGTGCCAGCTCACTCAGTAGCTTCTGAAATGCTCCGGAACGTCTTCTTAAGTCCCGCCGGAACGAGCGCTCAAGTTGAACGGAATCCGCACCCAGACAAACGGCCGAGAACGTGAGCGAAAGCCTACCGTCTGTGAGTAGCGCCCGCACGACACGGGTCAGCGCCGCCACACGCGACGCGTGTCCGCAGACGGCGCGATTGTCGAGCCATTGGGATAGAGCACTCGTGCGCATGCGGGTCTCCAGATCTGTTGGGATGTCGCAAGCGCCAATAGATTAGCGACCTCCATGCACGTCGATCCCAAAACCCAACTTTTTCCCCGAATCAGCCCCCCGATCGAGGGGATGCCTCAGGACGCGGAGTTAGACAGCGCTCGATATCATCTACTCGTTATTTCTCGGCGATGTTCTCGACCTCCCTTTCGTTAATGAGGATCGCGTTACCCATGAATTTGATCAGGAGTTTCTCTAACGCCTTCGCAAGTTCATAGGGATCGCTACGAGGTATCCGCGCAGATAAGGCATAGCTGAACTTGTACGCGACCCTCCGATCGGAGGTCCATCGGAGTTCGTTGTGTTTTCGCAAGCGGCCGCGAATGCCTCCCGCCCCTTTGTGAGCAACGCCTATGTATGCTGGGCGACCGAGCCTGTCGTGGATCATGTACACTCCCGGTTCATCCGGAGCCTGGTCGATCTCTTCACTCGTCCAATCCAGATTGGTATAGTACCAGGGCTCCTGTCCAGCCTCTGGCTCTGGAAGCGGTGTACCCTTTGCTTGCAGAACTTTTTCAATGCGATGCCGTGTACGCTGTTGCGGTTTTTCTGTCTGACCTTCCAGCAGTGCAAGGATCGTATTGACATGAACCCCGGAGCGTTGTGCTAGTTCAACCGCGTTTAGTTCCTGCCGTTCAAGCTCAGACCGGAGCCATTCGCCATATTGGGTTTCTTCAACGTCGCCCTCGCTTGTTTTTGCAGGTACGGTGCCGCCGCGCGACTCTTTCTGGAGTTCCCCGCTAAGGCGACGCAGTGTGTCGGTGTATTTAGCGTTCACGCTTCCGGTGCGCAGCCAATTGCTTACGGTTGCTTGGCTGACGCTCAACGCCTCGGCTATGCGGGACTGCGGCCAATATTCATAGACCTGCCGCAGCGAGCCTATGGCGCCGTTCGACGATTCCTCATCGGAGTCATCCTTCGCCGCATGCGCACCAGTGCGTCTTGCTCGGCCGCGATTGGGCCCGTTTTCGATCCTTTCTGCCCACGCGATCGCCCGCTCGCGCTGCTCGTCTCTCGGCTCGGAGACGCGATTCTCCCAATTCGAAATAGTCGCGCCTGTTACGCCAAGTTTTTCAGCGAGGTCTTCTTGTGACAGTCCTGCCTGATCGCGCGCGTCACGAATACGCGAGTGGAACCATTTTGTCATCTGGACCTCAAGCGCTGAAGCCTATCCGAAAAACGACGGGCATTGAAGGGAGCGATGAAGGCGGCCGGCATCGCTGAAATTGGCTCGCGCACGAGGGCCAGGCAACGCGCGTCTGTCTAAATGTTCGCGCGTTCAGCTGCGAATCTAAAATTCTTCCTGACCCTCGTGCGGTCCGCTTCAGGGCGTGAGTTGGGCAGCCGGCAGTTGATGTTCCACTCAAGGGTCATCGACTGTCTCGTTCAAGTGGTAGTTATCGTTTGCAAGATTGTAGAGCTGGCCGAAGCGGAAAATGATTTGCAGGGTATCTTCGACGGCGGCCGTGGTCTCAGCAAGGTGCGGCCGGTACGCCTTCTTGTGGACGATGTCGTTCCGTAACTTCGCCAGGCACGAATCGTAAATCTGAAGAAGGGTCTCGCGTCGGGGTTCATCAGCGATCGCTTCGATGTCCGACCTCGGAACCTTCGGAGGACGGTTCGGGATGCCGCCAATGTATTCGTCGGCCTGCGCGAGAGTTGAGGGCTGGACATTGTCGATAGCTAGTCGCAGAAAAATCCGCCGCATGGCCTCGAAAGAGTGACCCGCGGTCTTGTCCTGGAGCGCGCGCGCGGCAGCGTTAAGCCAGTCGATTTCATCTCTCTGAGAGGTCGCGTCGCGCCGTGACGGACGATAAACCAGCTCCACCCGAAGGAAATGACTGAAAAGCGATTCATACGCCGTGGCGGCACTCAGTACGGCCTGCATGTATCTCTTCTCCTTTAAGAACTCACGACTATCTAGCACTAGAGCCTCATGTGCTGGGTTGATAAGGTCGCCGCAAATGTCAAAGCTCACTTGGCACGCATCATTGAAGCAAACGACTCGGTGATTCGCAATTGCATCGAAGTGGCCGATGTCGGTGGCGCGATTGTAAACGTTACGGACGCCACAGCTCGGGCATTCCGCCGCGACGTTTTCGTAGCTTGCTTCCAGGTATGCCGCTTTTGTCATCTGCATCGATGCTCGTTGGTCTTCCTAACGTCCGTTCGTTCGGCTGCGGCGACTGAGCAATGCGAAGGCCCCGTCAGCTGCAACTGCGAAGTTTCGGCGTCCGCGTCGACCATTTCAAGTTCAAAAGACCGGGTTTCCTTCAAGCAACGCCGACTGCGTGACGTCGACAGTAAGACTGTACTTTGCCACGAGTTCTCGCACAACCTTCAAAAACCAGGGCGCGGCGTCCGGAGCAACAAATATTCCCTCGATCAAGACGGACAGGTCGACCGCCAACCTTACTCCTGGTACCGGAGGTCGCATCGCGTCGTATCGCTGCCCCCAGATCCCGGGCGTCCCCATATGAGGGAGCCGCTGCAAGAGAACACGTAGCTCGTGCTCGTGCTCGAAGGACTTTCGCTTTTGAAGTAGCGGAGCCAAGACGCACCCCGTTTCGACGGCTTCCTTAGCGTAGTCCAAGTAACGAACTTTTGCCATGAGCGGAAAACCATGCGGTGGTTCCTGATGCTGTTCAATGCAGCATCGAAGCCGGCCCATTGTCGATCTGACTGCTATTGAGTCGGATCGTTTGCCATACGCAGCCCACATTGCGGCCGACTCATGTACGTTTATGTGCCAACAACTAACGTAGGTCCACTGCCGCTCCCAAGCGTGATTGCCGCGGAATCCTTGTAACATGAATTGTTGTCCATCGTCGATATCGTAAGACTTCGCGACTTCTGCAAATTTTTGTGCCGCGTCCGCCGCAGCTCGCTCAAAGCGCTTCAGAGTCTCATCCGAAAGGGAGCCCTCGAATGGATCACCGAGCTGGTGGGCCGCGGCCAGGTGGAGTTCGCTCGTTTGCAGAAGGTCCAGTAGCTTCGCAAAGTCCATATAACGCCAAATGATGTCGTCATCGCTAGGCTGCGTGAAAAATTGGTGTTCCCTCAGCCCTCGGCGAAAGCGCGTGACCCACTCCGACACGGGCTGCCACTCCCAGTCGGTTCTCTGGGGTCGCGACGCTTCCCACGCGATCGCGCATGCCGTGTCACACGCTCTTGCATTCGGAATAGTGCCGACCGTCTGGCCAAGCAAGTGGTCGTTGGGCAGTTCACGATGACATTCGTCGCACTTGTAGGACATGCGGCACCGGGTCTCTGTCGCCCGTCTAACTCTTAGTTGGCCTGCCAGGCTGCCGCCTTTCTCCGTTGCGGTCTACCGCGTTTCTCCGGTCGATACTTTAACCAGCCTGGCAAGGCGCTCCGAGTCTAGGGCGCTTGAACGTCGTTGCTGTGGCAATGGCGTCGATCGCAACGACGCGTCCGCGTCCGCCGGCCCGCGCTACGCTTTCACGAACCGCCGCACGGCAGCCGTGCCGTCACTTCTTCCCGACGCGGCCACTCGAGCGGCACGCGCCCCCTGGCGTCCGCCCGCCCGCTCACCCATTCTGCCCCCGCCCACTCTTTTTCTTGGCGCTCTGCCTCGCAAACGCCTGCCGCGCCATCCCGTCCCCGCCTCCGATCTCCAAAAACCGTCCCTCCTTCTCCGCCGCAACGTGCCTCCGGTGCAGTTTGCTCCCCGGCGTCGAATGCACGACGCGCACCGCCGAAATCCCTGACCCCCTTCGTCCGACCGGGACGACAGCAGCGGGAAGTCCTTCGCTGTCTTTGACCCAAAGGCGGAAATCGTCGTGGCGAAATCTGTCAATGTCCGTGACGGGGGTCGGATAGTTGTGGATACCGCCGCCTTTCGGGACGGCGCCGGTGTGAAGGGGCTGGGGCATGGGGACGCTGGCGTTGCAGATGGAGTCGGTCCATTCGGCAATGCCGTCGGCGTTTTTGATGGGGGTGTCGAGCAAGTGCTTCAAGTCGATGCCGAGTTTTTTGAACGCGACGAACGATTCGGGGAAGCGCGCGTAGAGGCGCTGGGCGTTGATGCGCAGGGCGTCGACCTTCTTCGGGTCGGCGCAGAATTGCGCGCTCCATTCGATGCCGACGAGGTTGCGTACGAAGAACCAGCCGGCGCCATCGTGCAACCAGAGGCCGCCGCCGTGATGGTCTTGGTAGTCGCGGCCCTTGAAGTACAAGTCCTTCTTGCTGATGACGATTTTCTTGAGCGCGATGCGCGAGACCCGATAGGTCGGGCTGTCGGCGCGGGGCGGGTGGCCGCTGGTCTTGTAGGTGACGGGACGGCCGGCGGTGACGTCGTGGAGCTTGCCGGCGTCGTGAGCGGGCGCGCGAGTGTCGTCGAGCTGGTTCGTGGACATGCTTCACGACTCGGCACTCATGAGCGCGCAGTTGCGTCCAACCGACCGGGGCACCTCCGGGCTTGCCGGCAAGGCCCGATCGTCTTCGTTGAACGACGGTTCCTTGCCCGCAAGGGCGGATCGTTGCCGATGAACGAAGTTTCCTTCGTGGCTGCTCCCGGTCGTTCATCGCGAACGAAACGTCCTTGCCCGCAAGGCACCCTTGGTTCGACGTGAACGATCGAGGCTTGCCCGCAAGGCCTGGTTCGTTCGACGTGAACGATCCGTCCTTCGTGGCTGCCTCCCGCCATTGTCGGACAACGGTTGCTCCTTGCGGGCAAGGACGAACCGTTCGGCGTGAACGATCCGTCCTTGCCGGCAAGGATTCTCTCAGCGCCTGCAAAAAAGAAACAACCGGCGAAAACGTCCGCCGATGGGGGAGCGCGCGCCGCGGACCCAACATGGCCGCGGCCGTGGGGCTTCAATGTCGAGGCTTCGACGCAAGGGATATTGCCAATGTCACAAGTACAACAACCCACACAGCCGTCCGCGCCAGTGGTCACGCCGGACAATCCGGCGCCGGTGACGAACGGTTCTGCGTTCGTCGCGGCTTACGAGCGCAAGCTTTCCGAGATCACAGCGATCCCGGAGGACGAGTTCGCGACCATCAACATCGACTTTCACAACGCCGTGACCACGGTTCTCGGGGTGCTCTCGAAGATCGCCGAGCTCCAGCAGTCCATCTTGGCGCTGCCGACGATCGATCCGCACTTCGTCACCGGGCTGTCGGACTACGCGATGGCCGCGGGACAGGCGAACAACTACTACACGATCGCGACCACGCCGGCAGAGGACATCCTGGCGATGAATGATCGCGCCATGAAGATGCGCGAGAACTTTCGCTCGGATGCGACGGCGCTTGCGAACCGCGGCCTCATCGACCCGAATCGCCTGGCTGGGTTCAAGGGGCTCGTCGGCTACAAGAACGTCGCGTTCGAGCTGATGGGCTACGCGGATTTGATGCGCGACTGCTGGGCCACCATTCAGGGCAAGACGCCGATCACGTCCGACGAGATCGACGCCGCCAAGCAACTCGGCGAGTCATTGGTGCTCGCCGCGGGCGAGCGTGAACAGGGACCCGGCGTGATCGCGGCGACCGCGCGGATCCGACAGCAAGCGTTGACGTTGCTGCTGAAGGCGTACGATGAGACGCGGCGGGCGGTCGTATTCCTTCGCTGGCACCAGGAGGACGCGGACACGATTGCGCCATCGCTCTACGCGGGTCGCGGTGGAAAGAAGCACGACGCACCGCCCGCGCCGACACCGCCCGCGCCGACACCGCCCGCGCCCGTCCCTCCCGTCGTCACGCCGACCAACGGCGCGGCAAACCTGAATGGACAGCCCCCGGTCCCCGCCGGTCATCCGGGCTCGCCAGCCTTCGGAGCGTGATGTCATGAAAACTGTTCCCTGCCTTCGTCTCGGCAATTCGCTCGCACTCGACGGAAGTGGGGCACAGCGCC
>CAZDNG010000100.1:0-20714 GCA_964506835.1 uncultured Polyangiaceae bacterium
GAAACTTCGTTCATCGGCAACGATCCGCCCTTGCGGGCAAGGAACCATCGTTCAACGAAGACGATCGGGCCTTCCCGGCAAGCCTAGACGTGCCCCGGTCGGTTGGACGCAACTGCGCGCTCGTGAGTGCCGACTCGTTCGGCATGTCCACGAACCAGCTCGACGACACTCGCGCGCGTGCTCACGACGCCGGCAATCTGTACGACTTCGCCGCCGGCCGTCCCGTCAACTACAAGACCAGCGGCCACCCGCCTCGCGCAGACAGTCCGACCTATCGGGTCTCGCGCATCGCCCTCAAGAAGATCGTCACGAGCATTCGTGCGCAACCTCGTCGGCATCGAATGGAGTGCGCAGCTCTGCGCCGACCCGAAGAAGGTCGACGCTCTGCGCGTCAACGCCAAACGCCTCTACGCGCGCTTCCCCGAATCGTTCGTCGCGTTCAAAAAACGCGGCATCGACTTGAAACGCCTGTTCGATACGCCGATCAAAAACGCTGACGGCATCGCCGAATGGACCGACTCCATCTGCGACGCCAGCGTGCCCAGGCTCATTGCGGCGTCCATTGAGGATGATCGGTGAACAGTCCGTGAACGAAGCCGAGCCGATATACCAGGACCGCGCCGAAGAGGACGCTAGCGAGGCCCGTAGCCACTCCTCGTGCGCGATGAAGTTTCTCGAAACGGTGCGCCGACGCGGCAATAGGCACGGCGAGCGCCGTTGTGATGAGCGCCATCCCGGCGATCGTTCCGAACCCAAAAACCAGAAGGTACCCGAGCGCCCACCGGGCATCTCGGATCGTGCCGAGGATGAGCAGAGTGACTGCAGCCGAGCCCGCGAGCCCATGCACGATGCCGACGAAAAGGGGGCGGAACGAACGACCCGCCCCCAGCATGCCTGAATAACGATGGGAAGGAGTCGGGGCGCCCGAAAGGCGGCCGTCGGTGGTCGTAGAGTCCCCGCGGACGTTCAGTGCGCCGAGCATCACGAGCATGATGGCGACGGACATCTCCATCCCGAGGCCAACGTGCGGGGGGATGACGATCCCGAACAGAATGATCGCGCCTCCAACGAAGAGAATCGTCAGCGTGTGGCCAAGCCCCCAAAGAATTCCGATCGGCATGGCCGCTCTGAGCGTTCGCTCGCGCGTGACGATCGTCGAGATCGCGACCACGTGGTCCGCGTCGGTCGCGTGGCGCATTCCGAGGAAAAACCCGAGGAAAAGGGCAGCGGCGAGGTTCATGCGTTTACCCGGACCGCCGAGAGCGGCCCCGGATAGAAGTAGCACGTGTCTACTAGATCGTGCTACCGGCGATGCGCGAACCCTTCGCGACGGCCACCAGGGAGCCAGGGTCAGCGGGCGCTCTCCGTCAACGTCAACGCGTTGCCCTCGGTATCCCTCACCTCCGCGATGACGACGCCCACGGTTACTTCGATGCGAGCCGTGACGACGACGCCATGCGCGCGTTCGACGTCGGCGCACGCCGCGGACAGCTCGCGCACCGAGAAATGAAGGCCGCTGCGGATCGCGCGTCGCGCGTCGAGCACCAGGGCGATCCGCACGCCGGCGATGACGAGCGAGGTCCACATGGCTGACGCGAACGACACCGACGCGTTGAACGCAGCGACATAGAAAGCCGTTGCGCGATCCATGTCTTGGACGCCGATGGTGAAGAACGTTTCGGTGACGTCCACGCCGGCTTGATCTTGCGACGAGTGCGTGCTCGATTTCCAGCACGAAAAAGGTAACGGGTCGGAACGTCCGCGGGCCGAAGTACCGTGCGACTCGCGGCCCACAGGACTCCCTCTCGAGGTGCACCATGACCGTACTCAACGACGCCAAACTCGAAGCTCTTCTCGACCGCTTGCACGCCCAGAGCGAGGGACAGGGGTCGGACATCGCCCACTACATCCAGCGGCGCGCAGCGGCTGGCGAACTGAGGTGGGAAGGATTCGACGCCGACACCCACGCGTTCATGGCCGACAAACTCGTCGCGCTCGAGCCCGCGAAGGCCCAGTTTTGCTACCTGACCTGTCGCGCGCTCGGCGTTCGCCGCGTCGTCGAGGTCGGCACTTCGCATGGCGTGTCCACGCTCTATCTGGCCGCCGCGGTGCGCGACAACGGTGGTGGTCTCGTCGTCGGCACCGAGTACGAGCCGCTGAAGGCGAACACCGCGCGCGCGAACTTCGACGCCGCGGGCCTCGCACGGTTCATCGAGCTTCGCGAAGGCGACCTGCGCGAGACCCTGAAGTCGCTCGAAGGTCCGATCGACTTCGTGCTCATGGACATCTGGGCTGAAATGGCACGGCCAGCGCTCGAGCTCATCGCACCGCACCTTCGCCCCGGCGCCGTCGTTTGCGCCGACAACACCATCAGTGTGGCCCCGTCCTATCGCGCCTACTTCGCGTTCGTGAACGATCCCGCGAACGGGTTTCGCACCATGACGCTGCCCTTCGAGGGCGGATTCGAGATGACGGTGAAGATGGCTTGAGCCAGGCCTAGGTAAAGATCGATCGTTGAAGCGCGTCGTCTTCGATGAGCAGGTCTTCGAAAAAGGCGCCGAACTCCCGCTCGGGGTGCTTGATCTGGATCTCGAGCACCCACAGGCCGCTCGAGGGGCGGAACCCGACCGCGGACATGGTGCCGTTGTAGTGGGCATCGTGGGGAAACTCGGAGAGTCGGTGACCGGTCAGCTCGAGGTTCAGCTGCCAGCCCATCGTCTGGGCGGTGTTTCCGGCGAACTCGTAGAGGGCGGCGCCGGTCAGCTTGGACTCCGCCCACTTCTTGCGGACCGCCCACCAGAGCTCCTTCACGTCTCCGGCCGCGCGCACCTTTTCGGCGTCGTTGCCGAACGTGAACGTGTCCCCGGCGTCCCCCTCCGTCGCCTCATAGATCGGCCCGATGTCGATGAAGAAGATGTCGTTCTCACCGAGCACCACTCCGGGCTCGGCAACGTCCTCGAAGTTCTTCGCCGTGTTCACTCCGAACCGGACGAGGATCTTGTGCCACCCCTTTTTCATGCCGCGCTCCGCGAGGATGTCTCCCGCGATCCTCCGCGCGTCGTCCTCGGCCATGCCGGGTGCGATCTTCGACGCGATCTCGTTCACGCAGGCGCGCGTGCGCGCCCGCACATCGAGGAACCGTTCGAGGGAAAACGACTCTCCTACCGCTTCGAGACCCTTGGCAAGTTCTACTCCGGGCATCTGATAACTCCTTCGACGGACAGCTGATGCTCCTAGTGTTGGAGAACATCAGCGGCACGATCAGCACTGGATGAACGTTGAATACCGGAACTCGATCGACCGCGGTTAGAGCCAGCGGCGATCATTTGTTTGGAGCCAACGAACGTTCCTCGCGGGAGTGCGAGCGGGCCGATCGATCCGGAAACATCCCTGCCGCCTCGACGACACGGTGCCCCACCCAATTGAACACTCTTTTCGCCGGGCAGTTCCCCTTCGGCATCGGACGCGACGCGACAACCGCTTCGCCGCCGAGGTTGTCGCGGACCTGTCCGACGCCATCGTTGCTCGAAGTCGCAACGAGGGTCATCGCGACTATTCGGCGGTCTTGCGGACGCGCAGCCGTCCTGGCTCGATGATGACGATGCACGATGCAAATTCGTGATCGGCGACTTGGGCGAGCGCAGCGACCACCCGTTGACCGATGTCGGATGCAGGCGTTGAGTTCGGTAATCGGACGAGCACGGTTCCGTACATCGGCGGATATCTAAAAGGATTCGCAAGACCCAGGTCGGCGGTCACGAGTACCAATCCGTTTGCGACGGCGAACGCGTGAACGATGGGGTCTGGAGAACCCTGAAGGCCCGCCTCGCGCACGTCGCGAACGTCATGGCCGGCGTCGCGAGCGCTCGGACGACCGCTCTTGGTAGATCCTCGTCGATGAGGAAGCGAGCCATTCAACCAGCGACGCGGATATCCTCGTTGCCGAGCGTCTTGGCGGCGTAGCCGAGAGCAGCGAGCACGTCTTCGCGCGTCACGCCGTACTCTGCCGCGACATCCTCTGGCGTGAGCCCCGCCGCGAGCTGGCCGAGGATCACGTCCACGGGCACGCGTGTCCCCTTGATCACGGGGCGGCCAGAATGGACGCTCTCATCGACGACGATGCGAGGTGCGATTTCCGTCATGACGTTCGCAGCGTACCACGCACTGGTCGTTCCGCAGGCCTTCTCATTCAGGCTACAAGCGACCCGAAAATGAGTGGTCCGTCACTCGGGCGGGTGGCAGTCCTTTTGCCCGAAGCACGCCGTGAACCAGCAATACAGCGTGCCTTGATCGGCGTTCGAGAGCGGCTCAAGCGGCGCCGGGGGCATCAGGCAGGGGTTCACTTGGTTCGGCACCGTGCTCTGTAACTTGGGCGTGGCGGCGCCCGCGTACGAGTCGAGGAGTACCGTGGGATATTCGCCGGCGGGGTTGTGACAGCCGACGCAATGAGCGTCGAGGGTCGGCGCGACGGCGGCCGCGAAGCTCGGCGCTGCGCCCGAACAGTGGCGTGTGTACGTTGGGCACGTCGCGACCCCGGCTTCACCACTGAGATAGCCCGCGCCGTCGCCGTGGTCCGAGCTCGAGCATGCGACGCAAGCCGCGCTCACGAGCCACGCCGCAGCGAAGAACTCCGCCGCGACGACCATCGATGCCGCGCGCGGCGCAGGGCTCGAACCGAGTGCTCGCTCGACGCGAGTCGCTCGTCGCGCGCCACTCGCCGACACGGTGTCCCCGCCCAATTGAACACTCACTTCGCCGGATGAAGCTGCGAGTACCAGCAGCGGAGCGTCGTGATTTCTTCGGCAGAGAGCGAGGGCAGGGGCGGCGGGGGCATCTTGCATGCCGAGACCAGGCTCGCCGAGGTGATCTTCACCTTGGAGCTGGTGGCCGTGTTGTACGTGTTGAGCGGGACGTCGGCGTTCTCGCCGCCGGGCCCGTGGCAGCCCGTGCAGTGCGCTGCAAGGATGGGCGCCACGACGGTCGCGTAGCTCGGGCCGGACGCGGGGCAGTTTCCGCTCGCCATCGGACACGTCGCGACGCCTGCCTCGCCGCCCAGGTAATCGCGACCTTGGCCGACGCCATCGTTGCTCGAGCACGCGACGACGACGGCGCTGCTCGCCAGAAGCGCGAGCAGCGCGAGGGCGCGTGCGACGAATCTCCCGCGGCGCTTCATCGACACGACACCTCCGGAACCGCCGTCGACGGCGCGAGCATCCAGGTGTGCCCGGGCGAGGCCGCGGTTTCGGGCTGCACGTGGCAGTAGTTGCAATCGCCGTTGAGACGCATTTCCGTGCGCATCACTTCCGTCGCGGACACCCACTGCACGGCCGCTTGCACGGGATAGGTGGGGTCGAACGCGGATTTCGGCACCCAGAAATTGCCGGCGCAATTGGTCTGGGTCGCGAAGGTGTGCTGCGCGCCGTCGAGCAAGTGAACCGTCGCGCCGCCCGCGGGTTGGTTCGACGCGAGAAACGCGAACACCGTGCCGCCGAACGCCATTTCGAACGACGATGGACCCTGACCGCCGTGGCACGTGAGGCACGGCTGCCCGGGGCGATGATCGGGGCCGGCCGGAACACCGGGCGCTTCGGCGCCGAGCGCGTCGACCGCGGCGTCGTGCACCGGGTCGGCGCACGCGACGAACAAGAAGAGCGCGAGAAACCCGATCAAGGGCATGCGACGAACGGCTCCCCCGGGTTGAAGGCGTTGTTGCACGCGGATGGATCGTCGGAACCCGTGAGCCAGCCGCGGACGCACAGATCGCCGTTGCTGCCGATCGCGAACACGGTGCCGCCCTTGTGCGACTCGGTGCCGTTCATTTTTCGAATCAAGGTGAGCCGCTGTGGATCTTTGCCGCCGGAAGCGACGACCTCGGACATGATTTCCGGCTCGAGCCCGACCACCGAGCGATAGTCGGCGAGAATTTCGTCGGGCGTCGTCGAGCGTCCGCAAGCGACGTCGGTCGCGGCGAGCCGCCGGCCTTCGACGCCAAAGAGGATCAGGTTCCGGCCGACCGCGCCGTGGCAAGCGAGGTTGCCGCACGAATAGTCGAGGTTTTTGACGACCACGCCGAAGGTGTCGAGGCGCGGTTCGTCGACCACGGTGAACGACTGACCGTTGTACGGGTCGGAGCAGGCCGTCCCGCCGACGAGCACGACGGCGAGGGAGCCCCAAAAAAACCGCCCGATCACTGGAACACCCCGTCGAGGCCGAGGGTGCCGAGCACGCTGCCGCGCGACTTCACGTAGAGGTCGTCCAGAAATTCGGTGCCGACGTAGTCGGCCTGCGCGCGGATCGAGAGAAGCGACGGGTCCGACGCCGGGCCGATGCCGAAGCTCCCGCCGAGGCCGCCGGTGATCGAGAAGAGCGGACCGAGCTCGCGATCGCCGGTGCGGTACGTGGGGAGCTCGAATCCGCCGCTTCCGAACTGCGAGACGTAGGCGCGACTCCAGAAGTACACGCCGTTCTGCGCGTGCACGCGGACGAGCGGCCAGACCATGAGACGTCGCGAGAGATTGGCGTAGTAGCGGAGCTCGGTGGTCGTTGCGTGGAGCCTCCAGGTGTCCGTGTAGAGTCGCTCGTCGGCGCGGAGGGTGCCGTGCGCGAAGCGATAACCGAAGCGCGCCGTCAGCGAATACCGATCGCGGCTGTCGGGCAGATTTTCGAGCGGGCGATCGGGGAGGCGCTCGGCGTTGACGACGCTGATCGACGCGCCCTTCGCGATGGTCGGCGCGACGTCGGGGCTGAACATGGGGATGTACCGATACGGCTTCGATTGGTCGCCGCTCTCGATGATGACATCGCTCACGAGCGCGAGCACGGCGGCGCGGTTCAAGGTGAGGGTGATGCCGCCAGCAAGAGTGTGCACCGCGAGCGCGTGCGAGTAGACGCTGAACGGCGTTCCGGTGCGCCCGATCGTGTCGTGGTCGTACGAATAGCCGAGGAGCGCCGTTCCGTTCTTGTCGTCGAAGTCCCAGACCAGGTTGCCGCCGCCGGCGATCGAGTGATAGTCGGGCTCGCGCGAGATCGCGGCGGAGACGTCCGCGCCGAAATCCTTCGGCTTGTAGCCGGCGCCGAGGTTCCCGGCTTGGCGCACCTCGTGCCAGCGCTGCGACGCGGTCGACACGATGTCGACCGAAGCCGCCGAGATCACGTCGACCAGGTACTGACCGTGGACCTTCCACGCGCCTTCGCGATCGCCGACCTCGGCGGAGACAACCGGAGTGACGACGCTGACGTGGTCCGTGTCGGTGTAGGCCGTCGTGTCGAGCGACGCCTTCGCAACGACCGGGCTCACCGTCTTGCCGGGCGTGTCGGGAGCTGGCGGCGCGTCGGCCGCGTGGGCGAGCGGCACAGCCACGCCGATGACGAGCGCGGCGCACCCGAAGGCCGCGGCGCCGACCGAGCACGCGCGGATCAGTTGCAACCGCACCCGCTCGACGCGGCGACCGTTCCCCCCGCCGCTCCTTCGTGAACCGCGTGGACGTGACCCTCCGCGGCGCCGGACATATCGTCCAGCGCCATGGTCGGATCGGCGAGCCGCTCGCGTTGATACGGCGCGACGTGCGCGCAGGCGCTGAGCCCGATCATGCCGAGTGACGCCAGGACCAGGAACTTGAAGCGGTTCATCACGGTCGCGCTCGTCTCTCGATCGACTCTCTGGCTCCGGCGCGGCGTCCAACCGTCGCCCGACTCAGATATCACGAGGCATTTGGACGGTGGGAAGATCTCGTGCGGCGGAGCATCGCGGAGTACTCGTGGGGCGCGCCGCCCCGTGAGGACCGCGTCGCTCGTTCGGCGCGGTCCGGCGCGTCGGGATGCTCAGGGGACGTTGAGGTAGAACGCGGCGTGGCCGTGCGGCGAATCTTCCGGATCGTCTGCGCATTCCTCGTTGAAATGGTAGCGGATGATCCACTGGCCCGATTCGTCGAACTGGAGGGGGCCGACGGCGTACTTCCCGCCCGCGCTTTCGGTCGGCGTCTGCGCAGTGGGCGGCGCGAGGTGCACGCTCTTGTCCGCTTCGATCTTGAACGCCTCGATGTACGGCGCCGCTCCGGTGAGCGCGCCGCCGGCGGCGACTTGCGTGGGCGCGTCCGGGTCGGTGTGGGCGAGGTACTTCGCCGTCACCGTGAACGTGATGTTGGCGTTCTCGCAGATCGGCGTGCTGGTCCACGAGACGTCGTACTTGCAGTCGTCGTCGTACGCTTCGCTGCCATAGTTCGTATCGCCGTAGTCGCCGCCGAGCACGCCTGCGTCGGACGGCACGAAGGCGCCTGCGTCGCCTGCATCTGTCTGGCACGCGCCGACCGCTTGCGTGATCATGCCGCCATCGGATTCGGCGCAGTGTGTGTTCGCGGCGCCGGTGACAGCGCCTCCGGGCGCGGAGCAGGTTCCGCCGGCACCGCCGGTTCCGGTCGTCGTACCTCCCGTGCTGGTCGTGCCGCCTGACCCGGTCGTCCCACCCGTGCTCGTCGTGGAGCCGCCGGTGCTCGTCGTGGAGCCGCCGGTGCTCGTCGAACCGCCAGTGCCCGTGACGCCGCTGCCCCCGTCACCGGAGGGGTTCGAGTCGCTCGAACAACCATTGGTTACCGCCAAGCTGCAGACTGCGGTCGCGGAAAGAATCAGGGCGCGCGTAGCGAGCCGCGTTGAGCTCAAAAGCCGATGGATCATGCGAGAAGCCTCCTAATTCGATGCAAGTGGTGAACTCGCTATGCCACGGACGGAACAAACTCCGCCTGCGTCAATTTGTCGCCCCCCACGCCGGCTAAAAAGAGTCTCGCGACGCTTTCATCGCGCGTCGTACTCAGGGCGCTACGTGAAGCCGAGTAGCGACGCGAATGTTCGGTCGGGGAAAACATTCGACCACTCCGAAAAGAGCGACCCTGGTAACTTTGTGCCAACCGTTCGCGTAGACTCAGAGCACTTACTCGGTAAGCGTCAGTTGGAGTTGAAAGGATCGAGCATGCAGCGTGTTGTCGGATTGGGCTTGGGCATTCTGGTCGCTGCGTCGGCACTTTCAGGGTGCGGTAGCTCGAGCGGCACCGGCGGCGGCTCCATGGGGGCCACGGCCGCGGGAGGCACCAGCGCTGCCGGTGGAGCCAGCGCGGCCGCGCCTGACGCCGGTCCGCCTGGTTTCCCGGCGGCACCGCTTTCGACGTTCGCGTCGAGCAGCAAGGCGCTCAACGTCGCGCTACGGACCCTACCGGCTCAGCCGCCCAACGTCGGACCGGGCAGTGAAGCGCAGCTCATGATCACGGACGCAAATGGTAATCCAGTTGAAGGGCTCACGGTGGCGGCCCTTCCGTGGATGCCGGTCATGGGACACGGAACGCCCGTGCCGACGACGGTCGAGGAGCAAGGCGGGGGCGTCTACGTCGTGCAGAATCTCTCGCCGAGCATGCCGGGCGAATGGGAATTGAAGATCACCATCTCGGGGCCGATGTCCGATCGCGCGACGAGCCCGGGCTTCACGGTCGTCGTCGCCGCGCAATGACCAAGCGCTGAGTGATCGGCGCCGCCGATCGCCCGGCAGGCTGCTCAGCGGAGCGACGGAGTTACGAGCCGCCGTCGCCGCAAGCAAACACGGGCGCGAACGCGGCGAGGGAAGCGTCGCCGAAGCCGGGCGCCGAGTTGCACGCCGTGACGCAGCTCACTTGCTGCTTCTCGCACTCCGACTCGATGCCCGAACCCATTCCGGTCAGGTGACAGGTGTGCACCGTTCCTGCGGCGCCGGTGTCCTTCGGCATGCACGCCTTCGCGATCGCCTTGCAAGCGGTGCCGAGCGTGCAGAACGGCAGGTCAGCGCCCATCGCGGCACCCGAGTCCATCGCTTGACCGCTCGAGCTGTTCGAACACGCCGAGGCGAAGGCGACGGGCAGGGCGAGCAGCACGGTGGCGACGAGACGAATCACGGGTTTCGACATGGCCTTCTGCGGAATCTATACGCCCGAGCCCCCCAAGCTGTCACGGGCAGTTCCGTCCGTATCCGCGCGCTGGGTGCGACACAGTGTCGCAGGGCTCGTCGTCGATTCGCGCGTCACGCCCGCGAGTTCGACCCGTGGACTGGACAGAACTCCGAGCTCGAAGGTGAAGTTGGGGCAACACTCCCCACGCGCGTCGCACCGCACGAGCTAGGTTACTGAGTCGCCGGCGTCTCTCTCGGAAAAGCGCGCCGGCCCCGTCACCTTCCGTCTCCGGCGATCGTACAAGGATCGACGATCATCGCTGGCGCGCCGCGGCTTTCGCTTCGAGCGCGTCGCGTGCCGCTCATCCCATGAAGTCGCTTCATTGGTTCCTGCTCGCGCCCGCGCTCGCGTCGTTCAGCGTCGCGTGCAACACGACGTCGCCTACCGCCTCGAAGCCCGACGTTGCCGACGCGGCGCTGCCCGGGTTTGGAGCTCCGGACCCCGGAGGCGTCGAGGGCGGCGTGCTCGTCAACGACGTCACGGGGAGATTTCTCGACGAATCCGGCACTCCGCCAGAAGCCGGGTTCGCCGCATCGGTGTGTGGACCGGTTTGCTACCTCTCGCAAACCGGCGCGGACGGCACCTTCTCGGTGCACGTCGGCAGCAACATCGACTTGCCGCAGTTCTCGGCGCTGCCGCACGGCCGGCCTTACGTCGCGGGTTTCTATTTCGCGTTGCCGACTGACGCGAGCGGTCCCGCGATCGACCTCGGCGATCTGCGCATCATCTCGATGCCGCACGACGGAGCGTCGATCGATCTCACGGGCGAGAGCGCGCAAACCCTGACGTCGGGGCCGGCGACGCTCCACGTGGCCGCCGGCGTCACGACGAAGCTCGAGTTCGACGATTTCGCGGCCGGCGCTGCGGGCGCCGAGTTCCGCGCCGTTGCGGTCGACCCCGCGGTGATGGGGCGCTTCGTGCCCGCCGATGCGAGTGAGCTCGTCGCGCTCGGTCCCTTCGAGTCGTACGCGCTCGACTCGAAAGGCGCCGTGATTCCGTCGCGCGTCACCTTCGACAACGTGCCGAAGCTTCCGGCGGGCACGCGCGTCGAGTTTCTGGCGCTCGGGACGTATCTGCACCCCGAGTGGATCGCGCCCGCCGCGTTCACGCGCGTTGCGACGGGCAGCGTCTCCGCCGACGGTACGGCGATCGAGCCCGACGCGGGAGCGGGCGTTCTCTATCTGACGTGGCTCGCCGTGCGTCCGAGCGCGGAGTAGCGGTGTCGAGCCCGGAGCGAGCGTGTCGCCGCCAGCGCGTTGGAGTCGCGCGTCGCGCGCTCTGGACGCTTTCCGTACCGGTCGCGACGTTCGCGCTCTTCACGCCGGCCTGCGACGGCGAGACGACACCGAGCGCCGGCGGCGCGACGACGTGCGCGAGCGAGCCCAAGAACCTGGTGAACGCGCCGGAGCTCAAAGGCGGGGTCGCGTGGCTCAACACCGACGCGCCATGGACGCTCGCACGGCTCAAGGGACAAGTCGTGCTCCTCGATTTCTGGACTTACGGCTGCGTGAATTGTCTCCACGAAATGCCGGTCCTGGCCGAGCTCGAGGCGATGTTCGCCAAGCGTCCATTCGTCGTGATCGGCGTTCACTCGGCGAAGTTCGCGAACGAAGAGGATGCGAACAACATCGAGCTGGCGATACAACAATACGACATCCGGCATCCGGTGGTCGTCGACAGCGCGCTCGCGATCTGGAACGCCTACCAGGTGCAAGCGTGGCCGACGGCGGTCATCATCGATGCGCAGGGGAAGTTGCGATACCTGCAGGCCGGCGAGTATTCGGCGTCGACCGCCGCGACGCGCATCGAGGGCCTACTCGACCAGGCCGCTTGTCAGGGAGTGGCCGCCGCGCCCGTGCCCTATCTCACCGACCCGAACGCCGCGTCGACGACGCCGCTCCTCTTCCCGGGCGGCGTGCTCGCGCTCCCCGACGGCCGGGTCGCGATCTCGGATTCGTCGCACCATCGTGTCGTCGTGATGAAGTCCGAAGGGGTGGTCGGTGACGTCTATGGCTCCGGCGTCGCCGGATTTCTGGACGGCTCGGCCGAAACCGCGCAGCTCTTCAATCCACAAGGCCTCGCGTTCCTCACGGGAAGACTGTACGTCGCTGACGCGGGCAACCACGCGATTCGCGCCCTCGATCTCGATGCGCACACGGTGACGAACGTCGCGGGAACCGGAGCGGAGGGCATGCCGCTCGACACGCTTCCGACGTGGCAGCCCGCGACGGCGACCCGCCTCGATTCGCCGTGGGACCTCGAGCCGCTCGGCTCGACGCTCGCCGTCGCGCTCGCCGGCGCGCATCAGCTCGCTCTGTTCGATCCGGTCGGCGCGCGCCTTCGCTGGTTCTCGGGCACCGGCGACGAAGGGCTCGTCGACGGAACGCCCTCGAGCTGCGAGTACGCCCAGCCGAGCGCGCTCTCGCCGAGCGCGGACGGCACGACGCTGTACGTCGCCGACGCCGAATCGTCCGCGGTGCGCGCGGTGACCGTCGCGGACGGTTCGTGCAAGACGTTGGTCGGCAAGGGGCTCTTCACGTACGGCGACCAAGACGGCACCGGGGACGACGTGCTCTTGCAGCACGTGTCGGGACTCGAGACGCTCGACAACGGCGACCTGCTCCTCGCCGACACGTACAACTCGAAGATCAAGACCCTGGTTCCGACCACCCGAGCGGTCACGACCGCGGATTGGCCGCCGCCCAGCCTCGCGACCAACGAGCCGCGCGGGATCTCGCGCCTCGGTCAGACGGTGTACGTCGCGGACACGAGTCATCATCGGATCCTCAGTCACGACCTCGGCACCGGCGACACCCACGTGTTCGATCTCGGAGACCTTGCGCCCCCCCATCTTCTCGGTGACGCGGGGGCATCACCGAAAAATGTCACTCGCGACGCGGGCGACGATGCCGGGCGCGAAAGAGGAATTTCTGAACTGGATTCAGGGCGTTAGGCGCCTAAGCCGCTTCCGGAGGAGTCGTGTTGAGACCGTCGAATGCTGCCGCGTCTGTTTGTCGCACCCCGCGCGCCCGATACATTGCTAACGCACGGGAGATGGCTTTGCTCGATTCGACTTCTACGACCGCGCGGTTCGGCGCGACCGCGTGGCTCGCGGCGTGCCTCGCGCTCGGCGTCGCCGGCTGCGGGAGCGGCGCCGAGACTCCGACCAATCAAGTCTCGGCCGGCAAGACGACGAGCATCACGAGTGCGTCCGGTCACGTGACCGCGAGCGTGAGCGTCGACGGAGCGATCGTCGAAGGACGCAATACGTTCCTCGTCACGTTCGACCCGGCGGACGCGACGCTCGATCAGGCGAGCGCGCTCATGCCCGCCATGGGACACGGGACGCCCACCCCTCCGACCATCCAACTGGACGGAACGGCGTATCACGTCTCGAACTTCATTTTCGCGATGCCCGGCCTCTGGCAGGTGATGCTCGATGTCGGCGTGAACGGCGCGAGCGATCGAGTCGACTTTTCGGTCGACGTTCCGTGAATCGACTCGTCGCGGCGCTCGCGAGCGCGCTCGCGGTGGGGCTATCGAGTCCATGGGTTTTTGCGTGCCCCTGCCAAGGGTCGAGCGGACCCGCGGGAGCGGTCACGAGCACTGCCGATCGGTTCGGCGTGAGCCTCACCGAGACGGGTCGCAACACCGAAGGCGCCTGGGGACCGAGCGGGCGATACGCGAGGCTCGCGCCCGGTGAACGCTACTGGTCGCTCGATGTCACCGGCGTAGTCGGCTACCGGCCCATTCCCGTCGTCGAGATCGAGGCCGAGACGGCGTTCGGGCATCAATCCGCGTCGTCGCCCGACTTTGCGAGCGCTCACACCGGCGTCGGCGATTCCATTTTCCGGTTTCGCTGGGACGCCCTCGACGAGCCGATGCCCTACGTGCGCTCCGTCTTGCCGTGGCCCGCCGTGTCGTTGGTCGCATCCATTCGTGCGCCCACCGCGTCGCTCGGTCGTGATAGTTCCGGCGTGTTTTCGGGCACGAGCGGGTCGGTTGGGTCAGCGGCGTCGAGCGAAGGGCTCGGCGCTTGGGAGACGTCGCTCGCGCTCGGTCTCACTCGCAGCATCTCTCCGAAGTTCCTGGTGAGCCTCGCGGGCGAAGCGGCCTATCGATTTCCGGACTCGTCGCTCGGTCTGCCTCGGCACCTCGCGCCGAGGCTGTTCGTGCAAGCCGGCGGTCGTTACGCGCCGACCCCTGACATCGGTGTCGGGGTCCTCACCGATCTTACCGGGGAGGGCGACGTCTCTTACGACAATGGGCCGCCGCTTCGCGCGACGAGCGAGCGCTTGTGGGCCGTCGGCTTGTACGGATACTTCCGCGTTCGAGACACGGGCTTTCGATGCGGAACGATGTTCCGCTTCGAGCCACCGCTCGACGACATCAGCAGGAACGCCACCCGAGCGACGAGCCTTTCGGTGTCGCTCGGGTACGCCCTTCAGTAGTGCAGCCTGCGCTCCAGCAGCGTCAATGATGCGTGCCGGAGTCGGGTTTTCCCGAGTCGCCGCTGTCCGGCGCGTTCGCGTCGGGCCCCGAATCGGGTCCCGAGTCGGGCGTCGCGTCGGGTCCCGAATCCGGCGTTGCGTCCGGTCCGGCGTCGCCGCCGGTTCCGCCGGTTCCGCCGGTGTGCGTTCCGCCCGTTCCACCGGTATGCGTCCCGCCGGTTCCGCCGGTGTGCGTTCCGCCCGTTCCACCCGTGTGTGTCCCGCCGCTGCCGCTACTGCCGCCCGAATGACTCCCGCCCGTCGAGCCGCCGCCAGTATTCGTCGAGCCGCCAGAGCCGCTGTCACCTCCCGACGGTGAGCTGTCGCTACTGCACGCACCGACCGCGAGCGCGACGCTCGCTGCGACAGCGATCCGCGACGCAGTCGTCGCCCAGTTTTTCTTCTCGAACAATTCCATCACAGTCCTCCTCATCCCTTTTTCGCGTGAACCCACGCGCTGATTCCCCGTAACCAGCGCCCCATTCGATCCGTAGCGAGCGATTCTCAGCAAGGTACGTGCCGTGGGTGGCTGGCACACATTGGCGCATGCTTCCGCCTTTTCGATCGCGGCGTCGCGGTCGGGATGGGCCTCCGAGCATGTTAGAACGCCGCGCATGCGCTCTGCCGGCGTCGCCTCGCGCTGCTCGTCGCACGTCGTCGCAGCGTTGGGCCTGACGATGACGCTATGTTTCGGCGCATTCGACGCATCGGCCGAACCGACGCCGCTCGTTCGCCTCTCGTTCTCTCGCGGCACCGGCGCCGACACGTGTCTCGGCGAACCTCAGCTCGAAGAGCAAGTCCAACGCCGGCTTGGACGCGACCCATTCTCCCCTCGTGCGGACGTGAGCATCGAAGGGAATGTCGTGCGCGCCGACGGCACGTGGCGCGCCGTGCTCGACGTTCGCGATCGACGCGGCCACGCGCTCGGGCATCGGGAGCTCGAAGCGCACGATGCCGATTGCGGTCCACTCGGCGACGCGCTCGTCCTCGCGATCGCGCTCGCCATCGATCCCGAAGCGGGCACGACGTCGCTGTTTCCGAGTAGTCCCGAGCCCACCCCCGCTTCCGCGAGCTTGCCCGCACCCCTCGCGCCGCCGGTGGCACCCGTCGCGCCGGTGGCTGCGACGGTGGCGCCTCCGGTCATCGCCGCGCCGGTCGAGTCGGCACCCTCTTCGGACATGACGACGGTTGCTCCGTCGTGCCCTGAGTGCGGACCCCGCGAAGTGCACGGAGACGTCGTCGTTGCCGCAGCGGGCGGAGTGGCGTTCGGCTTTTTCCCGAAAGCCGCCCCCGTCGCGAACGTGTCGGCGCTCGCCGGGCGCGGTGCGTTCCACGGTTCCCTCTCGATGTCGTTTCTTCCCGAGCAGGCGGCGGGCTCGCTCGCACTCGGACTCACCTTCGTCGGCCTCGGGGGCTGCTATGACGCCGTCACCGTTCGATCGGTCGTGGCGAGTGCTTGCGCGGAGGTCCAAGCCGGCGCGATTCACGCCGTCGTACGCGATCTGACGCCGCTGCACCCCGGCGATCAGCTCTGGCTCGCGGCGGCGCTCGGGCCACGGTTCGGCTGGACGTTTCTGCCGCCGCTTCGCCTCGAGGTCGCCATTTCCGCCGTAGTTCCGCTGGCGCGCAAATCCTTCGGGGTCGCGGGCGATCGCTCGCCCTTGTTCACCGAGGCGGTCGTCGGTGCGGTGAGCTACGCCGGTCTCGGCGTCGATATTTTCTGAATTTTCGAAGGATGTCCCTCGGACCACGCATTCAACACCTCGTGGCGAGCGTCTTTTCCTCCTCGGCAACGACCGAGCAGGCGCCCGCCCTCGACGTCGCGGCGGTTCATGAACGCCACGCGGAGTTCGTTTGGCGTTCGCTCCAGCGCCTCGGCGTACGAACCGCCGACCTCGAGGACGCCCTTCAGGAAGTATTCATCGTCGTGCACCGAAAGCTCTCCACGTTCGACGGCTCCGCCCGCATGACGACGTGGCTCTTCGGAATTTCACTTCGCGTCGCGGCCGCGCACCGGCGTCGCGCGCACGTTCGCCGCGAGACGCCGACGGCCGAGCTCGACGAAGAACCGGACGAGAATCCGGGAACGAGTCCGGAGGCGTCCGCCCTCGCCGCCGAGTCACGTCGGCAACTCGCCGAGGTGCTCGACACGCTCAGCGCCGAGAAGCGTTCCGCGTTCGTGATGTTCGAAATCGAAGGGCTCACGGCGACCGAGATCGCGACGATGCTCGGGATCCCCGTGGGAACGGTTTATTCGCGGCTCTCGGCCGCGAGGAGCGAGTTCACCGAAGCCGTGGCGCGTCTCGGACGCCGGCGGAAGGCTGGAGGATGGGCATGACCGAGTTCGGCAGATGGCTCGACGGCGGCGACGCGCCGCCCGAGGTGCTCGAATTGTTGCGCGGTGCTCGCGGATCGGTCGGCATGCCCGAGGCCGTGCGACAGCGGTCGCGCACGCGGGTTGCTGGGTTGGTTGCCTTGCCCGCCGCGGCCGGCGCGATGACGTGGATGGGACACGCGGCGCTCGGTGCCGTGCTCGGCGCGACGGTGACCGCGGCCATCACCGTGCCGCGCGTCGTCGCGACGTATCGCGAGGCGCAAACCCTCGCCGCGGCTCGGGCGTCTCGAACACCGGCCAAGCACGCGACGTCGACTCCGCGTCCTCCGGTTCCGACCACTCCGATGGTCGATACGCGCTCGCCGGTGATCGAGCCGGCGCCGCAGCGCGCCGACGACGCGCCCCTCACGCCGAAGGCCGAACTCCCGTCGTCCGAGCTCGCACGCGAAGCGGCGCTCCTCGAGCGCGCCCAGGCTCTCGTCGCGAAGAACCCGACGGCCGCGCTGCGCGAGCTCCGCGTCCACGGCGCGGAGTTTCCGCACGGCGCTCTCGAGCTCGAACGCGACTTTCTCACCGTCGACGCGCTGGTCAGACTCGGTCGAAGGACGGAGGCCGAGTCGCTCGCGGATACGATTCGAACGCGTGCGCCGGGAAGTCTCTACAACCGACGGCTCGAGCATCTCTTGTCGGAAGACGCGAAGGCGCGACCGTGAGTCGATTTTTCGAAGGAACGACGCGCGTCGCGCATTCACCTCGCATGGCACAACGAATCCGGATGAGTTGGGGAAGAACCGGGGTCGCACTCGGTGCGTTGCTCGTCGCTTGCTCGTCGCGCGTCGACGTCGCAAGCCACGGCCAAGACGTCTCGAACGACGGCGGAGGCAGCGGCGGCACCGGGGCATTTGGCGCAGGTGGGTCGACGGACGTCGGCGGCACAGGCGCCGCGGGCGCGACGGACGTCGGCGGTGGCGGCACCGGCGCTGCAGGCGCGACGGACGTCGGCGGCGACGGCACTGGCGCTGCGGGCGCGGCAGGCTTCGGCACTGGCGCTGCGCCGGGCAGCGGCGGGTTCGGCGCCGGTGGTTCGACGGACCCCGGCGGATTTGGCACTGGCGCCGCGGGCGGAACGGGCTTCGGCGGATTCGGCACTGGCGCCGCGCCAGGCGCCGGTGGCTCGACGGACATCGGCGGAGCGACGGGCAGCATCGGTGGCGCGACGCAGATCGCGCTGAGCGACGGCGGGATCCTGACGTGCGTGGCTGCCGCTCCGGGAATCACGTCGGTGGGCGCGAACGGCTATCGCGTCGTCGTGCTCGACGTGAAGGATCAGGCCGATGGCGGTCTCCCCGGGGCGCGCGTTGGGGTCGAAAACTGGAGGGTGGCGCTGAACGACGAGAGAGGCGATCCGGTCACCAACGCAAGCTTCAGCATCGCGCAATGGATGCCCGCCATGGGGCACCCCGGCCCTAACGACCCCGACGTGAGCGGCGGCGAGCAAGGCATCTACGATATTTCGAATCTCACGTTCAATATGTCCGGCTTCTGGACCGTCACCCTGTCGCTGACTCGCAGCGGCGCTGTCGTCGATACCGTCCAGTTCGCCGTTTGCGTCTCCGGCGGGGGCTAACTCAACGGGGGTGAGCGGCAGGTGCTCGTCACTCCTCGAGCCGCACGACCTTTTTTCCAAAGTTCGCGCCGCGGAGCACGTCGATGAGCGCCTTCGGTGCGGCGAGGAGCCCGTCCACGATGTCTTCGCGATAGCGGATCTTCCCCTCTTTGATCCACGTCGTGAGCTCGGCGATGGCCCCCGGGTAGTCTTCCGGCCACTCCCAGACCAGGAAAAATCGGTACGCGGGGGGATCGGGCAGCGCGCCGAGCACGGAGAGCGGGTTCGACGGATTTTCGTCGTTGTATTGCGAGATGAATCCGCAGATCGGCACGCGAGCGCCGTGGTTCAAGAGCGGCGCGACGGCGTCCAGCACTTTGCCGCCCACGTTCTCGAAGTAGACGTCGATTCCCTTGGAGCACGCGCCGCGAAGTTGCTCGGCGAAATCAGCGGCCCGATGATCGAGGCAGACGTCGAAGCCGAGCTCGTGCTCGACGTACGCGCACTTCGCGGGGCCGCCCGCGATGCCGACGATGCGGCAGCCCTTCAGTTTCGCGATCTGTCCGACGACCGAGCCGACGGCGCCCGACGCCGCGGCGACCACGACCGTCTCGCCGGTCTTCGGCAATCCGAGCTTCAGAAGACCGAGGTACGCCGTCGCCCCCGGCATTCCGCGCACGCCGAGCGCCGTCGAGAGCGGTAGTGACGGATCGACGCGGAAGGTGTTCCGGCTGGACGCGTCGAAGAGCGCGTAGTCTTGCCAACCGCCGTAACCGACGAGCACGTCGCCGGGCGAGTAACCCTCGGCGTTCGATTCGACGACGCGCGCGACGGTGCCGCCGACCATGACCTCGCCGATCTCGACGGGTTTTGCATAGCTCGGACGGTCGCTCATCCGCCCGCGCATGTACGGATCGACCGACAAGAATAGATTTTTCACGAGCATCTGTCCCGGTCCGGGCTTCGGAACGGGGAGACTGTTGTCGACGCGGAAATTGTCTTCCGTGGGCTCTCGAACCGGGCGTGACGCGAGGACGATGCGACGATTCATGACGGCGAGGGTGTCAAAACCCCAAGAAGGTTCCAAGGACTTCCCTCGTTGGGGTATGGATCTGGCGCATGAGCGCCTCGGATTTGTTTTCGGTCAAAGGGAAAGTCGCGGTCGTTACGGGCGGTTCGCGTGGAATCGGGTTGATGATCGCGCGCGGTTTCGTCGAGGCCGGTGCGCGCGTTTACATTTCGGCGCGCAAGGCGAACGCCGTCGATGAGGCCGTGCGCGATCTTTCCAAGTCCGGTGAATGCATCGGTGTGCCCGCCGATCTCGGGACGCTCGAGGGCGTCGAGCACCTGGCGAGCACCGTCGCCGGCCGCGAGTCGTCGCTCCACGTGCTGGTGAACAACGCCGGCGCCACGTGGGGTGCGCCGCTCGAAGAGTTCCCCGACTCCGGCTTCGACAAGGTGATGGCGATCAACCTGAAGGGCGTCTTCCATCTCACCGTGAAGCTCCTGCCGCTCCTCCGCAAAGCGGCGACGGCCGACGATCCGGCGCGCGTCATCAACATCGGCTCCATCGACGGGATCCGCGTGCCGCTGTTCGAAAATTTCTCGTACTCGGCGAGCAAGGCGGCCGTGCACATGCTGACGCGCCACATGGCCAGCAAGCTGGTCACCGAGCACATCAACGTGAACGCGATCGCGCCGGGGCTCTTCCCGAGCAAGATGACGCAGTTCGTCTTCGACGGGATGGGCGAAGAGGGTGCCGCCGCGAGCATCCCAATGGGCCGCGCTGGCCGTCCCGACGACATCGCCGGCACCGCGATCTACCTGTCGTCCCGCGCCGGCGCTTACCTCAGCGGCGCGGTAATCCCCGTCGACGGCGGCGTCTCCACGCGCTGACTTCGCTTGTCGCGTTGACGCTTCGTGAGAACACGCCCGCGGATCCTCGGCGCCGCCCGTTCCGGGCACAGGTAATGGTAGGGCTTAGCCTTAGCTCTCCGCCCTACCTCGCTAAGCCCCGAACCGAAACGCCGACACCGCGGTGTTCATCGGTTCGTCGTGGAACACGCGCGACGCCGGGTCGTCGCCGGCGGCTCCCGCGGCAACCATGAGCGGAATCAGGTGCTCCTCGCGCGGATGCGACTCACGTGCCGACGGTGCGCGTTGCCAGTCGATGAGCGATTGCTCGCGCTCCTTCGGCGGCTTCGTCATCGTGTCGGCGAGCCAGGCGTCGAAGCGCAGGCTGTCCTCGTGGCCGCGACCGGTCATGAAGCCGCGCATGTTGTGGTAGCTCATCCCGCTGGCGATGATGAGCACGCCTT
>CAZDNG010000101.1:0-20290 GCA_964506835.1 uncultured Polyangiaceae bacterium
GGAACGTCTGCTCAAGTCCCGCCGGAACGAGCGCTCAAGTTGAACGGAATCCGCAAAGGGTCGCGCCGTTCAGGTCCAACGCGAATCGTTTGAACGACTCTCACTCCGGAAAACAATCGACGAGGTGAAGGGCGGACGGTGCGTCGTAGGGCACGCTGAACGTGACGGATGTCCGCGTGTTGCCCGAAGCCGACGTGCCGCCGTCGCTTTGATAGCTCACCGTCGCCGAGAGCGTCAGTTCCTGGGACGCTTCGCCGAGGAGGGACAGCCCGTAGTCGAAGCGGTCTCCGTGCACGACATCGACGACGTCGACGGCGCTCTGCAGGAACGTGCCCACCAATACCGGCGCGCCCAAGAGCGTTCTGTCGGTCGTGTACACCAGCTGGCACGCGAGACCGCTCATGCTTTGCGTCCACGCGAGAGCCCTTCGCGAATTCGTTCGGCACGGGACGTGCTCGACGCGAATATGGACAGTTCGATTCGAGGTATCGACGTTGGCCTTAGAGTCACCGTCGGAATCGTGTTCGTTGCGGCCGGTGCGTCGAAGCTGTTGACGCTCGGGACCACGACGGCGCTCTTTGCAGTCCGGAGCATCCCGGTCTCGACGTCGCGGCGCTCCTCGCGTTGTTCGCGATCGTTCGGGCGCCTGGAGGCACGCGGGGTGCATAGCTGCGACGCATGACCACGACGGAACCCCTAGTCACCTCGAAAAATGAACGCCCCATGCCGCAACGCCAGGAAGCGATCTTCAGATGCATTCTCGTCCCCATCGACTTCGGAGAACCGTCGCGAAAGGCGCTCGAGCTCGCCGTCGGCCTAGCGAAGACGTATGGATCTTCGCTCACCATTCTCCACACGTTCGAGTTCCCGGCGTACGCCAGCGTCGGGTCGCTCGAGGTTGGAGCGGACTTGCTGTCACCCGTTCGCGACGCGGCGAAAGATGAGCTCGACCGCGAACTCTCTGACTTGCGACGACAGTTGCCCAGCGCTCAAGGAGTCCTCGTCATGGGCGTTGCAGACGAAGAAATTCTCGGTGCGATCCGCGAATACCGTGCCGACCTCGTCGTCATGGGCACTCACGGTCGTCGCGGCTTGAGTCACGCCCTTCTCGGCAGCGTCGCTGAAAAGGTCGTGCGGATGTCTCCGGTCCCGGTGCTGACGGTTCGCGGTTCCTGAGAACTTCGCCTCACGACGCGGCGAAGGTCGAGACCTGCAGTTTTCTAAAGAGACTGCGCTTCTTGTCGTGATGTTTTTCCATCCGGCGCAAGATGTTACAGAGCACCAAGACGGCCTCGCCGATGAACGGCCCCTTGTTCAGCATCACGCATTCGGCGCCCACGGCCGCTGCTGCGTCGGTGACTTCCGCGCGCGACGGAACGCCGGTGCGCGCCAGCGTGTCGAGCACCTGGGTCGCCCAGATCACGGGAACGTGGCTCGCTTCGCAAAGCCAGAGGATCTCCTCTTGTAGTTCCGCGAGTCGTTCGAAGCCCACCTCGACCGCGAGATCTCCGCGAGCGATCATCACCGCGAGAGAAGGACGTCGCAGGCCTTCGAGAAGCAAGCGAGGCAGGTTTTCAAAACCAGCGCGCGTTTCGATCTTGAGGACGATGCCCATCTCTGGGCGGCAAAGCTCGTCGAGGGCCTCATGAAGCATGTGAACGTCTTCCGGCCTGCGCACGAACGAGAGACTGACGGCGTCTGCATGTTTGGCCACGAACGCCAACGCCAAACGATCTTCCGGCGTCAGGGCTGGGATGCTCGTGGTCGTGTCGGGCAGGTTGATGCCCTTCTCGGCGCGGAGCTTCACGATCTGTTCCTGTGTGCGGACCACGCGGAGAAGAAAGTCGCCGGGCGTCGGCTGTTCCCGCTCGACCACGGTGTGTATGCGCCCATCGTCGAATAGCACGCGATGGCCGACTTGCAGGTGATCAAGCGCGGCGGGAACCGCGCACCCGATGACACCCGGATCCTCGACCCGACCGTCCGGATCCAGGCGCGGCATTCTGCCGAGGACGGCGTTCCTGGTGAAGACCAGAGCGTCGCCCGTCCGAACGCTGACGGCCGCCTCTTTGAGCTGGCCGACGTCGAGGAGCACGACGCCATGGTGGACGCCACTCCGAAAGATACGGGCTCGAGCGCGGCCGACTACGTACGCGCGCTGCGTCGAGAGCGCGACGACCTCCTCCGTTTTCACGTCTCGAATCGCGAGCGACCGCTTCTTACCGCGCGCGTCGCGGAAGCGAAGCTCGTCCCCCGCGCGCAGGCCAGCGAATGACCGATCGCTGACACGCAGGAAGACGCCGTCCGCCGGTGGAGCCGAGGAAGGTCGGATCGCGATTCGCGCCGGGCTCGTGACGGCACCGACGTCGTCCTTTTTTGGTTTCCACGTGGCGATGTATCGAGCCCCGGCGATGGGGCCGGTGCGAATTTTCGGCCCAGCAAGATCCATCAGCAAGCGGCACGTCTTGCCGGACTCTCTCTGCGCCTCGTGGAGCGCATTCACCATGCGCTCCCAATCGTGGTCGTTACCATGAGCGCAGTTGATCCGGAGCACGCTCATCCCCGCGTCGAGCATCTTTACCATCCAGGCGCGGTCGGCCTCTCCTGCGTCAGGAGCCGTCACCATGACGTAGACGTGTCGATCGTCGGGACGCGGACCGAGGAGGTCGCGGGTGTGCTCGTGCAGACGGGAGCGCGCCGCGTTCCAGCCCGGCGCGCCGCCGCACCGTTCACGGAGCCGACCGAGCCTTTGCTCGGCCTCGACGTCCCCGCGCAATGCCAGAGATTCGTGCACGCGCGTCGACACTTCCAGAACGCTGGCCATGACGCAGCTCTCGGCCCGTCCGAGTGACGAAAGTCCGCGCTCCAAGAGTCGTAGCTGCAAGTCGCGCAGGTCGCGCTGCCTCAAGGCCAAGTAGTGAACGAGGTTCTTGGCGCTTTCGCGGCGACTCGGAGCCACGCGATCGAGTGGAACCCTCATTTCCTCTTCGCGCGCGCGGAGCATCTCCTCGATGCTGATCAACTCGTCGGCGATCGCGGCGAGCGACGCCCCTACCTCCGCATCACCAGGCGACGGCGCAAGGGGTGCGGCGCTCACGGCCACTTCTTCGGGCAGCAGTATTGACATGGACTTCCTAAAAAAAGGCTCTCCGCCCGATCGGCGAATACCGTTTGCCTTCTCCTCAGCTTGTCGGGGCTCACGTGTGAGCGTTCGAGCTCTGCTTCGACGCGCGCGAGCACGTCGAGAGCCCGAAGACTCGGTACAGCGGGCAGTTGCCGACGAGACCCGTGAGAAGCGGCACGAGGCCGACGAAGCCCCAGGCCGTCTTCGGGCCGACAACCACGAGTGCGAGCAGAACGAGCCCGGCGATGATGCGAACGACGCGATCGATGATCCCAACATTGTTGGACATGGCGTAAAGCCTCCGAAAGTTTTTCAAAGCATAAGACGTTCCGCCGGCGGATGTTCCGAGCTGCCCGCGCGACGAGACGCCGCTTGCGGTCTAGAGAGCAGGGTGCTTGCGAAAGCACTCGACGAGAAGGTGGAGCGCGTCGGTCGTCGTGAAGATGCCGGCGACTTCCGTTCCGTTCATCACGATGGCGCAGCCGTACTTTTGATGAGCCATTTCGCTCAAGACGGACGTGATCGGCGTCCCGACGGGTACGGTGTACACGCGGGGATTCATTGCTTCTCGGACGGTATCCACGTCCGTATCAACGCGCATGACGCTTTCCAGGTAGTAGAGGTCGCGCTCCGATAGGACGCCGACGAGCTTGCCGTGATCGAGGACCGGCAGATGGCGCAGGTCGTGTTGCTTCATCAGATCGCGGGCGCCCTGGAGCGGCTGGTCCCTTTCGACGCAACGAGGGTTCGCGTGCATCCGGGCCTCGACGGGCGTGGCGGCGTGTGTCTTCGCTGGAGCGTGCTTTTGGTGGGTGTGGTCCATGTCGGTTGCCCAAAGCAAGACTCTGACCAGATCTCCCGAGACTTTTTCGGCGGTAAGGACGCCGGTCGGTGACGACGAGCGGCCTCACCGGCGCGCACTGCTTGCCGGTCAGCGCAAAATTTTCGCCGTTTCGCCTTCACTTCTCGCACGATCTCGGACGGCGGCTCGTATCGCGAGCGGTAAATGTTCGCTCCCCGCCGAACGGTACGCGCGTTGCAGACCTTGCTTACCATTCATGACGGAAGCCATCGTCGATCCCGTTTGCGGAATGGTGGTCGATCCAAGTACCGCAGTGAGCGCTCGGCTGGACGGTCACGTCACGTACTTTTGCTCGAACATCTGCCGATACGAGTTCTTTCGACGCCCAGCGAACCAGCGCGCCGTCATTCACGAAGCACAAGGAAGCCGTCGCATCGCCTTTTTCTCGATGGAGGTGGCGATGGACGAACGCATGCCGACGTACTCCGGCGGACTCGGAGTCCTCGCGGGGGACATGCTGCGTTCTTGCGCAGATCTGAGCGTTCCCATCGTCGGGGTAACGCTTCTCTATCGCGAGGGTTCCTTTACTCAGCGGCTGAATGACGATGGCGTTCAGTCAGAAACTCCGGAGCGTTGGCGTCCCGAGGCGCTGCTCGTGGAGCTGCCGGTGCGCGTCTCCGTCGAGGTCGAGGGACGGACCGTGGCAATCCGAGTGTGGAGGCACGAAATCATCGGGTCGTCTGGATATGTCGTGCCGGTCCTGCTCCTCGACTCCGACGTCGCCGAAAACTCGCCCGAACACCGAGCGCTCACGAACGTCCTGTACGGCGGCGACGCGAAGTACCGCTTGTCGCAAGAGGTGGTCTTGGGCTTTGGGGGAGTGCGAGCGCTTCGCGCCGCGGGTTACGACGGCGTCCGCGCGTTCCACCTGAACGAAGGGCATGCGAGCTTCGCCGCGGTCGAGCTATTTCGCGAAGCCAGCGGCGATTCCTCCGATCGGCTGAAGGCGGTTCGTGAGCGGTGCATCTTCACTACCCACACGCCGGTGCCGGCGGGGCACGATCGCTTCGACTACGATCTCGTACGCCGAGTCGTCGGAGACGTCATCGATCCGGCGACGCTGCGCTCGCTCGGCGGCGTCGAGCAGCTGAACATGACCTTGCTCGCGTCCAACACGAGTCACTTCGTGAACGGCGTCGCTCGCCGCCATCAGCAAGTCGCGGAGCAACTGTTTCCAGGTCGTGACATCCGTCACGTGACCAACGGCGTCCACTCCGTCACCTGGACCTGCGACGCGTTTCGCCGTTTGTTCGACGAGCATATTCCCGAGTGGCGCGACGACCCTGCGATGCTCAGAAAAGCGCTGAGCGTTCCGCCCGCGACTATCTGGACGGCGCACGAGGAGGCAAAGGCAAGCTTGTTCTCGGTCGTTCGCGACCGCACGGGGATCGCACTCGATCCCGCGCGCCTCACGATCGGGTTCGCGCGTCGTAGCGCGGCGTACAAGCGCGCGGACCTGGTGTTCGCGGATCGACAGCGCCTGCTACGGCTCGGAAAGGGACGCCTTCAGTTCGTCTTCGCCGGCAAGGCGCATCCCGCGGATGAAGCCGGCAAAGCTCTCATTCAGCACGTCGTTCGAGTCGGCAAAGAATTCGGTACTGATATTCCCGTCGTCTACCTCGCCGACTACGACGCGGCGCTCGCCCAGACGATCGTCGCGGGAGTCGATCTCTGGCTCAACACGCCGCTCCGCCCGCTCGAAGCGTCCGGAACGTCCGGCATGAAAGCCGCGCACAACGGCGTGCCGAGTCTGAGCATCCTCGACGGCTGGTGGCTCGAAGGCTGCGTCGAAGGCGTCACGGGCTGGTCGATCGGAACGGAGGAGGTTGCACCCGTCGATCGTGCCCTGACGGAAGATGCAACGAGCCTCTACGAGAAACTCGAGCGTGAGGTCTTACCGATATTTTTCACCGATCGCGATCGATGGATCGCGACCATGAAGCACGCGATCGCGCTGAACGCATCGTACTTCAACACGCATCGCGTCGTGCAGCAGTACGTGACGAACGCGTACCTCGCATGAGGTGGAGTAACCCGATGCTCCATCGCGCCAGAAGCCTCACTATCGCCCTCTTTCTCGGGTGCGCCATCGTGCTCGTGCCGGTCGCCGCTCGTGGTGTCGCGACGGGCGGTTTTCCCGTCGTCGATCTGCGGGTTGCCGTCGCCGACGCGCCGCTCGGTGACGAAGCGCCTCCCGGAGCCGCGCTTCATCAAGCGAGCGCGCTCGCGTTGCGCAAAGGCAGAGTGGCGGGCGTCGTGCTTCCCCTCCGGGAGCCGCGCCGGGGGGTACCGAGCGATCCACCGCTCGAATCGGCGTTTCTTTCGATGGATCGGTGGCTCGCACGACCCGACGATTTTGCATCCCCGGGCTGCCTCACGTCGTCCGAACGCATCGAAACTTGGTTCGCCTTCCGGGGCGCCGCAGAGCTCGGCGCGGAACCCGCCAAGACGGGCCTCTGGACGCTTCGCGGCGTTCGCGCGTTCGGCCTCACGAGCGGCGAAGACAATTCACTCGCGACGTCGTGGACCAACGGAGCGGCGCTGGTCGGGTTGACCGATCAGGGCCGCGGCGTGGCGCGGCGCGTCTTCCAAAGCGGTGGTCTCTTGGACGTCGGTGAGAGCTCGGACGCGACTCGAGACGACGTGTTTCAACTTGCGAGCCAATTTCACGCCCCGGTCGTTGCTCTGTCGGCGAACGCGCGCGCGCTCGCCGACGATCCACGGAATCTGAGCGACGCCGAGCTCTACAGCATCGGAGCGAGCGGCGGCGTCGTGGGCATCGGGTTCGACGAGCACCTGGTGGTGCGCGGCCACACAGCGGGGATCCACGACGTCGTGCGCCACATCCAACACGTAGCCAAGATCTCCGGAATCGATCACGTAGCGATCGCGTCCGGATTCGGTACCGGAATTCGACCGGCGGACGGATTGGAAGATGCGTCCAAGTTCCCCGATCTCGCTCGTGCGCTTCTCGCGTCCGGGTTCACGGACGACGCGGTGAACCGCATTTTTTTTAAGAACGCGCTGCGCGTCCTCTGCTCGAGCTCGCGACACTGACGACTACCGCTCGTGTGAGGCCCCGGAAGGAAATCGAAGACCATGACTGCTCGAAATATCCCTCGACGCGTTTGTCTGCTCACCGGCGGCGGTGATGCTCCCGGACTCAACGCGGTCGTGCGCGGCTTCGTCCATCGTGCGACGCAGAGCGAGCTCACGGTTTTCGGGAGTCGCTACGGCTTGGAGGGCCTTCTCGGGCGGGACGAAGTCGTCCCCTTGGGCTTGCATGACGTCGGCGGCATTCTTCCGAGAGGAGGGAGCATTCTGGGTTGCTCGACGCGGAGCAATCCTCTCGCAGTCTCGGAGACGGATGAAACTCGAAAGGCCGCTTTCAGTACGGTGTCGCGGCGTCTGCACGAGCTGAAAATCGACGCACTCGTTCTCGCCGGCGGCGACGGAACGATGGCAATCGCCGCGCGATTCGCGGAAAGCGGCATCGCCTGCGTGGGCATTCCCAAGACGATCGACGGCGATCTCGGTGGCACCGAACGCACTTGCGGATTCGATACGGCCGTTCAGGTCGCAACGCACGCCATCGACGCGCTGCACTCGACCGCAGAGGCGCATCAACGTGTCTTGGTGCTCGAGGTCATGGGTCGAAACGCCGGGCTCATTGCGCTGCATTCGGCGATCGCCGGTGGTGCGGACGTGGCTCTCCTTCCGGAGATCCCCTACGACGTCATCCGCGTGGCCGCCAAAATTAGGGATCGAGAGCGCCGCGGACTTCGTTTCTCCATCGTGGTCGTCGGCGAAGGCGCGCGTCCGATCGGAGGAACGGCGAGTCAAATCGAGTCGGCCGCTCGCCAGCGACCGGCACGGCTCGGCGGTGCTGCAGAGCGGCTCATGCACGAGCTACAGGAAGCACGCCTCGAGCACGACGTTCGCACGACCGTCCTCGGTCATCTGCAGCGCGGCGGCACACCGAGCGCCTTCGATCGATTGCTCGGAACCCGGTTCGGTGTTCATGCCGCGGGCCTGTGCGCCGAAGGGCGATTCGGGCGCATGGTTTCGCTTCGTTCGGGACACGTCGATTCGATTCCGCTCGCGGAAGCGTGCGCCGCTCGCGCCGGCGTCGACCCCGAGGGCGAGCTCGTTCGGTGTGCGCGCGCCGTGGGAATCGAGCTCGGCGCCGCTTAGCCAGGGCGAGTGGGAACGCGCGACCAACCGATGACGGAGAATCCATGCTTCGAAAGAAAGACGATTTTAGATCCGCCGGATCACCCAAACCGGGTAGCGCCAGGAAGAAGCTCACACAGCGCCTCCCGAAGCCGAAGCTATCGCGCGGCAAGTCCTTCGCTGAGGCGCTTCGCTTGCGCAAGACCGTTCGCGAAATCAGCGGGCGGAAGGTTTCGGCGCAGGTGCTCTCCAACTTGCTCTTCGCGGCTCGCGGAGTGAACCGGCGGCGAGGGCCGTTCGGCAATCGCGGGATCACGGCGGCTTCGGCCAGCAACTCGCAAGAGATCGACGTGTACGTCGCGCTCGAAAATGGCACTTTTCTCTTCGACGCCGACGGACACGCGCTCGTGAAGGTGACCGACGAGGACGTCCGTGCATCGGCCCTTGGACCGCACCTCCGGGCACGTCGGACCGAGCTGCAGTGAGCGTGCCACGAGTTCATCGACGGTTCTTGCGTGCGCGGCGCGTCCCACGCGCAAAAGCTGCGGCGACCGGCACGTCCTGCGGCCATTTTGCGACAGGAGCACGCGGGCATCCGACGACGAGCCTGCGCGCCGCGTGCAGGCTTTGCGCGGTCCGTTCGAGCCTAGCCGAGAGAAGTGCGGCGAACGAGCGAGTGAAGCGGCATCGCTGCGCAGAGCGGAGTCGTGTCGAGGGCGCGGCACGTGAGTTGCTGGAGTTGCTGGAGAGGCGACGCGAGTCGTGCCTGCGGCTTGGGAAGGAAACCCGGATGTTGTCCAGCAAGATGTTCTCGGCGATTTGCCTGCCTGTCGCTCTCGTCGTTTCCGCGTGCGGTTCGAGCGAGGCACCTCGGATCGCGGACTACGTGATTGTCTCGGAAACTCAAACCGGCCCGGCGGTGAGCGCATCGTTGATGGAGACGGCACTCGTCGCGACTGCCGGCGACGTCTTGTATCTGTCCGTCTTGGGGATGACCGCGGAGGGCGTCGGGGTGCCGCCACCGTCCGGGCTCAAGGTGAATTGGTCCGGCGCGCCGCTCGCGGTCGTTGGCGACCCCGACGCGAAAATCCCAAGCGCCGGTGCTGATCCTGCGGCGATGTTCGTGGACAACCCCGCGCGATTCGTCGACCTCGGGGCTGACGCCGTTCTCGGCATCGTGGCCCCTGGAACTCGAGATCGCGAGCTTCGTCTGACCGCCACGATCTCCGGCGTCGAGGGCGACCCGCAAGAGATCTCCGGCGTATTGGACGTTTCTGGAATGCCGAGCGGCAACGCCGAAACGGGACGCGACGTGTTCTCGAAGAACTGCGGTTCGTGCCACGCAAGCACCGGGAGTGGAACCGCGGGCGCGTCCAGCGTCGACGCGGAGGCGCTCGCGGCCGATCGCCGATGGAGTCCCGCGCTGTTCGCGATCGGAGTTCGCGTTGGAATGGACCCCGCGTGCGCTCCGCTCGAAGGCGCGATGCCGATCTGGCTCAACAAGACGACGGCGAACGGTTTCCCGCTGTCGACTCAGGATTTTGCGGACATGTATGCCTTCTTGGAAAGCACCCGCGCCGTCGTCGCGGAGTCGAATCAAAGGAAAAGGTGACGAAAGCCATGACCACCTGGGTATTGCTCGCGAGTCGTACGAGAGCGCGCATTTTCGAGCGGCGCGGACGCCTTCTAACGTCAGTCCGAACCCTCGAACATCCGCAAGGTAGGATCGCCGATCAGGACATCGACCCGAATCGATCCCGGCGGACCTTTGACAGCCACGCGCGCGGCCACAGCGGCGAAAGGTCTCCTCACGAAAATTCCGCCATGCGATTCTCGAAAACCTTGGCGGACACATTGCGCACCGGGCGGGTCGAGTCGCGAGTCGATCGCTTCGTCCTGGTCGCCGAGCCGCATTTTCTAGGGCTTCTGAACAAGGAGTTGGACCATACGACGGCGTCCAGAGTGGTCGCGAGCATCTCGAAGGAACTCGTCGCGGAGGACGTCGATGTCATCCAAGTCGCGATCAACGAGGCCTTGTCAGAGCTCGACCGAGTGTCGGTCGTCTGAGACTGGTTTCCTTCGAGCCACTCGTTGAGGCCGGCGCGGGTGGTCGAAGAGCGGCTGCCGGCACGGACGGGTCGTCGAGGAATTGCCGGACGATTCGAACGAACGCCTCGGGGCATTCATTGTGAAGATAGTGACCTGCTCCCGCGAACGTCTTGAAGACGGCGCCTTGGAGTAGGGCCGCGAAGGCTCGACCCTGTTCGATGGGGATGAGCGCGTCGTGGTCGCCCCAAAGTATGAGGATGGGAGGGAGTGTCTCGACCTCTTTCACGCGCTGGAGAAAGCTGCGACGCTGGCCTCGCCAGTTGATGACGTCCCGCACGGTTCGCGCGAACGCTCTTGCGGAACCAGCTTGCGAGTTGAGTCGGCTGAGCTCCCGAATCTCCTCTCTGGTCACTCCCTCGTGCGCGCCGCGCAGCGCAAGGTGCGTTCCGAGGGCCATGAACGGCTGGCCGAAATACTCGACGACGCGCGGAAGAGACGCCAGGCGAAGCCACAACCCGACGCCCTGCCCCAGCCCTCCTGCGGCCACGAGGACGAGTCGTCGGATCCGTTTCGGGCACTCGAGAAGAAGCATCTGCGCGATGCCGCCTCCGAACGAATGACCGACGATATCCGCTCGATCCATGCCGACCAATTCGAGCCATCGAGCGATGATCTGCGCGTACCAATCGAGCTCGTAGCCGGCATTCGGACGATCGGATTGACCGTGTCCCGGAAGATCCGGCATCAGCACTCGCCGATCCGTCGCCAGCAACGGCGCCACGTGTGACCACGAGAGGGACGAGTTGTTGAGACCGTGAAGGAGTACGACGGGTGTCGTGGCCGACGCTTCGCCGACTTCGGTCCAATGAAGGCGAATGCCGTCGACCTCGAGGAAATGATCCCGCGTTGGGCTAGTCACGACTCTCCAGAGCAACCTAAAGTGCGTTCTGTTTCAGGACAAATAGTTTCCGAGACGGCCGCTGGTCAGTCTGTGCTTAGGCCGATCGTTCGGGAGGATTTCGAGGCGTCGCCAGGCGGACCGGAACAGCCCGTTACCGTGCAGCACTGCCGACCGCGCGGGGCGTTCGACGGCAAGGGCGTCGCGTCACCCTCCGGCGGCGCTGCTCCGCGAAGGCCCGCGGCTGCCGGCGACGTCGACGCGGAGCTCCTGGACGAGAATGACGGGCGGCGGTTAACCGAGCGCCGCTCCGTCGGCCCCGCGGCCCAACATCGACCCGAAGTGACGTCGGGCCCGCTGGGCGCCTTCGGCGCGGCAATCACTGCTTGGCGCGCGAACTGCATACGCTTTGGCGAGAGTTCGAATCGGTTGCGAACATGCTCCGCTTTCGGGCCCAGAAAAGAGAAGCCGCAAATGTGCACCGTGAAGGACATCATGACCTCGACCGTGACGACGATTCCAGCCGATGCGAGCCCAAGAGACGCAGCGTGGAGTCTGACCCTGAAGGGGCTCAGCGGAGCGCCCGTGCAAGACGAGCACGGTAACGTCGTCGGTGTGCTTTCGAAATCGGACCTCACGGATCCGCGGAAGTTTCACGTCGAGCCGAGGTGTCCCCCGGTGGCGAGCGACTTGATGACGCCCGTGCTTTTTGCGGCGCGCGAGACCGATTCAGTTCGGTTCGCCGTTCGCCGAATGGTCGAGACAGGCAGCCACCGTCTCATCGTCGTGGGCGACGACGGAGCGCTCGTGGGTATCGTGACTCCGATGGACGTACTCCGAGGACTGCTCGACCGGAAGATCGACGTCAAAGACTTTGCTTGAAACTCGGGGGAAGCGTTGCCTACCCCAACGCAATCGACCGTCTACGGCCGGATCGCGACCTTCATCACTCCGTCTCGTTGATGAGCGAAGAGATCGTACGCGGCTTCGATCTCGGAAAGCCTGAACGAGTGGGTGACGAGATCGCAGAAGGGGGCGCGATGAGCCTGAACGACGTTCATGAGCCGGCGCATCCGCTCCTTGCCGCCCGGGCAGAGCGTGGTGACGATCGTGTGGTCGCCGAGGCCCGCGGCGAACGCGTCGAGTGGCACCCTCAGGTGTCCGGAATAGACGCCGAGGCTCGAGACGACGCCTCCCGGGCGCACGCTACGCAGGCACGCCTCGAAGGTATCCGGCGTGCCGAGGGCCTCGATCGCAACGTCGGCTCCTCCACCGGTGAGCCGCTTGATCTCGGCCACGACGTCCTGCTCTTTGAAGTTCAGGACGACGTCCGCTCCCATGCTCTTTGCCTGTTCGAGTCGCTTGGGAACACTGTCGACACCGATGACGAGCGTCGCCCCCGCGAGGCGCGCGCCGGCAGTGGCACAGAGTCCGATGGGCCCCTGCGCGAACACGACGACCGAGTCGCCGATGCGGACACGACCGCTTTCTACGCCGGAGAAGCCGGTCGACATGATGTCCGGACAGAGCACGACGTCTTCATCGCTCAGCCCGTTCGGGATCTTCGCGACGTTCGCTTGAGCGTCCGGCACGACGACGTATTCGGCTTGGCACCCGTTGATGGTGTTGCCGAATCGCCATCCGCCCATCGCTTCGAAACCGTCGCCACCGTGGCTGCATTGGGAGCCGTGTCCCGATAGACACGCTCGGCATTGTCCGCACGGAGTGATGGCGCCGGCGATCACCCGATCGCCGACGGCGAAACCCACCACACCCGGACCCACGGCCGCGATACGACCCACCGGCTCGTGTCCGACGATGAGCCCCGCCTTGACGGGATATTCCCCTTTCAAGATGTGCACGTCGGTCCCGCAGATGGTCGTGAGGGTGATCTTCATGAGCACCTGTCCGGGTCCGGGCTCCGGCTTCGGCACTTCCCGAAGCTCGATCTTTCCCTTTTCGACGAATACGGCAGCTTGCATCTTTTCCACGAAACACCTCGATTCTCAGTGCACCGTGAGGACGGGCACGGTCGATGTTCGAACGATCTTTTCGGCCACGCTGCCGAGGAGCATGCGATTCACGCCACGGCGGCCATGGGTTCCCATGACGACGAGATCTGCGTGCGTAGCGGCGATTCTTTGCTCGATCTCCTGCCAAGGACTCCCCACACACAAGACACCATCGGCTTTGGGGAATCGTGTTCGGAGCTCCGCGAGCGCTTGGTCCAGCCTGGTCTGAGCGGCCGCGCGCACGGGCGTCAGAAAGTCCATGGCTGCCCCGTACGCACCTGCGTAGGGAGTGACCGGGATTTCGCACGTGTGGAGCAACGTGAGCGCCGCGCCGTACTTCGTCGCAAGATCCACAGCCAGCGCAACGGCGCGTTCCGACGATTCCCCGAAGTCCGTCGGGACCAAGATTTGCTTGAAGGGACGTGCTTCGTTGGTTTCCATATCTTTCTTCCTTCCAGCCTCAAGAAGCGGGCACGACGATGGACAGGGCGCCGGTCAACTCAGCGATGCGCCGTTCGAGCAGGCGTTCGACGCCCAACCATTTCCAATCTTCCCGGACGACGATCTGCGTTTCGGCATCCAACCCGTCCGAGCGCTTCCGATAGTCGACATAGGCAATGAGTTCGTCGGCGTCCTCCACGGTGATCGTTGCGACGAAGGTCACTTCGCGTGCCGGATCGACGGACGAGCCGTCGAGGATCCTCGCCGCCGTGGTCGTGTCCGCGCGGCGCGTCACCTGGGCGCCAGCAGCAAGACGCAAGATCTCCGCCAGATCGGCGTCGCAACCGAGGCGGATGGTGACCACTTCGTCATCGGAAAGTCGTTCGCATCGAGTCTGAGCCCACTCGGGAAGATTGAGGCCAGAGCTGCGCTCGGTGTCGGTCGGGTCTGCGAGCTCCGCGCCCGCTGCGTCGTTCAACTGAATGTTCATGGTCATCGGTGTGCTCCTGCAACGCGCATTGCACGACACGTGCCTGAACACCGTGCGGCGCGTTCAGCACGCATCAGCACAGATCGCCCTCTTTCCCCGGTCGCTCGCGCCGCATCGACGTGGAACGCACCGTCATCCGGCGCAATCTTTGCGACGACGCGCAAATTCGGCGTCAGCGCGCGCGTCCACGCTCTAGCGACCGTTCGATTGCAAGTCGAGGCCTTCGCAAAACCCGTTCGAGCATCACCGCGCTCGCGCCCGAAACGAGCGCCATGCCGGCCGCCACTGGGACGCTCGCCTCGGCTCCGCGCAGTCGCATCACGAGCATCATCACGGCGAGGGACAGCGCCATCATCACGTCGAACGCAAGGACGACCGGAGCGAGGACGAACCCGGAGCTCTTGCGGCGGAGCAGCGCGACGCCCGCGATGAAATGCACGGGGAGCACGACGGAAAGATCCATCACGTAGACCGGGTTCGTAGGCAATCCGGCATCGACGATCGCCGGGGGGACGACGCTCTTGGCGAGTGCGGGAATGATTTCGCCGAGCCACGCCATCGAAAAAAGCGTGGCGATCAATATCAAGAGCGCACCGGCCATTTCACGATCGCGGTCCGGCGGCGATGGGATGCTCGGCGGCTTTCGGACGATCAACCAGCCGATGCCCAAAAGTGAGAAGAACGAGAACCCGAGCGCTGCGCAGTAGACCAGAAACATCGCGTTGAAGTGGATCGCGAAGGCGTAGATGACGAGCTCGTAGAATGCATAGGCGATTCCGCCAGCGAGCAGCAGCCGGGCGCGCTCCGAACCGCGCAGCGACAGCGCCGCGGTCACGGTGAGCCACGGAACGGCGAACATCAGGTCGAACCAATCCTGGCCAATTCCTTGCGCCGCCCAATCGGCCGTCTCGCTGGCGTACGTTGACCGCACGAAGATCCCGGCCAACGAGGCGGCGGCGATCAAACCCGCGAGTGGAAACGTCGCGACGACGGCGGCCGGCGGTCGCCGGCTCAGCGAGCGGTCTGCCACCAGAACAGGAGGCCGATGGCCAGGAGAATTCCGATCACGATCGATGTGATCCGAGCGCGTCGATGGTCTTCTGCGTTCGTGCTCAACGGCGCCGGACGAATGAACGAGTCGCGCAGATGGTCTGTCGTTTCCATGTTCGTGTGCTCCGTTCGCTCCACCTGCATCTCACGTGCCGCGCTTCGCGTGCGCCGCGACGGCAGACAATCGCGGCCCCCGCCTCGGCCCGCCGCGCGCGTGAGTCAGTTCCCGAGGCGAGTGTGCAGAAGCTCGGCGAAAGCCCGGCAAAGGTCGACCGTCGTGAAGATGCCCACCGTCTTGCCGTTCTGCATCACGACCGCGGATCCGTATTTCCGCTCGCCCATCGCGGCCACGACCTCGTCGAGGGGCGTTTCCGGGGCGACCGAGTAGACGTTGGTCGACATCGCGTCGTCCACCTTCGCGACGCGCGGTTCGACGCCCGCCATCGACTCGATGAGATGTAGATCGCGATCGGTGAGCATACCGACGAGCTTGCCGCCCGCGAGCACGGGAAGATGCCGAATGTCGTGCGTGTGCATCATCTCGTGGGCCTTCGCCAGGGTTTGATCGGAGCCGATCGAGTGCGGGCTCGTGGTCATGTACTTGTGAATCGCGGGGATCGCTTTGGACATGGTCCGCGCGTGTGCACGAATCACGCCATGCTCTGGACTCGCAGGATCACGCCGCAGCAAAAGAGGCCGGGTGGCGATTCATCCTCGAGACGCACTTTGCCGCTGGTGCGCGTTAACTGCCCCGAGCTCCGTGGCTGCAGATTCTGCGCAACGGCGCAACCGGCGCGCGAATCCGACACCGACCGCGCCGACGCTATCGACCTCCGATGCTAAGCGTCCACGCCCTCGACGGCGCGGAGATGTCCGATCTTCATCGCCGAAACGTGACACTTGCCCCGTCGCGTACTGCGGCTCCAGGGTGGACTATCACGACGTCGTCGGGTTGGAGGCCGCTCACCACCTCCGTTTGCAGCGGCCCGCGATGACCCGGCGTCACGCGCCAAGCCCTTGCATGACCATTCTCCACAGCAAAGGTGGCCCAGTCCGCTCCCTGCCGAAACAGCGCGCTCGTCGGGAGCTGCACGACGTCAGGCCGGGACCAGATCGTGATCTCGAGCTCTACGGCAAATCCGTCGCCGAGCGCGCGCCATTGATCGGGCGTGCCGTCGAGATCGAGCACGACGTTCACACGCTGCTCGTCGACGCCGAGCGCGGAGGTTTTCGTGAATGCGGCAGGCTCGACTTGGCGCACCTTCGCCGAAAGCGGTGTCAATCCTCCCCAGTGGAGGACGCGCGCGACCATTCCAGGACGGATCGCGACGGCATCTTGAGAAAGGACGTCCGCGACCAGCTCGAGCGCTTGCGGGTCGCCCACCTCGAGAAGTGGCGTACCTGGGGTGACGACACCCTCGCTCTTGCGAAGGACATGAAGGACCTCACCGTGTACGGGCGAAGTGATCTCGAACTGCTCGGCTTTCCCGGCACCGGGCGTGAAGCGGGCGAGTGCCGCTCGGGCCTGCCCGATCTCGTGTTCCGCGACCTTCGCCGCAAACTTCGCGGACGCGAGCTCAGCGTCCCGTATGCGGGCATCCACGGTTGCTTGATCGAGCTGGATTGACGGCGAAGCGCCCTGTTCGGTGAGTGTTTGAATGCGCACGAGATCGCTCTTGGATTGGTCCCCTGCGATCTGAGCGCGCGTCACGCTCGACTGAGCCTGCTCGGACGCGTCAATGACGGCAGCGAGCCGCTGCTCGGCGGCCTTTCGTGATTCCGGATCCATGAGTGGGCTTGCGAGAGGCAAGAGCCGAGCGAGCACGGAGCCAGGCTCGACCACGTCCCCTTCGTGGAGCTCGATGCGTGCGAGCGTACCGGCGACCGGTGCGGACACGGTGTAGCGCTCGCGAACGCGCGCCCGGCCGTCGTCGACGACCTTCTGATCGAGCGGGCCGCGGACCACCTTGTCGACCTCGACCTCCAGCGGATGCGGGCGCAATGCCGTCACGGCTCCGGTGACGAGCCCGAGCCCGATTGCGAACGTGACGATCCTGGTTGTCCACTTCATGATTTCCTCAATCCCGTGCCTTGAGGACAGCGACCAGATCGAGCTGATCGGATCGACGCCGAACGATAAGCGCGCTCGCGAACGCGGCGAAGAGAACGACGCAGACGGCCGCGACGTACGACGCGCCCGAGAGCGTCAGGGGAATGCGGAGGAGCTCGTGATCAATCGTCGAGAGCCAGAGTCCGCCGATGGCTTTGCCGAGCACGAGGCCGGGTGCGATGCCCAAAACGACCTGGATTGCCTGCTCGCCGAGGAGCACCGTCGAAAGCTCGCCGCGGGTGAACCCCAAGATCCGCATCGTCGCGAGATCGCGGCTTCTCAGCTCCAGGGCGATGCGTGCGTTGTTGTAGACCACGCCCACGGCGATCGCGGTGGCGAAGAGGGCAAGCATGATCGAGAGAACCGTTAGCTCGTCGACGACTTCGGAGCGAACCAGGTCGCTGTCGAAGGCGGGGCGACTCACTGCTGCGACAGCGGGGAGGGCGTTGAGACGCCCCATGACATCATCCACGTCGTGCTCCTCCACGGCCGCGAGCACTACGTTCGCGCGCGGCGTCTCGTCGAGCAGACGGCCGAGCTCCTCGGCGTCCATGTACGCCGAGATCCCGATCAGGTCATCCAATAAGACGGCGACTCGCGCACGGAGCTTGCGGCGATCCGACTCGAGTACATCGACCTCGAGTTCGTCGCCCACGCGAACGCCCAGAGACTCGGCCAGAACGCGAGAAAGCGAAAGGCCTGACGGCGGAAGAACGAGCGGACGCTGCTTTACGTCCAGCAGACGATGGAGGTCCATGTGCGGCCGCAACCCGACGATGATCGTCGTACGGAATCTCTGACCAGCCCGAAGGCGCACGGGGACGACCCGCTCCGCCTCGGCGTTGATCACGCCCGGGATGTGGGCGATGTCGCGGACCGCCCGCCACGGACGAGCTTGGTCGAGCGTAACCGTCACGTCCTCGCGGTGCGAGACCTCGAATTGAAGACGGAGCACCTCGTTGATCGAGTCTGCAAATACGCTACCCGCAATGACTATCGCCGTCGCGAGCGCGATCGAGGCACTGGAAAGCAAGAGGCGAAAGGGGCGGCGCTGAACGTCCCGAAGGACCATTCGTACGATCGGGGTGGCCGAGCGATACAATGGATCGAGGAACGTCGAGTGATAGCGTGGCGGAGCTTCGGGTCTCATCGCCTCGGCGGGCGGGACCGCGACGGCCCTGCGGACCGCGAAGAACGCGCCGAGAGTCCCTGACGCGAAGGCAATGAGCGTGGCCCAGACGATTGCCCAAGCGTTGAACCGAAAGATGAAGGCAGGAAACTTGAAGTAGCGCGCGTACGCGGCGAGCAGGCCGTGCGCGCCCAGGGTTCCGAGCGTGATTCCGAAGGCGACCCCGAGAAGGCAGATGACCAGCGCGAATTCGACGTAGTGCCGCGTCAGCTCCCCCGTTCGGTAGCCAAGGGCTTTCAGAGTTGCGATTTGCTCGCGCTGAGTACCGACGATTCGCGAGAGGAGGACGTAGAGCAGGAAGGACGCGATGCAGAGAAAGACGACCGGAAGCGTTCTCGCAAGCTTTCCGAGCTGCGCGATCTTCTGATCGACGAGCTTCGCCGATGGCTGATCGGCGCGGCCGACGGCGCCGAGCCCTCCGTAGGGCTCGAGGAGCAGGTCGACGCGACGCACCGTCTCTTCCACGTCCGCTCCGACAGCGAGCTTGAGCGCCACGTCGTTGAACGTTCCGACCCTGTCCGTTGCCTTCGCGAGCGCATCCTCGTCCATCCAGACGATGCCGAAGTGTCTCGGATCGGGCAGACCCGTCCTTGCCGCCGCGGCGAAAGAGAACTCCGGCGCGACCGCGATTCCGACGACTCGTAGCGCCGCGCGACGTTCGTTGATGATGGCGGTGATTTCCCGGCCCGGTTCCAGCGCCCAGGCCTCCGCAAACGCCTCGCTCACGACGATCTCGTTCGTGCTGCCAGGCTCGACCTGTCTTCCAGGACGGATCCGCGTCTGGTTCAGTCCTTGCTCGATCGGCCACCCGACTGAAACGAAGCGCGCGACGACGGGCTCCGAGCCGCCGTCCACTTCGAGCCGGAAGTCGTCGACCACGCGCCCAGTCACCGCTGCGATGCTCGGGAGATCGGCCAGCCTGTCGAGCACCGGACGCGGGGCGCGCTGGAGATGATCGAAGATGTCGGCGAAATGGGCGTCTGCATAGAACGCGTCGCGCGACGCCTGCATCGACGCCGAAGCGGCGACTGCCGACACGAAGCTTCCAACGCCGCACCCGACGACCAGCGCTATCGTGAGGCACTGGTAGCGAAACCGAAGGAGATCTCGGAAAAGCTTCTTCTCGAGCGTCTTCACCACGACACTTCGCTGGGCGCCTTGCGTTCTACGTTTCTGACGTCGCTCGCGATCTTGCCGTCTGCCAACGTCACGACCCGAGCGGCCATCTGTGCAATGGGCGCGTTGTGCGTGACGACCGCGAGGCTCGTTCCGAGCTCACGATTGACCTTGTCGAGCACTTCGAGCACGAGCCGCCCTGTCTTCGCGTCGAGCGCTCCCGTCGGCTCGTCACAGAGGAGGATCTCGGGCTTCTTGACGATGGCCCGCGCGATCGCCACGCGCTGCTGCTCTCCGCCGGACATCTGCGACGGAAAGTGGTCGCGGCGCTCCGACAGTCCGACGAGCTCGAGCGCCTCGTCCACCGACATGGGCTTCGGTGCAATGTCGGCGACCAGCGCGACGTTCTCGCGCGCCGTGAGGCTCGGGATGAGGTTGTAGAACTGGAAGATGAACCCGATGTGCTGTCTTCGATATCGAGTGAGCGCCTCCTCGCTCGGATGCGACAGGTCCTGACCCAAATACGAGAGGGTACCCGAGGTCGGCACGTCGAGGCCCCCAAGGACGTTGAGGAGAGTGGACTTTCCACTTCCAGACGGACCGAGCAGGATAACCAGCTCCCCCCGGCTCAGATCGAAATCGATACCGCTCAGCGCGCGCACCTCGACGTCACCCATCTTGTAGGTCTTCACTAGGCCGCGAGCGCGGATGACCACTGGACCGACGACTTCAAGCACGACGTCTCCGGCTTTTGGCTTGGTCTCCGACTGGAGCGA
>CAZDNG010000102.1:0-20089 GCA_964506835.1 uncultured Polyangiaceae bacterium
GACACCCGCTGCTCGGGCGCCGCATGCCCGATCTCGACCTGGTCACCGAAAGCGGCGCACGGCGGGTGTTCACGCTACTGCACCATGCCCGACCGGTACTGCTCAATCTCGGTGAGCCTCGCGCCCTCGACATCACTCCATGGGCGCATCGGGTTCAACGGATCGAAGCTCGATGCGATGGTGCGTGGGAGCTCCCGGTGCTCGGCGCGGTTGCGGCTCCTCCTGCCGTCTTGATTCGCCCCGACGGATACGTCGCATGGGTCGGAGACGGCACGGAACACGGCCTTCGTGACGCGCTGACCACCTGGTTCGGAGCGCCGACCGCCCCGTAGCTCCACGCGCTCACGCCGCCCTTCTACTCATGCTGCGTGACCCGGGCCGCTTCCGCTCACCCCAGGCAAGAAAAAAGAAAAACTGGCTCCGGGACCGTCGTTCGGCACCGCCCACAGGCGGCCACCGTGGCTTTCGACCATGGAGCGGCTGACGGAAAGCCCGATCCCCATGCCCCAATTTTTGGTCGTGTAAAATGCGTCGAACAGCCTCTCGGCGGTGCTCGGTTCGAAGCCCACTCCGGTGTCGCGTACCGTGAGATGCACTCGATCGCGTTCGTCCTTTTCGGTTCTGATTGTCAACTGCCGCGGACGGTCCTCGACGGCGCTCATCGCGTCCATGGCGTTCAGGACCAGGTTCACGATTACCTGTTGAAGTTGGACGCGATCGCCCGTGACGAAGGGCAAGTCATCGGCGAGTTCCCGGTGAACCTGCACTCGATTCTCTCGCAGGTCGTTCAACGACAGGGCAATCACTTCCCGCGCTGCCTCGTTCAGGTCGATCGATTCGGCGGTGACGCCCTTCCGCGAGAACATCGCGCGCAATCGCTTCGTCACTTCCGCCGCGCGATTGCCGAATTGTATCGTGCGCCGCGCGGTCTCGCGTGCACCGTCGAGGTTCGGGGGTTCGGCGGCCAGCATCCGCAAACACGTACCCGCGCTCGTCACGATTCCCGAGAGCGGCTGGTTGATTTCGTGCGCGATCGACGCGGTCAGCACGCCGAGACTCACGACCCGGTTGACGTGCGCGAGCTCGGACTGCGCCGCTTCGAGCGTCTGCCGTGCAACCAGCTGCTCGGTCACGTCTTGGACCGCACCGATATAGTCGACTCGGCAGCGTGCGTCGTGCGCCCGCTGAGCGACCAAGTGCAAGTACCTGACGGAGTGGTCGGACGTTCGCAGCCGCAGCTCGTGCTCGAAGTCCGAGCCCGTTCGTCGCGCGCGATGGATCGAATCACGGAACAGCGACACGTCCTCCGGATCGAGGCGAGCCTCAACCTGAGTCAAGGTCACCGGCAACGTCGGCTCGAACTCGAAGAGGCGATAGAGCTGCGCCGACCAGACCATCTCGTCTTCGGCCGCATTCCAGCAAAACGTACCTGTCGAGCCGAGACGCTGCCCGTGTCCGACCAGCCCGGCGCGTTCTGCCGGCTCGCGCTCGTGCGCCCCGAGCGTGCGAGCACGCAACGCCTTGCTTCGGTGGACCGCCGCGAGTCCGTCCAGGGAAGCGTCGCTTCCGGGTCCTGACGGGGCGTCTCGAGCCACATTTTCTGGGCTATTTGCCATTTCCGGGGAACTCCTTGAGCACTCGACGAGTTTCGATGCTTTCGACTGAAGTAATAGATAAAAGGTTCCGGTGTCAACCGCGAAGGTTTGGCTATTCGGCCTGAAAACTAGCGGAAACGCAGCGCTAGGGCCGGAGAGCAACGGCTCCGGCGAGCGGACCTTCGGGGGATCTGCTTGTCAGGAGCGCCCGATGAAGCTAGATTCGCCGCGTTGAATAGGCAAAAGTCAACGCGCGCCGTTGCGGGCACCCGAGCACCCAAGGACCTCGCATCCGGTGCCGGGAAGAGACCTCGAACGGGAAACCTGGCCAGTCCAGGCAATAGCCAGCAGGCCGTGCTGAACCATCTGCTCGAACACAAGTCGGGCGCGACGCTGGCAGAGCTTGCAACCGCCGTCGGCTTGAGCCGAACGGCCGTCAATCAGCACCTGATGGTGCTCGAGCGGGAGAGCTACGTCCGGAAAGCCGGCGTGCGCAAGACAGGCGGTCGCCCGCTACACGTCTACGTACTGACCGAAGAAGGCGCCAATAGCTTTCCCAAGCAATATTCCTGGTTCTCCAAGTTGCTCATCCAGGTCCTGCGCGAACGGCTCGGCGAAGAGGAGGCCAGCCGTTACATGTACGATCTCGGCGTGAAGATGTCCGCCAATCTCATTCCGCGTCTCGTCGGAAAGAATCGACAGGAGCGCGTCGCGGAGATCGTTCAGATCATGAACGAAACCGGATTCGTGGCGCGAATGATTTCACCGAACGGCGGCGACAAGCTACCGCGCGTGGAGTGCAAGAATTGCGTCTACCACGACCTGTCGAAGGACTACCGGGAGGTGTGTCGCTTCGACATCGGATTTCTCTCCGGCCTGATGGGCGCCGAGATCGAGCACCAGGCGTGCATGCAGGAAGGTGGTGACTCCTGCCGCTTCCGTTTCATTCCCCCTGCTTGAAGCGATCCGCCGCCCGCGAGTCGCGCCTACAAATCCCGGACGGACGGACATGGCAATCGACTTCACGCTGACGAGTGCGCAACAGAAGTTGCAGCGAAACGCGAGAGAGTTCGCGACGGAAATTCTTCAACCGATCGTCAAGAGCGCGGACGACGAACCCGACACGCAAAAGGCCTTTCAGCTCCTGAAGGGCGCGTACGTCGAGTGCTACAAGCTCGGCTTCGCGATGGGCTTTCTGCCGAGGAAATATGGCGGGGGTGGAGTGAGCAACGTGGATCTCCAGATCGTCGCCGAGGAAATCACGGCGGTGGATCCGGGTTTCGCCACCGTGCTCCTCGTGAACGGTCTGGCCCTCATGCCCGTCGCCTGGTTCGCCTCGGAGGAGCAAAAGCGGAAATGGATCGGTGAAGCGACCAGCGACCCGCGCGGTGAATACCTGGCTGGTTGGACGGTGAGCGAGGGCGCGGGTGCCCCGGGCGGCACCGCCAACTTCGACCACCCCGGCGCCCATCCGACGGGCATCGGACTCGTCGCGCGGCACGACAAGGGTCGTGGAGAATACGTGATCACCGGCGCGAAGCACTGGCCTGCCAACGCCGGCGGATGGGACCTGAATGGTGCGAACGTCAACGTTTGCATCGTGCGGACGAACCCCCACGAAGGCGGCAAGACGGGGCTGAGCGCCATCATCGTGCCGCGCGGAACGCCGGGTGTGTCCTACAAACAGCCAATCTCCAAAATCGGCCACCGCCTGTGCCAGAACAACTCCATCGTCTTCCAGGAGTGCCGGGTGCCGGAAGAGAATGCATTCGCGATAGGCGACGGGGACCTGGTGATCAGCAAGGCGTTTACGTGGTCCGGGCCGGTAGCGGCAATCGCTGCGGTCGGCGTGGCCCGCTCCGCGTACGAGTACGTGTTGAAGTGGGCGAAGACATATACCGCGGGTGGGAATCTGCCGATCATCCATCATCAGGCAGTGGGCTACTTGCTCGCCGAAGTTGCGATGAAAATAGAGGCGTGCCGTGCCTTCTCCTGGAAGGCAGCTCACTATCTCGACCAGCACGATTCCGAAGGGCATGCCGTCGGCGCGATGGCCAAGGTCTATTGCGGCGAAACGCTGTTCAACGCCGTCTTCCGCGCGATGCAGGCCATGGGGGTCAACGCTCTCGACAAGACGCACCCACTCGAAAAATTTCTTCGGGAGGCCGCGGTTTTGCCCCTCTACGACGCCGGCAACATCGGCATGCAGATGCGCAAGATCTGGGGCGTCATGCTGGACCCGGCGTTCGATCCCCGGGCTATCGCCGATTCCAGGGCGATGGAGTTCAAGAAATCGATGGAAGGCGTCGGGACACTCGTGTCGCCGGACGAGGCCACGCCCGCTCATGCCGAAGGGCCAACGGGGGATCGGAAGGGAGCGAAGCGTTCCCGGCGTCAGGCGTGAACAGCTCGGGTGTCGGCGGGCCTCTGCGCGAGCTCCTCCGCCAGTTCGGACAATCGGGGCCACGCCCGAGGACCCCGGTTGCTCTTCCCTCGGCTCGTCGCAACGGCGACAATCTTCGTCGGCGCGCCAGGGGAGAAGGTCATGAACAAGTGGACGGTTTGGACCGCCGCGCTCGCGATGGCGAGCGCGTGCTCGAGCTGCAGCGGCAGTGTGCACTCCGAGAGCGGGACTTCCGCGAGCTCGGGCGCGAGCGGTTCCGGGGGCACCGTGCTTGCCTCGGGTGGAGACGCGAGCGGCGGAGTAAACGCGTCGAGCGGTGGCCGCGCGAGCGGGGGCGGTACGTCGCAGACTGCGAGCGGCGGCCACGCAAATTCAGGTGGCGCGAACTCGGACGGTCGCGGCTCCGAGCGCGACGCGAGCGCGGACGCGAACGCCGCGATCCGCGACGCGGCGATACTTGATGCCTACGCCGTGGCCGACGTGGAAGTGAGCCCGCCCAAGCCCGATCCATGTCCGGACGCGCCGGACGTCGTGCTCCTCGATCCGGGCAACGGTTGCCGCCCCGACGCCGCCGCCCCCGGAACGGAAGTGGGGACGATGCAGCTCGCCGTAGACGACACGAACGTGTACGCGGTGGGATGCGCGAAAGGGGAATGCCCCGAAGGGTTCTGCTCCGAGACGCCGGGCTTAATCTATCGCGTGCCTCGCTGCGGTGGCGCGGTCACCGAGATACAGAGCTTACGCGGAGTAGAGTGGGGGCCCAGGCAGCTCTCGGCGGGTCCGCCGTTCATCGGCGGGGGCTCGTACTTGTACGCGCAAGGGACATTCGATTCCGGGACCGTGCTCCGCATTCCGAAGGCGGGCGGTCCGGCGACGGTGCTCGACGTGGGTGTCTATTGCACGTTCGGTGCTGCGGACGCGACCGGATACTATTGCCCGACCCGGGCCACGATCGAGAAAGCCGCTGTCGGTTCGACGTCCGTGACCTCCGTTTTCAATCTCGGAATGGCGTTCGACTTCGATGCAGCGACCCTTCCCTGGCTCGTGTGGCAGATCGCCGTGCACGGTGACGCGTTGTTCTTCTCCAACACCGTGAGCGTGTGGAGCGCGCCCGTCGGAGGTTCGCGTGCGACGCTCCTTTTCAATACTCCCCCGTCGTCGTCGATCATCGAGGCGGAGATGGCAGACAGTGACGCGATCTACGTCTCCGATGTCGAGTCGGACAGCGTCATGCGTGTCCACCGGATCCCTTTCGACGGTTCGCCCCGCTCGACCTACCCGAGTCCTTCCACCGATGCTTCGTTGGTGGGCACGGACTCGGGATACCTGTATCTTCATCTGGGCGCGGCGCAAATCGTTCGAGAACCCCTTCGCGGAAAGGTGACCGCCGAGACCATCACCAACTCGGTCACGAACTCGGCCGGAAACCCGGATCGCTACATCACTGCCGTCGCCGTCAGGGACGGCTGGCTCTACTTTGCCGAGTCCGGGAAACTGTTCGCGGCGCGCATCCACGGTGGGATCATTCCCGATCCGCTCGCCGACGCGGGGCACTAGAGATCGTTGCGGGCTGCGGTCTCGTAGAAACGCTGGCTCACTGCATGATCACGCGAGGCGAGATGCAGATGTCTCACTTCCGGGCCCATGCGCCATTTGTACCGGATCGAGAGACCGCGTCCAGCCACGCCGTCCTTCGGAAGAAGACCGGCACTGCGGCTATCGTGCTAGAATTACCTCGTGCACCCCGACGAAAAGAGAGCCGCTCGGTGGGCCAGAGCCGAGGCGCGGCGAGCGAGCATGACCGTCGAGATCGTGCCACTCGGTCAGCACAAGCCGGCGCCCTATGCCGGCAGCACGCCAGAAGAGAGGCTCGCTGCGGCGGTGCGTCTCATCGAGTATCACCTGGCACTTCGTGGCGCGCCATCGGCCATTCCGCGCGCGGATTGGCCGGGAGAAATCTTCGTGAGCGGCGAGGAGCTTGGCTAAACTTCCACAAGATTTCGCCGATCTGCTCGCCGAGCTCCGCGAAGCCGACGTGGAATTTCTGCTGGTCGGCGGTTGGGCCGTGATCCTGTACGGTCACGTCCGTGCAACGGACGACATGGACATCTTCGTGAGAGCGTCCGAGACGAATTCGCAGCGAGTCGTCGCCGCCCTCGAGGCATTTGGCGCGCCGCTGCGGGCGCACGGCGTAACCTCGAGGCACTTCGCCAAGGAGGGCGACGCTTATCGCTTCGGCATCGCGCCGCTCAAGGTCGAGGTGCTGACCAAGATCAGCGGAGTGTCTTTCGACGAAGCACTACGAGGATCGAAGACCTTCGATCTCGACGGTCTTCAAATCCCGTACATCGGCCGGTTGGCGCTCATTACCAACAAGAAAGCCGCCGGACGCCACAAAGACCTCGCGGACGTCGAGGAGCTCGAGCGCCTGGGAGAATCGTCTTGAAGCAGGCCTGGACGGCCGCCGGGGCGAGACGCTCGGGATATAAGGAGCAGACCATGAAGAAAGCAAAGAACACCATCTGCCTCTGGTTCGACAAGGACGCGGAAGAGGCGGCGCGCTTCTACGCCGCTACTTTCCCGAACAGTGAAGTCACCGGCGTTCACAAGGCGCCGGGTGATTTTCCGGGCGGCAAGGAAGGCAGCGTGCTGACGGTGGAGTTCACCGTCCTCGGCATTCCCTGTATCGGCATCAATGGGGGGCCGCAGTTCAAGCAGAGCGAGGCGTTCTCGTTCCAGGTCGCCACCGACAACCAGGCGGAAACGGACCGCTACTGGAATGCGATCGTCGGCAATGGCGGCCAGGAAAGCGCCTGTGGCTGGTGCAAGGACCGCTGGGGCCTCTCCTGGCAGATCACGCCGCGTGCGCTCACGGACGCCATGGCCGCGGGGGGAGCCGAGGCAAAGCGTGCTTTCGACGCGATGATGAAGATGCGGAAGATCGACGTCGCCGCCATCGAGGCAGCCCGGCACGGGTAACGTCGCATCGGAGTCGTGGCGACGAAGTCCGCGTCACGTCGCCGCGGAGTCACCCTGCGAAAAGCGCCGTCGTCCGAGCTCTCCGAGGCCCGCAGCGGCGAGACACACGAGACCGCCGATCGCGATCGGCGCGCGGCCGCCCGCGAGATCGGCGAGGCGCCCGACGATGGGTCCACCCACGAGCGCGGTTCCGCCAATCAGCGCGGTCTGGAGCGCGAGCACGCGCCCGTGCATGTCTCGCCGCGTGTCGACCTGCGCGATCGTGCTGGACGCGGTCATGTGCACCACGATCGCCGCGCCCAGGAAAAACGCCGCGGGCACGGCCGCGAGCACCGAAGGCATGAACGACAGGAGCAGCATGCCACATCCGAGCGCGAATGCGGCCGTGACTGCGTGCCTGAGCTCTACGAGCCGCCGGTGCGCCACGACGAGTGTGCCGACCACCGCTCCGCAGCTCAACGTGGCGTAGAGCGCGGTGAACGCGACCTCGGCGCCGTGGAGTGGCCCAGTCACGAACAGCGGCAGCGCGACGCGCAGGTTGAACGAGAAGATCCCGATGGCCGTGAACATCGCGAAGCTGATCCAGAGACGCGGCACCGACGCGACGTAGCGCAGCCCCTCCCGCACCTCACGGCCCGTGCGCGCTCGCGGCGGCTGCCGGTGGAGCTCGCGCTCGCGCATCATGACGAGGCACGTGATCACCGCGAGGTACGTGACCGCGTCGAGCAGGAAGCACCAGCCGAATCCGACGGTCGTGATGAGGGCGCCCGCCAGCGCCGGACCCGAGACCTGCGACAACGCGACGATCGTGCTGTAGAGCACGACCGCGTTCGGCAGGTCGTCCTTCGACACCATCTCCGGCACGAACGAGCGCCGGAGCGGGTTGTCGAACGCCAAGAGCACGCCGCCCACGATCGCGAGGGTGTACAAGAGGACGAGCGACGGGTGGGGCAGGAACGCGAGCACGGCGAGCGCGATGGACTGGGCCATCTCGAGGCCCTGCGTCACGAGCAACATGCGACGCTTGTCCGAGCGATCCGCGACGGCGCCGGCCCACGCCGAGAGCGCGACCAACGGCCCGAACTGGCACGCAGCAAGCGCGCCGACGGCAAGCCCACTGTGACCGAGCTTCAGAACGAACAGGATGAGCGCGACGTTGGTGAGCTGGTTGCCCGTATTCGAGATCGACTGGCCGATGAAGAACAGCCGGAAGTTGTAGGTCGAAAGGGACTGGAAGGTCCTGCCGAGCACGGTCCGCGTGCGAGCGCGAACGGTGGAGGGGGCGGCGGACGAAGCGGACGGACCTGGCGTCGAAGTGGACATGGCGAGGATCGACTAGGACTCCCGACGCTCCGCATCGGCGAGGCGCTCGAGGAGCTCGATCGACTTCTCGACCGCGGCGCGTTCGCGAGGGGAGACGACGTGTCCGAGGGCCCGGGCGAGCCACGCGTCACGCGACGCGATCGCTGACTCGAACAGGCGGTTGCCTGTGGGCGTGACGCTGATGACGCTCTTCCGGCCGTCGGTCGGGTCCGCCGCGGAGCGTACGAGCCCGGCGCGCTTCAGCGCAGCGAGCGTCTGCGTGATGGCCTGGTGGGTGACGTGCTCGGCGGCGGCGAGCGCCGACGCGGTCGTGGGCCCGTCGTTGCGGAGCCGCTTGAGCACGGCCACCTGCGCGATCGGCAGCTCGACTTCGCCGGCCCAGGCCGCTTCGCGCAGCCGTCCGCGCAGGCGCTTGATCGCGACGGCAAGCCTCACCGCCTGGGTGTCGGCGGTCGAGGGACGAGCAGGCTTCATGCCCATGCGACCAGCATGAGTTGTACAAGTCACTTGCGCAAGCGAGTTGTATATTTTACGCTCGGCTCATGGTCGACGTCGCCCCCTCTTCGGCGCTCCTCGGTCGCGTTGCGCGCAAGAGAAATCCGCCACCTCGTGCTGGGATACCGCCGAGCCGGATTCGTTGCATCGCCCCGGGGCGATGACGAAGGCACTCGATTGGAGCTGTCCCACCGATAAACGTTTGGCCTTCGCGGCCAATCCACTGACCCACGACGCCTAACCCCGAGCGCCGGGGAGAGCAGCGACGGTTTCGCGAAATTGCCAACACCTCGTCTCCGAAAATTCGATTGATCAAGAGCGATCGGATGGGCCAATCTGCCGCCTCCACTTGCACGGGAGGGATCATGATCGCACGCGCCCGGATTTCGCAGCTCACGTCCATCGCATCGTTGTTCTCGCTGTTCGCGGCAACCACGGCCTTCGCAGCGCCGACGCACGAAGATCTGTCGTTCAACGTCAGTTTGAGGGGAACGGGGAGCGTTTCGATTCACGCCGACGTGTTCGACAATTCCCCGAAACACGGCCTGCTGACGATTCTCGCGGTGCACGGTCTCTCGGAGCGCGGCTCGATGTTCGGTCCGCTTGCTTCGGCGATTTTCGCCGACAGGACCTTGGGCGCGGTAGTGAAGCGCATCATCGCAATCGACATGCCGGCGCATGGTGAAAGCGGCGTTCCCACGCTGCCGAGCCCGCTTCTATTTCAGGACCTCCTGATCGAGGACAACACGAGCGTCGTGCTCCAATCGATCGATATCCTGCGCGGTCTCCACGAAGGTCCGCAAATCATCCTCGGACACAGCATGGGTGGTCTAGAGGTACAAGCTTCGCAAGAGACGCTGCTCGCTCAGAATTCGAGCTTGGCGAAGCACGGCGTCGTCGGTGCCGTCCTGGTCGACGCCGTCCCGGCCCGCGGTACGCAGTGGACGCAGCCGGTGGAGCCGGCGAATCTTGCGGACTTCATCGTGACCGATCCGGTGCTCGGCACGATCCTCGATCTTCCGGCCGCGGCCGGACAACTCACGGGTGCTTTCACGACGCTCTCTGGTGCCATCGTGCCGGATGCCCCCAGCCAAGCTACGTTCGTCGCCAACGATTGGATCGGCCCCGAACCGATCACGACGCTTCTCGAGCTGACGGGGACGAGCGCGCCGCTATGGCGGCCTTTCGTTCGTCAAAATGCGTTCGCGATCCGCAATGGGACGATCTTGAGCGTGGTCTCCGGTAGTCAGGACATTCTCACACCGCAGATCGATCAGCCGCTCCTCTACACGTACCTCACCGGCCTGAGCTCGACGGGCCTGACCTTGTATCGTCCGATCGTCGCCGACGACGCGGTGCACTCGATGTTCATTTCCAACCCAACGGGGTTGCTCGAGGCGCTCAGAGAGGGCGTGATTCAGTAGCGCGGTCGTCGAATCACCATCCAAGGCGCGCAGCGGGACGACGGGCATAGTGCACCCGGCTCATTGGTGACCCCCGTCGACCCCCCTCGCATCGGCACGCGTGGCTCACGTTCCGCCCGCCCTCGGTCAGCCCTGCGCCTTGATGAACGCGAGCAGATCCGCGTTGAATTGTTCCTTGTGCGTGTGCATCGGCCCGTGTGATGCGCCAGGGTAGACCTTCAGCGTTGCGTTCCTAATGATCTCGGCACTTCGCTCCGCGGAATTCGCAATGGGCACGATCTGATCGTCGTCGCCATGCAGGACCAGGGTTGGGACATCGAACCTCCCCAAGTCCTCCGTGAAGTCGGTCTCCGAGTATTGTTTGATGCACTCGAACGCGGCCTTGAGCCCGGCTTGCATCGAGTAGAGCCAGAACTGATCACGCAGGCCCTGCGTGACCTTCGAGTTCGACCGGTTGGCTCCGTAGAATGGTGCGCTGAGATCCTGGTAGAATTGGGAGCGGTCTTTGAGTAGTGCCGCACGCACATCGTCGAAGACGCTGATCGGAATCCCGCCCGGGTTGCCCGCGGTCTTGAGCATGAGCGGAGGAACCGAGGAGACGAGCGCGGCCCCGGCGAGGCGTCTCGTTCCGGAACGAGCAATGTATCGCGCGACCTCGCCGCCTCCCATCGAGTGGCCAACGAGGAAAGCCCCCTGGAGCTCGAGCTTGTCGAAGATCGCGGCCAGATCGTCGGCGAACGTGTCGTAGTCGTATCCACTCGAAGGCTGCTCGGATCGACCGTGACCACGGCGATCGTGCGCAATGACTCGGTAGCCTTTGGATGCGAAAAAGAAGAGCTGGTCGTCCCACGCATCCGCGTTGAGTGGCCACCCGTGCGAAAAGACAATCGGCCGCCCCCGGCCCCAGTCCTTATAGAAAATTTGCGTACCGTCCTTCATCTCGATGGTTGCCATTGCGATTTCTCTTTCTTTTGGTAGCTGCGTTGGTTCGCAAACATGGACTATTGAAGATAAGTCGAGAACACGTAGTCGTTCGCTTTCTTTGGCACATGACAGCCGAAACATTGCTTCGGTGAGTCGTTGACGATCGGCTTGGCCGGATCGCCGCCAGGCCACGCTTGGAACCCCCAGCCGCCCGTCGACGCGTATTTTTTGGAGTCTTTGATCATGACGGTAAGGAACTTACGGGCGCCCTCCTGATAGGCGCCGTCGTCCATCGAAAGCTCACGGACGTCGTCAATGAAGACTGTGCCGTCTGGGTATGGCGTCGAGCCGCCGCGCTTCAACCGGTCAAAGCCAACCGAGTTCACATGGATGAGGTGGACACCGGTGATGAGTCCAGTTTTGTTGGGCTCTTTCGTCACAAGCATGGAATTAGCCAGGTACCAATGCTGGAAATCCGCTGGCATCTTGGGACCATCTTCCGTGCTTGCGAATAGTGTTCTGGCTGCCACGAGGGCGGCTGCGAGCGCTGCCGGTACGAACAACCGCGTATTCCATACGTTGAAATGTTTCATGGATCCTCCTGTCGTTGATGTTTGTCCTATGTCACTGGCAGCCCAGTGACCAAACCCGCTCCGTGCCCGGTGATGCGCCCCTGACGATTGCTACTCGCTGTGCGCTGACCATGCGATAGACGTAGGCCGGCGCTCGTGCTCCCGGAAGACACGTGGGTGCGGAGATACTCTTCCACGGACTGGAAGAATGCACAGCGCGCAGTGGCATCGAGCCGGCGACGGCCGCGATGATCGCGATCAGCGAGGCGTCAGATGACGTCCTTCTTGAGCCGCTGAGCAAGGAGGTCGACAAAACGTCGTACACGCGACGGCGTTCGCGAGCCCGAGGGCAACACGGCGTGGGCCTGAATCGGTGCCAGCGTGAAGTCGTCGAGAACGACCTCCGCGACCCCAGTCTCGACGGATTCGCGCGCATAGTAGAAAGGCATCACCGCGATCCCCATGCCGGCAAGCACGGCGTGCCTCGTCACGTACGCGTTGTCGGCTTCAAACACACCCTGGACAGCGATCCGATGGCGAGTCCCGTCCCGAGCGTGGAACGTCCACGCCCGAGCGTCTTGCGCCGATGTTCGAATGATGCAGGCGTGCCGCGCGAGGTCCGCAGGAGTCTCGGGTCGACCGCGCTGTGCGACATACGAGGGCGAAGCGATCGCGACGCGTCGAAGCGATGCGATTTTGCGCGACTTCATCGGCGAGGGCGGAAGCTGGCCGAGGCGAATCATGAGGTCGACCCCAGTGCGGACCGGCTCCGCGAACTCTTCGGAGATGCGGAGGTCGAACTTCACGCTCGGATGTTGCTGCGAGAAGTCGCGAATGGCCGGAACGACGCAGTGGCCGACGAAGAAGGCGGAGCCCGCGACGCGGAGCGTTCCGCTCAACGTCTCCGACGCGTCGCCGACCTCGGCCTCGGCGAGCGCGATCTCGCGAAAGGCCGCGCTCACGCGCCGATGAAAGGCGAGGCCCGCTTCGGTAGGCTGGGCCGTGCGAGTGGTGCGGCGGATGAGGACGACGCCGAGCTGCGCTTCGAGCCCCGAGAGCGACCGGCTGACCGATTGCAGCGACCGGCGAACGCGAGCGGCAGCCCGCGTCAGATTCCCGGTGTCGACGATCGCGATGAAGGCTTCGTAGTCATTGAGCGTCGCGCGGTCGGACGGCAGCTCTTTCATTTCGTGGGAGAGTATTCTCCCGCGCCCGGCACGCCAAAGCCCTTGAGCCGGAATTTTGCAGACGCGGGAGGAGGGGCCGGCCCTCCGCCGATCGTCTCAGGACGAAAGCGAACCGCCTCGTCGTCGCGTCCTTCAGAGAATCTCTTCGATCACGTGAACTGGCCCGTCGGCGTGAATCTCCCCCGCGCCGACGGCAAGCATTCGATTCAAGAAGGAATACTTCGCTTCGGCAGTCTCGAAGCGCGGCAGCGTGCGAAAGTAGGGACTTCCCGGCGGTCGGTCGTCACGGATGCCCACGAACGTCATGTGGATGAGGGCCCCGTCATCGGTCTCCAGCGTGATGCGTAGATCGAGCTCGACGACGCCGTCCGAGCGTTTGACCGTCCAATCGTCGCCACCTGGCAGCACCTTGCCGCGAAGTCGGTCACCTTCGAACGAGCCTCCCGTGATCGGAAATGTGACGCGAACGCCGTGCGGTCCGGCGCCGATGTTTTGGGTGGGTGCCGTGCTCGGACGAAGCACCAGCAGGGGGCGTGATCTCATGGCAGTTCTCCTTCGGGTCAGCCCACTCCTGCCGCTTCGCCGCCGTCGACGTGGAGAATCTCGCCGGTGACGAAGGACGCGGATTCGAGATAGAGAACGGCGTCGACGATGTCCTTCACTTGGCCCATGCGTCCCACGGGCATCAGCTTGGCGAGAAAATCGTGCGTTGCCGGCGCGTGCATCGGAGTCTTGATGATGCCTGGCGCGACGGCGTTGACCCGCACTCCTCGCTTCGCGACCTCGATCGCGAGCGACTTCGTGAGCGCGTTCAGACCGCCCTTACTGAGCGCGGCGAGGCCCGCGGGAACTGAAGCCAGAGGCTGATCGACGAGCGCCGCGGTGATGTTGACGATGTGTCCGCTCTGCTGCAAGAGCAGCTCCGAAAGAACGACCTGCGTGATGTGAAAGAGCCCGGTAACGTTGGTCCCGACCACCGCGTCGAAGTCCTCTTGCGTGTACTCGACGAACGGTTTGGCGACGAAAACGCCGGCGTTGTTGACCAGCGCGTCGACGCGCCCGAAGCGATCTTTCGCCGCCGCGACGACCTTTTGCGCGGTTGCGCGGTCCCGGATGTCGCCGGCGATCGCTATCACGTGCTCGTCGTCGGAAGGTGCAATCGATCGCGAGGTAGCAACAACGCGGAATCCGAGTCCGCGGTAGCCCGCGACCAAGCCCGCTCCGATGCCCCGCGATGCGCCGGTGACGATTGCGACTCGTTGTGCGTTGACCATGCGAGAGACCTACGGCAGCGCACGTACTCCCGGAAGACGCAGACGTGTGGAGAGACTCTCCTACGGGCCGGAAGAATCCTCGCTCGAAGGCTGCGACGCTTCTACGACCCGGCACAGTGGCATTCAGCTCGCTACCGAATCCGAGCTACGTAGGCGCGAGGCGCTCCTGCCCCACCACATTGTCGAACGACGCCGGATTCGAAGACGCTGCCGTCTTCGCCCAGCGCCAGGGTGAGACGCGGCACCGCTTCGAGCGCGTCCCATTCCATGAGTTCCCGAGCGTCGGCGCCGAGCAGTGCGTAACGCGCGGGCCGTTCTACGCACTCTGGACAGCAAGAGCTACGCGCCGGTCGGAGCAACAGGACCATCGCACCTCGCTGCGTCGCGGTGCTCCCGCTGGACTGCCCGCCGAGCGCTGGCGCGGCGTCGCGGACGCGCGAGAGGGTGGGTCGTTGGCGCTGCGTCGCCTCCATCATCACGCACATCAGATCGTTCGGATGACAGCTCGATGCTTCTTGCCGCGGAGCGCCGTCGCGCGGAGACGTCGTCACGGAGGGATCACCGCCTCCGGCGGCAGAACTCGCCGGGATTCCCCGTTCGTGCACGGAGGACAGCAGTCGGCCATTTCGGTCGTAGGTCACGACGTACGCGCCGGGCTCGAGATCGACGTCGCCCGCGAGGGCATCGCCAGCGTCTCGTGGCAGGCGGCCGCGGGCTTGGAGGTCGAGCGAAACTACGAGGTTGCCGTGAATGCTCTCGACATGGCTGAGCTCCGCGTCCGGAAGCACCCACTTGAAAACCAGTTTGCCGTTCAGATCGAAGGCCCCCACGGCCGTGGCTCCGTAGGGTTTGGATACGTCGGCCTCGACGCTACCGGCGATGAAGAGCCGCTCGTCGGTGGCGACGAGCGCCCGCACCCATGCGTTTTCGATGGCGAACGGTGTTTCCCAGGCGAGGGCTCCGCGTGCATCGAGCATCGTCATCACGATGCTCGACCGCTTCGCGACGTAAGTCGCGGCAACGACGCTGCCCGATGGCTCGACGCACAGGGCCACGTTTCCCTCTTTCGCGTCGAGCCGGCGGCTCCACGACACTCGCCCGTCGGCGCCGATGCGACCCGCGACCGCACCGCCATCGAGCCAGCGCATCACGTACGCGACGCCGCCGTGCGCGTCGGGGACAAGCAGCAGGTTGTCGCGGAGCTCCTTGCCGGGCGCGACGTCGTTCGAATCGAGGTCGACCTTCCAAAGAAATCTTGGTGCCGCTGGCGGAGACCTCGGCCCCGGCGTCGCGGTGCAGGCGCAACCGAGCAACGCCGCAAACAGCAGCCAGGTCGCGCATACGCGTCTGATTCGATGCGGGCGAATGATCGCAAAGGCCGCCACCGCCGCGAATGCCCCCACCTGGACGAGCACTGACGAACCTTACTCCATCGGTTGCCCGTCACTCTCGCCATGCTCCGCTACGGCTCGTCCCAGATCGTCTGGAGCGTCCAGGGGGTTCCCGCGACGGCCCAGAAGGCACCAGCAATCAGGCGATAGCCCTGGTCGAGCTTGGCGACCCGTTCGAGTTCGGCCGGGGTGAGCTCGAGCTCGACGGCCGCGAGATTCTCACGGAGCCGTGCCGGGGTGACCGATTTCGGGATGGTCGAGATGCCGCGCTGAAGGTGCCACGCGATCAGCACCTGGGCGGGGGTTCGCTCGTGCGCCTGGGCGATGGATCGGATGACCGGGTTGTCGAGCAACACGGGGGCGTCGGGCGCCTTGACGAACGCGGGGCGATCGCCTGAACCGAGGGGCGAGTAGGCCGTGACGTGAATGCCTTGCGAGGCGCAGTAAGCGACGAGCTCGTTCTGCTGCAACAGTGGATGCAGCTCCACCTGATCGACCTCCGGCTTGATCTTGCAGTGGGGCAGGAGGTCCTTGAGCTTCTTGGCAGAGAAGTTCGAGACGCCGAGATGACGGACCAAGCCCGCGTTCACGGCGGCTTCCATCGCCGCCCACGTTTCGTGGATCGGCGCCTCGGAGAGCGGAACGAAATCCGCCGCGGAACCCGGCAGGACGGCGCTCGGCTTCAGCGCGATCGGCCAGTGGACCATGTAGAGGTCGAGGTACTCGAGGCCCAGATCCGTCAGCGTCTTCTTGAGCGCTGGTCCGACGTTCTCTCGCCCATGAGCGTTGCTCCACAGCTTGGAGGTGATCCACAGATCCTTGCGGGTCACGTCACCGTCGCGCATCGCGTCGCGGAGGGCCTGGCCAATCTCGGCTTCGTTGCCGTAGAGGGCAGCGCAGTCGATGTGCCGGTACCCGATGCGGATGGCCTCCCGCACCGCCGCGTAAACCTCGCCGGGGTCCGACTTCCAGGTCCCGAGCCCGATGAGGGGCATCGAGTCGCCGTTGGCAAATCGGTGCGCCTTTCGCGAACTATCCGTATTCAATCCGTTTGTTGCTGTGGACGTGGTCATGAGCGTTTCTCCCTGGGGGCGCACCGTCGCCCTCACGGTTGAGGCGTTCGTTCCGCGTCCGTCCGTGGTTCGTTCAGAACGAACGACGCCGTCAGGTCGTCCAGGCCACGTTGCCCCGCGGCTCGTAGGAGCACGAAACGCCGGTCACGATCGACTCGTCCAGATGCGCGGCGAGTTCCGGAAACGTGGTCTCGAGGTAGCCGATGGCGTGGCGGATCGTGCGCGTCACGTTGAGACGCGCCTTCTCGGTGGGTGAGCCCGTCCGCCGAACCTTGCCGCCGAGACCGGTGGCTCGCGTGAGCTCACGAACCAGGGCCTCGCGCTCGGCGCAGCGCTTGGCGTGGCGTGCGACGTCGTGGTGAGCCTCCGCCTCTTCGAGCGCTTCGTCGAGCTCGGCGAGACGCGTTCGATATTGTTTGAGGGCCTCGCGGTCCAGCATTGGACCGGCATCGCTCACCAGCATTGGCTCTTCGCTCGGTGACGCGAGGAGCGACAAGGCGGCCACCGACTCGCGCGGTCTCGAAACGAGCTCGCGCAGGTGCCAGAGACCCTTGAGATCCGGCACGTGGACGCTCTTGCCGTTGAACGCGAGGTGCCAGACGCCAGCCACGGGACGGAGCGTGGCGCTCGCCGTCAGTTCGGTTCGCGAGGTCTGCTTCAGGAGCTCCGTGATTCGATGGGCGGTCGCCTCGTCTCGGAGTTCCTCGGCGATCGGCAGCGCTTCACGCAAGAGCTTCGATGCCGTCGCGAGGTCTCCCTGTTTCGCAGTCACGCGTGCAATGGCGAGCAGGTTGAGCGGCGTCGAGCCGTGCACGTAGCCCACATTGACCGCGTCGATCTCGAGCCGGCATTCATAAGCGCGTTCCCATTGCGCGCGAGCGGTATCGAGGACCCCGCGCTCCTCCCAGATTTCGCCCAGCACGTTGCAAGTGCACATCTCCCCGATGAAGCAACCGAGACGGCGACTCATCTCCGCACACTCGGTGAAGAACGCGAGGGCGGCGTCCACGTCGCCGTCGCCCCGCTTCGCGTTGGCCACGTTCCATAGTGAGAATACCTCCGGCCATCCGCCCCGTACCTCCGGGTACCGACGCACGATCTCTATTCCGGCTTCCGTGCGACGCACTCCGGACCTGGCATCTCCGTTGAAGACGTCGCACTCCCCGCGCAGGCAAAGGAGCATTCCCAGGATGATCGGCGGCTCGCCCGCGTTCGCCAGGAGATCGATACCGATGTCGAGGGACCTGGCGGCTGCGACCCAGTCGTCAGCGTCGTGCGCGACGAGGAAGCCGTGACCAAAGCGCGCCGTTGCACGCAGCTCGGGCGGCGCGTCCGGCGCGGCCGCGAGCGCGCGTTCGAACCAGCCGATGCCTTCGCGGAGCCTGCCCCGTATCCACCAGAACTGGGTGAGGTTGGCTGCGAGCTGCAACGCTGCTGGCGGTTCGATCAAGAGAAGGCGCTCGAGCGCGACGCGCAGGTTGTCTCCGATGCGTGCAAGCACGTCGAGGTGTGGCCGCTCGGGTCCCGAGACCAGACCGACGCATTCGAGGAGTGCGACACCGAGGTAGAAGCGCGCGTGTCGATCGCGGACGGCGTCCAGTTCGCCCGCGGCACTGAGCTGCTCGATGGAATATTGACGGATCGTCTCGAGCAACTGATACCCGCCGCCATCCCCGAGCTTCGAGAGGAGCGACTTCTCGACGAGCCTGGCGGTGAGGTGCGCGATTTGCGCGGCCGTCTGGCCGTCGCTTGCGCAGACTTCCTTGATCGCGCCGAGGTCGAACCTCCCGGCGAACACCGCCATCCGCCGGAGTAATCTCCGCTCCTCTTCGGTGAGGAGAGTATCGCTCCATTCCACGGTCGCGCGGAGTGAGCGCTGCGCACCGTCGGCTCGCCGCGCCTGTTGTGGCAACAAGCCGAACAGGTCATCGAGATGCGCGGCGATGTCTTCCAGATCGAGTCCCGCCACTCGCGCCGCGGCGAGCTCGATGGCCAGCGGAAGGCCGTCGACTCGGCGGCAGATCTCCCCGAGAAGTCGGCCGGCGCGCTCGGTGCCGAGCGAGGCCCCCGTCCGTGCACCCGCTCGCTCCCGGAACAATCGCACCGCGTCGCTCCCGGCGATCTCTTCGACGCTCGCGTTCGGTCCCACCACCGACAATGGCGCGAGTCGATGGGTCACCTCGCCGTCGACCCACAGCGGCTCTCGACTCGTCGCGAGCACTCTGAGGCGAGGGAGGCGCGCCGTCAGCGCATCCACCAGATCGGCGACCGCGGACGTCACGTGCTCGCAGTTGTCGAGCACGAGCAGGACATCCCGGTCGGTCAACCAAGCAATGAGTGCCTCCTCGAGAGACTGACCACCCGACTTCGGCAAGCCGACTTGCGCGGCCACCTCGGACACCACGAGCTCCGCCGATCGCAGCGAGCCGAGCCAGACGACGATCACGCCATCGGGAAATTCCTGGGAGGACGCCGCCGCCACCGACGTCGCGAGCGCGGTCTTGCCTACGCCGCCGGGCCCCGTGAGCGTCGTCACTGGCGTCGCCGAGACGCTCTCCCGCACTTCGGAGTTCTCGCGGTCTCTGCCGATCAGCTGGCGCGGCCGTAGAGCCGTCGCGCGGGAATTTCCTGCCGCTTGGCCCGCTTTCAGCTCGTCGATGCCCGCCACGCGCGCAGTCTCGTCGAGCGCCCCCGGAGTGGCAAGGCAGCTGCAGCGCGCGCTTCACTGAGCCGCGCTTGAACGAGATTGCCATGGCCACTGCCCGGTTGACATGCCGCGGGACCGCCGGCAGTTTCGAAAAGCGCGCTCGGAGTCGCGCGGAGGCTTGGCGGCATGTCGATTCGCTTTTCTTTCTTTGCCTTTTCCTTTGCGATCGCGATCGTGGGTTCGGCCCTCTGGAGCTGCAGCTCCGATACGCGCGTCGGACTAGCGAGCGGTTGCACGATCAACAGCGATTGCACCGGGCCGCTCATCTGCGCATTCGGTCGCTGCCACGGCCAGTGCACGCAGTCTCGTGACTGCACGGTAGGCGAGCGCTGCGTCGTGTCTCCGGTGGGTGGGATCTGTCAGCTTCCGGTCGAGTCCATGTGTGGACAAGGAGAGCTGTGCCCCAGCGGCGAAATCTGCGGCGACGATCGGCAGTGCCGAGTCCAGTGTGCGCGCGCTGCGGACTGCAGCCAGGGCGACTACTGCCTGCACGAGGGGACCATCGACGCGTGCTTCTCCCCGCAGAGCACGGCCGATCAACCGGCCCTCGTCGCCGCGGGCGTTCTCTCGAGCGATGGCGCGGCACCGGGCGATGCGTCCGCAACGTTGGTCGGATCGGGGGGCGCCAAAGGCGGTGGCGGAACCGGCGGGAGCAGCGGATCCTCGGGCGGAGCCGGAGGCTCGAGCGGCAGCGGAGGCTCGAGCGGCAGCGGAGGCTCGAGCGGAAACGCCACGGGCGGC
>CAZDNG010000103.1:0-19920 GCA_964506835.1 uncultured Polyangiaceae bacterium
CTGGCGATCCCCTTCTGGCGATCCCCTTCTGGCGATCCCCTTCTGGCGATCCCCTTCTGGCGATCCCCTGGATCGCCATCGACGGGGTTGCTTCCGCTCGCGCCGTCGAGTCTGGCAGCGTGCTCGGTCGCGTCCAGGCCGGGGCCTCGCTTCGCGAGGTGCGCTTCGCGCAGCCTGGACACGACCTGCGCGCGACTGCCGGGCGGGGGGAACGCGCTCGCATTCAGCGGGCAGGAAGAGAGAGAGCCTTGTCCCTTCAGGTCGCGTCCTTCAGCATCGAATTGATTGCGTTGCTTCGTCCGCTGGTGCTTCGCATCAGGCGCTACGACAGGTCGCTCGCGGACCAGCTGGTGCGCGCAGCGAGTAGCGTTGCGTTGAACATCGCGGAAGCGGAATGCTCGGACCCGGGCAACAAGAGAGCGCGGTTCTTCACCGCGGCGGGAAGCGCGAACGAGACACTCGCGGCTCTTCGCGTCGCCGTTGCGTGGGGATATTTTCCCGCGGCGGACGCGGATGCCGCTCGGGCCCTCACGGGGCGCGTCGTCGCCATGCTGCACGGGCTCACGCGGTAGCGCCGGCGCGACCCCCGCGACTTCCAGGCCGGCTCGTGCCAGCCGCGCCGGCCGTGCCGGCACAGGATGGCACAAGTGTTACATCGTAAATGATTGAAATGAGTAGATTCGTCGGCGGCATGAGCCGTGCAATGCCAGGATGAGCCGCGCCCGTCCCCAGCGGTCAAGGAGCTCCCCCGATGTTGTCCCTCCGCACTTCGACTCTCAGCATTTCGATGACCGCCCTCGCCGCCTTCATGTCGTTCGCGGCAGAGAGTCGCGCGGACACTAGCTGCACGGCCGACGCCGAGTGTCCGAAGGGATTCACGTGCCAGGTCACCGGCACGAGCGGTTGCACCGCAAGCGCCTGCGCGGCGGGGCAAGATTGTCCGCCTCCGCCTCCGTGCGATCCGCAAGTGTACAAGAGCTGCGAGCCCGGGCCATGCACGGTCGACAGCGATTGCGCGACGGGGATGGTCTGTTACGCGAGCACCGAAACGGATTGCTCCAACATCTCCACGCCGGCGTGCGCGCCGAACGAGAAGTGTCCTCCGGCCCCAGATCCCACGCCGTGCACGACGACCACCGTGAATACCTGCGTGCCGAAGTACGACTTGCCCTGTCAGACCGCGGATGATTGCGGCGACGGGTTCACGTGTGTGCACGGGCAGTCGTGCGAGTGTTCCGGCGGTTCTGCGGCGGCCGATGCGGGTGTCCCGACGTCGGGTGGCGGCTCGAGAACGCCGACGCCCGCGCCGTCCGGTTCGGGCAGCGCCAACCCTGCGCCTGCGCCGATTCCCGTCCCCGATCCTGCGCCGGGTTGCACGTGCACGACTTCGGCGACCGCATACTGCCAAGCGAAGAGCATCGTGTGCACGACGGACGCCGTCTGCCCGTCGGGCTGGACCTGCGTCGCCGAGCCGCAAGCGACGCCCGGCTGTGCCGAGCCCGCGCACGTCATCGGCTTCGACGGCGGGACCACGGTTCCCGTTTGCGATCCGCCTCCGACCACTCCGCCGGTCAGTTACTGCGTGCCGCCGTACTACAGCAGCGGCCGCGGCATTGGACTCAGTGGGTCGGGAACTGCTCCCGAGACGGGCACTTCCGCTCCTACCGGCGCGAACGGCTCGGCTGGGTCCACGAGCGACCCCGGCGTTCCGAATTCCGGCGACGGCACCGCAACCAATGGCGGTGCCGGAGCGCCAGGCGCCGCGCAAACTGCGAGCGATTCGAGCGGCAAGAGCGACGGCGGCTGCGAGGTTGCGCCCGGCCGTCACACCGCAAGCGGAGCGGCCGTCTTCTCGCTCCTCGGCCTCCTCGCCGCCGTTCGCCGTCGCCGTCGCGTCGCCTGATGCGAGACGTCGAAAGGCGAGCGCTCATCACTTAACGGATCGCGCGGGTGGCGCGGTTCGTCTTGAACGGGCCACGGAATCAGCGCCGTGGCCCGTTCTTTTTCGCGCGTCGCTTGACCAGCCCCGGCGGATCCCTAAGCTAGGCGAACTCCACGGGGGCGATCGGCTTCGACGTGGGGACTGAAGGTCAATCTGCGTGCAGTGGCTCCGGCCCACGTTAAAACCGGCACGTTATTTGCGAACGACAACGCAATCGCTCTCGCGGCCTAAGAACCGCTGAGCCGTCCGGCGGTGAGGTAGTCCTCGTAACCGTTCGGGCGCGACACTAGGGCTGGGCAGACCCAGAGCGTCTCTAATAGGTCCGCCGAGAAAAAGTTGAGACTAGGTCGTCGCCGAATCGACGAACTCAGTCGCCGGGGATACGGCGACTACGCACGTGAACGAAGGTTAACTGGACGCCTCGCGGACCCGGGTTCGATTCCCGGCGCCTCCACCCCTGCTCGGAGAAGAATCTCCTCACTCAGCGCCGCTCATCGGATCTCACTGCACTTCGCCAAGGCTCGTGCAGTTCGATGGCGATTCCCGGCGCCTCCACCCCTGCGCGGTTGTGCAACCGCGCGGGGCGCCGGTCATCGGACGTCACGTGGACGCGATGCGCTCCGAGCGGTGCTCGAATACCCGACGGAGGGCCGAATGGTCTTCTTCGAGTCGCGTATGATTCAACCGCAAGAGCCTGGCGGCGCATTGCGGGAATGCGCGATGCACTGGACGTTGAAGCAAGACGTCTCGGTCGAGGCTCTCGCACTTCATCGGCGGCGAAGACAAGCCAGCCCATTCGAGCCGGGGGCCGGCTTTGCAAGTTTGGCGCGGGCGGATGCGCGCTTGTTCGTGCAGTGAGCCATCTGCAAGCCGCGCGCGCTCTTTGGGGGTAACGTCATCGGTGAGTGCCTTCGTTGTCGCGAAAGAAGTGATCCGATGAGTTCAGAGACGCCGCCATCGGAAGCTTCAGGCACGCCCGGACCGCTCGCACGAGCCTTGACTCAGAGCGAGCGCGTCCAGAACACGGTGGAGCAGGCCGCAGTCGACCTGTCCACCGTCAACGCCGTGCTCAAGGACGAGATCGCAGAAGGGGTGCCCCTCGCCAACGTCGAGCGCGCGCTCAACCAGAGTGAGGCGGTCGAAGTCAAAGTTCAGGAGGCAGCGTCCGAGCTCGTCGCCGTCAATGACGCCCTGGCGACCGAGATCGACGAGCGACGCCACCTGGAGCAGGAGCTCACGAAGAGCGACGCCGCGCTGCTCGCGAGCCGCGCCAAGGAAAGAAAATCGCGTCACGACGCGCTGCACGACCCGATCACCTCTTTGCCGAACCTGACGCTATTCACCGACCGGTTGGGCAACGCCCTGGCGCTGGCGCAGCGCCACTCGTGGCGGCTCGCAGTGATGTTCATCGACCTCGACGCGTTCAAGAGCATCAACGACGCGCGGGGCCATGACGTCGGCGACCGGGTCTTGCAGGAGGTGGCAACGCGACTGCTGGCCATCGTCAGAGGTAGCGATACCGTGAGCCGCCGCAGCGGGGACGAGTTTTTACTGCTGATGCTCGAGGCCAAGGACGAAGAGAACGTCGCAGCCTTCGCCGCGAAGATCGCCCACACCATCGCCGAAGCGTGCGACATCGACGGCGTGATGCTCACGGTGACGGCCAGCATCGGCCTTGCGATCTATCCGGAGGATGGGCGCTCGGCGGGGGAGCTGCTCAAGAATGCCGACGCCGCGATGTACGCCGCCAAGAAGCAGAACAAGGGCTGGGCGCTTTACAGCCAGATCGAGCGACCCTAGCCAAGCTATGTGACTAGGTGGTGCCCGCTGCCGCAGCGACCACCCCTCCCGACCGCGCGTGCGCGGCTTTGCGCGGACGCCGGGCAAGGGAGGGGTCGCGCGGCCGCAGGCGCCGGTGCCGACACCGTCCACTCCACTGGTCGAAACCGGGCGCCGAGGATTGCGCGCGGGTGGGCAGCCCCAGTGAATGAAGGTCAACTGAACGCCTCGCGGACCCGGGTTCGATGGCCCGCGTCGCGTCCACCTGCACGTGGGTATACCGCTCCGTCGCGTGCGTGTCGGCGTGACCGAGGAGCGTCGCGATCATCTTCTGCCTCGCGCCCATCACGGCTGCGCCGTGAACGTGGAAAATCCGACGAAGCACCTCGCCAAGCCCATCGGCATAGGCCAGAAGAATCACCGTCGTCGGATGCCGCTGGAGTTCCGGAACGAGCCGCCGGAGTACGGCATCCGAAAGCGGCGCGCTCTGTCCCATGGGATCCGGGCGTTCATCGCCTACGCTGTCGAGATGTCGCGCGGGCGCATCGTGGACCCCAATCGGCCGCGGGGTGCAGAGGCTCGAAAGTGTGTCCGTTTCCGCCCGCACCAAGAGTACCGCTGGCGCCGAACCTTGCCGAAGACCCGCGACAATCGGGCGCCGCGCGAGTCATCGGCGCGATTGCCGGCGCCGCGCAATCCGCGATGCACGTCGGCGGCCCCAATCCATCGACGGGCTTTCACGCGTCGGCTGTCGACGTTGGACGCCTACAGGCGATCCTCGAGCGTGGCTTGGCTCGGTTCGACGACGCTCAGCTCGAAGCACGATGGGAGGGGATCTTCGACTGGATCCGCCGTGTCATTCGATCGTGGGTGCAGCGCTGCAAGCAGATGCGAATCGAGCGCAGGGGCAACGGGATCCGGATCGAACTCGAGACGCAAGACGACCTCGGATACTACGAGTACGGGTTCGACGTCCTCGTCGACGTGGGCGCCGAACGCGCCTGAACGCCGTTTCGGTAAGTATCGATATTGGTTTAGTAATTCCAGTAACAATCCGCGGGACGACGTCGCCAAGAGCTCGCGAACTTCGCGGTGTTTGGCGCTTGCACGCGGGGGAGGTACGCTTTGGTCGAGAATGTCGCGCTTTCCTGCTGACGAGATCGATCGCGTTGCGCGCTCTCACGGAGCGGTGTCCGTTCGCGTATTCGGATCGCGCGCTAGGGGCGATGGCGGTCCTGATAGCGACCTCGACCTTCTCGTTCGCCTCGAACCGGGGCGGAGCCTGCTCGACCTCATCGCCATCAAGCAGGATCTCGAGGACATACTCCATTGCTCGGTCGACGTCGTGACGGAAGCGGGGCTCTCTCCGTATCTTCGCGACCGCATCCTGGCCGAAGCGCGTCCCATCGGCGGATGAACGCGCCGTCGCAGCTCGCGTATCTCCAGCACGTTCGAGACGCGTTGCGCGCGGTGCTCGAATACACGGCAGATGGCAGGGCGGCTTTCTCCGCCTCGCGCATGATCCGAGATGCCGTCGTGCGAAATCTGGAGGTCGTCGGCGAAGCGTGAAGGCGCTCGACGTGGAAACACGGGCGCGTCGAGATCGAAGGCGTTCGCGGTTGAGGTCCGCAGTTGCTGGCCTGACATGCGTTTTGCCGCGCTGTGGGCGGACCCGGGTTCGATTCCCGGCGCCTCCACCCCTGCTCGCGGCGCGGAAGCAGGGCGCCGCTCATCGGACCTCACGTGGAATTTTGCTTCGAGGTGACTGGCGAAGGAATGACGAAGCACGTGCCAGCTGATTGAGCGGAGACCAGCACGCCGGCACGCACGCCACAGCGGATGCTTCGTTTCGTTCCGATGAAGCAACCGCCCGCCCGGCCCGGGAAAGACGACTTCGCGTTTCAAATGCCGGTGCTCGGCGACCACGACCAACCGTCGCGTTCACAACCGGAAGCCGTACACGCTGATGTCGTCGCTCCCGTTCTCGACGATCCCGCCCGTCGAAAAAATATTCTTCGAGGGATCCGCGGCGAGTGCGGCGATGAAATCTCCGCCGCCCGAACCCGTGACGAGGGTGCCGAGTTGCGTCCCCGCCGACGAGTACTTGACCACCATCGAATGACTCACGACGGTAGCGCTACCCGGCGTCGAGAGACCCACGTACACGTTGCCGGCGCCATCGACCGTGACGGCGGACGCGCTCGCCGCGTTCTCGTTCGGAAAAGCTTGGCTCCACCGACGCTTCCCGGCCGTGCTGTACGAGAACATTGCCCCGCCGTTGCCCGGAGTTTCGACGACTACATAGACGTTCCCCGCCGGCGTTACTGCCATCTTCCACGGCTCCTGAAACTTGTCCGATGGAGTGCTCTCCTCGGTCCAAGCTAGTTCCCCGTCCTCGCTCAGTTTGGAAACGAACACGTGCAGATCGGTTCGCGTCCCACCACTGAGATCGACGCTGGTCGCGCCACTCACGTAAATGTTCCCCGACGAGTCGGGCCCAGCCATGCTCCGCGCGATGCCCGGAGCCACCGTGGTGGTCCATTGGACGGCGGCGTTCGCGGAATATTTTCTCACGAAAACCTGCTGCCTGCTCGCGTCGACGGTTCCGTCGAGCCCGTCGGTGGTGTCACCGACGACATAAGAGTTCCCGGAAGAGTCCGCCGCGACGCCCTCGCCTTCATCGAGCCCTGCGCTCCCGAATTCGACCGTCCACACCGGAGCTCCGTCGGTCGTGTATTTCGCAAGGAATGCATCATCGCCCCCCGCGTTCGTGTTTTTGGCGAACGTACCGTTCGTCGTTCCGACGGAGAAGACGCCGGACGACGAGACGGCGACGGCCCCCGCTTGCTCCAGTCCGCTCGTCCCGATGTCTTGAATCCAGAGGCGCGTCCCGGTGCCCTGCTGGTACTTCACGAGGATTCCGTCGACCTGACCTCCGGCGAACGTCGTTCCGCTGACGGATCCGGTGATGTTGCCGAAAGCGTAAGAATTGCCCGCCGTGTCCGCCGCGACGCCCTCGCCGAGGTCGTTCCCCGAGGCGCCGAATTGACGCTCGAAGAGGATGCCCGTGACCGAGACGCTCGCGGTTGCCGTCGACTCCGCCGGACCGCTGTTCCCCTGGCGTGCGTCGACGCGCATCTGATACGGCGCCGGACTCGTGCTGCTCCAGGTGGCCGTGGGTGTCGCGCTCCAGTCGCGAATGGAAGTGAAGGTCGACGATGAGGAAGGGCGCACGGAGAACTGGTACTCGGCCGTGCCGCCGAGCGGACACGTGGCCGTACCCGTCAGCGTCACGGTAGTGCCCGACTGCGCGGAGTCCGCGGGCGACGTCGAGAGCGCGACCGAGTTGCAAACCTGGCCGAGCATGTAGGTGGATTTCTTCGACGAGGTCGCGGAGCCGGCAAAGTCATTGGCTCGCACCTCGACGAGCACGGTGTTCACATTGGGTGTGCCCCCGGTTGTGTTCCACGGCGCGTTCGACGACGTGTCCCACTGTGCACTCGCCGTCGCGTTCCAATCGCGCAAGACGGAGTACTTCGTCGAGCCATTCGGCAGCACGGAGAATCGGTACTCGGCCGATGTGCCGCCGGTGCACGTCGATGTCGCGCCGAGAGTCACCGCGGTCCCGAACTGGGACGGGCCCGGCGGCGACGCCGTGGTCGTCTGAATCGAGCACGTCTCTCCGAGCCGGTACGGGATCGCCTGCTGAGCTTCCGCGATCGAGGTATTTCCCACCACGCGCGCTCGAACGAGCACGCTGTACTCGCCCACGGGTTCCGTGCCCGTATTCCAGTCGTACGTATCGGCACCGAAGCCGCGAAGGGACGCGTAGGTCGACTGGCCCGGCCGCTTCACCAGGAACTGATATTCGCTCGCCGAGCCGGACGTGCAGGTGCCCGTCGCCGTCAGCTTCACCGTGGGTGTGCCTACGGGTTGCGGGCTCGCCGGCCCCGCCGTGAGCTTCACGGCCGTGCACACGTCGCCGATGAGCAACGTATCCGTGTTGCTGGTCACCGCCGCTCCCGTCGTCCCCGCCGCTCTGATCTGAGCGTTGAACGAGTACTTGCCGGAGCTCAACACCCCTGTCGATCCGCTCGTCGGCAATGTCACCGTCGCGGCGGCGCCGAACGGCGCGATCTCCGTCGTCCCTGGCGTTCCTTCCTGGACGTAGGTGAAGCGGTACGTGGGAGTATCCGTCGTGTCACAACCGCCTGCCGCGGTCAGAGTGATGTTCTGTCCGATGTCGACGTGACCCGTTGGAGCGACGGTCAGCGTCACCTTCTTGCAGGCGTCTTCCCGGACGCTCGCGACGGTTCCGGTGTCGTCGCTCCCTTCAGTCGATGCCGGCCCGCACCCAGAGGAGATCAGTGCCGCAAGGATCGACGCCGCGAAGCCACCAACACGCCCAGTACGATTCACCATGATTGATTCGACCATCCTTTGTTTGTTCGGCGTTCAGCACATCTCGTGCCGGACGCGCCCCGTCCATTCGCCGAACCCCGATCCCCCTATTTTTGTGGCGTGCGGGACGAGCTCATCCACACCGCTCCATGCAGCACGAACGCGCCGCTCGATATCGGATCGAGCGATCGCGGCTCGAGACGATATCGCTGCGTCTGCGGAAGCGGCGAGCAGCGGTCGGTCTCGTGGGGGCCGGATGCGCGGGGCGGTCGGAAGAATTTTTCGTCACGTGCGCTTTCATCTCGTCACACCCGTCGGGTGACTCACGCGCCATGGACCGCTATTCGGCACTCCGACACGGGCTCGTGGGTGTGATGGGGATCTGCCTCGCGAGCGCCTGCTCGAGCGCGCGTTCGGAGCTGCCCGGCGACGGCGCGGGCGGTGGTTTCTCGGCGGGGGGCGAGTTCAGCGCCGGAACCGGGGGATTCAGCTCGAGCCCAGGCGGCTCGAGCTCGGTAATGGGTGGAGGCGGCGCACCGTCGGGTCCGTCCGGATCAGGCGGCATTTTTTCAGGAGGCAGCCCCACGTCGGGCACGGGTGGGGGCACTGGCGTCGTCGGTGGAGGCTCCGGGGGAACGCCGGGGACGATGACGGGCACTCCGGATGGCGGCGGCCCCATGAGCGCCGGAACCTGCGACTCGATGATGACGAGCACACGGCTCACCGCGGACCTCGTGATCCCGAGCGGGCAGACCGTGTGTGTGGGCCCCGGCGTGACGATCACCGCGACGGCCGACGTCACCGTCCAGGTCGCTGGGCTCCTCATCGTCGAGGGAACCGCTGCGTCGCCGGCTCAGTTCATCGGCGGCGGGCAACCGAGCTCGTGGCACGGCATCGTCGTGGCTGCCGGAGGGAATCTGCAGCTCACCTACGGCACCATCCGCGACGCACAGTACGCCATCCACGCGATGCCGGGTTCAGCATTCAACGTCGACCACGCGGACCTCGGCACGAGCTTCAAGACGGCCGTGCTGGAGTCGGACGGAAAGATCGACCACACCTATTTCCGTGCGACCGTGCCGCCCACGATCTCGATCGCGTCCGAGGTGACGATCGACGACCCCAACGGCTCGATGACGATTCTGAGCGCGTCGCCGATGGTGTCCAACTCGAACTTCATCGGCGCGTCGCCGTTCACCGACCTGATCCGCATCGGCGGGACCTCGTCACCCGTGTTCGACCACGTGCTCGTCCAGAACGCGCACTGCGCGTTTCACGACTACGGGGGCACCGACAACTCTCCGCGCGTGACCAACTCGGTGATCGAGGGAATGTCGTACGGTGTCATGGCCTACACGACGAAGCCCGTATTCGAGAACTGTATCTTCCAGAACAACGGCTACGACGTCGGCATGTGCACGGGAGCGGCTGCGGCAGATGTGCCGGTGTTGACGGAAGACTACTTCGCGACGCGCAGTGTCTCCATCGATCCAAGCTGCGCTCAGATCGGAGCGACGGCCACGAGCACCGCGACGGCGACGATTCCTGGTGCGGGCCCAGCCGGATTGTAGGGGACTCCATGAGCTGGCGAGTACCTGCGCTGCTGGCTCTGGCCGCCCCTGCCGCCGTGCTACTCATAGCGGCGTGCGGCAGCTCGCCGTCACGCGGCAGTTCGCCGTCGCGCGGGAGCGGCGACATCGACGTGGCGAGCGCCATCCAGACTTCGTGCTCGTCGACCACGCCGCCCGCCTGCACCAAGTCGCTCCATTTCGCGGACGTCGAGCCGATCTTCCAGAAGAGCTGCGTGTCCTGCCATTCGGGCCCCTCTGGGCCGTCCGGTCAGTGGCCCCTCATCGTCTACAACGACATCGCGCCATGGGCTGTGGCCGTCCAGGACCAGTTGTGCGGCAACACGATGCCGCCCGTCGACGGCGGCGTTCCTATGGCCGCGTCCGATCGCCTGGCGATCCTCGACTGGGTCGCGTGCGGCACGCCGGAATAACCCGCTCTGTCCCCGAAGCGAGCTTTCGCGCGCTGACCCTTCTGATTTCGAAGCGACACAGAAGCCTGTCGGGCCCGCATGGGTCCGGGATCGCGGCGTCCGACATCGCCCGCGCGTTGCCGATACCATCGTCCAATCGATGGAGGTCGACCGGGCGGGTAGTGTCTCTGTAAGAGGACAGCGGAGCCATGGGCCAGGTTGAACAGTTCACGTCTGATCCGATAGGTCCCGCCGCGGGTGCCTCGTCCGACGCATCGACGCGCGACGAGAGCGATGCGCCTGGCGAGCGCGCGGCGCGCATACTCCTCATCGACGACGACGTCTTCCTGCCAGCCCAGATCCGGCAAGCGCTTTCCGCGTCGCGTGCCGAGATCACATCGGCGCGGACGGGAGCCGCCGGTCTCGACCATGTGCGGAGCTCTCCACCGGACCTCGTGCTTCTCGGCCTGCGACTGCCCGATGAATCAGGCTTCGCTGTCTACGAGGAGATCCGCGCCATCGATGCGCTCCTTCCGGTGATCTTCCTCGCGTCGGCCACCGATGCCGATAGCGCGATCGAGGCCATTCGGCGAGGCGCATGCGACTATCTTTGCGAGCCGTTCGACGCGCGGCGGCTGCAGCAGGCGGTCGTCGAGGCGCTGTCCGTTGCCGCCGACCGCGGTCACCTCGCAGACATTCCCTCAGACGACGCCGAGTACGACGGAGGGGGGAGCTTCATCGGGCGCAGCCAGGCCATTCTCGAGGTATGTAAGGCGATCGGGCTCGTCTCTGCGCAGGACGTGGCTGTGCTCATCACCGGCGAAACCGGCACCGGCAAGGAAGTGGCCGCGCGGGCTCTGCATCGACACAGCGGACGGGCCGCCGCACCGTTTCTCGCCCTGAACTGCGCAGCCATCCCGGAGAACCTGCTCGAGAGTGAGCTCTTCGGGCACGAGCGGGGCGCGTTCACCGGGGCCGATCGGCGGTCGGTCGGCAAGTTCGAGCAATGCAACGGCGGCACGATCCTGCTCGACGAGATCGGCGACATGCCGCCGCATCTCCAGGCGAAGATTCTTCGTCTGCTCCAGGAGCAGGTCTTCCAGCGGGTCGGAGGCAACGAGAACATCCGAACGGACGTTCGCGTCATCGCCGCCACGCACCGCGACCTGCGCGCGCTAATGGCCGAAGGAAAGTTTCGAGCAGATCTCTTCTACCGGCTCGCGGTCTGCACCATTAGCCTTCCTCCACTGCGCGAGCGTGGCGATGATCTCCTTCTACTGGCTCATCACTTCTTGACCCGGTATGGCCGCGAGCTCGGTCGCGACGTTCGCGACATCGCACCCGAGGCGATGGCTCAGCTGTGCGCGTACCCCTGGCCGGGCAACGTTCGAGAGCTGCAGAGCGTCATGAAGCAGGCGCTGTTGCGTGCGCGCGGCAGAGTCCTGCTCCCGGCCTTTCTTCCGGACCTCTCGCTTCGCGCCGGCGGCTCCGCGGCCTCGACAGTGCATCTCGATCTCGATGGCTTCATCTCTGGTCATCTGGGTCCAGAAACGAATGACCTGTACGAGGTGACGCACCGAGAGGTGGATCGCATGCTGCTGGTCCGCGCGCTCGAACACTCGAACGGCAGCCAGCGCCAAGCCGCGCAACTGCTGGGCATTTCTCGGCAGACAATGCGCCTCAGACTTAGGGCGCTGGCGCTACGCGTTGCGCACACGGTCGCGGCGAGCGACGCCGTCGGCATCAACTGAGCGACTGCCGACGTTGCGCGGTCGCTCGCGAAGCGACCGCGCCTTTATGTGGACACCCAACTACGCTGCGCCGACTGGCGGTGCGGGATACACCTCCGATCTCTTCGCGCCGCGACTAGACAAGATCGTCTGCGCCCGTGCCACCTCTGGGGCGCGATCCCGGGTCCCTACCTATCAGATTGACGGATCGCCCGAGCTCGAGCGAAGAGCCGCACGGATGGCATCGAGCAGCGCCGTGTCGCTGAACGGCTTCAACAAGTACGCCACCGCGCCGTTGTCCAAGACGCGTGTACGGACCGCCTCATCCGAACGGGCGGTGATGAACACGACCGGGACCTTGTGTCCGCGAAGAATCAGTTCGCTCTGAAGGTCGGGTCCGGTCATGCCTGCCATCGCGACGTCCAGGAGCAGACAGTCGGTACGGTCCACCACGTCGGACGCAAGGAACTCGCCGGCCGACGAGAAGGCACGTACGTCGAAGCCGAGCTCATTGAGCAAGTCGGGGAGGGACTCACGCACGGACGCGTCATCGTCGACGACCGATATCAGCGGTCGTGGGTCCGTCACGGATCCCCCGTAGCTGCCGCAGATCCCTGGGCCCGCTTTGCAGGGGCGGGTGCGCTCTTCATGCCCTTCGCGGCACTCCTCAACGGTCAACCTTGGCCCGGCTTGTGGGCATCCGTCCATGATACTTTGGTGTCGGTCTGAGCGGGGGTGCTGCCAGGGCAGCCCGGGAGGGCCAGCTTGCAGGACTGCAGCCGCTCGCGGCCTTACTTTTGCTCTTAGGACTGCACGCGGTCAGGGGCATCATCGAGCCCATCGTCGGCGGGCAGCAACTCATCGAGTGAGGTGATCTCATGAAGACGTTCGATGCGATCATCGTCGGGGCCGGCCAGGCCGGGCCGCCCCTGGCGGGGCGACTCACGGCCGCGGGCATGACCGTCGCGGTGATCGAGCGAAAGCTTGTCGGCGGCACTTGCGTCAACGTTGGCTGCGCGCCCACGAAGACGATGGTCGCCAGCGCTCGGGCCGCTCACGTCGCGCAGCAGGCAGCCAAGTACGGCGTCGTGGTGGGGGGGGCCGGTAGAGCCCGGTGCGGACAGCGTGACGGGCTCGCACGTCTTGCTTGCGGTAGGCCGGCAAGAGTAGGCAGGGTGGCTTACTAGCGCTTCTCGTTCCGCGGATCGTCTCCAGGATTGGCATAGACGAGACCGAGGGGTCCGATGGCCGTCACCTGGGTGACGTACTCTCCCGATTTCGCCCAGTGAAAGTGCGGCGTGTTGCCCGGCAGCACGACGACGCTCCCCGGCGGATAGGCTCTCAACCTCTCGTGCTCGAAATCCGTCCCGATCCCGATGTAGAAGACGCCGGAGATCACCGTGTAGACGCGATCTTCCGGATGCGTATGGGGCATCAACCGGACGTCGGCCGGCACCTTGACCCGGATGACGTACGGTTCGGATCTGGTCGTATCGCCGACGAGAACCGCAAGTCGGACCGGAGGTGGGAACGCAGGAAACGGGCCCCAAGGGACATTCTCGGGAAGGACTTCGGCGAGGGCCGTTGGCGGCAATCCGTCGGCGCGAACCGCCGTCGATGCGCGTGTAAGAGCGGGTGATGGGATTGCCGGGAGAGGTCGTTGGTTCAACTTGCGCTCCTTTCTAGGTGCTGGTGCGACGAGCAGCAGCAATGCCCGTGCCGGCAAGCTCGCCCCTCATTCCGCTCCGCACTTCACGCCCGCGGGAACGATTCCTTCCCGGTGGGCCACTTCGAAGTCACCTCTTCCGACGGCAAGGCGCGCGACTGCTTCCTGATTGCCTTGGACCGGCGCGCTTTGAGCGCGACGCCCCGAGCCTTCGGGGTAGGGGCCTCGAATCAGATCGTTGGCACGATCGGCGGAACGAGCGCCGCCGAGATACGAGCCTCGTGAGAAAGAGCAATGACGGAGAGGATGGCCGAGCGATGACCCTATGCAAGGCGTGGATGGCAGTCTCGATGATCGGTGCGACGAGCTGCGCGTCGCCAGCGGCGACGAGAGCACCAGCCCCGGAGGAGCTGTCCGTGCAGTCGAAGATGCCGCCGGACGCGCAGCCGACCATCGTGCTCGTACACGGAGCATTCGCGGACGCTTCGTCGTGGGGGAAAGTCATCGGTCTTCTGGAGCCGGAGGGGTACACGGTCGTGGCGGTGCAGAACGCGATGACGTCGTTCGATGGGGACGTCGCGACGACCGAGCGGGTGCTGGATGCACAGGCCCGCCCTGTCGTGCTCGTGGCTCACTCCTACGGAGGGATGGTCGCGAGCGTCGCCGCGCGCGGCAACGCGAAAGTGAAAGCACTCGTCTTCGTCGCGGCCTTCGGGCTCGACGAGGGCGAGAGTGCGAACGCCGCAGGCGCGAAGTTTGCCGCCCCTCCGCTCTCGACCGCGGTCAAGCAGGACGCCTCTGGTTTCCTCAGCGTCGACCCCGCGAAGTTCGACATCTTCGCCAGCGACGTTCCCGTCGCCGAGCGCAACGTGCTGGCCGCGACGCAGAGGCCGATTCTGGGCTCCATCTTCGACGTGCGCATGCCCGCTCCCGCCTGGAAGACGATCCCGTCTTTCTTTCTCGTCGCAGCGAACGACGAGGCGATCAACCCCGACTTCGAACGCTTCATGGCAAAGCGAATGGGCGCGATGACGGAGGAGGTGCAATCGAGCCACCTGGCAATGATCTCGCATCCGGACGCCGTCGCGTCGATCATCCGCCAGGCGGCCGAGGCGGCCTCGCGATGACGGCTTCGAGGGATCGTCGGTCGTTAACGTCCACAGTGACCTTGAGGCCGCAGACGCGGCACATGTCGTGCAAAAGTGACACGGAGTCGAAAGGAGACTGATGCCATGGCGAAGATCCTATTCATAGTCAGCGGAGCCACTTACTGGGTGCTCAAGGATGGTACGAGGTACGCGACGGGCTACTGGGCCGAAGAGTTCGCGAGGCCGTACAAGATCGTCACCGACGCCGGTCACGAAGTCGTGGTCGCGACGCCCAACGGCGTGACGCCGAACGTCGACATGATGAGCCTGCGTCCCGAGATGACGGGCGGGGTGGAGGCTTCCCTCGAACTGGAAGCCATCATCCGATCTGCGGAGGCGATGCGGCGGCCGCTCCAGCTGTCGGACGTCCGCCTCGAGGACTACGACGCGGTCTATCTGCCAGGCGGTCACGGGCCGATGGCGGACCTGGCGTTCGACGCCGACGTGGGACGGCTACTGACCGCGCAGCTTGCCTCGGGCAACCCACTCTTCATCGTGTGCCACGGTCCCGCCTCGATGCTGGCCACGAGAATTCATGGCGTGTCGCCCTTCAAGGGTTACCGGGTCACGGGCTTCACCAATGACGAGGAGGAGGGCGTCGGGGTGGCTTCCAGAGCCACGTGGCTCTTGGAGACCGATCTCAAGGAAAAGGTCGGCGTCGAGTTCAGCCGCGGCGAGATGTGGAAGCCGTACATGGTCGAGGACAGAAATCTGGTCACCGGGCAGAACCCCGCATCGGCGGCGGTCCTGGCGAAGCGGCTGCTGGAGGTCCTGGCGTCCAGAGGCCCGAGCGTGAGGAACGCCGCGGGGCAACGAGCGCAAGGAGCTGGGGCTATCCCGCCCCACTAGCAGGCAGGGCCGCGCGATTGAGCGGGGCGTTACCGGGCGGAATCACCGTCACCACTTGCGGGCAGCGGAAGCAGGCTTTGGCACCCTGTTCCGCGTACCAGCGACAGCTCGCTCGAACGAGGCAGGACGGCAGCGCATCCACGACAGGGTCGAGCGTTTCTACGATGCGTTGAGCCAGCGTGCAGTGTTGCCCATCGAAATGTGCACAGCGCGCCTCCTCACAACGCGCGGCGAAGCGGAAGACCTGCGTCGGCTGTATGACACCCAGCCGGCGCACGAGCTTCGCGTCGAGCAGCGGAGTTTCTCGCAGGTACGACACGCGCGGAGACTCTTCGCTGCCGCCGATCACGCCGAATACTCGGGCGTCTTGCATGTCGGGCTGCGCACTGGGGCAGGATATGGCGGCGGCTCGGGTCATGGTGTGCTCGGTCGACCTCGGTCAGCGCGTGATCACTTCGCGATCAGTTGCGGGAGTTGGCTGCGCTCGATGAAGCCGCAGAGCACATCCGGACCGACTTTCAACACCACCGGTTGGCCTTTCAAACCCTGGATCTTCACGCCGCGGGTCACGTCCTTGGCGAAACTCAGCGCCTGATTGAGGTCCTCGAAGTTGCGTAGTATGCGCCCCAAGATCTGCCAATTGACCATGAGATTTCCAGCCTCTGTCGCGAGCTCGTGGCGCTTGGACGCGAGCGCCACGGAGCGATCGACAGCCTTGGACAGATCAGCGAGCGACAGGACTTCGGCTCTTCTTTTTCGTGCTGCCATCTGCTCTTCCCCAATCCAAAATGTGATTGCCGGATGGTTGCGTCGTCGCTCCCCGTTCCGACACGTCGAGTAAATACGAGTTACGTGTCTCACACCATGGTCATTTGGTCGCGCTTCGTCGCGAGCGAGTGTACCCCCCTCGAACGCCGCGTATCGCGAACCCGCTCAGCGAACCAATGGCGCCGGACTTCCAGTGAGCGTCGGATGAGCGACGTCGGGGACGATGAATGTCACCGTTTGGCTGGTGAGGACCCGGTGCGTGGGGTCAGCGAGCTCGAACAGCACGCGGTGCTGGCCGGGCGCGAGCCCGACGAGGATCACCGTTTCGCCGCTCGCGTCGACGAAGTGCCAGCCTGCGTCGTCGACCGTGATGTGGACATGGCCGATGCGCGGCGACACGGCGAGTGCGCCCTGGCCAAACACGGGCACGATGCGCAGGTGCTCGGTCCGGTACTGGATGAAGACGCGACCCTGCGCGAGCGGCTCCGGAAGCGGCGGATCGACGATGAGCCGCGGCGGAGGTTCGTTTTCGATCGCGAGCAGCGGCGACGGACCGCGAACGTCCTTGGCACTGAGTGACGAGAGCGCGCCGTCGGTGCTGGTTGGGGGCGACACGGGGGTCGCTCTTTCGGTGTTCGGTTCGCTCACGGTCGTCTCGGCACTACTCACCGGCAATCGTGTCCCCGGGGAGATCGCGCCGCTGCGCCCACAGCCAGCTAGCGCGAGGACGGCGAGCAAGGCGATGGGGGCGAGCGCCTGACGTCGTTCATTGGTCACGGTGACCAAGCGTTACACACCGGCGGTCATCCCGTCGACGACGGCCGCTCACCGGCTTTTGCGAACTCCAGGGTCAGTGCCGTCGATGATTGCGGAAATACCGCGGAGCCGAGGTCGCGGCGCCTGCCTTCCCGTTGCGTGAAGCAGGGCGCCGGTCAAGGCGTCGCGGGATACTCGCGAATGAGTTCGTCGGCGAGCGAGCGAAGCCAAGCGAGTTCCACAAGCCGAAACTCGGCGTCCGCGGGACTCCAGAGTTCGCGAGTGAGCTCATCGAGGGTCTTGCCCGAGAATTCCTTCTTCACGGTCGGGTAAAGTAGCTCGTTCTCCTTCTGAATGTGTTCGCGCTCGAAGGCGACGAGCTCTCGAACCACGCCGATGACGTGTGCCTTCTTGGCGGACGCCTCGAGGCTCGCGCGTACGGCCACTTGACGGAGCTCGAACAGAAGATGCCGTTCGCGCACGTGCTCGTCGCGGATATGCGCGAGCGGGGCGCCGTTTGGTGCGTACCCCAGCTTCGCCATCGCTGGAAATAGGATGCGCTCTTCTCGCTCGTGGTGGATGAGGTCGGCAAATTCATGGAGGAAGACCACGAAGCGGTTGAGCTCCACCAGATCGACTTTGCCCGATAGCTCCGCACGCCGGATGAACCGTTCGAGCGCGTTCAACACGAGGGTGATGAGCCGGTGATCATCGATCAGATTCTCGAAGATATCCATGCGCTCGCTCCAAGGATCATGGTCGATACGCTGCAAGGAACGCGCCCCACGTCGGTCAAGAGCGCTCGCCCGGTGCGGGGATTCGTCGAATCCGGCCAGATTGGTCCCACGACGCGAATGTCCTGCGCCGTGACGCAATGTTTGCGTCGGCGGGCGCCTATCGCGCCATGAACTGGGCGTCGAAACAGGCGGTCATCGCCGCAAGGTCCCATTGCTCGATGGCCTGGCGCTCGGCATCGTCGAGCGGTGCGTCGTGAAGAGGAATTTCCTGGATGACGACGGTGGTGAAGGTCGCGTCGCGACTCGAGAGCGTCGCCCAGCGGACGACGCCACCGAGCATCAGGCTCCGCGCCTCGACCGCGACTTGCCTGCCGTCCGCGAGCGGCTCGAACGCCGGCCCTTCGAAGTCGCGGTACATTTTCGCGAGTCCGCCCAATCCCTTGGCACCACCGTCGAGCGCGGTTCGCATCGATGGAATGCCGAGCGCTCGCGCGAAGTCGCACTGTCCGCCCGCGACGACGATCGAGAGCACGTTCACGTCGGGGCTATGCGCCGGCGTGAACGACGCGCACGCCGCCGGTACCGCACCCGCTCTTTGGCCGAGCGCGCCCAGTGCACAACTCGGCTCGGGCACGAGCGTCGGTCCCGGAACACAGGCCGCGACGATGGCGGCGATCTGCGCGGCCGACGGCACGGTTTGCCGCGCGGCCGTCGGCGAGCGGGCAGATGAGCCACCCGAGCTGGCCGCCGTCGTCGACGACGATGCGTGCGGCGACTCGACGTGACAGGCCGGCGCGAGCGCAAGCACGGCACTCAGCGATAGAAGCCTCATCTCCGGCGTCGGCACGATACACGAGCCTACGAGTTCGCGGTCGCGATGCCGCGAGTCAAGAACCCGACGAACCTCGGCGCACCCGCCATGTAGTACTGATCGACTTGGTCGAACTCGAAGCCGGCTTCTCCGACCAAGCGCAGGATGTCCCGGTTCATATTGCAGCCGCCACACATGAAACGCTGAAGCCCGTTCAGCCGATGCTGCCATCGCTGGACCTTCGCATCGTCGGCAAGCCCGTGCTCGGCGAGGAAGAGCTTTCCGCCGGGCTTCAGAACGCGACGTATCTGTGCGAGCGCTGCGATGGGGTCAGGGATCGTGCAGAGCGTGAACGTGGAAACGACCGAATCGAAGCTGTGGTCGGGCGCGGAGATTTCTTCTCCGCTCATCGGCAGATACTCGACCGGAAAGTGAGCTTCGGCGATCCGCCTCCTGGCGAGCTTCGCGCTCTCGCGGGAAGGATCGACCGCGACGACCCTCTGAACGGCCTCGGGATACCACGGGAGGTTGTGGCCGGAACCAAACCCCACCTCGAGAACCGTTCCGGTCACTCCGGCCAAGCACTTCTTGCGTTCCTCGGTAGCGAACTTGTTTCCCATCATGAGGTTCAGAAGTCGTGGCAGGACCCATTTGTCGTAGAAGCCCATCGGATGCCCTCGCTGAAGGTCGTTCAGCAGCCTTTGCTGGTTCGGTGGCGCAAGGCGGCGCTCATCGTGGCGCGCGTCTTGCGTTTGCGTAGACCATCATGGCGAAACCTTTCAACGAATGGACGGTCTTGCCTCACGGCGAGCTGACCCTTCTCGACGATAATCTACTTTCCGTTACCGGCACCATGCGTATGCCGCCGATGGGCGATGTCGCCCGACGCATGACGGTCGTTCGGCTCGCGGACGGTCGCTTGGTCGTGTACAGCGCCATTGCCCTCGATGAGGCAGAAATGATCGAGCTCGGACGTTTCGGCACACCTGCGTATCTCATCGTTCCCAGCGACCTGCACCGCATGGATGTGAAAATCTGGAAGGAGCGTTTTCCGACCATGGTGGTCGTGGCGCCTGCCGGCGCGCGCGCGAAGGTCGAGAAAATCGTCCCCGTCGACGCCACTTCGATGGACTTCGGGGATCCCTCGGTTCGCTTCGTCACGGTGCCGGGCACCGGCGAACGGGAGGCGGCGCTGATCGTCAAAACGAATAGTGGAACGACGCTGGTGCTCAACGATCTGATCTTCAACATGGCCAACCGCCCTGGCATCAGCGGCTGGGTGTTCAAGGCGGTCGGACTAACGGGCGCAGAACCGCACATCGCGGCCCCGGTGCGGATGCGCCAAGTGAAGG
>CAZDNG010000104.1:0-19856 GCA_964506835.1 uncultured Polyangiaceae bacterium
CGTGGATCGCGCCGCTGATCTCGGCGAGGTGAAGCGGAAACGTCATGTGACCACTCTCGAGCCAGTGCAGGTTCGGGTGGTGCCAGTCTTCCCATTGCCGAAGCACGAGCGCCGGGTCGATGTGCCCGTCGCTCTTCGCCTCGATCCAGAGTTGCTTGTCGGGTGGCAATAGCGGGCGCGCGCTCGCGAACGGCAGGCGAGAGAAAATGTCCTTGCGCCTTTTTTCGTCGACCCCCCATTTTTCGAGATCGCTCTTCATCCGCCAGAGGATTTCCGCGTTCTCGATCGCTTCGCCGAGCCGCAGGTGGCAGAGGATCGGCGCGATGAAGTCGGGGGGATCCGGCAAGCACGCGAGGAGCATCACCAGCGAACCGCCGAGGCTGATTCCGGAAGTGCCGATGCGCGAGTATCCCTGCCGGCGGAGCCATCCGGTGATCGAGCGCGCGTCGTGGATGGCCTGACGAATGCCCTCCAAGGAGCGAACGAGATCTGCGGTCCAGAAGAACTCGCCCGAAAATAGCGAGTTCCATGGTTTTCTCCGGCCATGGAAGGGCAACGACACGTGCACGATGTCGACGTCGAGCTCGCGGAGCCATCGCGGGAACACGAGCGCTTCTTCCACCCACGCTCCCGGTTCGAGCCAGCCGTGGACGTAGACGATGCACTCTCGCCGAGGGGTTCGGTCGGGCGTGAGCCACCGCGCCCACGCCGTGTGATTGGCTCGGTACTCGTGCTCGTGACGCTTTCGGTAACGCGGGCTCAGCACTTCGTGCGAGCTCCTCCATGAGAGCGTCGTGGCTCGCGTTACTTTGGACGCCAAGGTATCGTGCCGCTGCACGCTCGTGAGCGTGGGCGGCATGGGAAACAGTTCGTCCACCGCGAGATCGAGGTACGGCCCGAGATCGCTCGTCGTGTCGAACTTCGGGCCACGGAGTCCATGAAGAATGTGAGAAAGGCGACCCGCGATTCGGTCGGCGCCGCGTCCAACGTCCATGCTAAGGGGATTCCAGATCTGAATGATGAAAAAAGGGCCAGAAAACCTGTCGGTTGGCGATGTCGTACACGGCTCGAGCGCGCGCGGCGAGCCTCGAAATCTTTCGGTGTTAGGATCGGCGTAACGCGCTCATCATGAATTCAACGTGGATTGATAAGTGTCTCGCGCTTCGCAAAAAAGCGGGGGAAACCCTGGCCGATGTTCTCGACGTAGGTCTCGCCCTCTCTCCGGACAAGCCCGCGATCTTCTTCGAGGGCCGCACGATCACCTACCGAGAGCTCGACGGCGCGGCGAATCGCATCGCGCAAGCGCTCCTCGCCGGGGGGATCAAACCCGGCGATCGGGTCGCCACGCACCTCGATAATCGTCCCGAGTTCATCGAGGTGTACCAAGGTGTCACACGGGTCGGCGCGACCTTGGTTCCGACGAACGTGATGTACACGGCCGAGGAGATGCGCCACATCCTCGCCGACAGCGGCGCGTCCGCGATTTTCGTCCGCGCGGATCTCGCGCCGAAAATCGTCGCCCTTCGCGCGGAGCTCCCCGACCTTCGCCACGTCGTCGCCATCGCAGAAACCCCGGAAGACCCCGCGGACCAGCTCGCGGCGTTCAAGGCGAGCGGTCGCGACGAACGACCGACGATCGCGATCGATCCGAACTCCACGGCGTTCATTCAGTACACGTCGGGAACGACGGGCAAACCCAAGGGCGCCATGGTGTCGCACGCCAACGTGCTCGCCGTGGTCGACAACACGACGAATCTCGTCGGTTCCGTCGAGTCGAACGAGGACGACGTCCTTCTGCTCGTGCTCCCGCTATTTCATGCCTACGCGCTGAACCTGGCGATGAATCGCGCGTTCCTCGGCGTGACGCCGTTCGTGCTCGTGAACCGCTTCGACCCGGAGCTCGTGTTCTCGCTCATCGAGAAGCACCGCGTGACGATGTTCTACGGTGCACCGCCCATGTACTTCGCGTTCGTGAACACCGAAGGGCTCGAGCGCTACGACGTCTCGTCGCTCAGGGCCGCATTCTCCGGTGCTGCGCCGCTCCCGGTCGTCATTCTCGAGCGGTTCAAGGAGCGCACCGGCGTCGAGATCTGTGAGGGCTACGGCCTCAGCGAGACGGCGCCGACCTTGTGCTCGAACGCCGCCGGTCCGAAGAACAAGCCCGGCACGGTCGGCCCGCCCATTCCCGGCGTCGAGCTTCGCATCGTCGACGAAGAGGGGAACGACGTCGCGAAGGGCGCGGTCGGCGAGATCTGCGCGCGGGGCCCGAACGTGTTCAAAGGCTATTGGAATCGCGAAGCCGAAACCGCGGAAGCCTTCCGCGGCGGATGGTTCCACACCGGCGACCTCGGCTGGGTCGACGAAGACGGCTACGTCACCATCGTCGATCGGAAGAAGGACATGGTGATCGTCAGCGGATACAACGTGTATCCCATCGAGGTGGAGAACGTCCTTCTGCGGCACCCGAAGATCCTGGACGCCGCGGTGATCGGGGTGCCCGATCCGTATCAAGGCGAGTCGGTGAAGGCCGTGCTCGTGCTGCGCCCCGGCGACACGATGGAGCCGAAGGAAGTGACGACCTACTGCCGGCAGCTCCTCGCGGCGTTCAAGGTGCCGCGGCACATCGAGTTCCGCGACGAGCTTCCGAAGACGGCGACCGGAAAAATTCTGAAGCGCGAGCTCCGCTGAGCGGCTCGCTCACCGCGCGCTCTTCGAGGCCGCCAAACGCCGGGTGCCGGCCGTCTTCCCCGGCGGCGCGAGCGCCGTCACGAGTTCGCTCCAGACAGCGCGATCCCCGCTCACCACGAGCGCGCCGCGACGTTCGTACGCCGCGGGCGACCCGCCGCGCATGAACACGTCGAACAACACCCGCGGATCGTCCGCGCGGATCGTCACGGCGGCGAGCGGCGCGGGTCGCTCTTCGACGCCGAGTCGCTCGGCGCCGAGCGACACCTCGAACCGGCGAGCTCCGGCGATCACTTCGGCCACCCGGCCCGAGCCGCGGCCCGCGTAACGCCGCTTCAACGCGAGGAGCGCCCACCCGAAGTCGCGCCGATCCGTCCGGCGCGGGCGATCGAGCAGCGGCATTCCCCAGCGACCGAGCTCCATCACGGCCGGCTCGAGCGCGCGCCCGCGTTCGGTGAGCGCGTAGACCTCGCCCGAGTAAGGCGGCGCGAGCGGACGCTTTTCGACGAGCCCGGCAAGCGCCAGCTCGCGCAGGCGTTTCGCCAGTAAATTCGTAGTGATACCGTCGAGACTCGCGAGCAAGTCGCCGTACCGGCGCGGCCCGAGCAAGAGGTCGCGGACGACGAGCAGCGTCCACCGTTCGCCGATGACGTCGAGCGCGCGGGCGAGCCCGCAGTGTTGGTCGTAGGAACGCCGTCGAGCAGCCACTTTACTTTCGCATAGTACAGACTAATAAAAACTAAATGCAAGCCGTCGAAGACGCTTCGCCGCTGGTCCGCTTCGGCATTCCGCTCCTCGCCGTCTCCGTCGGCGCGCTCGTCGTCGCCGCCGTTCGAGCGACGTCAGAGGGCTCGGGTCGCGCACGGACGGCCGGCCGCGCCTCGTTCGTGCTCGTGGTCGTCTTTGCGTTCACCGCGGTGCTTGCAGAGACCGGCGTCCTCGCGAGCATTCGTCGCCCGCCGCTCTTCATGCCGCTCATGCTCGCTTGCCTGGTGCTCGCGGCGTCGACCGCGCTCTCTTCAATCGGCGCGCGCCTGGTCGCTTCCGTGCCGCTCTGGCTCCTGGTCGGCGCCGAAGGGTTTCGTCTCCCGCTCGAGCTCGTCATGCATCGCGCGGCGAGGGACGGCGTCATGCCCGTCGAGATGAGCTACTCGGGCTACAATTTCGACATCGTCACCGGTGCGACGGCCCTCGTCCTCGCGCTACTGATTTATTGGGGGCACGCGCCGCGGGCGCTCGTCGCCTTGTGGAACGTCATGGGCGTCGTCCTCCTCGCGATCGTCGTGGGCGTCGCGGGCGCGGGACTTCCGTGGGTCGCGGCGTTCGGCCCCGACCACGTGAACGAGTGGGTGCTCCATTTTCCGTACGTCTGGTTGCCGACGGTGCTCGTGCCGGCGGCCTTGTTCGGACACGTGCTCGTGTTCCGGCGGTTGCTCGCCGAAAAGGCGTCGCGAAACGGCGGTCCGGATCACGCGCTCGGTTTTTTTCGGAGCTGAACGACGCCGCGTTCTTCCGGCGTGCCCGGCGGACGACGGTTCCAGAAAAAGTTGAAGCCCTGCCCGGCGTCGATGTTCGACTTGAAGGTGCCCTGCGGCGCGCCCGAACCAAGGTAGTTCCGCCACTCTTCCCACCACAGCGTCCATTCGCACGAGTGGCACACGAGCTTCTTCTGTTCGTCCGGAACGTCGCGTGAGTTGAAGAGAGAGCGCGACATTTTCTGGCGCTCGCCGTTCCACACCTCGAAGAACGTCTTCGAACCGCCGTCGCCCGCCGTCTCTTCGAGACGGCCCACGTCGTCTTCCTTGTAAAAGGTGCCGCAGCAGGGCGCCACGCCGCCGTCGTTGTTGATGACGGCCTGGTGCCAGAGGAACGAGCAGCGAGTCGGAAACGACGGCGGCTTGATCGAGAACTCGAACCGCTTCTCCGGATCCCAGTCGGGCCCGACGACCCAGCCCTTGTCCACGGCGATCTGCATGCCGAGATCGGCGGCCATGCTCTTCGCGAGCTCGATGTCGCCGACGTTGTGCGAAAAGACGTGGAACTCCCAAACCAGGATCGGCGACTCCGAACCGAGCCTCTTCTTCGCGGCGGCGACGCGCCGGCAATTGTCGAGCACTCGAGCGATGTCGCCGCGCACGCGATACTGCTCGTAGGTTTCCTGGCGCGCGCCGTCGAGCGACACGCCGAGCACCGTGAGCCCGCTCCGAACGAGCCGCTCGGCCGCGGCGTCGTCGAAAGGGAAGCTGAAGTTCGTGCTGATGGTGGTGGACGCGCCGGCGCGGTGCGCCTCCTCGACCATCTCGAAGATGTGTTTGCCGAGGAGCGGCTCGCCCCAGTTGTAGAACTCGACCTCGAACAGATACGGCCCGAGCTCTTCCATCACCCTTCGATACAAATCGAGGGAGAGGTGTCCGCGCCGTCGTCCGATCTGCTCGGATCCGGTGAAGCAGGCCGGACATCGCAAGTTGCAGATGTTCGTCGCCTCGATGGTCAGCTTGATCGGATAGCTCGCGAGCTCGGTCTTCCCGTTCCGTTCGTCGAGGTTCGACTGCGTCAGGTTCTGCACCCGGCGGTGCGTCATGCGCGCGCCCCGACAAGCCACCGGCGGCGGAACCTGGAAGATCCGCTGCAAGTTGTACTGTTCGCCGAAGCTCGGGCGGAGGCTCGTCGAGCGAGGCGTGGTCCCACGACCGGGCGAATCGGACGCGACGTCGTTTGCCACTCGAACCACCGTCAGAATAGCCCCCTCGTCGCCGAGCGCAAGCGAGACCCGGGCGTCCGTTTTTGGGCGCCCGCGTGCTCCTCGAACGCCGCAAATCGTGTCACGCTCGCGCCGGTGTCCGAGAAGAGCCGCGTCGACGAGCTCGCCGCGCTCGGCGGCTCGCCGGCATTCGCGCCCGAGCTCCACGTCGGCAGACCGTCGATTCGAGGTCGAGAGGCGCTCCTCCGTCGATTGAACGACGTGTTCGAGAGCCAGTGGCTCACGAACCACGGCCCGTGCGAGATCGATCTCGAGCGCCGCCTCGGCGCCGTCTTCGGCGTCGAGCATTGCGTCGCGACGTGCAACGGAACCCTCGCGCTTCAACTCTTGCTACGAGCGCTGGGGCTCCGAGGGACGGTGCTCGTCCCCTCCTTCACGTTCATCGCGACGGCGCACGCCGTGTCGTGGGAAGGGCTCACCCCGATTTTTTGCGACGTGCTCGCGGCCGATCACACCGTGTCGCCCGAGGCCGTGGAAGCGGCGATGACCGCCGAGACGAGTGCGATTCTCGGCGTGCATTTGTGGGGGAACCCCTGCGCCGTCGACGCGCTTCGGGCGATCGCCGAGCGCCACCGCGTGCCGCTCCTCTTCGACGCGGCCCACGCGTTCGCGTGCGCGCGCCGTGGAAAGGCCGTCGGGAGCCTCGGCGACGCGGAGGTGTTCAGCTTTCACGCGACCAAGATTTTTCAGACCCTCGAAGGCGGTGCGATCGCCACTTCCGACGACGCGCTCGCGCGCGAGCTCCGGCTCCTCCGCGACTTCGGCATCGCCGGACCCGATCGCTCGATCCGCGTCGGAACCAACGCCAAGATGAACGAGGTATCCGCCGCGATGGGGCTCGCGGCGCTCGAGCACCTGCCGGACGTCATCGACGACAATCGAAGACGCCACGAGCTCTACGTCGCGCTGCTCTCCGGAATTCCCGGCGTGAAGGTGCTTTGCCCGAGCGACGAGAACACGTCGAACTACCAATACGTCGTGCTCGAAATCGACGAGCGACAGGCCGAGCTCGACCGCGACTCACTCGGCAAAGTTCTGCACGCCGAGGGAGTGCTCGCACGTCGTTACTTCTCACCGGGTTGTCATCGCGCCGAGCCGTATGCGAAGCGGCCGGGCGGCGGCGAATGGACGCTCCCCGTGACCGACGCGCTCAGCGCGCGCGTGCTCGTTCTCCCGACGGGGCCCGCGCTCTCCCTGGACGACGTGCGCGGCGTCGCGAGCATCGTGCGGCTCGCGATCGAACACGCGCCGCGCGTCCGCGAAGCGGCGCGGCGTCTCCCTCCGGGTCCGTTCTGGTACGCCCCCGAGCCGGTCTAAAAAAGATCTAAAGACGATCCCGATACGCGGGGAAAAACCGCGAAGGGCCGGTAGCTCGCGCATTCACGAGGGCGTGGTAGCGAGGCGGGTCGAACACTCTGCCGCAGAGCCACGTCGTGCGCGTTTCGGGCGACCACCCTCGCTTGAACGCCTCGAGCCCCGACGCGCCTTCCGTCGCGCGATCCGGAACGCCGCCGATGTCGCAATAGCGCACGCGTTCTCGAAAATGATCGAATGCCGCCGAATAGAGCGCGTATCCGGCGCCCCGGCGGTAGCCGTCCGGGTTCAACGCGAGCACGTGTCCGTACGCGACGCGTGCGTGAACGAGCCAGAGCTGGGCGCCGACGGTGACGTCGCCCGACCGCGCGCGGATCACGACGACCCCCGGAAGGCGGAGCTGTCGTTCGAACGCCGTTGGCGAGAACGCTGGTATCCCGGTGATCCCGTGACGAGCGACGAGGTGCTCGTGAAGCGCGATCCAGTCGTCGAGGAAACTGTCGGGGACACTGCCGTCCGCGTCAGAATGGAACACGTCCACGTCGATGTGGCGCAAGGCCTGCGCGGCGCACTTTCGGTGATGGCGGCTGATCGCGAGCGGGCGCTCGAAATCGACGACCGCGTGCTCCTTGTAGGGTCGCGTGAGATCGGGGAACAGACGCGGCAGGTCGCCCACGGCGAACGCGCCGAAGGGATCGGGAACGACGCACAAAGAGACGAGGCGGCTTCCGAGCTCGTCGAGATCGGCGGCGAGGGCGCCCCAATCCGAGCAGACGAAGAGCGGATAGGCGCCGATCGCGTCCTTCAAATCCGAGCCAAAAATACCTCGTTCCAGCATCCACCCACCCGAACGCGGGAGGCGACGCGGCACGCCGAACTCGGCGAGGGACGCGGCGTAGTCGGGATGCGCGTAGCCGGTCGGAAACATCGGCGAATCGACGGCTCCCATCCTCCAGTTTTCGTATGGGCCGTCCTCCGGGGTGTCAAGGCACGCCGTTGACGACCCTCTCGGCGCGGCTCACCATAGTTCGCACGCGATGCGCGTTCGGTACGCACCCGCTCACGACCTCTTCGCCTTGCTGGCGCGGCAGGGCTACTCGAAGACGGCCGAAGCGCATGGGTGGGCCGCGGTCTGGGACTGGGTTCGCGAGCAGACGACGCGGCTCCCCAGCCGACGCTTTTCGCTCCTCGATCTCGGATGCGCCGACGGGGCGATCGGCGCGATCATGGTCGAGGAAGGGTGTTCCGGGACGTTCGTTGGCGTCGATTTCTCTTCGACGATGCTCGAGCGGTGCCGGGCGAAAAACCTCTACGCGATGCTGATCGAACAGGACCTGAACGACGGGCTCGGCGTCGATCGCTCGCTTCGATTCGACCTGGTGACGGCGATCGGCGTCCTCGAGTTCGTCGAGGATCTTGCTCCGCTGCTGGTCGAGATCCGCGAAGTGCTGAGGCCCGGCGGGCAGCTGTGGGTCACGTTCGAGCCTCCGGAGGCGACGACTTCGCCGTGGAAATTCGGGCGGACGGTCGCCGAGGGAGTTGGCTTGCTCGAAGAAGCGGGCTACCGAGCGGTCGCCGTCGCGCGACGCGTCGGTTACCGAGCGGTAAACTTGGACGCGGACAACACGCTGCGGAGTCTCGGCACCGACGTCGAGCTCGCCTTCGTTCGAGCCGAGCCGAGGTAGCCCCGAGCGTCACCTCTCGCGTCATCGAGCTCGGCGGCGCGTCGTCAGAGCGTTTTCAGGAAATCGAGGACGGCGACGTTCACGGCCTCGGGGCGCTCCTGCTGGATCCAGTGTCCGGCGCCCTCGATGACGACCTTGCCGCGGAGATCGTCGTAGTGACGATCCATCAGGTCGAGAATGTTGACCTTGGGGACGAAGCGCAGCACCGGATCGCGCGAGCCGGCGACGAAGAGCGCCGGCTGCGTGATCTTTTCCTCGGCGAGCTGGGGGAGCGCTTCGAAGTCGATGCCTTGTGCGCGATATCGATTGAGCGGACCGCGGAACCCGCTGCGCTCGAACTCGGCCGTGAAATAGTCGAGATCGGCCTCGGTGAGCCATGCCGGAAACGGTTTCGGATCGGTGAGCCCCTGGAGCAACGCCGAGGTCGGCGGTTTCCGCGCCATGGCGCCCTGTTCTTCTTTCGACGCGTCGCCGGATGCGGCGAAATAGACTTTGCGGAGCGCGGTGCGCACGTCGGCTTCCAGCTCGCGCTCCGCCACGCCGGGTTCCTGAAAATAAATCTGATAGAAAAATCGGTCCTTGTGGACCTGCTTCCACAGATCGATGGGCGGCATGGGCGGCCTGCCGAGGAACGGCACGCTCAGGCCGACGACGGCCTTCACGCGCGCTCGATGCAGAATGGACGTCACCCAGACGATCGGCGCGCCCCAGTCATGCCCGATGAGGATCGCCTGATCGGCGCCCATGGCGTCGATCACGCCTGCGACGTCGCTCGTGAGCTCCTTCATGGCGTACGCTTCGATGGCTGCCGGCTTGTCGCTGCCGCCGTAGCCGCGGACATCGATCGCGCAGATTCGGTACCCGGCGTCCACGAGCGGACCGATCTGATGGCGCCACGAATACCAGGACTCCGGCCACCCGTGGACCAGCACGCAGAGCGGACCTGTGCCCTCGACGACGGCTCGGATGCGAGTGCCGTTGGCCGTCAACGTTTCGTACTTGTAGTCCATGCCGGCAGCGTCGCCGGGAAGCGCGGACGGCGCAACGGGGGAAACGCGGGCGCAAAAACCCGAGGATGGTCAACTCGAGCGGGAGACGCTCTAGCGGGGTACGATGCTCGGATGGTCCTCGACAGATTGCGGCAAGCGCTGGGCGACAAAGTGTCTACGGATGCCGCTCTGCTCGCGGCGCGTCGCCACGATTCGTGGGTGTTGTCGCTCCTCGAGGACGTCGAGAAGCGCGCAACGCCGCTTCCGCAATGCGTCGTTCGACCCGCAGACGCTGGCGACGTCGTGACGGTCGTGAATGCGTGCCGCGAAACGGCGACGCCGCTCGTGCCGTTCGGCCTCGGCAGCGGCGTGTGCGGCGGCGTGCGTTCGCCGGAAGGCGCCGTCGTGCTCGACATGGGCGCGATGAATCGGATCCGTTCCATCGATGCCGACAATCTGCTCGCGAGCTTCGACGCGGGCGTTCGCGGAAGCGACGCGGAGGACGCGCTCGCCGAACGGAAGCTGACGCTCGGGCACTATCCCCAGTCGATCGGGATCAGCAGCGTCGGCGGCTGGGTCGCGACGCGCGCGGCCGGCCAATTTTCGACCGGCTACGGCAACGTCGAAGACGTCATTTTTTCGCTCGAAGCGGTGCTGCCGAACGGCGAGCGCGTCGAGACCCGCGGGACGCCGCGAGCGTCGGCCGGGCCCGATCTCCGTCATTTTTTTCTGGGCTCCGAGGGCACGCTCGGCGTCGTGACGGGCGTCACGTATTCGATTCGTCGCGCGCCGGAGGTGCGCACCCCGAGCGCCTATCACGTCGCCACGATGCACGACGGGTTCGAGCTGCAGCGCGAGCTCGTGCAGAGCGGCTTTCAACCCGTAGTGCTCCGCTTGTACGACGCCGACGAGTCGAGCCGCATGTTCTCCAAGTTCGCCCGCGACGGAAGCGCGCTCCTCCTCGTGATTTCGGAAGGGCCCGAGGGGCGCGTCGCCGCCGAGACCGCCGCGCTCCAGGCAATCGCCGAGCGGCGCGGGGCGGGGGCGGCGTCACCGGAGGCTGCCGAGCGCTGGCTTCGCGATCGCAATCACGTGCCGACGCTCACGTCGTTTCTCGAAGGCGGCATGGTCGTCGATACGATCGAAATTGCCGCGACGTGGAGTCGCATCGACGACATTTACCGGCGCGCCGTCGCGGCACTTCGCGAGGTGCCCGGCATGATGGCCGCGTCCGCTCACAGCTCGCACGTGTATCGCTCGGGCATCAATCTGTACTTCACGTTCGCCGCTCGCCCCGAGCGTCGCGAGGATCTCGCCGCGACGTACCTCGCGAGCTGGCGGGCGGTGATGGATGCGACGCTCGCCGGCGGCGGCGGCATCGCGCACCACCACGGCATCGGCCGCATGCGCAAAGCCCTCCTCGGCAAAGAGGTCGGCGAAGGCGGCCTCTCCGCGCTCCGCGCCTTGAAGCGCGCCCTCGATCCGGTCGGATTCATGAACCCGGGAGCGCTCTTCCCGGACGAGTGACGGCGCGAGCGGTGCTACGCTCCGCGGCCTCTCGCCCCTCACTGGAGTCCAAACCGGCATGAGCGATCGCCTGGTCACGCGTTCCCCCGTTGATGGTCGCGTCTACGTCGAGCGACCCCTTCCGACCGAGGCCGACATCGCGCGCACGCTCGAGCGCGCGGTTCGCGCCAAAGAACGATGGAGACGAACGCCGCTCTCCGAGCGGCTCGCGCTCGTCGGCAAGGCCGTCGACGCGTTCGTCGCGCGCCGAGATGCGCTCGCGGAAGAAATTTCGTGGCAGATGGGTCGCCCGGTGTCGCAAAGCCCTGGCGAAATCCGCGGCTTCGAAGAGCGGGCTCGCTACATGATGAGTATCGCCGAGGACGTGCTCGGCGACGTGCGGCCGACGCCGAAACCCGGGTTCGATCGATTCATCCGGCGGGAACCGCTCGGCGTCGTGCTGGCGATCGCGCCGTGGAATTACCCGTACCTGACGGCGGTCAATTCGGTGGTCCCCGCACTCGTCGCCGGCAACACGGTGATTCTTCGGCATTCGCCGCAAACACCGCTCTGCGCCGAACGCCTCGGCGAAGCCTTCGCCGCCGCGGGGCTGCCAGACGGCGTTTTTCAATTCCTCCACACGACGGACGAGGACACCGATCGCCTCATTTCGACGCCGGGAATCGACTTCGTCGCGTTCACCGGGTCGGTTCGCGTCGGGCACGTCGTGCAGCGCTTCGCCTCCGAGCGATTCATCGGCATCGGTCTCGAGCTCGGGGGCAAAGATCCGGCGTACGTGCGGTCGGACGCGCACTTCGACCACGCCGTCGAGAACCTCGTCGACGGCGCCTTCTTCAACAGCGGGCAGAGTTGCTGCGGCATCGAGCGCGTCTACGTGCACGAGGCCGTCTACGACCGGTTCGTCGAAGGCTTCGTTGCCCTCACGAAACAGTACAAGCTGGGTAACCCCCTGGAGTCAGGGACGAACCTCGGTCCGCTCGTTCGCGCCGGGGCCGCCGATTTCGTGCGTGGACAGATCGACGAGGCGGTTCGTGGTGGCGCCCGCGCCCTCGTCGATTCGAAGGCATTCGCCGCCGACGCGCCCGGAACGCCGTATCTCGCGCCCCAGGTCCTGATCGGCGTCGATCACTCGATGCGGGTCATGAAGGAGGAGAGCTTCGGCCCCGTCGTCGGCATCATGAAGGTGTCGAGTGACGACCAGGCGGTCGAGCTCATGAACGACAGCCCCTTCGGGCTCACGGCCTCGGTGTGGACCGCGGACGAGGCGGACGCCCTCGCCATCGGCGAGCGGGTGGAGACCGGCACGGTGTTCATGAACCGCTGCGATTACCTCGATCCGGCGCTCGCCTGGACGGGAGTAAAAGACTCGGGGCGCGGCGTGACGCTGTCGCGCATTGGTTACGAAACCATGACGCGACCAAAGAGCTTTCACCTCCGCACCAGCGTCTGAATCCCGCTTCATTCGCTCAGCATTTTTCGCTTCCGGACGCGCCAGAAATACCGTCGATCCGAGTCGGCAGCGGCGTTTCGACTGGTATACTCGCCGCTCGCTTTACCGAAGAACCCGGCGTTTCATACGCAAGGAGACCTCGCAAAAATGAGCACGGCAAAACTCACCTATGACGGCAAGGAGTACGAGTTCCCCGTCGTAGAGGGCACTGAAGGGGAAAAAGGCGTCGTCATCGCGGACCTCCGCAAACGCACGGGGCTCATCACCCTGGACCCCGGTTACGGAAACACCGGGTCTTGCCAGAGCTCGATCACGTTCATCGACGGCGAGAAGGGCATCCTCAGGTACCGCGGCTACCCGATCGAACAGGTCGCCGAGCGCGCGCGGTTCACCGAGGTCTGTTACCTCCTCATCTACGGCAAGCGCCCGAGCGCGGCCGAGCTCGCCGAGTTCCGCGAGAAGATGAATCGGCACACGCTCCTTCATGAGGACATGAAGAAGTTCTACGAGGGGTACCCGGCCGGGGCGCACCCGATGGCGATACTGGCCGCGATGGCCGCGTCGCTCTCGACGTTCTATCCGGAGACGCCGGACAACCTCGATCTCAACATTCTCCGCATCCTGGCGAAGTCGAAGACGCTCGCGGCGTTCGCCCACAAGAAGTCCGTCGGGCAACCGTTCGTGTACCCGCGGAACGATCTGTCGTGGCCCGCCAATTTCCTGCGGATGATGTTCGCCGTTCCCGCCGAGGAATACGAAGTGAATCCGGTGATGGAGGACGCGCTGAACCTCCTCCTGATCCTGCACGCCGACCACGAGCAGAATTGCAGCACGTCGACCATGCGCATGGTCGGCTCGAGCGAGGCGAACCTGTTCGCGTCGATTTCCGCGGCGATCTGTGGGCTCTGGGGCCCCCGTCACGGCGGCGCGAATCAGAAGGTCATCGAGATGCTCGAGGAGATCCAGAAGGACGGCGGCAACGTCGACCGGTTCCTCGAGGGAGTGAAGAGCGGCACCTCGAAGATTCGCCTCATGGGCTTCGGGCACCGCGTCTACAAGAACTTCGACCCTCGAGCGACGCTCCTCAAGAAAACCTGTGATCGTCTGTTCGCGGAGCTCGGCGTGAACGAGCCCTTGCTCGATCTCGCGAAGAAGCTCGAAGAGCGCGCGCTCAAAGAAGACTACTTCGTTTCGCGCAAGCTCTACCCGAACGTCGATTTCTACAGCGGCATCATTTACCGAGCGATGGGCATCCCGACGGAGATGTTCACGGTCATGTTCGCGCTCGGTCGCCTTCCGGGTTGGATCGCCAACTGGAAGGAGCAGCGCCTGGGCAAGGACTTCAAGATCGACCGCCCCCGCCAGATCTACACGGGCGAGCGTGAACGGGTGTTCGAGGATCGCGGAACGAAGCACTTGCCGACCGGCAAGTAAGCGGACTGCATGCAACCGGCGCGCGCGGCGTGGGTACCGGAGCCAGCCCGAGAACAGGGTGCGCTCTTTCTGGCCGTCTACAATTTCTTTTACTGGCCTTACCTACTCACGACGTGCGCGCTCGGCTTTTTCCCGGCGCTCGTCATCTTCGCGCTGACCGCGCCGTTCGACCCGAAGCGGCGCTTGCTCCACGCTTACACGAGCTTCTGGGGCGGGCACTATCTCGCCTGGGCGCCGTTCGCCGGCGTGAACGTGGAAGGCCCCGGTCGCGTTTCGAAGGGCCCGTGCATCTACGTGTCGAACCACCAATCGATGGTCGACATTCTCGCGGTGTTCGCGATCCACCTGCCGTTTCTCTGGGTCAGCAAGATCGAAAACTTCTACGTCCCATTTCTCGGATGGAACATGTGGCTCAATCGCTACGTGCCGATCCGCCGCGGCTATTTACCGAGCATCATGCGCATGGTGCGAACCTGTCACCGGCGTCTCCGCGAGGGCGACAGTCTCTTCGTGTTCCCCGAAGGCACGCGCTCGCCCGACGGCGAATTGATTCGCTTCTATCCCGGCGCGTTCCGCCTCGCCGTGCGGAACCGCGTTCCCATCGTGCCCGTCGTCATCGAGGGAACGCGCGACATCTTGCCCAAGGGCCGCTTCTTCATCCGTCCGCGCCTCGTCCAGGTGCGCCTGCTCGACCCCATCGACCCCGCCGCCGTCGGCTTCGACCATCGACGGCTCCTCGACGTCACGCGCACGGCGATGCAACGCGAGCTCGAGTCGCTGCGGTCGTAGTACCGCGGTCACCGCTGCCGTCGTTCCGTCGAGCATCGCGCGAGGTTGCCCTTGGCACGCGACGTGCTCTCATCGTTTGCGGAGCGGCGACGGTGCCAACTTGTGCCAGCCTGCTCCGGGGGCATTTGAACTGTCTCTCAATTTCCGGCGGAGTCGCTCTGGTCGTCGTGGTCTTCGGTTGCGCGAGCCGCGTCGAAACAGGAGCGATGGGAAACGGGGATCGCGCGGCATCCGGCGGCGCGGCGGACGCGGGCTCCAAGGATTTCGCGGCGTCCGGCGGCGACACGGGAGCAGGAGCGTCCGGGGGCGGCGCGGGAACCGGCGGTTCCCCCGGATCGGGCGGCGCAAGCTCCGGCGACGGTGCTCCCTGTTCGATGGCGATCTCGCCTTACGCGGGGAGCGGCGCAGGGAGCCCGTGTTGCTCGGACGACGATTGCTTCTTCTACCCGGTCTTTTGCAAGATCCCAGCAGCGTGCGTCGATGGCGTGTGCGGCCCCTGTCAGGAGAGCCCGGGCACCTTCATCGGACCCCCCGACGCGGCGAGCGACGGCGGTTAGCAGTGCACGAGGGAAGGTAAGCTCACCCCCATGAGCGGTCAGGTCCACGCGATGCTCGCGGGGACCCCGGTCGCGCCGCCGCAGCTCGACGAGTACTTCTTGGCGGATGACCGCGCCAACGCGGAGCGGGAGCTCGCAGCCGCGAAATCGACAACGCGTGAGCGGCGATGAGCAACTCGTTGCCGCTGATGGGGTGGCCGGCTCGTGAACAGCTCGACGTGACGCGCTGGAAGGTCAGGCATATGCCACCCAAAAGCGCGCCTCGTCGAGGCTAGAGGAAGAGCGCTTCGTCTCAGTTGCAGGCAGGATCGAACGGCCGCCGAGTGACGGTCGTCTGCGGAGACACCGTGAGGTTCTTCGCCATGAACACGCCCTTGTGTCCGCCGCCCAAGATCGGGCCGAGCACGAGGAATGTGTTCGGTGCCACGAGTGTGCCGGAGAAGGGCACGGTGAGCGTGAACACTTGCGGCGCGAGGCTGAAGTACTGAAGCAAGAAATCCGAACCCGAGGCGACGCTTCCGACTTCCTGGAACGCGCTGAGCAGCGTCATTTCGTTCAGCACGTTCAAGGTGATGGCTCCAGCGGTCTTGTCGAGGGTCGCCGTCGCGCCGAGTTGAACGTCGAAGCTCGTCGCGTAGTAAGTGCCGGCAACCAACGTCAGGTGACCGAAGGGAGAGGCGCTGATTTTTCCGTACGAACCCGGGGCGAGCGTGCGGGACGCACCGGTTCCGACCGTCACATCGCCGTTCGACGGGGGAAATGCGATCGACGTGGGGAGACCGGGCACCGTGATGCTCTGGTGTTGCAGCACTGGCCCCGCGATGGTGTTCAACAGGCCCTGGGTCACGGCTCCGTCGCTGGTGATCGAGCCCGCGACGTGATTGCCGCTGCCGAGGAACACCGGGGCCACGCTGTCGATGCTCCCGATCTGCGTCAGATTTCCGATGTTCACGGCGATGGGCGAGCCCGTCTCGCCGATCAGCGCGAGCGCTCCCGAAGCAGTCTTCAGGATCGCGCCGTCGTTGATCTGGACGCCGTTCGTTCCGAGCACCGTGAAGTCCTGCGGGCGACTGCCGACGGTCACGGGGATCGATGAGGAGTTGTTCGTCGGGTTCGGGTCGGCCGAGGTGTCGGCCACCTTGGCGTTGAACGTGACGATGCTGCCCGTCGCGATCGTGCATCCGACGGACGCGACGATGGTCACCGTCTCGGTCTGTCCCGAGGTCATGACGCCGAGAGGCACCACGGCCGTGTTCGAGATGATCTTGCAGGGGCCGCCGTTACACGAGACGGCGGAGCTTCCGCTCGGGAGCGGCAGATCGAGCGCCGCGAAGCCGCTGTGGTCGGGTCCGGCGCTGGTCACCGTGTAGGTCAGCGTCACGGTGGAGCCCGTCAAGCTCGAGCCGAAGCTCGCGCTCCCGGTCACGCCGAGGTCCGCGGAGCCTTGGGCGGCGAATTGCTGATGGATGTTCTGGAGGACGATGTCCGCGGGCTTCTCGCCGAGCTCACCGACGCCCGCCGCCTTGCACATTGCATGATTCCGCTGGAGGCTCCAATCGAAGTGCACGTTGCTCCAATCGTCGAACCCTTGGAGGAGCGACGTTTCGACGTTCCCGACAGGGCGCGTCTGTCCGTCCGTGGTTCCCGCCTTGGCGGTGGTGTCGCAAGTGAAGTCCGAGCCGTCCGCGATCTGAACGCCGACCGCGACGTCCGGCGGGGTGAGGTTCGCCATGGAGAAGAGGATGCCCGTGGGGCCGGGGACGATGACGGCGTCTCCGTTCGAGTTGAAACCGATGCCGTCCGAGATGGATACCGTGGTCGCTATGAATCCACCTTTTGGCGGGTCGATGTGGCCACCCATGAACAAATCGTCATTGCTCGTGGACGAGGTTTGGAGCTGTCCACACGTCGGGCTCGGGTTGGAGGCACAATTGCTCGGTGAAACGCACCATCGGTCGCCGTTGATGTCGTTGGCGACCGCCCCGTGTTTGGCCGGCGGCGTGCCGTCGCACGCCCAATCGATGGGACCATTTGCGGGCTGCTGCGTATTCAGCGTCGCGTTCGGGCAGGTGAACACCGTGAAGAAAGGTCCGTCCTGGATTCCGATGCTCTCGCTGAGCGCCGGTTGCCCGGGCGGGGTCCCGGTCTGCTCGAGCAACGCCGGCAACTGCGAATGCGAGTAGTCGAGGATCGGTACCGGAGTCGGTTTGGCCGTCGAGTCCGAACGGAGTCCGCCGTTCTGCCCGATGCCGTAGTTCATGATGCTCATGTAGTTGGGCTTGAAGTTCAGATCCTCGAACCCACCGTGATGCAAGTTCAGGTTGTGCCCGAACTCGTGCATGGCGACCAACCCTTCGAAGAAGGAATTAGGCGGGGTCACGGGTTGGCCCATACCGACGGTAAAGTCCGGTCCACAGATGCACGCTTGCCCGAGAAGGTTCGGGCCGATGTTGTGAACCCACAGCGCGTAGTGGTAGGCGAGCTTCTTCGCCGCCAGCTGGTTGCTGTCCGCTCGCTGCGAGACCGTGCCGAAGTTCGACGTGCGGATCTGCCCGAAACACGAACTGTCCGCCTGGCAACTCTGACCTTCGAACGCGCACGTCGCCTGGTGCGGCAGCGCCTCGTCCGGTTCGATGACAAGGTGGATGCCCTGCGCCTGGAAGCGGGCCTCGACCAGCGCGATGGCCGCCGGGTCCGGCTTGTGATTGTGGTTGTCGCCCGCGGGGCAATCGCTGCCGGATTTCGTGCAATCGAAGTAGTCGGCTTCCACGAAGGCGTCGGGCACGTTCTTGTTCGCGCCCTTCCCCGGGAGGTCTAGGTCGATGATCCCGTCGCCGTTGAAGTCGATGCCTTCGTCTTCCCAGCAGTCCAAGAGACCGTCGCCGTCCGTGTCCGGCGAAGTCAGGCTTCCGTCGACGCAGATGGTTTGGTTGTTGAAGAACAGGTTCTCGATCATGTCGACGTGGGACGTTCCCTCGTCTTTCCAGATCATGGTTGCCTGTCCCAGGTCGTTCAGCCCGGGGGCTGGACCGAAGTACGCGATGACCGGCGTGTGATCGGTGTTGTAAGCCTTACTGAGGGTGATCGTCTGTCCACCGTGGGTGATGTCGCCGCTCGCGAAATCCTGGTCGAGCTGGCTCTGGTCGAAGGTGTTGTAGTTCAGGAATGTGTTTCCTGATCCTCGCCACGACATGATGAGTTGGGAACCGAAGCCGATGAGCGCCGGGCCGTCGTCACTATCCAAGTTGAGCGTGTGGGCCGTCGCTTGCTTCACGAACCCGCTCTGTCCGAAATCACCGATCACAGCGAGGTTCAAATCGGGATTCGTCCCGAGACCCAACACACCACCGGGGAATCCCGTCCAGGCGATGTAGAGCGAGTCATTGAAGCTCGCGAGCCCAGGAGCGAACTGAGACTGTTGCCCGAGCACGAATTTCTGATCCAGGTTCGCGTCACCTTGAAAGTTGCCGTCGGGCGACGAGAAGACGTTGAGCTCGCCGGGGCCCTCGCCCGTGTAAGCAACCACCAGGCGCCCCTGATGCACGGTGATGGCCGGCGCGTACGGTGACGTCGCGTTGCTCACGACTTGTTTCGTCCACGTCGAGCCGTCCGGCGAAGACTCGATGTTGATCTGCCGGTCCGTTCCGTTGAACGCGAGGTACAGCTGCCCGTTGAACGCCGTCATGGAGACGCCGCCGCTGTCGTTCACCTTGTCCGCCCCGAGGATCTGGGGTCCGTTCCACGTGAGTGCCACGTCGTTCGAGAACTGCGGATCGGCCGACGCGGGCCCGGGCGCCGAGAGTGCGGGAGGGCCGCCCGTCGCTCCGGGTTCGAAGGTCGGATCCGGCAGCGGCGAGCTCATGATGTGAATGAGCTGCGTGTTCTTGTCGGCGTACGCGACGTAACGCGACTGCGTTTGCGCCAAGTACGCGCCCGCCGGAGCGGTGTTCGCTTGTTCCACGAAGAGATTGCCCGTGAAGGCGCTCACCGTGTCGGCGCTCTTCACGGAGCCAACGAGGTCCGGATCCTGCGAAACCGCTTGCTGCTTCGCTCCGTTCTGACCGCAGCCCGAAAGGGACGCGCACAGCGCGACCGGCACCAACAAAGATACGAGCGCACTTCTTCGCGTGGACATCACTGCCTCCAAATTCGATCGCGCACACACACTGCGTCGCGCGCGGAACGATTCGTCACTACCCGACCAAGCGTGACCTGGCAATCATCCGCGCTCGACGAATTCGAAAACGGGAATGACGCGACTTCGTGTGTGCAACCACGTGCTCACGCGAACCGACGACTGTGAACGTCGTTGCACGAGTGCGGAGTGAACCGCTCGACGACTCGCGCGCCCCATTGCGATCCGCGGAGTGCACGCCTCGCCCGTGACCAGATGATGAACCGGGAGCAGCAACGGACTCCTCCGCCGTGGGCCGCGCAAAGCCGGCCGTCGCGGCCGCGCGCCCTCCGCCCCCTTGCACACCGCCACCAACCGCGCTACACACTGAACCGTATGGTTCAGTATACGAGCGCCCGCCTCGATGCGTCGTTCGCGGCACTCTCGGACGCCACCCGACGCGGCGTTCTGGAGCAGCTGGGGCGGGCGGACGCTTCGATCACGGACCTTGCCGAGAAGTTCCACATGACCCTCACGGGCATGAAGAAGCA
>CAZDNG010000105.1:0-19563 GCA_964506835.1 uncultured Polyangiaceae bacterium
CGAACGGCAACTTGGCGCGCTCGAGACGCTCGACGATGCGCTCGTGGCCGGGCACGGTGAGCGACGCGAGCACCAGATCGGGCGACAGCTCCGCGACCTTTTCGACGTCGATGTCGAGATCGGGTCCGACGCGCGGCAGGCGCGACACGACGTCGACGGGGAAGTCCGAGTGATCGTCCACGCCGACCAAGGTGTCCGTCATTCCCAGCGCCCAGACGATCTCGGTGTTCGAGCAAGTGAGGGAAACGATGCGCACGTCACTCGTTTGTCACTGTTTTCCGGCGCGGTCGAGCGGCCCGGCACGACGCCGGGGTGTTACCGTCGCGTGACGCATGCAACCCGGCGACGCAGAAGGACGGAACCGTCGCACCGCGTGGGCGGTGACCTGGGTCGCTTACGCGACGTCGTATCTCGGTCGCAAAGGGTTCGGCGTCGCGAAGAAGGTGATCGAACGCGAGCTCGGCGTGGGGCGTGGCGCGCTCGCGGCGATCGACACCGGTTACCTCGCGTTCTACGCGCTCGGTCAGTTCTGGAGCGGCGCGCTCGGCGATCGGATCGGCGCGCGAAAGCTCCTCGGCGGCGGACTATTGCTCTCTGCGGCGATGTGCGCGTGCTTCGGCGCAGGAAAAACGGCGCTCGTGCTCGGCGTCGCGTTCGCCGTGAACGGCCTCGCACAATCGGCGGGGTGGCCGGCCACGACGCGAGCCATGGCCGAGTGGACGACCGCCGACAATCGACGTCGAGTGATGGCGTTCTGGGCGACGTGTTACCAATTCGGCGGCATCGGCGCCGCGGTGGGCGCGGCATATTTGCTCCGCTTCGGCTGGCGCGCGGCGTTCTTCGTCCCGGCGCTGGTGCTCGCCGCGGTCGGCGCTCTCGTGCTTTCGACGCTCGCGCCCGGACCGGGCGCGCCCGAGCGAGCCCCGAGCGGCGACGCCCGAGCCGACGACCCGGCGCGACGCGACGCGATTCGCGCCACGGTGAGATCGCCGGTGCTCTGGTGTTACGGGTTCAGCTACTTCGCGATCAAGCTGATCCGCTACAGCTTCTTGTTCTGGCTTCCCTACTACCTGGCGGATTCGCTCGGGTACGCGCCGGACCGCGCCGGCTACCTCTCCACGGCATTCGAGGTGGGCGGCGTGTTCGGTGTGGTCGGCGCGGGCCTCTTCTCGGATCGCTTCCGCGGCGTGTCGCGCTCGCTGCTCTCCGCGGTGATGCTCGTCGGCCTGACCGGCATGCTGGTGCTCTACACGCAAGTGGCCGCGCTCGGGCCCTGGGCGAACGTGGTGGGGCTCACCTTGGTCGGTGTGTGCTTGTACGGCCCGGATTCGCTCTTGTCGGGCGCTGCGGCGCAAGATGCCGGCGGTGAGTACGCGGCAGCGACCGCCACCGGGCTCGTGAACGGGATCGGCTCGGTGGGCGCGATCCTGCAAGGGGCGCTCAACGCCTGGGTCAGTGAGAAATACGGCTGGCACGCGGTGTTCGTCGTGCTCATCGTGCTCGCGGGAATCGGCGCGCTCGTGCTCGTGCCGACGTTCAAGAAGGACCGAACCGCCGCGCCGGCCCGGGTCGGCTGACGTCACGGAGTGAACACGAACGGATCGGGCAAGAGCTCGTGCATCGTCGAGCGCTTCGTCGCGTGCGGCGTCGCAGAGACGACGAGCGCGTCGGGGCCGAGCTCGGCGAGCCATTGCCGGCAGATCCCGCACGGCATTGCCGGCTCGGCGGCATCGACGAAGATCGCGACCGCGACGGCGCGCCGTTCACCGCTGGCGATCATGTTCGACAAGGCCGAGCGCTCGGCACAGAGCGTCGCGCCGTAGCTCGCGTTCTCGACGTTGCACCCGACGAACACCTTGCCGGTGTCGGTCAACACCGCAGCGCCGACGCGGAACTTCGAATAGGGGGCATAAGCAAAATCGTGAACGGCGCGGGCAGACTCGATCAAGCGGTCGACGGTCGGCTCCGACATTTCAATCCTTCTGCTCGAGCACGCGCCCGGCGAGGAGCACCCAGCGCGTGAGCAGTTTCTCGAAGGCGACGCGTGTGCTCTCGGCAGTGCGCTGAACGTCCTCGTGATCGAGCACCGCGTCGGACAGCCCGGCGGCGAGGTTCGTGATGCAGCTGATCGCGCCCACGCGAACGCCGAGCTCGCGCAAAGCGATGACTTCGAGCACCGTGCTCATGCCGACCGCGTCGGCGCCGAGCGTGCGGAGCATGCGAATCTCCGCGGGCGTCTCGTAGCTCGGGCCGATGAGGCCCGCGTAGACGCCTTCTTGAAGTGGGATCCCGGCGTCGCGCGCCGCACCGCGCGCGGCGCGGGCGAGATCGTCGTCATAGGCGTGACTCATGTCGACGAACGGGTGCACGGGCGAGACCAGAGGGTTTTGACCGGTCAGGTTCAGGTGATCGCGGATCAAGAGGAACGAACCCGGGGTGAGACCTGCACGGATGCCGCCCGCTGCGTTGGTGAGCAGCACTGCCCGACAGCCGAGCCCGGCGAGCACCCGCACGCCGAACACGACGTCGGCGACGGGGTGCCCTTCGTAAAGGTGCACGCGACCGGCGAGGCACGCGATTGACGCACCGCCGAGGCTGCCGAAACTGAGCGTGCCCGAATGGCCTTCGACGGTCGTCGGATGGAAGTGGGGAACGTCGGAAGCGGCGAGCTTTTGCGTGCCCGCGAGTGAATCGGCGAACGCGCCGAGGCCCGAGCCGAGCACGATGCCGAGCGACGGAGCGAGGTCGACCCGTGCGCGCACCGCGGCGACCGCTTCGCTGACGCGCGAGTCGACGGAGGGGCGGGCCGTCTTCGGGTGGGTCATGGTGCGACCCTCCGATCGCGGCCGAGCGGGAGCAAGCGAACGGAGTCTGAAATCGGAAAGATGGTGTGCTAGGGTCCGCCCGCGTTCGCCCGACCCCGAGCGCTTTATTTAGCCATGGCATCGAAATTCGCTGAGTTTTTGGAGAGTCAGAAGATCGACCCGCGACGCATCACGTTCGCCTCGAGGAAGCTCGAGACGATGCGTCCGGAAGACCGTGCAGCGCGGCTGAAGAAACGCCTCGCGCGGGGCTCGGACGTGAAGGCGCCGCCGCCGGAGCCGGGTGCGCCGAAGCGCCGCTCCGGACGACCCATCACGCCGCAGTTACTGAAGAAAGCGGTCGAGGGGAAAGCCGTGACCGGTGCCGCGAAGACTCGCCTCCTCCGCGCGGTGAACCGGATCATGGAACAGAAGAAGAAGGATCCGATCGACCTTCGCTCGCTGTTCTGAGGCATTTTTGAACAGCGCAGCCTGAGCAGGCATCGAACCGTCTCGATGCCTGGTGCTGCGACCTTCTCGGTACATCCCTGGCCGAGCGACGGGTCCACTTCGCTCAGGCAAGGGCTGAAGGCACCGGTTAGGATCTCGGTCGTGTCGGACGATGCTCAGGATCTCGTGGCGCGGTGCCGCGCGGGAGATTCGGAAGCGTTCCGCAGGTTGTTCCGAGCGCACCGCGACGAGGTGGCGCGCCTCGTGTTCCGCATGAACGGGTCGCGGTCCGACCTCGAAGATCTGGTGCAAGAGGTCTTCTTGCAAGTGCATCGCAGCATCGGCGAGTTCCGCGGCGACGCGCGATTCTCGACCTGGCTCTACCGGCTCACGGTGAACGTCGTGCTCATGCACCGGAGGGCGGCGAAGAGCCGCCCCCAGCTCGTCGGTGACGAGACCGCGTCGCCGCCTAAAGATCCGCGGCTCTTGCCCGATGAGCAGGTCGCGAGGCGACGGCGCGTCGACGCGTTCCAGCGCATCGTCGATCAGCTGAGCGAAAAGAAGCGCACCGTGTTCGTGCTCCACGAAGTCGAAGGCCTGAGCCCCGCCGAAATCGCGGCGATCGTCGGCGCGCCGGTCCTCACCGTGCGCACGCGGTTGTTCTATGCAAGGCGCGAAGTGATGGCGCTCCTCGGCGAAGATCCGACGTTGTCCGACGTCGTGAACGGGCTCGAATCCGAGCGGCCGCCCCTCGCGGCGCACGCACGCCGGGAGACGACGTGACCCCGGAAGAACGCCTCGAGAAGGCCCTCGACGAGCTCGTCGACGAGACCAAGGCCGAGACGACACCCCAACTAGTGGAGTGGGACGCGGTCGAGACGGCGTTGATGCGTCGCGTTCAGGGTGGACCGATATCCTTCGTGCGCGAGCGCGCGACGTCGGGTCGATGGGTGGCCCTCCTCGCCGCTGCAGCCGTCGTCGCGGGCGCTCTCTTGTGGGTCCACGGAACCCACGTGAAGGCTCCCGTCGCCCCGCAAGAAACGGCGAAGATGACCGAGCCCGCCGAGTTACCTCATTGGCTCGACGGCGACGCGATCGGCGCGGGCACGGTCGTAGTGAGCGATGATCGCGAGGTCGTCGTGGAGCACCACGACCGGGCCACCTGGACACTCGCTCCGCGGAGCAACGCGCTCGTCGAATCGACCGGTGACGTCATCACCGTCGCACTGAACGAGGGCTCGGTGTCCGCGCACGTCGTGAAGAGCCCGCGCCCCGAGTCGTTCGTCGTCCGCGTCGAGAAAACCCGCATCGCGGTGCACGGCACGCGGTTTCGCGTCGATCGTGTGGGGACGAAGGTCCAGGTCGAGCTCGCCGAAGGCGTCATCGCCGTCGGGCCCGTCGGCGGCCCCGAAATCGAGCTGTTCGCGCCGAGCAGCGCGACGTTGAGCCTCGACGGGCTGCGCCTCGATGCCCCCCCGACGTCGCCGCGACCGGCGACGAAGCCCAGCGAAGGCTCGTCAGCGCTGGCCGCGAAGGAAGCGCCGAAGGCAGGCGCCGCGCTCGGCGAAACCGTGTCGCCCGAGGAGAAGGCCAAGGACGACGCGGAGCGCACCATGACCGACGGGATCCGGGCCTGCCTCGCACAGAGTGCGGTTTCGCGCGGCGATCTCCGGGTGAGCGTCGAAACCCGCATGGCCGTGCGCGTCCTCGCGAACGGCCACGTCGAGCAAGCGAGCTTTGCGCCGCCGCTTTCGCCCGCGGTCCGGCGCTGCGCCGACGCGGTGCTCGCCCCCGTCGTGTTCCCGCCGTCAGACGACGGCTTCGTGATCGAGCAAGGCCTCCAGCTCGATCACTAGTCTTCGCGGCGGAGGACGATGACCTTGCGATCGTCGACGTGCCACTTCAAGAAGCGGTCACCGTCGAGCGTGAGCCGCGTGCGATCCACGGTGCCGCGGTCGTCGCGGACGGCCACGACGAGGTCGCCGTCATGGGCGGACTCGACCTCGTAGTGACCCTTCCGCGGATCTTCGGCGGGAATCGCGACGGTCAGGACGCCGCTCGAAAATTCGAGGCTCGCGCCTTTCGCCCACCCGGTCGCCGACGCCACGTCGGAGGGGTCGAAGTTCTCGACGCTGTCGCCGAACCAGCGCCCCTGGAGCGCGCGATCGGCGGAACTGCCGCACCCGACGGCGCCGAAAACAGCGAAAAAATAGGCAAAAAGTACCGTTCTGGAAGGCAAGCGCGACGTGCCGCGGGCGCCGCAATCCAGCCGGGCCCCGGTCGTCGTTCGTTGAAAACGAAGCATGAGAGCAATGGTAGGAGAGGCGCCTACATTCGCGCCACTTTCGCACGACGATGTTCGAGCGGCGCGCCCGACTACGACGCCAGGACCATGACGGCGCGACGTGACGGCGACCATTCCGCCGATGCGCCGAGGCGCGTTGACTCACCGCGAGCGCGGTCTCGAAGCCCCGCTCGCGCGAGTAGGGCGGCCTGCCCCGCGGTACGTGCGACTCGCAGGGATGATCGGCCGCGCGTCTCGTTTTCTTTCGCGCGGGCGATAACGCCTGCTAGGAACTGAATCGTGCTGGGAATGCATTGGGTCGCCGACGCGCTCGGTTGCGATCCCCTTCGGCTGACTCCTGACGGCGTTCGTGACGCGCTTATCGAAATGCCGTCGCGTTTGCATCTGCGACGACTCGGTGAGCCGCAGCTCTCCGAACACCGCGAAGACGGCATCACGACGATTGCAGGTGTGGTGCTACTCGCCGAGAGTCATGCGAGCTGCCACTGCTTTCCGGCAGACGGCGCGGCGCACATCGACGTGTTCTGTTGCCGACCGATCGACTTCGACGCCGCTCGGCGGTTCGTGCTCCGGCACTTCGGCGCCGCCGAGCTCCGGGACAGCGTGCTCCATCGCGGCGACACCGAGAGCCGTCATCATCGCCCGCCTGCGCTCTTGAAGCGCGCGCGCTGAACGCCGTCGCTGCCCGCGAGCGCGACGACCGCGTCGACGTAGCGACGAAGCTGCTCGGTGGCCGAGGTTTCCGGCGACGAGAGATCGAGGGTGGCCATGCCGTGCTCGGGCCAGGTGTGCACGACCAGGCGAAAACGAGAACCGCTTCCGACCAGGCTCACGCCGCGTAGCGCGTAGCGGTGTTCGAACCAGTTCGCGGCGCCGCCCTCGACGGCGTGGACCGCACGGAGCGCGTCGCCGAGCCGCGCGCCGTCGTCGAGCGCGAGCGCCGAGAGCCCGCCCACGTCGGCGGTGACGAGCTGCCAGCGCGACGACTCGGGGACTCGAAGGGCGACGTCCATGCCCCCGATCGTACAGCGAAACCACGGGCGCCCCAACCCTGCGCAGCCCGCGCGCTCGCCCTTCACCCTCTAGCCCTAGCCTTAAGCTCTAGGCCCTAGCTCTACCCCGCTAAAGCGATTTGCAGCACCGCACGCCGAGCGAATAGTCGAAGTAGTCGTACGAGTGCACCTCGATGCGCGAGTCGCACCCTTCGTGGGTGGCGCGCGAATAGAACCCGCCGAGGAACGTGCCGTCGGGGTCGTCGATCCATTCGTCGAGATTGCCGACCATGTCGTAGATGGCGTCGCCGTCCCAGTCGCTCTTGCAACTCGGTGTGGTTCCGCATTCGCGGAGGAGCGGACCGTGCTCGTCTTCGACGACCTCGTTGAGCCGAGGGTCGAGGTGGCCGAGCGAGGCGTTGCCGTGAAGCACCCGAGCGGGATGCGTCGCGCGACAGACGTTGCAGCGTCCATCTTCGTACGCGTCGCCGTACGGAAATTTTCGGTTTTGTTCGCCGCGACACGCGACGACCCATTCCTCGCCGGTGCAGAGACGTTTGCCGGCGTTCTTGCACGCGCGCTCCGCGAGGACGCCGCTCATGTAGCCGTTCGGGATCGCGCCGGGCGAGACGATGGCCATCGGTTCGAGCGCCGTCGCAGCGAGCTCCCACTCGGGCGGCGCGGGGACGTCCATCGCGCGTCCTTCGGCGGTCGGCAGATCGGCGCGACCGTCGGTCCAGAACCGAAACTCACGTCGCGTCACGCTCGGGTTCGGCGAGTAGTAGGGCGACAGCGGGTTGCCGGTGACGGCGTCGACGAGCGTCGCTTCGAAGCGGTCCACGCAATAGCGACCGCGCACCGACACCATCTCCGGCGGACAACCGCGCGAGCCGACGGTGATGGGCTTCGGAACGAACGCCGGCGTGATCGCCGGGAGCGACGCGACGGGCAGCCCCAGCGACGCGTCCGGGACATAGAGCGCGCGGGGCGGCGCCACCTCGGTAACGGCGCGAGGCATCGCGCCCGCCGTCGCGTGCGATTCGACGCGCGTCTTGTCGCAGCCGACGAGCGTCACGAGCATCGCCGTCGGCGCGAGCGGTCGCCCCACCCGCCGGAACCACGCCGAGAGCGTCATCCGCCCCCGGCGACCGTTACTTTCCGCGGTAGACGATGAGACCGTGTGACAGATCGTAGGGGGACACCGCGACCCGTACGCGATCGCCCGGGAGAACGCGGATGTGATGGCGCCGCATGCGGCCCGAGAGCTGTGCGCGCACCATCGCGCCGCCCTGGTCCACCTTGATGGTGTACTGGCCACCGCCGAGTGCGTCTTGAATGACGCCCTCCATCTCGAGAAGGTCACCCTTGCTCATTGTGCTTCGATTTTCGGAGCCCGGAAAAGCCCCCGGGTGGGGTAAAGAGGCGCGGAACCCTTTCACAGACGCCGCGTTAGCGCAAGCCGACGGAAGACGACCGCGCCCGGCGCGCTCCGACGTTCACGGGATGGTCGACGGGCGGGAGCGAAATCCAGCAGGATTTTTGGGCCACGAAGCGACTACGCTCCAGTGAGCCCCGTGTTCCCAGCCACCCTGTTCGACTACAACGGCGTGCTCGTGGACGACGAGCACGTCCATCTCGAGGCCTATCGCGACGTGCTCGGCCCCCTCGGTGTGTCGTTGTCGGAGCGCGACTACTGGGACCGTTACCTCGGCTACGACGACGTGGGGGCGTTCCGCGCCATCTTGACCGACCTGGGCCGCGCGCCGAGCGAGGGCTACGTGAGGGACCTCGTCGAGCGAAAGCGACCGCACTATCTGGCGCGCGCTCGGAGCGGACTCACCGCGTTCGCTGGCGCGGCGGAGCTCATGCGCGAGCGGGCTCGAGTCGGCGCGGTCGCGATCGTATCGGGCGCGTTGCACGACGAGATCGAGCTCGGGCTCGCCGTGCTCGGCGTGACGGATCTCGTCTCCGCGATCGTGTCGGCCGAGAGCACGAAGCGCTCGAAGCCGGATCCGGAAGGCTACCTGCTCGGCATCGACGCCCTCGCGAAGACCGTGGGGCTCGAGAACGCGAAGCGTGCGCTGGTCATCGAAGACTCGATCGCGGGCGTCGAAGCGGCCAAGGGCGCCGGCCTCGCGTGCGTCGCCGTCGGGCACAGCTACCCGCTCGCCGACCTCGAGCGCGCCGGCGCAGACCTCGTCGTGGCGACCCTCGCCGAGATCACCGACGACGCTTTGCGATCGCTCTACCAACGCGTCACCGCATGAACGAGCCGAGCGCTGCGTCGCGACGCAGCGACGGCGCGCCCCACTCGGGCGCTCCGTCTGCGACGGGCCGAGGCGCGCGACGCTCGCGGGCGTGGCTCGGAGGCGCGAGTGCCCTCGCCCTCGCCGCCGCCGTCGACGCGGCGTCCTTCGACGCAAAGCCGGCTCGCTTCACGACGGCGACGGCGACGAAACCGATCCGGTCGAACGTCGTGGCGCCGCCGTTCGGCGTGGGCGCCGAGGCGTGGCGCGACTCGGGCCGCGGCGCGATCCGCGGCGTCACCGTCGGGCCGATCGAAAACGCGCTGCACCCCGGGGTCGGGTACGGTACCGACGCCTGCGCGCGCACGCTCGTCGACGTGAAGCACATGGGCGCGACGTGGGTGAGCTTCACGCCGTTCGGTCGGGCGTGGAACGGCGCGCCCACCGGGATCGACCCGAGCTTCGAAGCGCCGTTCGCCGAAAACCGAGTGGCCATCGCGCGCGCCGTCGAGCAAGCGCACGCCGAGGGACTTCGGGTGATGCTCGTGCCGCACCTCTGGGTGGAGTCCGGCGAGTGGCGCGGCGATATCGACCCCGGCGACGACGCCGCGTGGCAGCGATGGGCCGCCGCGTACCGCAAATTCGTGCTCACGTGGGCGAAGATCGCCGCCGATGCTTCGGTCGATATGTTCTCCATGGGCGTCGAGCTCCGGAGCTTCGTCACCACGGTGCACGCGCCGCTGTTTTCCGACGTCATTCACGACGTCCGCGCGATCTATCCGGGGCTTCTCACGTACGCCGCAAACTGGGACGACGTCGAACGAACACCGATCCTCGGCGAGCTCGACGTCATCGGGTTGAACGCGTTCTTCCCGCTCTCGCTGTATCCGAACGCGAGCCGCGCCGAGCTCGCCCGCGGCGGCCACGACGTCGAGCGTCGTGTCGAGAGGCTCGCCGAATCCTGGCAGAAGCCGGTCATGTTCACCGAGATCGGCTACACGACGCGGGAAGATCCGGCGTTCAAGCCGTGGCTCTGGCCCGATACGATGAGCCACGTCGCGATCGACGAGCAGGCTCAAGCCGACGCTTACACGGCGCTCGTCGCGCCACTGCTCGACGCGCCGTGGTTCGCCGGGTTCTTCGTGTGGCGCGTATTTTCCGATCCCGACGACGTGTCCCAGGAGGGCGAGTGGGGATTTTCGCCGCGCGGAAAGCTCGCGGAGCTCGTGATCCGCGACGCCTTTCACGCGCACTGGGCAGCCGATGGCTCACCGCCGTTGGGCGACGTGTTCGCGGCACCGAAGACGGCTTATGTCGGCGGTGATTGGCGATGAGGTCGCCGCAGTTCGGCGAGGTTCACCCCATCGGATACAGGATGTCACGCGTCACCGCGTCGACGGCCGTCAGCGCGGACTCCGGAAGCTTCACCCCGGACGCGTTCAGGAGCTCGTCGAGCTGTTCGACCTTGGTGACGCCGATGATCGACGACCCGACGAAGTCGCGGCTGAGCGTCCAGGCGACGGCGAACGTCGTGAGCGGCATCTCGCAATCCGACGCGATCTTCGCGAGCCGCGCCGTCGTCGCGAGCGTCTTGTCGTTCACGAAGCGGCTCGTCATCGTCTCGCCGCGCCGGCCGCCCATGCGATAGAGCGAGAAGCGCGCGCCGTCCGGCCATTTGCCGTCCTGATATTTCCCGCTGAGCACGCCGCCTGCGAGCGGGCTGTACGGCAATAGACTCACCGATTCCGCCCGGCACACGGCCTTCAGCTCGTCTTCGAAGCGGCGATTCAGGACGCTGAAGTTGTTCTGGATCGTTTCGTGGCGCGGAAGCGCCTCGAACTTCGAGAACATGAGCGCGCGCGTGAGCCCGTACGCGGTCTCGTTCGAACAACCGACGTAGCGCACCTTGCCCGAAAGAACGACGTTCTCGAGTCCGCGGAGCGTGTCCTCGATCGGATACTCCGGATCGGGCCAGTGCGTCTGATAGAGGTCGATGTAGTCGATCCCGAGCCGCTTCAAGCTGCCCTCGACGGCGCGCTCGATGTGGTGTCGATCGAGCGTCCCCTTGCCGGCTCGTACCGGCGTCTGGAACCATCCCCCGCTCGGCCCCGCGACCTTCGTCGCGATGATCACTTTGTCGCGGCGTTTTCCGGCGAGCCATCGACCGACGATTTCTTCCGAGCGCCCCGCGTAGTCGTCCATCGGCGGGACCGGGTAGATCTCGGCGGTGTCCAAGAAATCGACGCCTTGATCGAGCGCGCGATCCAAGATGGCGTGGCTCGTCGATTCGTCGGCCATGCTGCCGAACGTCATCGTGCCGAGACAGATTTCGGAAACGGTGAGCCCTGTTTTCCCGAGGCGGCGCTGTTTCATGCTCGGGCCACGTTAGCATGAGGTTCGGTCGTCGCCTCATCGAGGCACGCGGTCGGCGGTCGGGTTTCTCAGTAGTTCCGCATCGACGAACTCGCCTTTCCCGAAGGATGAAAGAGGTGCGGAACTACGCGAGCGGAGCGAGCACGCCGAAGGCGGCGGGGGAGCGGGCGCGAAGCGAGCCGCGGGGGCAAGGCCCCCTTTCTCAATAGTCGTCGGGGCTCGCGCGGAGGCCTTGGGGAAGCGACAGTGACAATTTCGGGACGGCGTCCTCGCCGCCGCGGAGATAGGCGTAGCGCGCCAGGTTACCAACCACGCGCGAGACGTATTCGCGCGTCTCGGCGAACGGAATGCGCGCGGCCCAGACGTCGAGCGGGAGCGTCTCGGCGCTCGCGAGCCATCGCGAGACCGCGCGCGGACCGGCGTTGTAGGCAGCCGCGCCGAGCACGACGTTGTCGCCGAACGTGGAGAGGACTCGTTTCAAATAGTGGGCGCCGATTTCGACGTTGCGCGCCGGTGCGAGCAAGAGGTCCGCCTGATGTTCGAGGCCGAGCTCGTGCGCGGCGCGCTCGGCGGTGTCCGGCACGAGCTGCAGCAAGCCGACGGCGTTTGCCGGCGAGACGGCGCCCGATTGAAACGCGCTCTCCTGTCGCATCACCGCGTAAAGTAACCCCGCCGGCAGGGCGTTCGCGTGCTCGGCTTTGTCGACGACGCCGTCGAACGGCGTCGGGTAGACGCAATCCCACGCCCAACGGGTCGCCTCGGTGGGCGCGTGATCGAGCGCGTCACCTTTCACGACGCGACGGCCCACGCGATAGCGCTCCGGACCGCCGCCGATCTTGCCGTATGCTTCGCAGAGCGCTTCGTAGCCGCGCGGCGCGTAGTGCGAGACGAACTCGTTTTCGTGCGAGCTGAGCTCCGCTTCGGCGTCTTGGGCGAGCCCGAGGTGCGCGAGGAGGGCCACTTTCTCCGGCAATTCGACGTTGAGCGGCGCCACGGCGGGCAGGACGGCGACGTCGGGCGGGAACGTCACCGAAGCGACGCCGACCGTCGCGAGGCGTGCGGCGCTCGCGAGCGCCGGGAGCGACAACGGTCGCTCCCTCATGACGCCAGTGAGCTTTTCGACGGCAATGTCGCGGCGATTCGCGTCGAGGAGCGCCGCACCCTCGAGCTCGTGAAGCGACGCCTTCTCGAGCGGGTCGTCTTCTCGGTCGGCGAGATCGTGAAAGAGCGGCGCCGCTTCCGTGGAGCGCTTGGCCGCCATGGCCGTCAGCGCGAGCTCGTAGCGCGCGACCGCGTCGAAGCGGCGCCGCTTCTTCGGTTTGCTCGTGGCGAGATAAGCGCGATAGCCGCGGGCAGCGTCGTCCCATTGTCCGAGCAAGAACCGAAGCCGCGCCGACAAATATTCGGCCTCGTCGCCGAACGTCGTTCCGGGGTACGCCCGGGCGACCCCTTCGTAGCGCGTGATCGCCTGCACGTCGTCGCCGCTCCGCGACAGCGCACGCGCGGCGTAAAATGAATCGTGCGCGCGCTCTTTGTCGCCGAGCTTCGACGCCTGATCGAAGAGCTCCGTCGCTTTGCCGTAGTCGGCGCGCGACAGGTAATAGACGAACGCGCGGGCGCGGAGCAGTTCCGCGGCGCGTGCCTTCGCGCCGGGGAGATCGTTCGCGCGGTCGACCTCGGCGAGGGCATCGTCGACGCGGCCCGCTTCCGCCAGATCCTTCGCGCGCGAGAGCCGCTCGTCGATCGTGAGGAGGATCGGCGGGGTCATTTGCGCGAGCGCGCCGTCGGCGTCTTTCGCGGCGTCGCTCGCCGGCGCCTCGACCGCGAGATAGCGCAGGTCTCTCGCCACCGTCGCAAGATCGTTCTGCGCGCGCGCCACGCGCGCTCGGTCGGCGCGCGCCGAGAGCTCGACCCGGCGCGATTCGGCGTCGCCGTTCTGGGCGGCTTTGCCGACGACTCGATCGAGCCAGGCATGCGCGGCCGGCAGATCGCCGGCGCGCTCCTTCGCCAGCGCCGCCTTTCTCCACGATTCGGCGTCCGGGCGCGCCGAAAAATACCGGAACGCGTCGTCGTAGGGGCCGATTTGAAGGGCGGCGAGCGCGCGACCGCGAAGAATCTCCTGGCGCAAGAGCGGAAGCTTCTCGTCCAATCCGGCAAGGAACGTGGTCGCTTTGGCGTACTCACCGAGCTCGAGCGCGACGCGCGCGCGCAAGTAACGGAGCTCGGGCGCCGTCTCGACGTCGTGACCGGCGTCGAGCAGGAGCGCCGCGGCGCGAAAATCGCCGGATCTGACGGCGTCGAAGACGTCTGCGGTGACCGGAGCGAGCGCCGGAGCCGGCACCGGAGCAGAAGCGACCACCGACGTGGTCGAGATTGCGCGCTCCGCGGTCGCCGTCTTCGCCGACGGGGGGGCGCCGCCCGCCGACGGCCGCGCGCACGCCGCGACCACCAGCGCCACGATCGGAACCGCCCCGCGCATCGTCATCGTCGTGCCGCTTCGCTCGCCGTCAGAACCCCCAGTGGTACTCCGCGCCGATCGTCGCCGTGAAGTAGGGCACCGTGAACCCATCGTTGAACGTGCCGTGAAAGCCGAAGTCCGCGCCGAGCGCGAGATCGCGCCGGAGCAAATAGTCGAGCCCCCCGGTCACCGCCGCGCCGAAGTAGTCGCCCGGTTTACCGTGCGGACCGGCGTCGCCACCGTAGCGGTAGTACCCGCCGAGGAGCGCGACGTACGGGATCCACTCGAAGATGTCGATCTTGTACGCGAAGCCCGCGGTCGCCGAAAACACGTTCGCGTCGTGGTCGCCGAATTGATGCGAACCCTCCGCCTGCACGAGCACGTCGAACTTGTCGTCGAGGCCGTACGCGCCACGCAGCTCGAGCGCCGGCCCCGGCTCGGTGCCGGTCAACGTCGCGATGCCGACCTTCGCGCCGGCATGCCACTCGCGCTCGAAGGCCGCCGCACTCTCGGAAGCGAACGCGAGCACGAGCGCGATGGCGACGGCAACGACGGCGCTAAATGGATCGGAACGACGCACGCGGGCGGCATTGTTGCAGATCACGCCGAAAGCTCCCAGGTTCCGTGTGCATGGCGGGCGTCTCGCTCGTCGACCTGCGCCGCGTCCGTCACGGCTGCCCCGGTCGTCGACCCGCGCCGGAACGTCGCGTCCGTCACGGCTGCCCCGGTCGTCGAAACCGCGCCGGAACGCGTCGCACAGGAGGCCCCCCCAAAAATCGTCACTTCGGCGGCGCGCGTCCGAGCCAGGTTCGATTTTTGGTTGGGGAGCCCGGGGCGTGGGGTGCGATCCGTTGGAACCTCAGAGCATGCTCACCGGATCGACGTCGATGATGGCGCGGACGCGGCGATCGGCGGGCGCGCGGGCGACGGCGACGAGCACTTGCCGGAGCGGCGCTCGGCTCGGGGCGCGGACCATGAACCGATAGCGGAAGCGATTGCGGAGGCGCGGGATCGGCGCCGCGGCGGGCCCGACGATTTCAACGCCGCTCGGGGCGGCTTTTTTGGCGATCGCGGCGAGCCGCTCGGAGGCCTCGCGGGCGACGCGTTCGTCCTGGGCGTCGATGCGCACGAGCGCGATCCGAGAAAACGGCGGATAATTGAGCTCTTTCCGATCCGCGAGCTCGCGCTCGACGAACGCGGGAAGGTCGTGCGCAACGGCCAGCGCGATGGCCGGATGCGCCGGATTGCGGGTCTGGATGAGGACGCGCCCCGGTGAATCGCCGCGCCCCGCTCGCCCGGCTACCTGAACCAGGAGCTGGAACGTGCGCTCCGAGGCCTGAAAATCGGGCAGCGAGAGCGCCGCGTCGGGGTTCAACACGCCGACCAAGGTCACCGCTGGCAGATCGTGTCCTTTGGTCACCATCTGTGTGCCGACCAAAATGTCGATCTCGCGGCGGCGCATCCGGTCGAGGATCGCTTCGCTCTTCAACCCGGCGGCCACGTCGCGATCGAGCCGCGCGACGCGCGCGTTCGGGAACCCGGCTTTCAGGAGCGCCTCGATGCGCTCGGTGCCCGCGCCTTCTTCACCGAGGCGTTTTTCGTGGCAATCGGGGCAAGAGACCGGCACCGGCGCCGAATAGTCGCAGTAGTGGCAGATCACGCGGGCGCCGCGCGCGCGATGGAGCGTGAGGGCGACGGCGCAGTTCGGACACTCGAGCACGTGCCCGCAGCCGTCGCAGACGAGGCTCGGCGAGAACCCGCGTCGATTCAAAAAGAGAATCGATTGCTCGCCCGCGGCGAGCGTCTGTTCGAGGGCGCGGTGGAGCGGCAAGCTGAGGAGCTTGTCTCCGGATGGACCGGGGCCGGCACGCCGCACGTCGACGATTTCTACCTTCGGCATCGACGACGCTTTGCGGGCTCGCTCGGGGAGAGCGAGCCGTTCGAGCTTGCCCGCGCGAACGAGCGCCTCGCTGGCGAGGGACGGCGTCGCCGAACCGAGGATGCACAAGGCGCCCGCTCGATGCGCGCGGAGGAGCGCCATGTCGCGGGCGTGATAGCGCACGCCCTCTTCTTGCTTGAACGACGAGTCGTGCTCTTCGTCGACGCAGACCAGCGAGAGCCGCGGAACGGGCGCGAAGAGCGCCGACCGCGCGCCGATCGCGACGCGCAAGGTGCCGTCGCGGAGCGACGTCCACATGGCGTGGCGCTCGCGATCGGTGAGTCCGCTGTGCAAGACCGCGATCGTCGCGCCGAGGCGCGCGCGAAACCGCTGCACGAGCTGCGGCGTGAGCGCGATCTCCGGCACGAGCACGATGGCGCCGCCGCCCGCCGCGAGCACGTGCGACACCGCGCGCAGATACACTTCCGTCTTGCCGGACGCGGTCACGCCGTGGAGTAAAAACGCCCCGGCCCGCCCCTCGTCGAGGCGCGACAGAATCGCCGAGACGGCGCGCGCTTGCGCGTCGGTGAGCGCCGGTGGAACGTCGCGCTCGAGATTCGCCGAAAAAAAAGGGTCGACCTCCGCCGGACGGCGCTCGATCTCGACGAGACCGAGTGATTCGAGTTTCTTCAGCGGTGAGCGCACGCCCTTGTGACGCTTCTCGAGCTCGCTCACGGCGAGCGGGCCCGCGCGCCGGAGCTCGTCCAGGATCACCGTGGCGCGCGCGCTGAGCGTCCCCACCGGGGCGTCGCTCGACGTGGCGCGTGCCACCTGAACGAGCCGGCCTATGGAGGACACTCCCGCTTCACCGAGGAGCCCCAGGGTTTTCTGGTCGCTCACTTGCCCGCGCTCGATCGACGGCAACGCGAGCCGCATCGCTTCGCCGATCGGCGCGAGATAGTACCGCGCGAGCTCGACCATGAAAGCGAGGAGCTCCTCGGGGAGCACCGGTTCCGAATCCACGACCGCGGAAATGGGCTTCAGCTTCGCCGGCTCGATGTCGAGCGGACCGTCTCCGACCGAGAGCACGACGCCGACCACGCGCCGGCGCCCGAAATCGCAGAGCACGCGCGCACCGCGACACACGCGCGCGGCGAGCTCGGCGGGGACGAGGTACGAAAACGCCTGACCGAGCGGCACCGGCACCGCGACGAGCGCGTGCAGCACCGCCCCTGGATGCGAAAGGGCGGCTTCCGCCGGGACGCGAGCGGGCGACGACACGCTCAGCGTCGCCCGAAGAACAAGGAAACGATCGCGCCGGCTATCAGGAACAAGACGACGAGGATGACGATGAACGCGGTGCTCGGCCTCCGATGCGGCGGCTCGACGGGTTCGACGATTTTTTGGCGGAGGGCCGAGCGCTCTTCGGCGTTCGGATCCGGCAAGGTCGGGAGCTCGGCGCGCGACGCGGGTACCGACGGCAACCCCTCCGGAGCCGCGAACCGCGCGTCGAGGTCGATGGCCGCGCGCTCGCGTTCACGCCGGAGCGCGACGAGCTCGCCGCCGAAATGTTCGACGAGCCAATCGCCGAACCGGAGGGCGCTCGCGCCGAAGCGATGCTCGCGCACGTACGTCTCGAGCTCGTCGAGCATCGCGTGCGCGGTCGGGAATCGCGCGTCGGGATCCTTCGCGAGCGCCCGGTGGACGATTGCGGCGAGACGCGCCTCGTCGGGGTAGCCGCGCGTCGGGAGCGGCGGGATCACCGCCTCGCGCGCTTGCTCGATCACCGGCGGACGATCGCCCCCGGGGCGATAGAGGCGCTGCCCGGCGAGAAGCTCCCAGAGCAATATCCCGACGGCGAACACGTCGGAGCGCGCGTCCACCCCGTCGCCGCGCGCCGCTTCGGGGCTCATGTACCCGGCCTTGCCTTGGATCGCGTCCTCGGGGAGAAGCGCGCTGCTGGTGAGGGCGCGCGCGATGCCGAAGTCACAGAGCTTCACTTCGCCTTCGACCGACAGGAGCACGTTCGACGGCGAAATATCGCGATGCACGATGCCGAGCGGCACGCCCTCGTCGTTGCGCTTTCGGTGCGCATAGTCGAGCGCGCGAATCGTCTCTTCGACGATGAAAAGCGAGAACTCGACGGGAAGCGGGACCTTTTTTTGTGAGCAGCCGCGCAGGAGCTCTCGCAGATCGAGCCCTTCGACGTACTCCATCGCGATGTAGAGACGATTTTCGTCGCGCCCCAAGTCGTAGACCTGGACGATGTTCTTGTGAGTGAGCGTCGCGCAGAGTTTCGCCTCTTCCACGAGCAGACGGCTCATCTCCTCGCTCGACGCGAGCATCGGTAACATCTCTTTGACGACGAGGAGCCGCTCGCCACCGAGCTCCGCCGAGGTCCGCGCGAGAAAAATCCGCGCCATGCCCCCCTCCCCGATCTTGTCGAAGAGGACGTACCTGCCGAAGCGGCGCGGCAACGCGTCGACGTCGCTCGGCAGGGCCGCGGGCGACGCCATGACTCAGCCCGCCGCAGCCGGCGGGGTTACGACGTTCGTCGTCGATTTTCCGAGCTCGAACCCGTCGTGCAGCGCACGCACCGCGAGCTCGGTGTACTTCGAATGGATGATGCAGCTGATGCGGATCTCGCTGGTGCTGATCGCCTGAATGTTGATGCCCTCGGCGGCGAGGAGCGTGAACATTCGCGCCGCGACGCCCGCGTGCGACCGCATCCCGAGCCCGACGATGGATACTTTCACGACGTCCGAATCGTATTCGACGCGGGCCGCGCCGATGTTCTTCGATTGGCCCTCGATGAGATCCTGAACGCGGGCGAGATCGCTCTTCGGCACCGTGAACGTGACATCGGTGGTGTCCTTGTCACCGCGCGACGGGCTCTGGATGATCATGTCGACCGAGACGTTTTGTTTCGACAGAGCGGTGAACACCGAGGCCACGACGCCCGGCTTGTCCGGCACCGCGATGATGAGCACTTTCGCCTCGTTCCGGTCGTACGCGACACCGGCCACCGTGACGGCCTCGAGGCCTTCTTCGCCGGTCACCAGCGTCCCCGGATTGTCGTTGAAGGACGAACGAACGTGGATCGGTACATGGTGTTTCATCCCAACTTCCACGGAGCGGATCTGCAAGACCTTGGCGCCGAGGGAGGAGAGCTCGAGCATTTCCTCGAAGCTGATGCGGTCGATTTTCTTCGCTGAAGGGCAGATGTTCGGGTCGGTCGTGTAGACGCCGTCGACGTCGGTGTAGATTTCGCAAACGTCCGCGCCGATGGCAGCGGCAACCGCGACGGCGGTCGTATCCGAACCACCGCGGCCGAGCGTCGTGATGTTACCGCCCGAGTCGACGCCTTGGAACCCCGCGACGACCGCGATTTGCCCGGCGCGCACCGTCTCGAGCAGCCGCGAACCCTCGATGTTCTGGATTCGGGCCTTGGTGAAGGCGTCGTCGGTGTGGATCCGGACTTGGTGACCCAAAAGGCTCTGCGCTTTGGCGCCCAAAGCGTGAATCGTCATCGCCACGAGGGCCGCGCTCACCTGCTCGCCCGTGGCGGCAAGCGCGTCCAGCTCGCGCCGGTCGGGCGCCTCCATGATCTTGTGCGCCATTCCGAGCAGCCGATTCGTCTCGCCCGCCATGGCGCTCACGATCAGAACGACTTGGTTTCCGGCCCGTTGCGTCGCGATCGCCCGCTCGGCGACGTTCCGCATCCGCTCCAGGGTCCCGACCGACGTACCGCCGTATTTCTGAACGATGAGTGCCACGACTTCGGACGCCGGGTAACGCCGGGCCGCCGACGAGTCAACCCGGCACCGGCCGATGGCGAGCGCGCAGGGTCGCGGAATCACAGGCGACGGCGAGATCTGCCGCTCGCGTCCGGCGGGCGACTCAGTTGCAAGGAATGTGCGACACGGGCTCTCCCGAATCGCCGGTCGGCGGAACACACTGGCCTTCGCGACCGTAGGCCTGGGCGACTTGGGGGAGCGGTTCGCACACGAAGCCGGGGTACAGGCAGTCGGCGTCGCAATCACAGAGCGGCCCGCAATA
>CAZDNG010000106.1:0-19233 GCA_964506835.1 uncultured Polyangiaceae bacterium
CACCGCCGGCTGCCGGCGGCTCAGGCCTGGAACCGGCCGAGCACGCGGGTACGCTGAGAAGTCCCGGCGGCGGCGGCTCGCTCTCGCTCTCGCCCGCCCCCGCGCCTGTTCTCGCCCCCTCACGCCCTCCGCGCGGCCCGCGCGACGAACAGAACTGGTGCACGCGGAGCCACCGCGAGGCAGCCCCCTTTTCCCTCTCGCTCTCCCGCTAGCTCTGGCTCTCCCCTTGGCTCTTACCCTCCCCCGACACCTGCTCACACAGTCACCGCTCATCCGTTCAGGTGAGGCGTTCGCGGACACAATCCAGCGGAATTTATGCTGTCTGAGTTGTTGACAGGGAGGGCGGAGGACCCTTAGGGTCGGGCGGCTAGTGGGAAAAAGTGGGCCAGAGTGCCGCTTAGTCCCATGGGTTGGATCGGCGACCAATGTTCCGCGGGCAGTTCGTCCACACCATCGATTCGAAAGGGCGCGTCAGCTTGCCGGCGCGCTTTCGTGAATCGGTCACGGTCGAAGGGGTCGCGCGCCTCGTCCTGACGCCGTCGCTCACGAACGACTGTTTGCACCTGTATCCGCTCACGAACTGGGTCGAGTTCGAGCGCGAGGTGGCGACTCTCCCGCGGTTCGATAAAGACGTCGTGCGGTTTCGTCGCGTGTACGTCTCCGCCGCGCGCGAGTGCGAGCTCGATGGAACGGGCCGCCTGCTCATCAATCCCGATTACCGCGAACGCGCGAGTTTAGAAAAAGAAGTGCTCTTCGCGGGCACCGGTCGGTTCATCGAGGTGTGGTCGAAGGAACTCTGGGATCGCGCGACCGCCCCGCTCGCGCCCGAGGACAACGATCGATTCGTTCAGCGAGTGGAGGAGCTCATCCGAATATGACGATGGCAGCCAGGATCTTCACCGACGAAAAACCCTTCGACCACGTGACCGTCATGTTGGCCGAGGCGATCGACGCCCTCGCGCCCCGGCGAAACGGCCTGTACGTCGACGCGACGGTCGGCGGAGCCGGACACGCGACGGCTCTTCTCGAACGCGCGCCCGAGGCTCGGCTCCTCGCGTTCGACCGCGATCCCACCGCGGTCGACGTCGCGCGCCGACGGCTCGAACCCTTCGGCGACCGCGCGCGCGTCGAGCGGTGCTCGTTCAGCGAAATTCCGGAGTGGCTCTCCGCGTCGGGCATCGACGGCGTCGACGGGTTGCTCGCCGATCTCGGCGTCAGCTCGCCGCAGTTCGACGACGCCGAGCGCGGCATGAGCTTTCGCTTCGAAGGCCCGCTCGACATGCGGATGGATCCGACGACCGGCGAGACGGCGCTCGAGCTCATCGAGCGGCTGTCGCAAGACGAGCTCGCCGATGCGATCTACCAATTCGGCGAAGAGCATCGTTCGCGGCGTGTCGCGCGCTGCATCAAGCAATCCTTCGAAGCGGGCGAGCTCTCGACGACCCTGGATCTCCGTCGCGCGGTGGTGCGCGCGGTCGGTCCGCGTCGCGTCGGCGGCGTCGATCCCGCGACGCGCACGTTCCAGGCGCTCCGCATCCTGGTGAACGGCGAGCTCGACGAGCTCGCGGCGCTGCTCGACGCTGCGCCGAATCTCGTCAAGCCCGGCGGCACGGCCGTCTTCATCAGCTTTCACTCGCTCGAAGACCGGCTCGTGAAGCGCGCGTTCCGCGAGCGGTCGCTGTGGGAACGCCTCTCGAAGAAACCGGTGATTCCCGGGGACGCCGAGCAGGCAGAAAATCCCCGGTCGCGGAGCGCCAAGCTCCGCGCCGCGCAGCGCGTCGATCTCGACGGCTTCGACACGACGAACGACGAACCCTCGTCCGAGCGTTCGGGAGAGGACGAATGAAGAGTCGTCCGTTCCTCGTCGTGTGGGCGCTCGCGGTGGCCGGCGCGACCAGCGCGTTCACGGTGTCCTTGGCGCTCCGTATGCGCTCCATCGAGCTCGGCTACGATCTCGGGCGAGCCCAGACGCACCTCGGGCGGCTCCGCGAGGTGAAGCGAGTGCTCGAGCTCGAGCTCGCGAGTCAGGAAACGCCGGAGCGCATCGATCTGATCGCTCGAACGGTGCTCGGCATGGGCGAGCCCTCGCCCGATCGCATTTTGCCCGCCGGACCGCGTCCGGAGGTCGGCGAAGAAACCGGCGGACCGCCCGACGAGGCGGAGCTCGCGAGAGCGACGGCGCCCGCGCCGGCGAAAGGAACCTTGCCGTGAACCGCCTGACGACCGCGAGCGGTCGATGGATCCGCCTCCGGATGGGGATCCTGTGCGGCTTGCTCGCGCTCGGCATGGGGCTCGTGGTGTCGGCCGGCTACGAATTGATGGTCAAAGACGGCTCGGAGTGGCGCGACATTGCCGAAAAGCAACGCCAGCGCCGGCTCCACGTCACGCCCAAGCGCGGCACGCTCTACGACCGCAACGGCGACGCGCTCGCCGTCAGCGTAGACGTCCCGGGCGTCAGCCTCGACGCGGTCGAGTTGCTCCGCAGCGTGCCGCCGCAGCGCGTCCCGCTCGTCGCGCGTGAAGCGGCGAACCGGATCGGGCAAGCGCTGTCGATCGATCCCGCCGACGTCGAGCGGAAGATCCTGAAGAAGCGCCGCTTCGCGTGGCTCAAGCATTCGATCACCGACGCCGAGGCGGAAGCGGTCCGAAAATTGTCCGATCCGATGCTCGGCGACGACGCGATCGGCGGGCTCGCCGTGGACGGCGAAGGACGTCGCTACTATCCGCGTCGCGAGCTCGCGGGCCCGCTCCTCGGTTTCGTGTCGCCGGACGGTGACGGCAAGGACGGCCTCGAGCTGTCGCTCAATCCGGAGCTCGAGGGTCACATCGAACAGCTCCGCGGCCTCCGCGATCGCTCCGGACGACTGCTCTTCTCCGACGGCATCCAGGACGATCAGGCGCTCGCCGGTCACGACGTGAACCTGTCGATCGATCAGGGGATCCAGTTCGTCGCCGAGCGCGCGCTCCGCAACGCGGCGCGCACCTTCGAGGCCGCCGGTGGCTCGGTCGTCGTGATCGATCCGCACACCGGCGAGATCCTCGCGATGGCGAGCTACCCCGACTACAACCCGAACGACTACTCGGCGAGCGATCCCGAAGCGCGTCACGAGCGCGCGCTCACCGACCGCTTCGAGCCCGGCTCGACGATGAAGATGTTCACCGTCGCGACCGGCCTGGCGGGCGGCGCGATCACGCCCACTCAGCAGCTCTATTGCGAGAAGGGCGCGATGCCGCTCGACAACGTCGTCATCCGCGACACCCATCCGTCCGAGTGGCTCACGATCACCCAGGTGCTCGCGATTTCGTCGAACATCTGCGCCGCGAAAATCGCGCTCGGTCTCGGCGGCGACAAGCTCTACGACGGTCTCCGGCGCTTCGGGTTCGGCGAGTCGAGCGATCTGCCGGTGCCCGGCGAATCGAGCGGGGTGCTCCGTCCGCGCGGGCGTCCGTGGGTTCAAGTCGAGACGGCGTCGGCCGCGTTCGGACAGGGCATCAGCGTGACGGCGCTTCAGCTCGCGATGGCCGCCAGCGCGATCGCGAACGGCGGCGAGTTGATGGAACCCATCCTCGTCAAAAAAGTGAGCAGCGCGACCGGCGAGGTGCTCCGCGAAGCGGTGCCGAAGGTGCGCCGTCGCGTGATCCCGAAAGGTGTCGCGCGCACGGTCGCCGAAATGCTCATCGCGGTCACCGAAGGCGAGGGGACCGGCGTCGAAGCGGCGATCGACGGCTATCAAGTCGCCGGCAAGACCGCGACCGCGCAAAAAGCGGATCCGAAGACCGGGCTCTACTCGATCGACAAATTCATCGCGTCGTTCGTCGGCTTCGTGCCCGCGCGCGATCCCGCCGTTGCGATCGCGGTGGTCATCGACGAACCGATGATCGAACACGCCGGCGGCGCGGTCGCCGCGCCCGTCTTCCGCGACGTTGCGTCGATGGCGCTCACGTATCGCGGCCTCACGCCGCACGGCACGCCGCGCGCCGACCCCGCCGAGCTCGCGCGCGAGCCCGACCCGGCCCACGCCGTCTACGCGGCGTGGCGCGAAGCGCAGGGGAAAAAACCCCCTGTCCAAGACGTTGCCGCGGGCGGTCCCGTCGGCAAGGGCAAGGTCCGCATTCCGGATCTCACCGGCTTCCCGCTTCGCCTCGCGGTCGAAAAAACGCTCGAGGCCGGCGTGAAGCCGAAAGTCGAGGGAACTGGCTTGCTTGCGCGACAGCTCCCGGCGCCGGGCCAGGTCGTCGACGAGGGAGCCGAGGTCGTTCTCGTTTTCGAGCCTGCTACATGAGCGCCGCCATGTCATTCGCCGCCGGACTCTCGCTCGCCGATCTCGCGCGCGAGCTCGGTCGCGTGCACGCGACGGTGTCCGGAGACCCGAGCGTGCGCATCACCGACGTCCGTCAGGATTCGCGGCGGGTCGTCCCCGGCGATCTCTTCGTCGCACGCGACGGTCTTCGTTTGAATGGGGCACACTTCGCGGCGGAAGCCGTCCGAGTGGGGGCGGTGGCGCTCCTCGCGGAGCGACGCGACGCGACCCTGCCGGACCTCGGCGTTCCCGTCGTGCGCGTCGACGGCGTGCGCTTCGCGCTCGGTCTCGCCGCGGAAGCCGTGCACGGCCACCCGACGGAAGCGCTCGGGCTCGTCGGCATCACCGGCACGAACGGAAAAACCACGACGGCGTGGCTCGCCGAGCAGCTCATCGACGCGGCCGGCGGCGCCGCGGCGCGCCTCGGCACGCTCGGCTACGCCTTCCGCGACGACGTCGTCGAAGACTCGCTCACGACGCCGGAAGCCGACGACGTGTCGCGGTTCGCGGCGCGCGCGCTCGGTCGCGGCGCGACGCACTTCGTGATGGAAGTGTCGAGCCACGCGCTCGTTCAGCGGCGCGTCGACGCGCTCGCCTTCCGCGTCGGCGCGTTCACGAATCTCACCCAGGATCACCTCGACTTTCACGGCTCGATGGACGCCTACGGCGAGGCCAAGGCGCGGCTCTTCACGGATCTCGTCCAGCGCGCCGCGGTCGTCAACGTCGATGATCCATTCGGCAAGGCCTTGGCCGCGCGAGCGCCGGGCCGCGTGCTTCGCGTCGGAAGAGATCCGTCTTGTGACGTTCGGCCCATCGACGTTCGCGTCGATCGCGACGGCCTCCACGGTAGGGTCGCGCTCCCGTCCGGCGAGTGGCCGCTCGCGAGCCGTCTGGTCGGCGAACACAACCTCGACAACGTCCTCTTGGTCCTCGGGATCGTCGAGGCGCTCGACCTCGACGTCGCGACGGCCGTCCTCGCCCTTCGAACCGCGACGGCGGCGCCGGGGCGCCTCGAACGCGTCGACGAACCGGGCGACGACGTCACTGTGCTCGTCGACTACGCCCATACGCCCGACGCGCTCGCCCGCGTGCTCCAGGCGTCGCGACGGCTCACGGTCGGCAAGCTGCATTGCGTCTTCGGTTGCGGCGGCGACCGCGATCCCACGAAGCGTCCGCTCATGGGCGACGCCGTCGGCGCAGCCGCCGATCGCGCGACGCTGACCAGCGACAATCCTCGCACCGAGGCTCCCGAAGCGATCGCCGCCGCCGTCGAGCCCGCGCTCGCGTCGCGTCGCATCCCGTACGACGTCGTGCTCGACCGCGCGACGGCCATCGAGCGCGCGGTGCTCGACGCTGCACCCGGCGATCTCGTACTCATCGCCGGCAAGGGCCACGAGCCGTACCAGATCATCGGCACCGAAAAGCGCCCCTTCGACGACCGCGACGAAGCGCGCCGGGCGCTGGCGTTTCGCCGCGGAGGTCGTCCCTGAATGGCGACGCCGATCCCCGACAATCACGCGCGCTTCACCGCGGACGAGGTGCTCGCCGCGACGGCGGGCGCGCGCGCCGCGGCGGGGCCGGACTTTTCCGTGGACGGGGTGACCACCGATTCTCGCGGCGACGTGGGCGGCAAGCTCTTCGTCGCACTCAGCGGCGAGCATTTCGACGGGCACCGGTTCGTCGACGACGTGCTCGGGCGCGGCGCCAGCGCCGTGATCGTTCGTCGAGGAGCGACGACCGCCGACGCGTCGCGCGCCGTCGAGGTCGACGATCCGTTGGTCGCGCTTGGCGCGCTCGCGCGGGCGCACCGGCGTCGTTGGGGCGGCACGCTCGTCGCGATCGGTGGGTCGGCCGGAAAAACCACGACGCGGAGCGCCGCCCGCGCCGCGCTCGAGGCCGTTTCGCCGGGAGCGGTGCACGCCGTCGCCGGTAACTTGAACAACCGCATCGGCCTCCCGATGGTGCTCTTCGGTCTCACGAACGAACACGCCGTCGCGGTCGTCGAGCTCGGCACGAACCAGCGCGGCGAAATGCGGATGCTCGCCGCGATCGCCGAACCCAACGTCGGCGTGCTCACCCTCGTCGATACCGAACACTCCGAGGGTATCGGCTCGCTCGACGACATCGAAGAAGAAGAGGGCGATCTCTTCCGCGCGCTGCCGAAGAGCGGCACGGCCATCGTGAACGGCGACGACGCGCGCGCCGTTCGCCAGCTCCTCGGTTCGCCGGCGCGAAAGAAGATCACCTACGGCACGCGCGGCGCGTCCGACTACCGGATCGCGCGGCGCGAGTCGCTCGGTCTCGACGCGAGTCGGATCACCCTCGAGCGCCCGCGGGGGCGCGGTCGCGGCCGCGATACCTTGACCCTCGATGTGCCGCTCATCGGGCCGCCCGGCGCACTCGCCGTCGCGGCGGCCGTCGCCGTCGCCGATTGCGTGGCCGGTCGCACGGTGCCCGCCGATCGCATCATGACCGCGTTCACGCACGCGCGGCTCGCCGAGCCGGGACGCCTCCGTCCGGTCGAGCTCGCCGATCGCACGGTCGTCGTCGACGACACTTACAACGCGAACCCCGCGAGCGTCCGCGCCGCGGTGTCCGCGGCCCGCGAGATCGCCGACGATCGCGGCGCGCGGCTCTTCCTCGTCCTCGGCGAAATGCGCGAGCTCGGCGCCGAAGCCACTGCTCACCACGACGCGATCGGTCGCGAAGTGAGCGCGAGTGGCGCGTCCGTCCTCGTCGCGATCGGGGGCGACGCCGCGCGCTTCGTGGCGCTCGCCACCGCGTCCGGCCTCGACGCCACCTTTGCCACGGACGCCGAAGCCGCCGTGCGCGTCGTCCTCGACCGCGTCCGCTCCGGCGACGTGGTCCTGGTCAAAGCCTCCCGCGGGATCCACGCCGAGAAGATCGTAGAGGAATTGATTCGCGCGAAAGGCCGCGCGGCATGATCTACGAGCTCCTGTTTCCGCTCTCCGGCAAATTCGGCTGGGCCGGCGCGCTCAACGTGCTTCGGTACATTCCGTTTCGCGCCATCATGGCGACGCTCACCGGGATGTTCCTGTCGTTCTGGCTCGCGCCGTGGTTCATCCGCGAGCTGCAGAGGAAGCAGATCGGCCAGGTCGTTCGCAAGGACGGACCGGAGTCCCACTACAAGAAGGCCGGAACGCCGACGATGGGCGGCTCGCTCATCCTCTTGTGTGTCCTCGTGCCGACGATTCTCTGGGCGGACGTGCACAACGCGTTCGTCGTCGCGACGGCCGGGCTCACGGCGGGGTACGGCGTCATCGGGTACGTCGACGATCGTCGAAAGCTCGTCAAGAAGAGCAGCGGCGGGTTGCCTGGAAAGTACAAGCTGCTCGGCCAGACCGCGGTCGGCGCGGTGGCGATCAGCTACTGTTTTCTCTACGAACCGGCGATGCCGGTCGGGTGGGTCGCCATCCGCTCGCGGCTCTCGGTGCCGTTCGTCGCGTTCGCCAAGCATCCGATCGAGCTGCCTCTCTGGCTCTACGTGGTGTTCGCCGTGTTCGTCGTCGTCGCGACGAGCAACGCCGTGAACCTCACCGACGGCCTCGACGGCCTCGCGATCGGTCCGGTGATGATCAACGCCGGCACCTACTTGATGTGGGCGTACGTCGCCGGTCTCGTGCTCTTCGGACGACCGATCGCTCAGTATCTCGACATCCCCGGCATCCCCGAGATGGGCGAGCTCGCGATCTTCGCCGCGAGCGTCATCGGCGCGGGCATCGGTTTTCTTTGGTACAACACGTACCCCGCCCAGGTATTCATGGGCGACGTGGGGTCGCTCGCGCTCGGCGGAGGGCTCGGCATGCTCGCCGTGCTGACGAAGAACGAGCTCTTGAGCATCCTCCTCGGCGGGATCTTCTTCGTCGAGACCGTCAGCGTCATCACGCAGGTCGTGTCGTTCAAGCTGTTCGGGCGGCGTGTGTTCTTGATGGCTCCGATCCACCACCACTTCGAAAAGAAAGGGTGGCCGGAGCCGCGGATCATCGTGCGCTTCTGGATCATCTCCATCCTCCTCGCGCTCGTCTCGCTCGCGTCGTTGAAGCTCAGGTAACCATGGCCGACGAACTCCGTGACCAATCCGTCATCGTCGTCGGCCTCGGCCAGAGCGGCGTTTCTGCGGCGCGGCTCTGTCTCGAGCGTGGCGCCAAGGTCATCGGCAACGACATTCGCCCGACCTCCGATCTCGGAAAGGAGGCTCACGCGCTCGGCATCGAGCTCCACGGCGGCGGCCACGAGGGCGTCCCGTTCGAGGCCGCGGATCTCGTCGTGCTCTCGCCCGGCGTGCCGTCGTTTCCTGCGCTCGAACGCGCCGAGGCGCGCGGCGTCCCGGTGATCGGCGAGCTCGAGCTGGCCTCGCGCTTCGTCACGGCGCCGATCCTCGCCGTGGGCGGCACGAACGGCAAGAGCACTGTGACCACCGCAGTGGCCGCATTGCTCGAATCCGGGTCGCTCCGGATCTTCGCCGGAGGCAACCTCGGCACGCCGCTTTCGGAGGCCGTGGGTCGGCCGTTCGACGTTCTGGTCGTCGAAGTGTCGAGCTTCCAGCTCGAGCGCGCGCCGACCTTCCGTCCGAAAGTCAGCGTCCTTCTCAACGTCACCGAAGATCATCTGGATCGGTACCCGTCGTTCGAGGCCTACGCGAACGCGAAGGGCAACGCGTTCGTGAATCAGCGTCCGGACGACGTCGCGGTCATTCCGTCCGGCGACGCGGTGTGCCGCCGCGAAGCCGAGCGCGGTCGCGGTCGTCTGGTGACGTTCGGCGAGGGTGGCGACTACTTCGTCGAGAAGCGCGCCGTCGTGGAAAGAAAAACCGGCGCGCGGTTCTCGCTCGTCGAGACCGACTTCCACGGCGCGCACAACGCCGCGAACGCGGCCGCCGCGGTGGCGGCGACGCGCGTCTTCGACATTTCGGACGCCGCCCTCGTCGAGGGCCTCGGACGATTTCGGGCGCTCGACCATCGAATGACCTTGGTCGTGGAGCTCGACGGCGTGCGCTACTACGACGACTCGAAAGCGACGAACGTGGGCGCGGCCGTCACCGCGCTCTCCGGGCTCACCGAATCGCGCGCGGTGCTCATCGCCGGCGGCCGCGACAAGCTCGGCTCCTACGCGCCGCTCGTCGACGCGCTCGCGAAAAAGGGGCGGGCCGTCGTGGTCATCGGGGAAGCGGCGGATCGCATCGCGAGCGACGTCGGCAATCGAGTTCCGGTGGTTCGCGCGGCCAGCATCGACGACGCCGTCGAGCGGGCGTGCGCGCTCGCCGAGCCCGGCGACGCGGTTCTCCTTTCCCCCGCGTGTTCGAGCTTCGACATGTTCACGAGCTACAAAGACAGAGGCGAGCGATTCGCCGCCGCGGCGCGCCGCCTCGCCGCACGGAGGTCCGCGTGAGCGACGAGATCAGCACCGAAATCGCGCCGCGGCGCGGCCCGGTCGACCCGCTGCTCGGCGCGGTCGCCGTCGCCCTCCTCGGCTTCGGCGTCCTCATGGTGTTCTCGGCGAGCACCATCGAAGCGACGGTCACCTTTCACGACCCGTACTACTTCCTCAAGCGCCAAGGGCTCTACGCGGTCGTCGCGCTGGCGATCATGACGGTCTGCGCCCGCATCGACTACCACCAGCTCAGGAAGCTCACGTACCCCGCGATCGGCGGCGTCACGATCCTGCTCGTGCTCTCGGTCGTCGGATTCGGACACACCGGCGGCGGCGCGGCGCGCTGGCTGAGGTTCGGCCCGGTGAGCGTGCAGCCGTCCGAAGCCGCAAAGCTCGCGCTCATCTTGTGGCTCGCGTACTCGCTCGCGAAGAAGCAGGAGCAGGTGCGATCGTTCAAGATCGGCATGCTGCCGCACTTTCTCATGGCCGGCGTGCTCATGCTGCTCTGCCTGAAGCAGCCCGACTTCGGCGGCGCGCTCGTGCTGTTGCTCCTCACGTTCGCGATGCTCTTCGTCGCGGGGGCGCGGCTCGGTTACCTCCTCGGCGCGATGATCCTCGGCGCCGGTGTCGGGGCGTGGCTCGTTCGCTCCAAGGCGTATCGCTGGGAGCGCGTGCTCGCGTGGTTCAACATGGCCGAGCACCGGCAAGATCTCGCGTACCAGCCCTTCCAATCGGTCATGAGCTTCGGCTCCGGCCAGACCACGGGCATGGGTCTCGGCAAGGGCTTGCAGGTTCTCTACCTGCCCGAAGCACACACCGATTTCGTCTCGGCGATCATCGGCGAGGAGCTCGGCTTCTTGGGTATTTTGGCACTCTCGCTCACGTATCTCGTCATCGTGGCGCGCGGAATCCGCGTGGCGCTCCGCGCGGACGACGAATACGGCGCGTACATCGCGTTCGGCATCGCCGTGCTGTTCGGCTTGCAAGCGCTCATCAATCTCGCGGTCGCCATGGCGATGCTCCCGACGAAGGGACTCACGCTTCCGTTCGTGAGCTACGGCGGGTCGTCGCTCCTCGTCAGCGCGGCCGCCATGGGGATCCTCCTCAACATATCGCGCGATCGCGGAGGCACGTCGCGTTTCGCGACGCCGGGTCGTCCCGCCGAGGCGAGCGCGTTCGTGGCGACGGAGGCTGATTTTGCGCCGATCGATGCGTCGCTTCATGACCCGAACGCCGCCGGAGCGTCGTCATGACGTCGATGGTCTTCGCGGGCGGGGGCACCGGCGGGCACGTGTTCCCGCTCATCGCCGTCGCCGACGCGGTGCGCGCGCTCGCGCCGGAAATCGCGCTCGTCTTCGTCGGCACCGAGCGTGGCCTCGAGACGAAAGTCGTTCCCGAACGCCGCTACGCCCTCGAGCTGCTCCGCGTTCTTCCGATGCGCGGCAACGGGATCGCCGGCGCGGTCCGCGGCGCGGCGCAGGCGCTCTCGGCGATCCCCAAGGCGCGGGCGCTCCTCGCTCGGCACACGCCGAGCGTGGTGTTCTCGATCGGCGGCTACGCGGCGGGTCCGATCTCGGTCGCCGCGCGCTCGCTCGGGATCCCGCTCGCGTTGATGGAGCCGAACAGCGCCATCGGTCTGGCCAATCGACTGGTCGCACCGCTCGTCGAGCGCGCATACACCGCTTTTCCCGAGTCGGAACGTCACTTCTCGCCGGCGCGGGTGCTTCGCACGGGGGTTCCGCTCCGCGACGGCTTTCGACCCGTGGCGTACGAGCCCGGCGCGGAGCTCCGGGTGCTCGTCCTCGGCGGCAGCCAGGGCGCCGCGTCGCTGAACGACGCGGTGCCGCGCGCGCTCGCCGCGGTAAAGACCCGCGTTTCGGTCGTCCATCAAGCCGGCGCCGGCAAAGACGAAGTGGTCCGAGCGCTCTACGCCGAGCTCGGCAGGGCGAGCATCGCACGCGTCGTCCCCTTCATCGACGACATGCCGCGCGCGCTCGCCGCGGCGGATCTGGTCATCGGTCGCGCCGGCGCAGGCGCCGTGGCCGAAATTTGCGCCGTGGGCCGTCCGAGTCTCCTCATTCCGTATCCGTACGCCGGCGACCATCAGCGTCACAACGCCGAGTGGCTCGCCCGCGAGGGCGCGGCGGTGATGGTGCTCGCTCGTGAAGCAACAGTTCCACGACTTTTGACCGAGCTCGGTCGCCTCGCAGCAGAGGGAACGTTGCTTCGGCGCATGGCCAAGGACGCGACGCGGCTCGGACGCCCGGACGCCGCGCTCGTCATTGCCCGCGACCTCTTGCGGCTCGCCGGAGCCCACGGGCGAGGGCACAACGGCGCGATCTACGTCCCGCGCGACGACGCTGCCGGGGGTGAAAGACTCGCCACGTCCACGGAAAGGAGCGCGTGATGTTCCGCGGACGCGTGCGCCACGTTCACTTCGTCGGGGTGGGCGGCATCGGCATGAGCGGGCTTGCCGAGATCCTTCGCACGCTCGAGTTCGACGTCTCCGGTTCGGATCTGAAAGAAGGCGAGACGACGAGTCGTCTGAAGCGGCTCGGCGTGCGGATCGACGTCGGTCATCAAGCGCAAAACGTCCCCGGCGCCGACGTCGTCGTCTATTCGAGCGCCATTCAGAACGAAAATCCGGAGCTCGTCGAAGCGCGCAAGCGCGGGATCCCGGTGATTCCGCGCGCGGAAATGCTCGCCGAGCTGATGCGCGTGAAATACGGCGTCGCGATCGCCGGCTCGCACGGCAAGACCACGACCACGTCCCTGGTCGCGACGATCCTCGGCGCGGCCGGCTTCGATCCGACGGTCGTCGTCGGAGGACGCATGCACGTCTGGGGCACGAACGCGCGCCTCGGCGCGGGCGATTTGCTCGTCGCCGAAGCGGACGAAAGCGACGGCTCGTTTCTCCGGCTCACGCCCACGATCGCGGCGATCACCAACATCGACCCCGAGCACCTCGACTTTTACGGCACGCACGACGCCGTGAAGGAAGCCTTCGTGCAGTTCGCGGAAAAGGTGCCCTTCTACGGGCTCGCCGTCCTCTGTCTCGATCATCCGTCGGTTCAAGAGCTCTTGCCGCGCATCGTGCGCCGTCACGTGACGTACGGCTTGTCGCCGCAGGCCGACTATTCGGCGCGCGCGCTCGGGTTCAATCGGATGCGCACGAGCTTCGTCGCCTACCGCCACGGCAGACCCTACGGCGAGTTCGTCGTGCAGATGCCCGGGCAACACAACGTCTTGAACTGTCTCGCCGCGATCGCCATCGCCGACGAGCTCGAAGTGCCGCTCGACGTGATCAAGGAGGCGCTCGCGACGTTCCGCGGCGTCGCGCGTCGCTTCTCGATCGTCGCCGAACCGGGCGGCGTCGCCCTCGTCGACGACTACGGCCATCATCCGGCGGAGGTCGTCGCCACCTTGGCCGCGGCCCGGCGCGCGTTCGACGGCAGGATCATCGTCGCGTTCCAGCCGCATCGCTACACGCGCACGCACCACCTCTTCGACGAATTCACGCGTGCGTTCAACCAGGCGGACCGGCTCTTTTTGCTCGACGTCTATGCGGCCGGCGAAGCTCCGATCGCCGGCGCGTCGAGCGACCGGCTCGCCGCGGCCATTCGTGAGCACGGCCACCACGAGGTGTCGTACGCGCGCGACCGCAAGAAGCTCGCGGAAGATCTCGCCGCGGCCGCGAGCCCGGGCGACTGCGTGATCGCGCTCGGTGCGGGCGACGTGAACAAGATCCTCAAGGACGTCCAGGCGATCATCGAAAAGCGAATCCTGCCGTCGAAGGGAGGCTCCCCATGAATCGACGCCGTACGACCGCGAAGCGGACGGCAAAGGGCGCCGTCGTCGACGCCCCGAGCGAATACGGCTTCGTCGCGAGCGACAGTCCGCCGCCGGGCCCCGTCGCGCCGAGGGGCGACGCCGAAGGTGACGGCTCCGCGGGCCCCGGTCCGCTCGCGCTCGTCGTCGCGGGATCGAAGCTCGTGCTCGGGCTCGGGTTGGTCACGGCGCTCTCGCTCATGCTCGCGTGGGGGGCGCACCGCTACGCGCTCACGACGCCGCGGTTTTCGATCCGGCTCCTCGCCGTCACCGGCAACCACCACTACAACGGCGGCGAGCTCGCGCGGCTCGCCGGAGTCTCGCTCGGGCAAAACCTGTTCGCGGTCGACACGCACGCAGCCGAACAGAAGCTCCTCGAAGATCCGTGGATCCAGCAAGCCCGGGTCGGCCGCGGACTCCCCGGAACCCTGCACGTCGACATCGTCGAGCGCGAGGCAGCCGCGGTGGCCACCCTCGACGATGGCCTCTACCTGATCACCCCGCAAGGGGAGCCGTTCAAGCCGGTCGAGGCCAAGGATCCGACCGATCTTCCCTTCATCACCGGGGTGAACACCCGAGACCTCGCCGTCGACCGTGACCGCGCCGTCGATCGACTCGCGGTCGGTCTCGAAGTCGTCCGCGAGTACCAGAGCATGCCCCTCTCCAAGGTCTACGAGCCCGAGGAGGTGCACCTCGGCTCCGACGGCGCGGTCGTTCTGACCATCGGGAAGCGCGGGACGGCCCTCGAGCTCGGCATGGGGCCGTTTCGGCAGAAGCTGCTCATGGGCGCCAGGGTCATCGCGAAGCTCCAGGCGAACGGCGAGCTTCCCGGGATCATCTTTCTCGACAACGCCGCCCACCCCGAACGCGTGGTCGTGAGGATGCGATGAGGGACGTTGCGGCCCGCGAGCGAAGCGAGCCCGCCGAAGGCGGCGGGGGGAGCGGTCGCGCAAGCGAGCCGCGGGGGGCCAAGGCCCCCCAGAATCAACTCGCGCCGAAACTTGGCCCGCTCCGGACCCGCATGGCAGCGTCGTGCACGAGTCCCCGGCACTAAAACAGCTGAAATTTTGCCTCAATCAGTGACGACATGACCAGCGCGAGCGGAGCGGAAATCATCGTAGGTCTCGACCTCGGCAGCACCAAGGTGTCTGCCGTCGTCGGAGAAGTCGACGCGGACGGGGTCACGATCCTCGGCGTCGGCAACGTGCCGTGTCGCGGCCTGCGCAAAGGGGTCGTCTCGAACATCGAATGGACCGTTCGCTCCATTCGCGAGGCCATCGACGCCGCCCAGACCATGGCCGGCGTGGAAATCCAGACCGTGTACGCCGGCGTGGCCGGGGGTCACATTCGGAGCCACGTCTCGGACGGCGTCGCCGCCGTCTCAGGACGGGAAGTGACGCTCGCGGACCTCGAGCGCGTGCTCGAAGGCGCTCGCGCAATCCCGGTCGACGCCGATCGGATGATCCTCCACGCGCTCCCGCGTGAGTACTTGGTCGACAATCAAGACGGCGTGCGCGACCCGATCGGCATGAGCGGCGTCCGGCTCCAGGTGCGCGTGAACCTCATCACCGCCGCCAAATCGTGCGTCGAGAACGTCCGTCGCTGCGTCGAACGGTGCGGTCTCGAGGTCGCCGACGTCGTCCTCGAACCCCTCGCCAGCGCGGACGCCGTCTTGTCCGACGACGAGAAGGAAATCGGCGTCGCGGTGATCGACATCGGTGGCGGCACGACGGACCTGCTCGTCTACGCCGACGGAGGCATCGCCCACACCAGCGTCATTCCGGCGGGCGGAAACAACATCACCCGCGACGTCTCGGCCGGCCTCCGGACCCCCGGCGGCGAAGCCGAGCGTCTGAAGCGCAACTTCGGGTGCGCGCTCGGCCGCATGATCGCCGACGACGAAGAGATCGAAGTCCCGGGTGTCGGCGGTCACACGCCGCGCAAGGTCGCTCGGCGCGTCGTTTCGGACATCATCGAGCCTCGCGTCGAGGAAATCTTCAGCGAGGTGCGGCGGCGTATCGAAGAAGCCGGGCTCATCGAACAGATCAGCGCCGGAGTCGTTCTTACCGGCGGCGCCGCGCTCATGGAAGGCATGGTCGAGTGCGCCGAAGAAGTGCTCGCGATGCCGGTGCGACTCGGTTTTCCGATCGGCGTGAAGGGCATCGTGCAGCTCGTGCAAGGGCCGCAATACGCGACCGGCGTCGGCCTCGTGCGCTACGGCGCGGCCAAGCTCGCCGAGATGCACTCGCGACAAGAAGCCGCCGAGCGCGTCGTGCCCGAGCTCCGCGGAGTGATTCACGAACCGCCCGATCGACGCGGCGGATTCTGGACCTGGTTCAAGGCAGCGTTTTGATGGATTCGAACAAGGACTGAAGGAAGGTCAACGGCGTCAGCAGGCGGTGTTCAAGAAGGACCCCGTCTCGGGAGAGGCAGCCCCGAGACACGGCAACTGGGTCCGCTGAGAGAGCGTTTGGGAGGATAAAATGAGTTTCTCGATCGAATTTGCGGACGAAATGGTCGCATATCAAGCCCGCATCAAAGTGGTGGGCTGCGGCGGCTCGGGCGGCAACGCCATCAACACGATGATCCAGTTCGGACTCGAAGGAGTCGAATTCATCGCCGTGAACACCGACGCGCAGGCGCTGAACGCCAACGCCGCGCCGGTGAAAATTCCCATCGGCGGCGCGGTCACCAAAGGGCTCGGCGCAGGCGCCGACCCCGAACGCGGTCGCAAGGCCGCGCTCGAAGACGTGACGCGACTCAAGGAAGCGCTGGCCGGAGCGGACATGGTGTTCGTGACCGCCGGCATGGGCGGCGGCACCGGAACCGGCGCCGCTCCGATCATCGCGCAGCTCGCGCGGGAAGAAGGCGCGCTCACCGTCGGCGTCGTGACCAAGCCGTTCATCTTCGAAGGTCGCCAGCGCGCACGCCGCGCCGAGCAAGGTCTTCAGTGGCTCGGCGAGCACGTCGACACCCTCATCACCATTCCGAACGAGAAGCTCATCAGCCTCGCCGACGAAGAGCTCACGTTCATGGAGGCGTTCCGGAAGGCCGACGAAGTGCTCTTCCAGGCCGTTCGCGGCATCGCCGACCTCATTACGCAGGAAGGCATCGTCAACGTCGATTTCGCCGACGTGCGCGCCGTCATGAACGGCATGGGACGCGCCCTCATGGGTACCGGTTGCGCCAAGGGCGACGGCCGCGCGCGACTCGCCGCACAAGAAGCGATCACCTCGCCGCTCCTCGACGACATCTCCGTCGACGGTGCGACGGGCGTCCTCATCAACATCGTCGGCGGCCCCGATATGAAGATGCGCGAGATCCAGGAAGCGGCGAGCCTCATCCAGGAGCAAGCGCACGAGGACGCGAACATCATCTTCGGCGCCACCATCGACGACACCATGGCCGACGTCCTCAAGGTGACCGTCATCGCGACGGGCTTCAACCGCGCCAACGAAGAACACGCGCATCTCCTCAAGCAAGCGAGCCGTCAGCCGATGGAGCGCGAAGCCCCGGGACCCGCGACGCGCGTCTCGCACTCCATCCCGCACCCGGAGCTCGCGTACTCCACGCGGAGGCCCGCGCCCGCCGCCGGTCATCTCGCCCATTCGAGCGCTCCGCCGAGCCAGATGGCGCAATCGCCGTTGCCCCACGTGCGCGACCGCATCACCTTCCCCTCGTCGACCACCGCGAGCCCCGACCACGACTGGGACATCCCCACGTTCCAGCGTCGCAGCGGCGGCTGACGTCAGAGTTTAGCGCGCCGCAAGGCGCGCCGTTCCCTCCTGAGCATCGATTGAGAAAAAGGGATCGCCTTCCCGTGCCCTCCGGGAAGGCGTTCCTGCGTCTGGGGGCGCTCGCTGCGAGCACGCGCCCGTCTGGGCGCTCTCGGTCCTCAGCGTGGCAATCCACGCTTCCGGTCCTCACCCGCCCATACGAGCACGCGGTCTTTGCGATCGCCCCCAGACGCGGTCAGGTCGGCGCTCGCTGCGAGCACGCATCGATCTGCCGCTCTCGGTGCTCAGCGTGGAAGCCCGGCCGAGTTTTTGTGAGTCGCCAGAAACGTCGCGCGACATTCGCGTGTTGCTAACGACTCGCACCGGCCTCGCCGGTATTTTCACTCGCGCATCATTGGTGGATCGTGATCTTGTCTGCCACGACCGCGAAGTCGTGGCATCGAACGGGTCCCTACCCGTTCGAATTGTGCTCGACGGCGCTGGCCGACCCGGCCGTTCACGCTTCTGGTCCTCACCCGGTCATCTCGACGCGCGGTCTTTGCGATCGCCCCCAGACGCGGGCCGCTTGGGGCTCGCGCGAGCGTGCCCGCAGCACGCGACCGGGAAGGGCCCTGGTCGCCGCCACGACTTGCTCATTCGTTGGAAGTTCAGCATCGGCAAGGAGAATACCGGCGAGCCTGGCGCGGGTCGTTCGCAGCGCACGAAGGTCGAGCGACGCTGCGAGCGGATCTCAAGAAATCCATGAGGCCTGCCTCGCGGTGGCTCGTGTGCACCAGTTCTGTTGGTCGCTTCGCCACGCTTCGCGGCTTGAGGGGGCGAGGGACCCTCGCGGTCGCCTATGGTCGGCGGTCCAACCTTTACGAGCGGAACTCGAACGGGTAGGGACCCGTTCGATGCCAGGCCCTGATCAATCCAGGACGACAAGATCGCGATCCGCCATCGAGACGCGAGTGAGACTACCGGCGAGGCCGGCGCGGGTCGCTCGCAGCACACGACGGTCGAGCGACGCCGCGAGCGGATCTCAAGAAATCCATTGTTCCTGCTGGGCTCTCGCGTTCGCGACGTGCCTCGTCGCGTGTAGCTCTTCCGGTTCGCCGTCATCGGCGTCGAGCGACGCAGTGTCAGCGTGCGATCCGCTTGCGCCGCACGCCTTGCCGATCACGCTGGAGAAGCTCCTCGGTGTTGGCAAAGACGAGAGCGGAACGCTGTACGTCGCGGATGAAACGACGGACGGCAGCTACACGAATCGCGTGTTCGTTTCGTCGGGGAGCACGCTCTACCGAAAGCGCGTCAACGGCTCCGGAAGCTCGGCGAACGACTACACCTTCTCGTACGCGGCAGATCCGCTTCCCGACGGCGGCGCGCACTACGAAGCGCTGCTCGTCCACCAAGAGAACGGCCACGCAACCGCAATGGCGCTCGGTCCACCGGACCAGAAGGGTTTCATTGGCGACCCGGGCGCCGTTTCGGAAACGCTCACCGTCGTCGACGCCAGCGCGCTTCAAGGGTTCACCGTCGAAAACCTCCCGGGCGACGTCGCGATCGTTCTCTTCGCGAACGCTCCGAGTGGAGAAACGTTCCTGCTCACCCAGCCGGTGGACGACGCGACGGATAGTTCGTATCGGCTATTCTACGGCCCTAAAGACGCCGTCGCCGAGCGACACATCACGAACATCTCCGAGAGTGGCAGCGGGTCATTCTTCATCCAGTTTTCGGTGGGCGCGGCGAGCGACACCGTAAACTCGTCGATCATCTACGGCGGCGACGCCGGCATCCTAGGAAGACCGGGCGCGGTGACCGTGCAATCGCAAAGCGGCACCGAATCGTTCCCCATCACATGGCCCCCGCCAAAGTCGCTGAGCGGACTTTCGTTTCAGTGCTTCAAGTGATCGCCAGCTCGCCGTTCTCGAAACTCTCTCTAGTGAGCCTCCCTCGGTTTCGTTGACACGGAAATGGAGGAACCGTGTTTCGACCCC
>CAZDNG010000107.1:0-18952 GCA_964506835.1 uncultured Polyangiaceae bacterium
ATTTCCGTGTTCACGATGCGCCGATCCGGGCGTTCACGATCGGGCGATTTCCGCAGATCTTCGTCCCGTGCAGCTGGTCGTCGAAGTTCGACCCGCGCCCGGCGCCTACCGGTCGAATCCGTGTCGACCACGAATCGTGCTGCGAACCCATCACGGCGGCACCGGAAAGCGTGGACGAGCACCGGTACGGCGGCGAGCGCTGCTGCCGCAACCCGCCGACAGGCGACCGAGCTCGTCAAGCTTGCGTGGCTATGCCATATATGACATACGTCTCGAGCGTGGCAGCCGCGGACAAGACGCTCGTGGTCCTCTCAGGCGAAATCAAGACGCCTCCCCTCTCGAAACAAGCACGCATCGATGCTGGTGTGCTCCTCCGACGCCTGCAGCGCGGTGAATGGGATGGAAGATAGGAGCCAAGCCATGGACGCAAGGAAACGCGCAAAGCTGAAGAAGATGGGTGGTCGGGTGACGACCGTGCGGAAGTTCCTCGGCCTGAGCGATGCCGAGGCCGCTGTCGTCGAACTCCGAGTCGTGCTCGCGGCCGCGGTGCGGGAGCGCCGGATGGCTGCCGGACTCACGCAAGCCCAGCTCGCGAAGGCGCTCGGATCGAGTCAGTCACGCGTGGCGAAGCTGGAGGGTGCCGACTCTCAAGCGAGCCTCGAGTCGATGGTGCGGGCGCTTGCCGTGGCTGGCGCGCGCATCAAGCTGCGCGTCGCGTGACGTCCAAAGAGGCGTAGGCAATCGCCGTGACGAACGCGAACGCCACATCCCCGAACCGACCGCAGCCGGATGACGCTCGAGCGCGAGCTGCCAGAAGAGAAACCAGATCCGGTCGTGAGCCTCATCGTGTCCGCGCTGGTCCTCGGCACGACATGGTCGCTGGTGCCGGTTGTCCTTCAGGGTGAGCGTAAGCCCTGATCTGGACCTCGGCAGGATAGTTCAAGGCATTAAGATCGCGGTCTTCGAGCCAGTCCGGATCCGATCTGGGCTGCCACGAGCCTTGCTCCGTCCACACAGGATCTGTTCATGACTCATGTAGACCCTTGTCGAGACACAGCTGGATCGGTACAGGGCTCTTCAGACCTCTGAATGGCCTTGAACGGGGCCACGACACGGGGTCGAATGTTCCGATTTTGGCACTTCAGGATCGGCTCAGGGCTTGCCCATGCTCTCCTCATCGCCCCATGGACCCGTTCGGGGCGCGCGCCAAGAGCGCGCTGCGCTGAGCCGGACGCGAGGGGGAGGCACGAGCTCCGAGGTCGAAAAAGGCGATCGGCGCGAAGCCTGCCTTGTGATCGGGGCCGAAGAGGAAGAAGTTGTACAGCGTTTCAGGCAGGTTCGATCGCTCGGCCCCGGAGACACCGGCACCGAGCGGACGACGTAGGCCGTAGTCGAAGACCACGTAAACTGGCGCGAGTACGATGCGCGGCACCCACAGCGCGACGTCGCCTGGCGTCGCGGGGTCGGGCTCGCGGCGGGCAGCTTACGCTTTTCGGATTCAGTCCACGCCGCCGCCACGGTCGACAGCGCGACGGTGATGGCGGCCGCGAACGCGAGTGCGATCTTTGTCCGATGACGGTCCAATCGTGGACCCACAAAGCAACATGCGCGCCACGCGTTTCGCCACTGTTCAATGCGTGTTCAGCAGCTGCGGAAGAGGCTTCAACGAACGTCCGGCGGCGGCTACGGAGGTGCTCGGAAGCGAGCCGAGCGGGTTGGTCCAGCTGCCCAATATCTGGTCACCGTATGGGCCCTTTCGAATCACCTCGCTCGGGTTTGGCCGTGACCGCCGCGCGTCGTGCTGATCTCAGCGCATGACTTCGAACACGGCGTCGACGAAATGACGGGACGCATCGAGGTCGGGCGTCGCCTCGGTGGAGAGGAGCGTCCTGAAGTCTTTGTCTTCGCGGTAGAGCGCGGCCGTCGCGTCGCGATCCTGCTTGACGACGGCGCCGCTCAGCTCCGCTCCCGCGAACAATCCGCGTGAGCGCGTATACGCGAAGACCTCCGATTTCAGCGTGGTATCGGTCCCCACTTGACGGCCGCGACCTACAGGGCCCGCCGACGCGGACACGTCCGCGCCGATCTCGAACTTGGAGCTGAGGAGCTTCCTCATTCCCGAGTCGCTTTCGACGAGCATCAACAGATCGACCGATTCGAGGCCGATTTGAAAGCCCGCGCTTCCCCCGGAGACCGCTATCGGCGCGGGCGCGCTCCAATGTTGCGCCACGCCTCCATCTGCGAGTGCTCTACAAAGCGCAAACCCTTCGCCGTGCCTTGCCCCCACGATGAACCCACCCTTTATCATCGAGGGAACGACGACAACGCACCGAGCATCCTTCGTGACGGACTCGGGCAGCTTTCCGCGAAATTCTCGGATCAACGCCGTCGCTTCGTCCAGGCGGTCAACAACCTCGAGGCGCGCCGGAGATGGATCGGACGCGGATGCGGGCGTCTTCGCGTTCGATGAGCCCGAGCACGCGGAGCTGGCAAGCGCCGCGCCCATGGCCCCAACGATGCAGACGAGCTGCAGCGTGGATGTTACTCGTCCTCGTATCGTGCCGCGTGACGCGGTCGTTTCGTGAAGTCGCGAATTCATGGCGCGGCTTGGTGCAATGCGCGTGCCGGCGAGGCCGGCGACGATCGGCGCTGCACGCCAGGTGCTGTCGTGCAAAACCCGAGGCTGCTCGGAAGGCTCGCGACCGCACAAAGCATCGTGGCCGAACTCTGAGCAACGACCGTCGTCGCGGGTGCGATCGGTTCTCCAACGGCAGGACCACGATGTGCCGAATCTTCTCGTCAGTTCACCGTCGGGTGCGGTGGTATCGGCGGATGGATCTCGGAGACGTTCTCTTCGCTGGGGGGCGGCTCGGAGAGGGGATCGCATGGAGCGGGCGGCGGGGGCGTCAGGCGGAATGACTCTACTTGCCAGGGAGGTTTGGGCTCCACGGCAACGGCGCGCGCAACCGGGGTGTCGGCGCGTCGCGCTTTCGCGCTCGCTTCATAGATGGCGAGGCGAGCGCGATTCAAGCTGCCGAGCGGGCGGTGCGCCTTCAAAGCGTTCCACGGGTTGAACGTGGTGCGTTCTCCCAGCTCGAGGCGAGCTGGCGTCGTCGGATCTTGTGGAGGGATCGTGAGGGTCGCGACGCGGACGCGGGGATAAGCTTTTCGATCCCAGTCGCGGGTAGTGTCCTCGACATCGACCTGGTCGGGAGGTGGCGCATGAACGAAGAAGTCGAGCACGATCGGCGTGTCCACAAGGCTCTCCTTCAACGTCACGCTGAGGGCGTTGTCCGTCCCAGGAGGAGCACGGAACCGGGAGAAACGCTTCTGATCTCTCGCCTCGACGATGTACTTCGCCACCGCGTCTTCACCGAACGCGTACGGAGTCATGCTGTGGTACGTGGCCTGGAACGGGTGGTTGATACGTTGTAGGAACGCCTGCGCAAAAATCAGCGCCCGGCGCGGGTGCTCGAAGGCGAGGACCAGGGCCCCGAGCCAGCGATACGGCACCTCGACGTCGAGCAGGCCCCGGAAGACCGTGAAGTCGCGGACGTCGCGACAGAAGAACGTCGGGTTCGCGATGAGCAGAAAGTCCTGCGAGATGGCACCCGGCGATGATTGTTTGACCCCGAGTTCGTCGTCGACGGGGGAGAGGCGTTTTTCCGGTTGCGGATCGATCACCGCGTCCTCGAGCCCGCCGACGTCGAGAACCTTGATCGACACGCCGCGCCCGTCACGCTTCGAGTCGGCGCGGCGGGTGTCGGTCGTGTTCGAGGTGCGGACGAACGCATCGTAGGTTTTGAGCTTGGCAAAGAGGCCCTTCTGGTAGCGAGGTTCGAGGTTGCCGGCGACTTCGAAGGTGGCATGCATGAAGCCGTGGTGCTTCGAGTGAGCCACGCGGCGCTTCCGGTGATCGGGAGCCTGCCGCGCGTCCCGGTCCTGGAGCCTCAGGGTGAGCTCCACGACGCGGCGGATCCAGCGGTGCTCGTCCGGTACGCCCCTCTCGAACTTCGACAAGGGCAACGAGAGCCCGAGCCCGTGCTGGCGGCGCCACTCCTCGAACGCCGTTCGCAGGTCCTTGGGCGAGTCGGTCCGATGTCTCGCATAGAAGCGGACGAAATCCCCCCTCAGAGAGACGGCCTCTTCCATCTCGGTTCGGGTCAGATCGAGACGCTGCTTTTCGTCGCCGAGCAGCCCGATGTCGCGGAAGAAGAAACCGCTTTTCACCCGGCGCCCGAGAACGAACCGAACGAACTGATCGATGGTCGAGGTTCCGGCGAAGCCCTGAACGTGCTGCAAGATCTCCTGCAGCTCCGGGAGCATCTTTTCGTAGAGACCCGTGAGGACATCCTTCTGGTCGCCGTCGAATACCAGGGACATGAGGAGCACCGAGGGCGCGCGGGGCGGCTCGTCCCCGTTGCTCTGCCTCGAGGGAGCGATGAGCGTGAAGCGGAACGAATGGAGTCCGGGAACGGCGTATGATCGAATGAAAACGTCGCCTGATCCCGCTGCGGCCTCGTACTCCTCGTCGAGGCGAGCGTCCTGCCGCGCGAGAGCGTCGCTCAACGCGGGATTCATCGAGTCGGTGACGGCGAAGACGCAGGTGAGCTCCTGCATCGCGAGACCGCGTTCCGGTAGAGCGCGGAACCATCGCGCGAAGGCGCGGATCAGGATACCCGGTACCGGCTTGAGCTGCTGCATCGTCGTCATCGTCGTCGTCGTCGTCATCGATAGCTCCCCCATTGCATCGGCAAGTGCCGGTTACTTCGCGCAAGCTCCCTGAGCTCCGAGATGCCCGGCATGAAATAGTATTCCCCGCCGCGGAAGGTCACGAAGCTCGGCATGTCGACGAGCGTGAGCGGCGGCTGCTGCCCCTCGACCACGAACATCCGCGAGGGGCCGACACCGACGAGCGGATCCAGATCTCCATCGGTCGAGGCACGGTCGTTGAGCCACTGCCGCTGGATGAACTCGAATTGGTCTTCGATGCTGGCGTTCATCGCGACGAAGTACAGGCCGCGCAACGGCGCTTTCCCGTCGCCGTTCGCGGGCTTCTCGTAGGGGCGACCGCGGCGAATCAGGCGATGCCGTCCGCCCTCCTTCACATCGGGGTCGCGGTGGTTCGCGCGGCGGATGTGCGCGCCGAGCGGGCATTGGTGTCCTTTGACATCGCCTTGAAAATCGAAATCGTTCGGTTGCTGGTTCGCGTCGATCAGCGCCATTCCGTCACGACGCCGTCCGATGATGTTCGAGGCCAGGTCCTCTTCGACGAAGCCGATCCGGCGGGCTTCCTCGGTCGTGTACCGGCGAAACGCGTCGACGTTTTGCTCGAGGTCGCGAAAGACCGCGAACGTGCCGTTCCGGAACACCCGCATGAGCTCCGCTCCCAGCTCGGGGCCGTTCGATTCGTTCGGATAGCCGAGGACGAATTCGCCCGCCTTCAGGGGGATCCAACGGCCGTTCTCGTCGCGCTTTCCGTTACCTGCGAGGTTCTTCGGCTCACGGATGGCTTCGGTGCCTTCGACGACCGGGCTCGCAATATCGTCGCGGAACCCGAAATGCTCGAACCAGTGGTCATCCTTGACGATGGCCGCCCCGTGCAATTCGTGATCGAAGTCTGGCCCGATTCGACGGATGGCCTCGACCCCCGTCTTCAGGGCGCTCTCGTCCTTTGCGTGAATGGCGACCCAGAGGTGCCGGTGCGCCCATGTGTCCACCTCGGGATCTCGCAGCAGCAGCGCGCGCGCCCTCATCCCCGCGGCGAATGCCGGGAACGCAGTGCGGATTTTCCGGTCCTCGTCTCCCGCGAGAGCGGCCAGCGCCGGATACGTGAGTCCGAGGTTCACCGTGTACGGCGGCATCGCGCTTTTAGCCGCCGGCGTTACGGGAACCGCTCCCAAGAATTCCCAGCATCGAGCCAGGTTTTCCGACCTCACGTCGGCGAAGAGGTGTGCGACCAGCGGGAGCCGGTAGCCGACCAGGATGTTGCCCTGGATGTCGTCGAGTTGCAGTTTCACGCGGACCCCTCCAGGTCGCGGGCAAGGGTCGCGAGTTCGTCTTCGAGGGCGGGAGGCGGCATGCGATCCGCCGGCTCGTCAGCGAGCTGATCGAGCTTTCGCCGGAGAATCAGCGCCTTCCGCACGCCTCTGGTGTCGTCGCGATAAGCATTGAAGAACAGATTCACGCGACGGCGCTGCTGGGCGATGTACGTGTTGAGTTTCGTGAGGTCCGCCGCGCCCTGCCAGCCTTCCGTTTCGCTCCAGAGCGCGTCCATCTGGGCGGACAGGTGTTCGCTGAATCCAGCGATATAGTCGTCGGCGTCTCCGGTGAAGACGCTCACGAACAGCAGCGCACCGTTCGCCGGATTCTGGGGCTCCGGGACGCCGGCTTTCTTCAGGTCCCGATGGCGCAACGACGTCCAGAAGGCGAAATGCAGAAAGCCTTGCTCCCGAATATCGGCATCGTGATCGGGCGCTCCTGCATACACGACCCATTGGAGGAAGCGAGACCACCTCGACTTGAAGGGACTGAAGGTACAAAACGCGTCGGCGCGACCCTTGTGATTCTCCATCGTCGGAAATCTTTCGCGTAGAAAGCAGTGCAAGAGGGCCAGCCCCCGTGCTGCTCGCCGACGCAGGATGCCGACAAAACACGGCAAGGGCCATAGTCAACCTTCTTGAAGGTCGCGGGCGAGCTTCAGCGCTTGTGCGCAAGGAGGAACGTTCGTGCAAAAGGAGGCACGCAGCTCGGCATCCTGAATGGTGTCGGCGACCGCGAGAACCGCGTCGCGGGCTCGGACCGCAGCGATTTTCGCTCCCTGCGTGTCCCCGACTCGATGGAGCGCTTCCGCGTGAAGGGTCAACAGTTCGAGGTGACTCTCCAGCCCGAGCGAGGGGTGAAGGCTCCAAGTCGCTTCCACCGTGCGGAGGGACGCCGCGGCGTTTCCTTGCGCGAGCTGGGTGTGCGCGAGCACGCAGGCCGCCAGGGGCCGCAAGCGCGGTGATCCGCCTTCGCACGCCGCTGCGGCGGCCACCGATGCCTCCGGCAGGAGGGACTGCTTGAGGCGAGCCTCGGCCGTCGTAATGGGGAGCATCTGGAGAACGCTTTGGTCCGTCGTCCCTTCGAGCGGCGCGACTGCCTCGATCGCCAGCTCGGGTCTGTCCAAACGGGTATAGGCCTTGGCCAGGAAGAGACGCGCCCAGCTTTCGTTCAGGCGAAAGCTGTTCGTCGTGCAGAGGGCAATCGAGCGCAGACAGGCGGCGACCGCTTCCTCGTATCGGCCGAGGTGCATGGCGGCAACCGAGAAGTAATTCAGCGCCATGCCTTCCGCGTACCGGGCGCCAACGACTCGCAGCGCCTCGGCCGCCTTTTTCCCTTCGAGGAACGCGAACTCGAGCTGCCATTTCCCGTCGATCGGGCTCACGGCCGCGAGCGCGGCGGTCGCCGCCCCGCGGAACGCCTCGAAGATCACCTCCGTGCGCGGACTGTAGGCCGTAGCCTCCGCCGTTCGCTTCAGGATGAGCGCGGCGACGTCCCCCTTGCCGGCGAGGACGAGGCCGCCCACCAACGTGAAGAGCGCCTGGGCGTACGGCACGGACAGGTCCGATGTGAGCGGTGCTTCCTGGACGAGCTTGACGAACCCGCCGACGCGACCCGCTTGACCGTTCGTCATGGCTCCGAGGATCAGGAGCGACAGCCCGAGCCACCAGCTGGCGACGTGATCCGGCAGGAGGTCCAATGCCTTGCTCAGCATCTCGAGGTCGGCCTGACTTCTCAGCATCTCCGCATACGCTGCAGCAAGGAGAAGGTGACCGAGGTCCACTCCCGACGCACCCAGCCGGACCCCGCGATCGGCGAGGGCGAGAGTTTGTGCGATGTCGCCCGCTTCGATCGCGGTTCGCGTCGCCCGGACGCACCACGGGAGCGCCCTCGGGAGGTCGCCGGCCGCCTCGAAGTGATCGGTGAGGAGCCGGGCGTCCTTTTCACCGGTTCGCTCGAGCCAGAGGGCCGCGGCGCGGTGAGAGGCCCGCCGATCCTCCGGCGTCATCATCCCGTACGCCGCATCCCGGAAGAGCGCATGCCGGAAGCGATACTCCGGCGACCCTCCGTAACGAGAATTGGGAACCGCGAACACGAGTTCGTCGCTGACGATGCGTTCGATCGCCTCCGAGACGTCGAGCTCCTCGCCGACGATTTCGGCGACGCCTGCTTCCCACCAGGTTTCGCCGAAGGTGCTGGCCGTGCGAAGGACGCAGCGGGCGATCGGGTCGAGCTTTTCGAGGCGCGACTGCGCCATCGCAAGCACGGTATCCGGCCAGTCCAATGATCCGCTGGCGACGCTCCGGATGATCTCCTCGAGATAGAACGGATTGCCATCGGCCGTTCGAACGACCCGATCCACCACCTCCCCGTGCACGCCGTGGTCGAGAACGGTGTGCACGAGATCGCGCGCCGCGCGAGTCGTCAAACCTGGCAGCCGAATGTGCAGGGTCGCTGCCTGGCAGGCTTCCGGAAACAGCCTCTCCACCTCCGGGCGTGCAAGCGCGAGGACCATGAGCGGCCGCTTCGCTCCTGCGCCGACCGCCTCGGTCAGGAAGGCGACGCTCGGTTGATCGCCCCAGTGCAAATCCTCCAGGACGATGACCACCGGTCGTCGAGACGTTTCGTCGTCGAGCCAACCATGCAGCGTTCGCCGGACCTGCTCGCGCATGATGTCCGGATCGCTGCGCGCGGCCCGAAGGAGCGCGCTTTCTGTCCCGTCGCCGTTCAACCCGAGGATCTCAGCGAGGAATTCCAGGACTACCGCGCTCGCGCCGCTGCGGGACATGTGCTCGCGCAATCGATCGAGCTGGGTCTCGCGCGGCGTCGCCTCCAGGATTCCCGCGGAGGCCCTGACGAGCTGCTGCACGATGGACATGGCGGACCCTGCGATCACCGGATCCGAGCGGGCGAGGAGCAGCGTACGATCGCCCTGACGCTCTCTCGCGAGCCACTCGACCGCGAGCCTCGATTTCCCGATCCCGGGGGCTCCGGTCACGAGTGTCATGCGCGCCAAGGAGTCGTTCACGCATTCGTCGAGGACGTCGTCCAGCGCGCGGAGTTCCCGCTGGCGTCCGAGACAGGGGGTCGGCTTGCCCATCAGCAAGCGCGTAGGGCTGAACGCTGCGCTCGGCCCGATGAGCACATGGGTCGCGCCGAGATGCTGTACTTCAAAGCGTTGACCCAGGAGGCCCAGCGTCACCGTGTCGATGGCGACGCCCCGACCTCCCTCCGGCATGCCGGCGAGCAACTCCGCGGCCCGATCGATCGCCGCTCCCACGGGCGTTTTCCCCGAGGTGTCAGCGAGTCCGGTCGCTATCCCCAGAGCCAGGTTGGGGCACGCCTCGCGCAGCGCGAGGGCGCATCGCGCCGCCTGCGAAGCGCGGTCGTTGGCTTCTCCTAGACCGCCCAGCACCAAGAGGAGCGCGCCGCCATTCAACCAAGCAACCTCCGCGGAATGGCGATTCGACAGTTCGACGAGGAGCTCGCGAATGCGGTCCTCAGGTTCGGCCTTGAAGCCCGGAGCCTCGGGAGGCGGCGCGCCGAGAATGACACTCACGATTCTCTGCTCAGAGAGCGTCGGGAAGGAGGCGCTTCGCCCCGCGGGCGAAACCGCGCGCTCAGCGGGCCCGAGTGCCGCGATCAATCCGAGAACGGCGCCTGCGTCGCTGGGTCGATCCTCCCGCCTCTTGGCGAGGAGACGAACGACCAGTTCGTCCAGGGCCTTGCTCAATCCTGGCCGCAATGCGCTCGGTCTGCTCGGCGCCGCGCGGAGTACCTTCGCCAAAACACCGACGTTGTGAGCGCTCGCGAAGGGTTCTTCACCGGTGAGGCAGTGGAAGAGGACGCAGCCGATGGCGAACACGTCCGTGCGAGCATCGATGTCGGCGTCACACATGACCTGCTCCGGCGACATGTAGCCGAGGGTGCCGAGCAGCGTCCCGCGGTGCGTGAGCGTCGAAACACTCTCCCGCTGACGGGCAATGCCGAAGTCCAGTACCTTGACCGCATACGGGTCGCGATGCGGTAAGAAGAGATTGGCCGGCTTGATGTCACGGTGAACGATCCCGCGGGCGTGGGCACCGAGCAGCGCCTCGCAGACGCGTCGGATCACCGCGAGAGTCTCTTCGATCGTCAGTTCTTGTCGCGAAAGCCGCTCCGAGAGGTCTTCTCCCTCGAGCCACTCCATCGCCAGGTAGAGCGCTCCATCCGCGGTCAGGCCGTGAGCTAGATAGTGAACGATCCCCGGATGCGAAAGCTCCGACAGTAGGCTGACTTCACGTTCGAACCGCTGTCTCGATTCGCTGGGAACCCCGTCCAGCAATATCTTGATCGCGACGTGGCGGCTCGTCGCGACGTCGGTACCTTTGTAGATGGCTCCCATGCCGCCGCGGCGGACCAGGTGTTCCACTAAGAAGCGGTCCGATAGGATCTGCCCGGGCTGGAGATTCGAGCGTGACCCCGCGAAGGCATTGTCGGAGGACGAGTCGTGCTCCTCGTCGAAAGGGCGTCCCCGAGTTTGCAACGAAGCCATGACCCGCGGTGGCGCGAGCGTAGCCCCGTCGTTCGCGAAAGCCAAAGTGTGCCCACACGTGTGAGCCCCCTGCGCTTCCGGGCACCCCAATTTGCCGTTCTTTGTTGGAAAGCACGGATAACTTATGGCTGAGGATTATTGCCCCGATTCGGAGGCGCTCAAGCGGTAGGCGGAGAGCGGTCGTTTGCCGACACTCACTCCGCCGCGTACAGCGTGATTCCTTTGTGCGCGCCCCATGGGTGCTGAGGGCCGCCGACGGGGTGGTAGTGCTGCTCGTAGCGCGCGACGAAGGGTTTGCCGTCGGCTTCGGTGAGCACTTCGGTGCCGAGGGGAGCGTCGTGGTTCCAGATGAGGTCGTCGGCTTTTTGGATGAGCTCCGGGGTGAGTTCTTCCGGCATCAGGCGGCGCAGGGCCACGCTCGGTAGTTCGTCGATCTCGACGACGTGCTCGGGCGCGGGCTTCTGCTTCGCGAGTGCGGCCATTCGTGAGGTCGGCGCGCGCGAGAACTGCGGAGGCCGATGATGTTTCACGGCGCAAACGCCGAGGATCACCGAAGCGATACCCAACGCGAACGCGAATCGAGATGCCGGCACTCGTGGTCGTCCCATCCTGATCGAACGAAGTGGCGCGCAGTTCAGTGCTCACGTCGCTTCGCGATCGTCAAGCGAGGGCGTCGTCGTTGCATTTTTCTTCTGACACTCTCCATGCGCTCGAGTCGTCACATCGTAGGGACGGCTCACTCGATCGAAGGGCCGGTTCATCACAGGAGCAGCCGACCCACGGCGGCCCCCGTTGCCATTGCCAGCGCGCCTCCGATGGTGACTCGTGCCGCTGCTCGACCAAGCGGAGCCCCGCCGAGGTGCCCGCCCAACGCGCCGAGCGATGCGAGGCTGGCGAGAGAAGTCGCCGCGATGACGGGCACGCGCCACGGCGCGGGCGCCACCAGAAATGCTGCAATCGGCACCAGCGCGAACAACGCAAAGCTCGCGGCCGATGTACACGCGGCTTGCATCGGTCGGGCGAGAGACGTTTCGGTGATGCCGAGCTCGTCCCGCAGATGAGCCGCGACGACATCGTGCGCAGTGAGTTGCGCAGCGACCTTCTTCGCTAGCTCCTTGTCGAGCCCGCGGTTCATGTAGATCGCAGTGAGCTCGTTGAGCTCGGCGTCGTGGTGAGTGGCGAGCTCTCGCTTCTCTATCTCGATATCGGCCTGCTCCGCATCTCGCTGCGAGCTGACCGACACGTATTCGCCGCAGGCCATGGACATCGCTCCGGCAACGAGCCCGGAGATACCCGAGACGAGAATCGCGTGCTGCCCCGCGGAAGACGAGGCAACGCCGATCATGAGACTCGCGATGGACACGATGGCGTCGTTCGAGCCGAGCACCGCAGCTCGGAGCCAGCCCGTGCGACCGCTACGATGGACCTCCCCGTCGCGTCTCGATCGCGAATTCATGGCTGCCTCATCAGGGTGTCGCTCTTTCCACGTCTCCGTATCGCCGAACGGCTCGAGCGCGTCCACGCCTGCGCGCGAACCTGAAGAAACAGCGAACGCGCTCCTGCGCACCAGCTGCGCATCGCTGCAGAAAGTGCATGGGGCGATCCCAGCGGCCCGCAGGCGCACGACAGGAACGCCCCTTGGAAAGACGCGCTTCCCCGCTGCTGACCGACCAGTGAGCACTCCAGAGCGTATAGGTACAGATGTTGCGTGCGTCCTCCGCGCGCGTCGATCGGATCGACGGGCTCCTGACTACGTCCAACGGCGCCCAGGCTCGGTCGCGAGGGAGAAGGGAAACATGACCGACAAGAAGAAGCTGACGACCGCCGACGGTGCACCCGTTCCGGCCGGCGAGCGCGTCGCCGCCCCGGGCAGCGACGTCCAGAAATGAGCGCACCCGAGCGCGTGCCCGATTTCCGGCGCCTTTTCGAGGCCGCGCCGGGCTGTTACCTGGTGCTCGCGCCAGACCTCGCAATCGTGGCCGTGAGCGACGCCTACCTGCGGGCGACCATGACGAAGCGCGAAGAGATCCTCGGTCGCGGGATTTTCGACGTGTTCCCGGACAACCCGAGCGATCGCGAACCGACGGGTGTCGCAAACCTGCGCGCGTCGCTGGAGCGCGTGCGTTCCGAGAAGCGGCCCGATACGATGGCCGTGCAAAAGTACGACATTCGCCGCCCGGAATCGGAAGGCGGAGGGTTCGAAGAGCGGCATTGGAGCCCGGTGAACTCTCCCGTCCTCGATGACGCGGGTGAGGTCGCTTACATCATCCATCACGTCGAGGACGTGACGGACCTGGTCCGCCTGAGGCGCCAAGAAAATGAGCGAGGGAGGGCGATGCGAGAGCTCTCGGTTCGTTCCGATGAGTGGTCCAGCCAGCTGCTCGATACGGCCCCGGACGCGATGGTCGTCGTCGGAGGCGACCAGAGGATCGGTCTAGTGAACGTTCAGACCGAGAAGCTCTTCGGCTACACGCGATCGGAGCTGGTCGGGCAGCATCTAGATGTCCTGATCCCCGAGCGGTTCCGGCGCGCGCACGCCGGTCACCTGGATCGGTTCTTCGCTCAACCGGGTGCGCGCACGATGGGTTCGGGGTTGGAACTTTTCGGTCGGCGCAAGGACGGCACGGAGGTCCCCATCGAGGTGAGCCTCAGCCCGTTGCGTGCCGAACGCGGCGTCACGGTGTCGGCGGCGATTCGAGACATCAGCGAACGGAAACGCGCCGAAGCCGTCACCAAATTGATGGGCGACCGTTTGGCGAGCGCAGTCGAAAGCATTCAGGACGCGTTTGCACTGTTCGATCAGGACGATCGGCTGGTTCTCTGCAACAGCGTGTATCGGCGCCTCCTCGGCGAATCACTCACGGGTCCATTGGTCGGTAAATCCTACAAGGAACTCCTCGATGCCTGGATCGGCGATCTGGAGTTTCAGGAGGAGTCGTTGCGGGCGCGGTTTCTCGAGGAGCGCCTCACGCGGCGACTCGTCGATCAGACGACGACCTTCGACGTGCGGATGCGGGACGGGCGCCACCTCCGCGTCATCGATCGACGAACCGCCGAGGGAGGGATCGTCAAGACGATCTGGGATCTCACGGAGGACGTGCATCGTGCAGAGGAACTGCGCGAGGCGCGCGCCGCAGCGGAAGCGGGGAGCGCGGCCAAGAGCGACTTCCTCTCCTCGATGAGCCACGAGCTCCGAAACCCGATGAATGCGATCCTCGGCTTCGCCCAACTACTGCAGCGCGATAAGAAGAATCCGCTCATCGAGCGGCACAAGGAGCGGGTCGATCGGATCCTCGCAGGTGGCGAGCACCTCCTGCGTCTCATCGATGACATCCTGGATTTGTCGCGTATCGAGGCAGGGTCGGTGTCGATTTCCACGGAGCCCGTGAGCGTCGCGGAGGTGCTCGATGAAGTGAGGCGTACGCTCGAGCCCATCGCCGCTCGCCCAGGGATCCGAATCGAGCTCGAAGCCTCGCCTCCGGAGCTCGTTCCGGTGGCCGCGGATCGGACACGGTTCGTTCAGATCCTCATGAATTTCGGCTCAAACGCGATCAAATACAACCGACCGGGGGGGACCGTGAAATTCAACGTTTCGACTCCGAGCCGCGAGCGCGTGCGAGTCACCGTCCGCGATACGGGCATGGGCATCCCGGAAGACAAGCAGAGCAAACTCTTTCAGCCCTTCCAGAGAGCGGGACAGGAGACGGGACCGATCGAGGGGACGGGCATCGGGCTGGTCATCAGCAAGCGCCTGGCTCAGCTGATGAATGGCGAAGTCGGCTTCCGAAGCGTCTCGGGCGAGGGCTCCGAATTCTGGGTCGAGATACCCGCGCATGCTTCCCGGGCTCACACGAGCGCGCCGCAACGCGTGCGCGAGCCGGACCGAGGGCGCTTCGCAGCGGCCGGAGAGCCACGCCGACTGATTCTCTACGTCGAGGACAATCCGGCGAACGTGACGTTCATGAAGGACCTCGTCAGCACGTTCGAGAACATCGATCTCCTCACGGTGCCGACCGCGGAAATGGGTATCGAACTCGCGCGCGGACGCCGCCCCGAAGTCATCATCATGGACATCAACCTGCCCGGCATGAGCGGGGTCGACGCGCTACACGCGCTCAAGGCGATGCCCGAGACGACGGCGATCCCGGTGATCGCGCTGACGGCCGCCGCCTCGGAACGCGACAAACAGAAAGGGATTCAGGCGGGCTTCTACCGGTATCTCACCAAGCCCGTAAAGGTGGACGAGTTCGTGGCGGTGCTCGAAGAACTCCTCGCGCCGACTTGACCTTCTAAGCCTTCACGAGCGCTCCCGCCGCGCTGGCGAGCTGCTGCTCATCTAGAGGCAGGTCCACCCATCGATGGAGCAGTCGGTCTTCGCTCTGCGCGTGCGCATGGAGCTCGTCGATGAAGTCACGTACGGTTTCGAACCGGAGGCTTCGAGCGTCGATTGCGACACCGATCTCCACGAGACGCGTCCGGAGGTGCTGATGCTCTTGAACGAGAACACGCGCGTCGCGCTCGCTCACCCGGCGCAGGGAGGGAATCAAGTGCGTCTCCTCGGCTTCGAGGTGGGCAATGAGTGCCGAGCTGCACTCCGACCACACTCTGCTCTTCACTTCGTGGTCGTTTGCCGTGGAGGCCGCGAGCAGCCGCCCGAAGAGCACTTCCACCCTCTGGTGGTCCGAGGGGAAGAGGAGGCGATGCGACACGACTGCTGGCGTTCCTTTCACGTACTCAATGGGGAGCGTCAGAAGGCGTTGCAGATTCCGGACCACGCAATGCGTTTCGAACATACGGGCGCCGATCGCGATCATGGCGGCGAGGGTCCTCGATCCTGGAAGGTCGGCGTGCGCACCCCGGCGCAGGACTTGCGCCCTCGCGCAGAGACGTCGCTCACGATCGTTGCAAGCCCTGCGACGCGCGGCCTGCGCGGTCACGCAAATCGTGCGGCAACCGGGGTACGCCAGAGGGTCTTTTCGGCTCGAAATACCTCGCGGGACCTCGGAGCCCTCGCAGGTTTCCGTTGGCTTCCGACCATGTCGCGTCGTTGGCACGCGCACTGCAATCACTCCGCGCGCCCATGAGCGAAATAAAACTGATTGGGTCGACGTGTCCGCGTCTCACCGTTCGCGTCGACCTGCGGTCGCGGCAAACCATCGGCACCGAGCGCTCACACGCGGAGCTCTTCGCGCGCTGCCCGCTTCGTGGCTCCTACGATTCCGTGGACGCTTGTGCGAGTTGCCAGCACTTTGCCGGCATTCGCTTCGTGCGGCGCTCGCGGTTCGGCGCGGTGCACTGCGTCCTTTCCGAGGACGCGGTTCGCGCGTTCGTCGCGGAGGGAGCGCGGGACCAAGCTTCCGAGAGCGGCGTCGTCGCGGACGTCATGGCTCGAGACTTCGTCTGCGTCCGGTCCGATCTTTCGATCTCGACACTCGGTTCTTTGTTCATCGAACGGCGTATCGGAGGTGCACCGGTCGTGAACGAGGAAGGGCGACCGATCGGCGTCGTATCGCAAACGGATCTCGTGCGCTGGGTCTACGCGGGCCGCCCGCCCGTGTCGGTTCCGACCGTCGCAGACGTCATGACGCCCGTCGCTTTCTGCCTTCGAGCGAACGAGTCCATCGCGCGCGCAGCCGCTCTCATGGCATTCGAGAAGATCCACGACGTGCCGGTGATCTCCCCGCTGGGCGACGTCGTCGGAATGGTTTCGGCGAGCGACGTGCTCGGTTGGCTCGCGCGCAAGGGCGGATTCGTCCTCGGCGACGACGAGTAGTTCGAGCCCCGGGACGCTTTTCTGCGGGGGACTGCTTCGAGGCCTCTTCGAGCGCAGCTATTTCGCGCTCGTGCATTCCTTGCGCCCGAAGAGCGATGAAATGGCTCGAGTCCCGCGCAGGCGCGCCCGGGATCGGTGGCGCGAGTCGTGCAGTCGTTGGAGCCAATGGCAATCGCCGTCGAGAGTCCCTCCCTTTCGAATGCGGCCGTAGACGGCCCGCTCACGCCGACGTTCACGTTCGCTGCGTCCGGCAAACGCTGGCTCAAGTGGCTCGCTGCGATTGCGGCGATCGCCGCGGCATCGGCGGGAGCCTATCGCCTGTCCAAGTCCCGGCCCGAGCCCACCGTTCGCTATCAGTCGGCCGCAATCGATCACGGGCCGCTCACGGCGCGCGTGACCGCGAGTGGCGCGGTTTCGGCGATCGTCACCGTCCAAGTCGGGAGTCAGGTCTCGGGTCGCATCCAACGCCTCAACGTCGACTTCAATTCGACGGTGAAGGCGGGGGAGCTGATCGCGACGATCGAGCCTTCTTTTTTCCGCGCCGCCGAGGCGCTCGCGCGCGCGAATGAAGCCGCGGCGCGAGCGGGATTGCACAAGGCTGCTGCGAATCGCACGCTCGCCGAACGCACGTTCGTTCGCGGAACGGCGCTTCTCGCGAAAAAGTTGGTCGCGCAAGCCGATGTCGACGCGGACGAGGCGCAGTTGCTTTCGTCGCGAGCCGACGTGGAGGCAGCCCAAGCGAGCCTGCTTCAAGCCCAAGCGGCGCGAGTCCAGGCCGACCTGAACCTGAGCTACACCAACATCGTCTCGCCGATCGACGGGGTCGTCGTGTCGCGCACCGTCGACGTGGGACAAACCGTCGCCGCGTCGTTTCAAGCGCCGACCTTGTTCACCATCGCCCAGGACCTCACGAAAATGCAGGTCGATACGAACGTCGCAGAAGGCGACGTCGGGCGCCTCCACGAAGGAATGGAAGCGACGTTCACCGTCGATGCGTATCCGAACCGAACCTTCCACGGGAAGGTCAGGCAAATTCGGGACAACGCGACGACGCTGCAGAACGTCGTCACCTACGACGCCGTCATCAACGTCGACAATTCCGATCTGGCGCTCCGGCCGTCGATGACGGCCAACGCGTCGTTCGTCTATGCGCGACGGGACGATGTCATCCGCATTCCAGCGGCGGCGCTGCGGTTCAAGCCGGACGTCGCGATGGTCGCGCTCTTGAGTCACGGGGCACCGGTGCCTCCGCTTTCCGGCGGCTCCGACGAGCGGCTGGTCTGGATTCTCGCGAACGGCGTGACCGTTCCCCGCGTCGTGCACGTGGGGATCGGCGATGGGATGCTTTCGGAAGTCGTTGCGGGCGACCTTCGCACAGGGAGTCAGGTCGTCACCGAAGCGACGCCAACGGCCGCAGCGAACGGCGAGGCCAACCGATGACGGACCTCCGAAAAGAGCCGCCGCTCGTCGTCGCTCGGCACCTCTACAAGACGTACACGCTGGGTGACGACGTGCTTCACGCGCTCGCCGACGTCAGCCTGACCGTGAATCGGGGCGAGTTCGTCGCCATCATGGGTCCCTCCGGATCCGGCAAATCGACGCTGATGAATGTCCTCGGCTGTCTCGATCGGCCGACGAGCGGCACCTACGCGCTTGACGGTCGCGAAGTGTCGACGCTCGGGCGTGGCGAGCTCGCCACCGTAAGAAATCGAACGATCGGGTTCGTCTTTCAGAATTTCAATCTGCTGTCTCGAACCAGCGCCCTCGAAAATGTCGAGCTGCCGCTCGTCTACGCGGGGATTCCGCGCGACGAACGCCGAAGGCGCGCGCGCGAGGCGCTCGAACGGGTGGGGCTCGGCACCCGCCTCGGTCATCGACCGTCCCAGCTCTCCGGCGGTCAGCAGCAGCGCGTCGCGATTGCTCGCGCCATCGTCAACCGTCCGAAGATCATTTTTGCGGACGAGCCCACCGGAAATCTCGATACGAAGACGAGTATCGAGGTGATGCACCTCTTTCGAGAGCTGTGGGACGAAGGGCTCACGCTCGTCTTCGTCACCCACGAACCCGACGTCGCCCTCTACGCTTCCCGCGTCCTCGTCGTGCGCGATGGGCGAGTCGTTTCGGACGTGGCTCAACTTCCGAAGGACGCGGTGCTCGCCGCATGAACGTCGCGAACGTCCTTCCCATCGCTTTCGCCGCGCTCTGGCGCAACAAGACGCGAAGCTTTCTGACGATGCTCGGGATCATCATCGGCGTCGCGTCCGTCATCTCGATGGTCGCCGTGGGCGAAGGCGCAAAGGCGCGCGTTTCCGCGGTATTCAGCGGCATGGGGACGAACCTCCTGATCGTGCTCTCCGGTTCGACGTCATCGGGCGGCGTGATGGGCGGCTTCGGCTCCATGCCCACACTCACCTGGGACGATTTGAGGGCGATCCGCGCTCAGGCGCCCGCAGTGCGCGCCGCAGCCGCGCAACAAACGACGCGCGCGACTCTGATGGTAGACGACGCGAACTGGACGACGAGCGTCGGCGGCGTCACCCCGGAATTCTTCGAGATTCGCGACTGGCAGACCCTCAAAGGTTCCCTGTTCGGGGAGACCGACG
>CAZDNG010000108.1:0-18828 GCA_964506835.1 uncultured Polyangiaceae bacterium
CGAGCGACGCTTGGCAGGCGCGGAACGCGCGCTCGAAACGCCGCTTCGTCTCGGGATGCGCATCGCCGTAGTGTGTCCGAGCGATGAGCGCGCGCTCGGTCTCGACGAACAGCTCGGCCATCTTGTCGAGATCCTCGTCCGTGCCGTACGCGGCGTCGAACGTCTCCTGCTTTCGCGCCTCCTGCTTCCGCGTCTCTTGCTTCCGCTCGGCGAGCGGCGGCTTGGCCGACCGTCGCGTCTCGGGAGACGAATCGGACGGCGCGACCGACGGCGTCGGTGGGGCGGCGCGTAACGAGGGCTTCTCCGGAGGTTCGGCGAGCGTCGGGGGCGGCGCGGACATTCGCGGCGCAGGCGCCAACGCCGATACCCGCGGCTCGGGCGCCGGCGCGGACACTCGCGTCGCGGGCGCCGGGGCGGACGGCTTCGGCTGCTCCAGGGCACTCGACGCCATCGACGGTTGCGTCGGGGGCAGCGCGACGGGAGCAGTGGCCTTCACCGCGCTCGGCGCGATGGACGACGCTCGGGTTGCGGCGGGCGCCACCGTGGAGGGTCGCCCGCCGGGACCGAGCCGCGCGCGCAACGTGCGGATCGCCTCGCGCATGGACGTCGCGTCGGGAAATCGCTTGTCGCGCTCGAACGACAGCGCGCGATCCACGACGCGCACGAGATCGATCGGCGCTTTCGGCACGATCCGTCCGAGAGACGGCGCGGGCCGCGTCGCGGCGCGAATGAACACCTCGTTGTTGGTCTCGCCGTCGTGCACGTGGCGGCCGGAGAGCAAGCTGAAGAGAATCGCCCCGACGGACCACAGATCCGTGCGCCCGTCGACGTCGTTCCATTTGCCGAGCGCTTGTTCGGGCGCCATGTACGCGGGCGTGCCCATCATCATGCCGGTCTGCGTGCGATTCGCCGACGCGGCGTCGTGAAGACGCGCGATGCCGAAGTCGAGCACCTTCACTTCGCCCTTGGTCGTGAAGAAGAGATTGTCCGGCTTGAGATCGCGATGCACGACGCCGACCGAGTGCGCCTTCTCGAGCACCGCGAGCGTCTGCTCGACGATGTCGAGCACCTCGGGATACTTCAGCCATCCACCGTTTCGCTGTGCACGCGACTCGACGGATTGTCCCGCGAGGAGCTCCATCACCAGGTACGGCTCGCCCTTTTCGGAAATGTCGTCGTCGAGGATCTTCACCGTCCCGGGGTGATCGACCTTGTTCGCGATGTAAGCCTCGCGAAGAAAGCGGGCGCGCACGTCGACGTTCCCGGCATAGTCGGGATGCAGGATCTTCAGCGCGGCGCGGTTACCGTTCCGGTGCGTGGCCGCGTAGACCGCGGCCATTCCCCCGACGCCGATGAGTGCATCGAGACGCCATTTGCCTCCGGGCATCGTGCCGACACGACGCTCGCACTCGGCGAGGATCGTGTCGTGGTCGCTCACGACGCGGCAGCGCGCGGCGTCCGCGGGCCCTCTTGAGACATCTTCGGATCATTTTATCGGGCGGGGTGCCTCGGTGTCGCGACCAACGATGACGGTGCGGCCGCTTTGATCGCGCCGAAATACCGCCATTTGCGGCCAGGTTTCGGGGCCATCCAGCCACCGTTCGATTTTGGTGGCACTGTAATGAGCCGTGGTTTATAGTGTTAGTGCAATTTCGGCGTCGTCCATTCCCTGGAGGCGCCCTAGCCGAAAGAGGACGCCGTGCCGATTGAACTGCCCGCAGTCCGCATTCTGATCGTCGACGACGACAAGCAGATTTGTGACTACATGCAGACCCTCCTCGAAAACGACGGGTTTCATGTCAAAGCGATGAGCGACCCGACGCTCGTCGAGGACGAGATTCGCATCGGCGAATACCACGTCGTCATCCTCGACTTGATGATGCCGAAGCTCGACGGGATCGAGGTTCTGCGGCGCATCCGCGGGATCGACAAGGACATCGCCGTCGTCATTTTCACGGCGCATCCGAACCTCGACTCGGCGATCGCCTCGATGAAGCTCGACGCGGTCGACTACATCAAGAAGCCGTTCAACGTGGACGAGTTCCGCGACGTGCTCTCCCGCGTGATGCGGAAGAAGGGCCTGGCGCGCACTCCCGAGGAGCAGCTCCACAAGATCATCGGCGACACGATCCGGACCTTGCGCAAAGAGAAGGAGCTCACCTTGAAGCAGATGAGCCGGCGCACCGGCCTCAGCATCTCGCTCCTTTCCCAGATCGAGCGCGCCGAATCGAGCCCGTCGATTTCGAGTCTCTACAAGATCTCCGTGGCGCTCGACTCGCGCATCCAGGACCTGTTCGGCAAGGACTGAAAGGGCCGATTCGGCGCCGATCGAGCCGTCTTGACACGAAAGACGGCCGTCGCCATAGTCCCGGCCCCCGAACGACAGAGCGGGGTTTCGTCGAGCACGAAACCGCGACAAGCCGAGGTAGCTCAGGTGGTTAGAGCAGGCGTTTCATAAGCGCCGGGTCGGGGGTTCAAGTCCCTCCCTCGGCACTTCCATCAACGCTTGCCGGGTCCGGGGCCGCTACGGCCGACGGCGGGGTTCATCGCATCGAACGCGATGTGCAGCAATAACCCCGAGTCGCGGAGGCGCTCCGGCAAGGGTCCGTAAGGCGACGCTTCTTCCAGCGCGCGCGCCACGTTGCGATCGAACTCGGGGACGCCGCTCGGGCGCACGATGTGAATGTCGTGAACGCTGCCGTCGGCGACGATGGTCACGCCGATGACCGCGACGCCGCCGCGGCCCTCGATGCGAGCCCAGACCGGGAACGCGTTTTCCCAGTACGGATACACCTTGCGAGTGACGCCGGCGGCGTAGTTCTCGATGCCGAGCTGCGCGGCATTTTCCCCGAATTCACCGTCGCCCGCGGCGGGAGCGCGCATCCCGGGGCCGACGTCACCGTCACGCCCCGGATCGATCGGGCCGCGCGAGCCGCCCGGACCTTGACCGAGTGGGCCACCGCCGGTGCTCGCCGTGATGAGCGACTGCACGCGCGCCGCGACTTCGTCCGTGCTGTCGACCGTGTCGTCGGGGCGCCCGTGGTCGGTCGTCGGGATCGACGCGCGCCCTTTTTTGACCGGGGGCCGCGCGAGCGCGACCGCGGCGCTTCGACGAAAATCTTCGCGTTGCGTGCCGCGATCGACGCCGAGCGCGGCGACGGGCTCCGCGCCGACGTTGGCCGCGCCGTTCGTCGCGGGAAGGACGCCGTCGCCGGGCGCGTCGGGGTCGCCGGGGCGCACGCCTTCGCGCACGGGAACCGCGCCGAGCGCACCCGTCGCGGGATCGGTGTCCTTCGGGACGAGCCGCTGCATGCGCGAACCGGTGCCCGACGCGAGAAACGTGAGCTCCATCGGTTCCGGAGTCGCCCGCCGATCTTCGCGCGAGCGCCGATCTCGGCTGGTGTCGATGCGCGGCAGTTGATCGGCGTCGGAAAAGAGCGCGGGGTCGGTGTGCAGCGTCAAATCTTCCACGCTGTCGGAGAGACGAAGCGCGCGCTCGGTCGCTCGCGGCGTTCCACCACGTCCGACGCGTCGCTGGTCGGGATGCGGCTCGAGCGACGGACCCGTCGTGAACCGATGCGGCTTCGGGTCGGGTCGCGGTGGAGTCACCGCGCCCGCCACGCCGGAGGTGAGCGCTTCACCGCGGGGCAGCGGATCGGCGACGGACACGTCGATGAAGCGCGCTGGCGGCGACATCGAGAAGAGCGCCGGAGACAGGAGTCGAGCGCCGGCGATGGCCGCGATGTGGAACGCGATCGACGCGATCAACGCGGTCCGAGTCGCGACTCCAGGCCGGCTGGCGCCATCGGGATCCATACTCACTAACTTTGACTCGATCGCCACGCCGCGTCGAGCCGCGACCCGAAGCGCCGGATGGCGTTTTCGGTCGTCACACGCTCGAAATGATCGCCGGTCACGCCGCGCAATTCGGCGAGCTTCGCGGCCGTGTGCACCACGTAAGCCGGTTCGTTGGGTCTCCCACGTTTCGGTACAGGAGCGAGGTATGGGCTGTCGGTTTCCACGAGCACGCGATCTTCGGGAGCCCACCGCGCGACGTCCTGGATGACCCCGGCGCTCTTGAACGTCACGATCCCCGAGAATGACAGATCGAAGCCGAGATCGAGCGCGCGCCGCGCGAAATATCGGTCTTCGCTGAAGCAATGGATCACCCCGCCGACGTCCCGGGCGGACTCGGCCTCGAGCACGTCGAGCGTGTCGCCCGGCGCGCTCCGGGTGTGCACGACGATCGGTTTGCCGAGCGAGCGTGCAAGCGCGATGAATCGCCGGAACACCGACGCCTGCGTCTCGCGCGGCGAATGGTCGTAGTGATAGTCGAGCCCGATTTCGCCGATCGCGACGACTTCGGGGTCGTGAGCGAGCCGCTCGATCTCGCCGAAGACGGTCTCGTCGAGCTCCGCGGCGTCGTGCGGATGAACGCCGACCGTGCACACGACGTCGGCGCGGCGCCGCGCAAGCTCCACGGTCTCGAGCGCCGCGGCCACGCCGCCTACACCGATCGCGACGAAAGCACCCACGCGCGACGCGCGCCCGCGCTCGAGCGCCGCATCCGCGCCGTCGGCACAACTTTTTGCATCGAGGTGGCAGTGTGTATCGATGAGCATCGCTCCGACTACGATAGGCTCGGTCGAGTCACCATGACAGTACGAACCCAGATTGGTTTGGGCTCCCTCGACGGCGAGCAGCGTCGGCGGCACGTCGCGTTTCGCGGGATCCCGTTCGCAAAGCCGCCGGTGGGAAAACGTCGCTTCACGCCGCCCGAGCCGCTCGAGCCGTGGTCCGGCGTCCGTCCGGCAACCGAGTTCGGCCCTTCGGCGCTGCAAGGCACGTCGATCGCGCGCGGCACCGTTCCCGAGGGACCTCAAAGCGAAGATTGCCTCTACTTGAACGTGTACACGCCGGCGCTCGACGGCGGTAAGCGCCCGGTGCTGTTCTGGATTCACGGCGGCGCGTTCATCGTCGGTTCCGCGTCGATGCCGCTCTACGACGGCGGTCGGCTCGCCGAGCGCGGCGACGTCGTCGTCGTGACCGCGAACTATCGCCTCGGGGCGCTCGGATATCTATCGCTCGGCGAAAGCGGCGCGAAGTGGGGCGCGGTGGCGAACGCGGGCCTCCTCGACCAGATCGCCGCGCTCCGCTGGGTGAAAGACAACATCGAGCACTTCGGCGGCGACCCGGGGAACGTCACCGTGTTCGGCGAATCCGCCGGCGCGACCGCGGCGTGCACGCTCCTCGTCGCGCCGCTGGCCCGCGGCCTCTTCCACCGAGCGATCGCGCAGAGTCCGTTCGCCCCGTTGACGTTGCCGACCCGGCAAAGCGCCGAAGACGTCGCGCACCGCTTGCTCGCCGCGCTCGGCATTCCTGCCGGAGAGAGCGAACGCATCCAGGACGTGGACGGGACGCTCGTCGTGAAGGCGCAGCGTTCGCTCGACGTCGGGGTCAGCTTCATGCGGAGCTTCTTCCCCGTGCAAGACGACGGCACGTTGCCCGAACACCCGAAAGACGTGTTCGCGGCCAAGCGCGGCCTCCCGATTCCGCTCATCGTCGGCTCGAACCGCGACGAGTGGAACCTGTTCGTCGCCGGCACCTTGCACGAGCTCGACAAGCCGATGGACGACGCCGACGCGGTGCGCGCCATGGGCGAAATCGTGCCCGACCTCGACGACGAACGACGCCTTGCGATGCTCGCGCGCTACCGAACCGCGAGGGAAAAGAAGGGGCTCCGTCACGGGAACCGCGCCATGATCCCGGCGATCCACGGAGATCGCATTTTCCGGATGCCCGGCCTCCGGTTTGCCGAGGCGTACCGCGACATGGAAGCCCGGACGTTCTCGTATCTCTTCACGCACCCCTCACCCGCGCTGAACGGCGCCCTCGGCGCGTGCCACGCGATCGATCTGCCGTTCGTGTTCGGCACCTTGGATCTTCCCTTCCAAGACAAATTCGCCGGCGCGGGCCCGGACGCGGAGGCGCTGAGCCACGCGATGATGGACTCGTGGATCGCCTTTGCACGCTCCGGCAATCCGAGTCATCCGGCGCTCGGCGAGTGGCCCCCGTTCGACAAGACCCGTCGCGCGACGATGATCTTCGACACGCCGAGCCGCGCCGAGAACGCGCCGCACGACGAAGAGCGCGCGGCCTGGGACGGCATCGTGTGATCCGTTCGGCGCCGCGACCCCTTGGAAGGGTCTAGTCACAAGCGCCGCTGGCGAAACCGGCTTGCAGCGGATCCTGGCACGGTTCGCAGACCTCGCCGGACGGGCAAGTCGATGAGACGAGAATGGCGAACGCCGCCGGATTGACGTCACGAATGACGAAATCGGGGACGCAGGCGCCGTCGTTGTAGGGGGACGAGAGGGACGTCGTGCAGGGGACGAGACAGGCTCGCAAATCTTCGGCTTTCACCCGAGGCAGACACACGTCACCCGCGTCGCATTCGTCCTCGTGAGGGAGCGCGTCGGGGTTGCTCATCGCGGGCAACCACGCCGACGGGACGCAGGTGCCGCCGGGATCGCCACCATCGTAGTAGCCACAGTACTTCGCGGGCGGGGGTGCGGGTTCGATCGGCTTATCTGCGCCTTGAGTGCACGCCCCGGTCGGCTTTCCGTCGATGGGATCGTAACAAGGCGCGCAGATGAGGTTCGCAGGACCGCTCGGACAATCGCCCGGCGACATTTCGTTCGCCCTCCGGCTCCCTGCGACGACACACGCAGGAAGACATCGGCCTTCGAATTTGCGGTTGCCCTCGAGAGCCGTGCACCTCGTGAATTCTCCCGCCTCGGCCCCCACCCCGGCGTCACCCGTCGTCCACGGGATACATAAAAGATCGTCGCTCGCCGTCGACTTCTTGCAAACGTCGTGACCGAACACCGAGCTCTCGGCGGTGTCTGCCGCGTCGACAGGGATACAAAAGCCGATGCCGCCGCAGCAGGGATCGTAAACCGCTGCGGAACCGCCCGGGTCGATCGTCGGCCGTTGATCCTGACAGACGTAGTCCTGAACCGCCCTCGTTGGTGGGCTCGCATCGGGCGCGACGCTTCCGCCGCCCCCTGACCCGCCGATGGACCCGCTACACGCGGACGCGCAGTAGGCGATGTCTTGCTTCTCGCAATAACACTGCTCGGCGCAGCTGCCGCAACTCCCGCACGCGGGCGCCAGAGTGCAGCCGAACGTGAACCCGGTCGACCCCGCCATGCCGCTCCCCGCACTCCCCGCCGGAGCGCCCGCAAACCCGCCTGCGTTCGGCGGACCACCACCGGCGTAGATGCCCGTTGACCCTGCGACGCCGCCGAAACCGCCAGCCGCCGAAACCGTCGTTCCGCCGGTACCCGTGCCAGCCTGTTGCGTCGTGTCGATGACCGTGCCGCCGCACGCGACGGCGATCGCCCCGAGCGCGACCCAGACGCCGAACAAAGACCTTCGAAAACGCCCACTCCACCCAACTCGGTTCGACACTCGGACCTCCTCCGTCACGACCCCAACCGCGAGCGCCATTCTACACCCGTCGCGCGATTCGTCGAATCGCTTCGCCCAGAATGTAAACGCCAAGGATGCCGAGGACCTCGCGAAGCTCGGCGCCGTGCGCGGCGAGCGAGATGCCGACGACGGAAAAGAGGACGATCCAGAGCGCGCGGCGCGGCACGCCATGCGTTCGTCGTAGGGCCAGCACGCCGAGGGCGGCGAGCGCCGTCGAGTATTGAGCAAGCACCGTGAGGCTCGAGAGGACGAAGAGCTCGCTCGGACGGTCCGAGAGAGACACCAGGAGCACGACGGCGAGGGCGGTGAGCCAGAGTGCGCGTTGCGGAACGTGGCGCGCGTCGAGGCGGGCGATCCACGGACCGAACGCGCCGGGGCCCGAAAGCGCGGAGAGGTAACGCGGCGTCGTGTTGAACATGCCGAACCCGATGCCGATCGCCGACACGTTCGCGCCGAGCGCGACGAACGCCGCCGTCGCCGTTCCGCCGTAGACGCGCGCCGCGTCGATGAGCGGCGCATGGCTCTTGCCGAGCTCGGGCACGGCGCGCGCGGCCACGGTTTGCAACGCCGCGTACAGCATCGCCGCGAAGAGGAGCGCGCCGACGGTCGACCAAGGCACGGTGCGCTCGGAGCGACGCACGCTGCCGGCGAGGAGCGGCACGATCTCGAACCCCTGAAGCGCGAACACGACGACGAGCACGGCGCGAAACGCGCCGTGGAGATCCCCGGAGTGAACCGCGGTGGTCACGAGTGGCGCGCGGCTCGCCATCACCACACCGAACGCGAGGAGCGCCGCGAGCGGCACGAGCTTCAGCACGGTGACGCCGGTCCACACGACGGCACTCAAGCGAAGCCCGCTGGCGGCGAGCGACGCGAGAAAGAGCACGGCGACGACGGCGACTCCGTGGACGACGGTCGGGTTCATGAGCCCCAGGGCGGCCGATAATTGATGCGCGAGCCCCGAGAGCACCGCGGCGAGACTCGTCAACGCCGACGCGAACGTGATCCATCCGACGAAAAACGCGAAGCGCGTTCCGAAGGCGGCTTCGGCCCACACGTAAGGGCCGCCGTCGACGCTGAAACGACTACCGAGCACGGCGTAGCCGAGCGCGATGGGCAAGAGCGCCAACGCCGTGACCACGTAAAAGGCCGCGCCGCCCACGCCGGGAAACTCGGCGGCGACGGCGGCCGGCGCGAAAAAAATGCCGACCCCGACGATGCCGTTCACGCCGAGCGCGAAGAGCGAGGCAAAGCCGAGCGGCCTCCGCCCGGACTCGCTCGCGGTGTCCACGCTCACCCGAGGGTATCGGCGAAGCGCTCGCGGACGAGCGCCGCCGCGGCGTCCGCGGCCGAGCCGTCGTCGTATCCGAACTCGTCGCGGAGACGTCCGAGCATCCGATTGAGCTCCGCGCGCCGGGACGGAGCGACCCCGGTCCCCTCACCTCGGACCACGACGACGAGGTCGCGACACAGCTTCGCGATCGCACCCTGCTTCTCGGCGAACACGCCGTCGCGAAGACGACTGAGCTGCGCGGCGAAGACGCGATTGTTGTCGATGTGCTCGTCGGGCCGCTCGATGACCCACGCCGCGATCTGGTTCACGAGTGAACGCCGGAGCGCCTCGGCGCGGTCGGCGGAGCCGAGCAGCGTCTCGACTTCCTCCATGAGGCGCTCGTCGGGGTTTTCAGCGGCGCCGGTCATCGGGTTTCGGACCTTTTCGCCCTTCACCCAGTACCCGACGTGCAGGATGTAGCGGTCGAAGAGCTCGCGATATCGATTTTCGTCGACCAGGCCGCTCGCAACGCGAAACTCGTTCTCCGTGAAATCGAGCAGGCGCGAGCGGAGCGCGCGCCGGAACGCGACGTGGTCGTGATAGCCGCCGGGCTGTGAATCTTGCTGCAACCAGATGTACTCGCTCTCGCGCGCGCAGAGCTTGTCGAGCTGGTTCAAGACCGCGAACGGCGAGAGGCAGCTGTAACGAGGGTCCTGCGCCGCGTCGAGGAGCACGGTCCGCATCTCGCGTGGACTCGCGCCGATACTGCCCTCGTAAATGGGGTACGCGACGCTCTCCTCGTAAATCTGCGGAATGGCGGCCCTGAGGCGATTCGCGCTCTCGTCGTCGAGGCGCTCGGGCACCTTGCCGCTGTCGTACAGATCGAGCTTTTCGAGCGCGGTGAGATCGCGCGCGAGATCGCTCAGCGGCTTTTCGTAGCGATCCGGGTTCGGACGGCGCAGGCGCGATAGGCAAGCGAACATGGCCGCGAGCCGCGTTCCGTGCGGCGCGACGTGCACCCTCACCTGCGGCGTGATCTGCGCGTCGTAGATGGCCTGCTCGTCGCTGTACCGGAGCAAATACGGGGTCCGCACCAGCTCGAGCCGCCCGCGGAAGCTCTCGAACTCCGGGTGCTCGTGGAACGCGGCGAGCTGCGCTTCGTTCGCGCTGCCCACCATGACGCAGTTCATCTGCAAGGTCTGCGACCGGAGCGGCACTTCACCGGTCTCGATCGTGATCTGCAAGTACTTGAAGGCGTCGAGCGGACGCTTGAGCAAATCGGAAAATTCGAGGAGGCCGCCCGAGGCGTCGACCAGCTCGCCGAACGCCTCGAAGAGCGTGATGGACTGGAGCATCGGCGGGAGCGACGCCAGGTTCCGATCCGCGGTGAGCTGTCTCTCGCCGGCATCGACCGTGAGCTGAGGGCCGACGGTCACCGCGCCCACGCGATAGCGCTTCGAGATGAAGTAGCGCTCGACCTGGACGTGCCGCAGCACTTCGTCGAGCGACCCGTCGTAGCTCGCGAGGAGCGCGTCGAAAATCTCCCGGTTTTTATGGGAAAGCCGGCCACGGAGCACCCAATCGGCGGGAGGCCACTCGGTCTTGCTCTTCGCGAACAGCTCTTCGAGCATTTCGCGCCGGCGCTTTTCGGGGATCAGAAAGAGCGGATGATCGCGAACTTCGACGAACAGGCGCGCGTCCACCTCTTCGTCGGGAAGGTGCGCGTAGCTGCCGTCCTTGGACGACCGCGCGCGGGTTCGCTCGGAGAACCCGATCGCGCCCTTCAACGTCGTCTTGGTCGGGAAGACCCAGTGAAACCGATATACCGCGCCCTCGTCGAGCGTCGAGTAGTGCTCGAGCGCGCCCATGATGCAGGAGACCACGGTGCTCTTCGCCGAGCCGTTCGGCCCGTGCAAGAGCGGAAGCCGATTGGGCCTTCCGTCGCGCACGAAATTGGAGAGCGCGCGATAGAGCTCTTCCTGAACGCGTTCCTGTCCGACGAGCGCGCTCCGCCGCGCGGCGCCCGCGTCGACCCACGGCAGATCGAACAGCTTGTAGCGAGTGATGTCGCCCCATGGCCGCTTGAACGTCGAGCGCCCGAAGTGGTCGAACGTGTCCCGGAGGTAACGGACCGCATCCCGGCAATGCCGCGCCGGCTCGTCCGCAACGAGCTCGAGGTACTCCTGAAAGGAGAGAATTCGACGCTCTTCGCCGAACTCGCGCTGCACCTTTCGCGCGACGTCGTCGAGCATCTGCAAAATGCCGCGATCGCCCATCCCCGAAGCGTACCATGGCCGGACCCCGACCGACCGGGAGACTACGGCGCGGAAGAGCGCCGATCCGGGAGCGAGCGCTCAGTTGACGCTGACGTCGAGCGCGAGATCGCGCTTTTCGACGAGGCACTGGTCGGCGCTGCACACCGAAAACTGGAAAAGTCCGGCGATCGTCTTTTGACCGGCGCTGTCCGGCGTGAACTCGACGTTCATCGTCGCGCGCTTCCCTTCGATCGACACGTCGTCGCGCGTGAAGACCGGTCCTTTGAACGCAACGCCCGGTGCGTCTTTGACTTTGAACTTGTAGGGGTACTTGTCGTTGACGTGGTAGGCGCCCTTCGCCGCGAGAACGATCTTCACGGTGCCCGACTTTCCGGTCGCGTAACTACCGTCCGGAACGACGGTGAGATCGTAGTCCTCGTCGTGCACTTCCGACGTGGCGGCAGCGGCCGCCGCGGGCGGAGCGGTGCCCGCGCTCGCGTTCGCCGCGGGAAGAGGCGCCGTCGTGCTCGACGTCGTCTCCGGTGCGGGAGCGTCCGCGTGTTTGCAACCCGCGAGGCCGACGAGACAGAAAGCGAACGCGCCTCCGAGAGACGAACGCATCGGGCTTCGTTTCATGTTCCCCTCGCTACATGAGCCAGGCGATCGCGACGCCCGCAAGCACCGCGACGACGACGACGACCGGGACGAGCCACCAACCAATCCGAGCCCGTGAGACGCCCGGAATGCCGGTGTACGACGACGCGGGCTCGTCGATCGCGGCGGCGCGCATCGCTGCGGTGACGCCCTGCGCGCCCGCGGATCCCGCGGGCGCGGGCACCAAGCCGTCGCCCGCGCCGAGACTCTCGTCTTCGCCGAAGAACGAGTCGGCCGCGTTGTGGGCTTTCTCCGGCACGACCTCCTTCATGAGCTCGTCGAGTTTTGCCGAGATGCGCGCATCGAGGTCTTCCTCGGCCGTCGCGCCCCAGATCTTGTGATCGCCTTCGAGCCCGTAGGCGTGCCCGAGCGCGTCCGCGAACGCGCCGACCGTCGGCGTGCGGAGCCCCGCCGTCTTCTTCAGCGCGGAAAGCACCGCTCGATCGACGCTCGGGGGGATCGGATACTTCGGCGACCCGCCTGCCGTGCTCGGCGCGGGCGCCTCTTTCGTGAGGATCTCGAGGAGAATGCTCGGACCGTTGATCCCCTTGAAGGGCACGGTTCCGGTGATGCACTCGAACGTGATCGCGCCGAGCGCCCAGACGTCCGCGCGCTGGTCGAGCGTGTCGAGCCCCTGCGCTTGCTCGGGCGACATGTAATACGGCGACCCGATCGTCGTGCCCATCACCGTGAGCTTCTTCGCGTTGTCCTTCTTGTCCTTGACGGACCCGAAGTCCAAGATCTTGACGATGTCGCCCGCGGTCGTCTGGCAAAGGAATATGTTGTCGGGTTTGAGATCGCGGTGAACGAATTTTTTCGCGTGGGCAGGGTCGAGGCCGACCGCGATTTGGCTCATGACGCGCACGACGCGCGCGGGCTTGAGCGAACCTTGACGCTTCAACGTCGAGCGGAGTTCTTCGCCGTACAGAAACTCCATGACCAGGACGTAGCTGCCGTCGTTCGTCGGCTGGAAATCCGTCACCTCCACGATGTGGAGATGGGGAAGCTCCTTCGAGACCTCGAACTCGCGCTTGAAGCGCTCGACGGAGACCTCGTCGCGCGCCACCTCGGGGTGAAGCACCTTGAGCGCGACGTTGCGCTGCGCCGTGAGATCGAGCGCTTCGTACACCCGGCCCATGCCGCCGTCGGCGACGACGCGACGCACCTGGTAGCGCTGGCAGAGGAGCGCGCCGATGCGCGGATCCTGATCGTCCGACGCAATCGGGACCTGCGTGGCGCTATAGAGCTCCTGCCCGTCGACCGGACAGAAGCCCGCGTCGTCGGGATAGAGCCGTCCACAAGCGCGGCACGCTTTCATCGAGGTCTCCGATTATCCGAGGCGACGTGCCCCCTCTTCAAGGGCCGCTCGACTGACTTTCCGCGGAGGCGTCCTCGGGCGGGCGATAATAGAGGATCCGCGCGCAGCTCGGACATTGATCGAAGTCGTCGCCGCGCATCATCTTCTGGAACATCATCGGCGGGAGCCGCATGTGGCACTCGCTGCACGTGCCGTCCGCCGGGGCGTGCGCGATCGGCGTGCCGACCCGGCGCTTGCGGATGTGCTCGTACCGCCGATAGAGCACCGGCGTCACCTTCTCGGCGAGACCGACGCGCACCTTTCGCTTCGCGGTCGCCTGATGCTCGAGCTCCCCGAGCCGGGTCGTGACGCCCGCCTCGGTGGACCCGAGTTCGTGGGCGATCGCGTCGCGCTCCTTGATCGTCGCGTCGCCTTCCGAGCGTGCTTGCTCGACCAGGTGAGACAGCTTGTCGACCTCGCCTTCGCGATCCTTGAAGAGCTTGCGCAGCTCTTCGACCTCGCGCTGAGCGGCGTTCACTTCACGTTCGGTGCGACACCGCGAGAGTTTTTCCCGCGAGCGCTCCATTTGCGCGCTCATCTGACGCGCCTCGGTGAGGAGCTCGTTCCGGCTCTTCTCCATGTCCTCGGTGCTGTGTCGCGCCGCGGCGATCTTTTCGTCCAGCTGGCGCAACTGTCCACGCCGTTTGTCGAGCGCTTCGCGCTCTTGCAAGAGCTCGCCGTCGAGCGACGCGAGCTCCTTGTCCAACTCTGCCAGCTTTTCCAGTGCTTCGATCTGCGGTGCTATCTTCACGGGTCCGTTCGGCTCCTTCGCAAAAGCTAGGTCGAAAATCCATAAGCGGTCCGTCCGCCCTGCACGTGACCGTTCGTGCGGAGTGGGCCCACCTGGGTTCGAACCAGGAACAACCCGGTTATGAGCCGGGGGCTCTGACCGATTGAGCTATGGGCCCCTAAGGTCTTTTTGCCCCGCGCCAATGTTCCGTTTCGGGAAGCGGGGGCCGAACTACGCACAGCCGCAGCGCAATCGAACTGCGAGAACGACGAAGCACGGCGGCCGTAGGCGCGAGGGCGGGGGGTCAATCTGGAAGGGGCCGTGGCGCAGCAAAGTGCGATCTCCACGCGCGAAACCTAGTCGAAGCCGGGTGACGGAGCAACGGGTGCGGCGGCTCCCTCCGAAACTAGCGCGGAGCGGCCGGGAAGATTCGTGAACGGATCGCGGCAGCAACGAAACCCGGTGTGAAACATCCGGTACGCCGCCTGGCTCGTCGTTCGCTCGGAACGGCAGGTCGGTTCGGAAGCGGTGTACTGGCCTCCCCGAAGGGTGGCGCTGGAATCCGACCCGACCACCCATTCTTCGACGTTTCCCGTCATGTCGAACGCACCCGACGGGCTGACACACCGAGCGAGCGAGCCGCTCCGCGTTCTCGCATCGACGCGAGCCACGACCGAGCTGACGTTGCGCGGTTCCCAGAGCTCATCCGCGTGGACGCTCGGTCCGGATTGGCCGACGTTGCAAGCGTCGGCCACGAGCTCGTCGCCATACGGCAGGGCGAGCCCGCTCGGCCCTTCGCAGGCGAAGGTCCACTCGAGGTCGCGGCAGAGCCGCCTTCCCTCCTCTTCACACGCCGACCGGGCCGCAGCGAAGGTGACCATGACCGCCGGCAGAGCACCCTCCTCGTTCGGGAACTCGTAGCGATCGATGCAGAACCGGAGCGACAGGCCGGGTCGACAACGAGCCGGCTCGTAGCGCTGACAGAGCGAACCCGCTCCGTCTCGGGCGGCACACTGCCGTTCCGGGTCGGCGCACATCACCCCCTCGGCAAGCACCATGTCCGACGGACAGAATGCTTCGGAGCGCGGATTGTCCCGTGGGGCGTCCGAGACGGACGCAGCGGAAGACGGTACCGAAATCGGCGACGCGGGCGCTTCACGGGGCGCCGGGCGAACGGGCACTCGAGGAGAAGGTGGGAAAAACGCTGCAGACGTCGGGGGATGGCGAGCCCGGTCACGTCGCACGAGCGTGGTCGAAACGACTGCCGAAATGACGAGGATGACGGCGAACGTAAGAAAACGACCCACCGTCATGCGTGCTCGCCCGCGTCGCCGAGCATCGATTCGAGGTAGTCGAGGACGGGCGCCCTGGCAAACCGCGGCGCCCGTATTGGGAGGACAATGCGGGCGTTTTGCCCCGCCCTACTACGCGAGCCTTGGTCAATGGCCCTTCGGCACGGTAAGTTGTCAGGCTCTGCATGCAACGGCTCGTCGTCCGAGGAGCAAGCCAACACAACCTCAGGAATGTGGACTGTGAGCTGCCCCGCAATCAGCTCGTAGTGATCACTGGGCCGAGCGGATCCGGTAAGTCTTCGCTCGCTTTCGACACGATCTACGCCGAGGGACAGCGGCGGTACGTCGAGTCGCTGTCGGCATACGCGCGCCAATTCCTCGACCAGCTTCCGAAGCCACGCGTCGAGAGCATCGAAGGATTGTCGCCGGCCATCGCTATCGAGCAGCGTGCGCTCGGCAAGAGCCCGCGCTCGACGGTCGGCACGGTGACGGAAATCGCTGACTATCTGCGCCTCCTCTATGCGCGCGCCGGCACGCCCCATTGTCCGAAATCGGGGAAGGTGCTGCGCGCCTACACGGTGCAAGAGATCGTCGACACGGTGATCGAGCGCGGCCCCGAAACACGCCTGGCGATTCTCGCGCCGGTCGCGCGCGGTCGTCGCGGAGAGATGAAGAGCGAGCTCGAGCGGCTCCGCCGCGAAGGGTTCGTCCGCGTGCGCATCGACGGCGAGATGGTCGACCTCGGCGAAGACATCGAGCTCGAGCGCACGAAGGCGCACGACCTCGACGTGGTCGTCGATCGCATCGTCGTGCGCGACGGCGTCAAGGGTCGCGTCACCGACTCCGTCGAGCTCGCGCTGAAGCTCGGCGACGGGACGATCCTCGTCGATTGGCAAGACGGCAGCGAGCCCATGGTGATGAGCGAGCGGCTCGTGAGCTGGGAATACGGCATCACCCTGCCCCCGCTCGAACCGCGGCTCTTCTCGTTCAACAGCCCGCACGGCGCTTGCCCGACCTGCGACGGCCTCGGGACGCGCTCGCGCATCGATCCGGATCGCGTCGTGCCCGATCAACGACGCACGTTGCGCGAAGGCGCAGTCGCGGCGTTCGGTCGCCGCGGCTCCGTCGCCACGGCCACCGAGGTCGATCGCGCCGTGAAGGTGCTTGGCGTGAGCCCCGACACGCCCTGGCAAGATCTGCCGGAAGAACAGCGGAGCGCGCTTCTTTACGGTTCCGTCTCGACCGACAAGCGGAAGAAGAAAGCCGCCCCGTACGAAGGAATCATTTCGCGCCTCGAAAAGATGCTGGAGACCGGCGAGGCCGAAGCGTCGGACGACGACGGCGAATTTGCCGACGGCTCGATCGGCCCCGAAGACCTCGGCCGATTCGCCGTGACGCAGACTTGCGAGTCGTGCAGCGGGAGCCGGCTCCGCAGCGAAGCCCTCGCCGTCAAGATCGCCGGCAAACACATCGCGGAGCTCTCGCGCCTTCCGCTCACGAAGCTCCGCACGTTCCTCGAAGAACTGCTCGCCTCCGACGCGATCGCCGGCCGCAATCGCACCGTCGCCGATCCGTTGATCCACGCCGTCACCGAACGGCTCGGATTTCTCATCGAGGTCGGGCTCGACTATCTGTCGCTCGATCGCGCCGCGCAGACGCTCTCGGGCGGCGAGGGGCAGCGCATCCGGCTCGCGACGCAGATCGGCGCGGCCCTCGTCGGCGTGCTCTACGTGCTCGACGAACCCAGCGTCGGCTTGCACGCGCGCGACAACGAGCGGCTCTTGGTCGCGCTCCGTCGCTTGGTCGAAAAAGGAAACAGCGTGCTCGTCGTGGAGCACGATCGCGACGCGATCAACGCCGCCGATCACGTGGTCGACATGGGTCCGGGCGCCGGCGCGCTCGGCGGGCGGATCGTCGCGCAGGGCACGCCGCAGCAAATCATCGACTCCCCCGATTCGGTGACCGGCCCCTATCTCTCCGGAAAAAAGCGCCTCCCTGTGCCGACCACGCGGATGAAGCCGGGCAAGGAAGCGCTTCGCATCGTCAACGCGCAGGCGCACAACCTGAAGAACGTCACCGTCGAGATCCCGCTCGGGGTCATCACCGCGGTCACCGGCGTGAGCGGCTCCGGCAAGAGCAGCCTCATCGTCGATACGTTGCTCAGCGCCGCGCGCGCGACGCTCTACGGCGCGACGGGCTGGGTCGGTCCCTGCGACGCGATCGGCGGCCTTCAGCACATCGACAAGGTCATCAGCATCGATCAAGCGCCGATCGGGCGAACGCCGCGGTCGAACCCCGCAACGTACACCGGCATCTTCACGTACCTGCGCGAGCTCTACGCCGGCCTCCCCGAAGCGCGCGCGCGCGGCTACAAGCCTGGTCGCTTCTCCTTCAACGTGAAGGGCGGTCGTTGCGAAGCGTGCCAGGGCGACGGCGTCCTCCGCGTCGAGATGCACTTTTTGCCCGACGTGTACGTCCAGTGCGAGACGTGCGGCGGGCGGAGGTACAACCGCGAGACCCTCGAGATTCGTTATCGCGGGCTCTCGATCGCCGACGCACTCGATCGCACGGTGGAAGAAGCGGGCGAAGCGTTCGAGTCCATTCCGCGCATCGCTCAGCGCCTCGCCGCGCTACGCCAGGTCGGGCTCGGCTACGTGCAGCTCGGTCAACCCGCAACGACTCTCTCGGGAGGCGAAGCGCAGCGCGTGAAACTCGCGACGGAGCTCGCCCGCAAAGCGACCGGGCGCACGCTGTACGTCCTCGACGAACCGACCACCGGTTTGCATTTTTCGGATATCGAGATGCTCACCGCGGCGCTCTTCGGGCTCCGCGACGCCGGCAATTCGATCCTCATCATCGAGCACAACTTGGAACTCGTCGCGTGCGCCGATTGGGTGATTGATATGGGCCCCGAGGGCGGCGAACGCGGGGGTGAGGTCGTCGTGGTCGGCCCGCCCGAAGTCATCGCCGCGTGCGAAGGGAGCCATACCGGTCATCATCTTCGCCAGGTGCTCGATCGGCACCGACCGAACGGCCCTTCCGCCGCCGCGCCCGCCACGCCGAAGCGCGCGCGCGCCTCGCGTCGCTGAAGGAACGCGGAAGTGCCTCGGAAAAATGAGGCAAAAAGACGGCAAGACCGATCGGGGCCCGGCCGCGGCCTCGTTTTCCCATCAGGCCCCCGACGGCCCGAGGCGATTGCCGCAGCGCGGCGCATGAAGCGACAAATGCCCGCGTCTCGTGATTGACGGGGGACGATGCGGTTCTTATGTTGCGGGGCTCCCTGAGGCCCCCCTACTTCCCATGAATAAGACGCAGCTCAAGAAGTTCAAGAAACTACTCGAGTCGAAACGCGCGGAGATCGTCAAGAAGGCGCAGCAGACGCTCGAGCAGGACATGTCGCTCGACGCCGATGATCTGCCTGACGAAATGGATCTCGCCTCGAGCGAATATCTCCAAGCCTTCACCTTCCGCCTCCGGGGCCGAGAGAAGACCTTCTTGGACAAGATCCAAAAGGCGCTCGAACGCATCGAAGACGGATCGTTCGGCACTTGCGAAGAATGCGGCGAGCCCATTTCGGTGAAGCGCCTCGAAGCGCGCCCCGAGACGACGCTCTGCATTCGCTGCAAAGAGGATCAAGAGCGCGTCGAGCGCGACTTCGGCTGAAGCGCGCACAGACGCGAGGGTTAGAACGGGTGCCCTCAAGGGGGTGCACCGCGACGGATTGCCTGGTGGGCTCTGACGTCGTGAGATTGTTCTTGGGGGGCGTGCCCGCC
>CAZDNG010000109.1:0-18375 GCA_964506835.1 uncultured Polyangiaceae bacterium
GCCTCGAAGCTCCGCCGCAAGTCCGTCGCTTCGATCCGAACCTCCGCGGTGCTCATTGAAAGCTCCCTTCGATCGCGACTTCGACGGGCATGCCCGAGCGGAGGCGCCCGTCTGCGTTCGGGACGCGGACCTCGACCTCGTAGACCAAGCGCTCGCGGTCCTCACGGGTTTGAACGTTGCGCGGAGTGAACTCGGCGCGCGGCGAGACGAAGAAGATCGTCCCTTCGAACGTCCGCCCCGGATAGGCATCCGCTACGACTCGGACCTTCCGTCCCGGCGCCGCGGCAGCGAGCTCCGCGTTCGGAATATAAAAGCGAGAGCGTGCCTCCGTGACGTCGGTCAGCGCGAGGACGTTGGTGCCCGGTTGGACAGCCTCGCCGGGCTCGAGATTGCGGGTCACGACCATCGCGTTTCTCGGAGCGAACAACTTGCATTCGTTCACGGAGAGCTCTGCGCGAGCCACGGCCGCCGTAGCAGCGGTGATGTTGTCCTGAGCTGCAGCGGCTTGCGATTTAGCCCCCATGCCTGACGTCCACAGAGCACCCGCTTGGTTCTTGTCCATGAGCTCTAGGTCGCTCTGCCCGGCGATCTGGTTCAAGAGCGCGAGGTGTCGCGAGCGAGCGTCGTCAAGCGCCTGTGGGGCGAGCGCCCCGCTCCTCACGAGTTCTTCGGTCCGCGCGAGATCGACGCGCGCGAGCTCGTCCTGCGCCTTGAGCACCTCGACTTGCGACTTGGCGGCGCCGACGTTTTGAGTGGCACCCGAGGCGTTCTGCGACGCTGATCTGGCGTTGGCTTGCGCGCCTTGGAGATTCGCCTGTGCTACTGCGAGCTCCGCTTTCGCCTGGCTGAACGCCGCTTCCTGGTCGATGCAATCGAGCTCCACGAGCACATCACCCAACTTGACGACATCGCCTTCCCGCACGTTTACCTTCGTGATGCGCGCCGCGATGCGGCTCGTGACGTTGACATCGACGCCTTCGATGACGCCGCTGCCGCCTGCGGGCCCATGCTCGGCCGCGCGAAGATGCCGCACCCGGAGTACGAGGGCGATGAGCAGACCGACGGCGAGGACGCCGATGAAGATCAGGGCGCGCTTCATCGAGCCGCTTGACGGGCGTCGGTTTGCTCGCGGCCGGTCGAAGAGACCGGCAGGTTGTGTGTACGGCGGAATCGCCGCCCCATCCCCAAGAAAGCGGCTCCCCACCCGCGGTAGCCCCAGCCATATCCGTTGGGGGGCACGAGAAAGAGGAACATGAACGCCATCCCAAAAAAACACCATGAACCGATCACTTGATCTCTCGCTTCATTTCTCGTCCGACGACGCAAGAAGCGCGCCGCAATGCTTCACTCGAGTAGCGGTAACGACGGCCGCTGCGTCGCTCCGCTAGGAGCAGCAGCACCTCGTTGCCGCAGTCCGCGAAGGCATGGACCGCCTCGGCCCGCATCGTTCGATCCCGTGAGCACCGCCGCCACCGACTGCGCAAGAGCGGTGCCGAGATTGGCGACCAACGCGACCACGACGGTGCGAAGACTCCCGTTGATTCCTGAACGCATCGAACGAAGTAGACTCGTCTACTCGCCTTCACACCTGTGTCGTGGCTCTCCGCGGGCCGCGCCGGGCTCGGGCCACCGGCTTCCGTTTCAAGCATCAACCGAGCCGCAACAACCGCACGCGCGGATTCGGCACGGGACTCGTGATACGCGCGAGGCAGGGCTTCGTTACGCCGCAAGCTTTTTTGCGCAGGAGCGCTCACTTCGTGAGCAAAATCCCGCACCGCCCAGCGAGAACACGATGGCCCGTGTCGATCTCGTCGAAGGCACGGGGTGAGCGTGTGCACCAGACCCGGGATACTCGTACTCGGTCGCCACTTGACCGGTTCGCCGTTGCAATACTCCCGGTCACGTCACGGCCCTAGGCTCCTACGCGGCGCATTCCTTGCTGGTGGCGAGCCGTGGCAAACACCGTCGCGAATTCCCGTCTTGCCCAACCCGCGCACGACAGACACCGCATTCTCGTCTGTTTGGATCGCTCGCCATTTTCCGAGGTGTGCGTTCCGTATGCCGTTTCACTGGCGGAAACCTTCGAGAGTGCGATCACGCTCGTGTACGTCATGCAGGGGCCGCAGGATCACTCTGCGCCGCATGCGAGCGACGCCCTCGGCTGGGAGATCTCCAGGCAGGAGGCGCGCGGTTACTTGGAGCAGATCGAGAAGGACGTCGCGAAAGCGTCAGGGCAACCGGTAGACGTGAGGCTCGAGCAAGGTCGACCTGCCGAGCGTATCGCCGATCTCGCGCACGAGCTCTCCGCGAATCTCACGGTATTCGGCAGTCGCGGTGAGGGCGCTGGCCCGGCACGGAATCTCGGCAGCACCGCGCAACAGGTTCTGGCGCAGGTCCGTACTTCCGTATTCATCGTTCACGCGTCCTCGACAGCGCCCACTGAACCTACGTCGACGCGAATTCTCGTTCCACTCGATGGGTCACTCCGAGCCGAGAGCGTCCTACCGACGGCTGCCCGCCTCGCGAGCGCTCATGGCGGCGAGATACTTTTGGTCCACGTCGTTGAAGAGCCTCTCCCGACGGCGCTCTTGACCGCGGCCGAAGATATCGCGCTCGCCCAGGAACTCGCGGGGCGCCTGGTGTCGGGCGCCAACGAATACCTCGAACGCCTTCGGATTCAGCTTTCGCATGAGGTGCCGTCGGTGCGCAAGCTGGTCGTTCGTCACGCCAATGAGTATCAGTGCCTTCTGGAGCTCTCCCAAAAGGAGCGGACAGATCTGATCGTGCTCTCGGCGCACGGCTCCGCATGCGATTCCGCGCGGTCGTTTGGCAGCGTCACGACCTATCTTCTCACCCATTCGATGGCGCCGCTGCTCGTTGTCCAAGACATCGCGGAGCGCGATCTGCGACGAGGGCCGGACGTCGACGCTTCACTGGGTGTGCCGTCACTGCGCGCCAGCTACGCGCCGGGGAACCCGTGACGGTCGTCCCCGATTCCGTGCCACGAGAGAACTCAGCCAATACCGTTGCCCTCGCCGCGCATGCCCGCGCTCTCGCCGAAGCCCAGCAGGATGTCGAACGGGCCCCTGGATTCGTCACGCATTTCTTCGACGCGTCATCGGTCTCTCGCCCTCTCGAGCGCGCCCAAAAGCATCTTACGGCCAACTCTTCGAGCGGCGCCGGGGTCCCGAAAGTCGCCGAGTGGGTCCTCGACAACTACTACTTGATTCACCGAGTCGCGCGACAAGTCGAAGAAGAACTTCCGCGGGGCTTCGTTCGCCACCTTCCTCAGCTCGCGGCGGGTCCGAAAAAAGGACGACCTCGCATCGAGGCGCTCGCGAGCGCTCTGGTTGCAAAGAGTGCCTTGATGCTCGACCTCACCGCGCTGAGGGGCTTCGTAGACGCGTATCAGGAGGCGTCACCGCTCACCATCGCGGAGCTCTGGGCACTTCCGACGATGCTGCGCGCCGCGGTGCTCGAGCGTCTCCTTGGATTCTTGGACGAGCTCCAAGTGCCCGTCTACGGCACCGAGGTGCGGCTCTTTCATCTCCGACCCTCGACGCCCGAGAGCGCGGAACCGAGCCCACTCGAACCTGCCTTGGGGGTGGAACGGTCGATTCGCGCGTTGCGCGTTCTCGACGCCATCGACTGGAAGGCATTCTTCGAAAAGACGAATCGGGTCGAGGCCATCCTGCGGACCGATCCCGCTCACATTTACGGGCGTATGGACTTCGAGACTTGCGACTCCTACCGCAAGGTGATCGAAACGCTCGCCTGGGCCACGGGCACCGCCGAGGAAGTAGTGGCCAACCTAGCGGTCGCCTTGGCGAACGCCAGCGCGTCGGATGAACGACGGGGGCACGTCGGATACTATCTCATGGCGGAGGGGCGCCACGCCCTCGAAGGGGAGATCGGCTATCGACTCGTTGGTATCGAGCGCGTGCGCCGCGCGGCCACGCAACGACCGACCGTTGCCTACCTGGTTCCTCTCACGCTCTTCACGTTGGTGCCACTCTTCGCGGCGGCCTTTTGTCTTTCTAGGGCGTTCGGCCACGACAACGGGCATCTTCTCTCGCTCGCCGTGGCCCTGATGGTGGCCGTCATTCCGGTCTCCGCCGTGGCGGTCGCCGTGTTGCAGTTTGCGTTCGCGCGCCTGCTACCACCGCGCACCCTCCCGAAGATCGACTTCAAGAACGGCTTGTCTAGCGAAACGCGCACGCTCGTGGTGATGCCCACGCTGCTCGCGCGCGCTGAAGACGTCACGGAGATGCTTCGGCGCATCGAGCTTCACTATCTCGCGAATCCCGATCCGCACCTCCAGTTCGCGCTGCTCACGGATGCCGTCGACGAGAAGGAACCTCGGGAACATTTGGAGCGAACATCGCTTCTCGACAGTGCCTCGGACGGGATCAGGGGGCTCAACGCCAAGCACGGGAAGAACGCTCAAGGCCCGTTTCATCTCCTGCACCGGGAGGCACGATGGAACCCTGCCGAAGAACGCTTCATGGGCTGGGAGCGAAAGCGCGGAAAGCTCGACGAGCTGAATCGCCTGCTTCGCGGGGACAATGAAACGAGTTATTCACGGCACGTTGGAGACCCCGCCGAGCTCGCCGCGATCCGCTTCGTCATCACGCTCGACAGCGATACCGAGCTGCCCATGGGAAGCGCCCATCGGCTCGTAGGACTTCTCGCGCACCCGCTGAATCGGGCAGTGTTCGACGCCGCGACGGGCCGCGTCACGGCCGGATATACGATCGTTCAACCCAGCATCGAAACGTCTCCATCGAGTTCCCGCGAGACGCTGTTCTCACGGATCTTTGCGGGTGACATCGGGTTCGACATCTACACGCACGCGAGCTCGGACTTGTATCAGGATCTCTTCGGATCCGGAATCTACGTCGGCAAGGGCATCTACGAGGTCGACGCGTTCATGCGGAGCGTGGAGGGGCGCGTGCCGGAGAACACGATCGTCAGCCACGACCTCTTCGAGGGCATCCACGGCCGAACGGCGCTGGCTACGGATATCGTTCTGTTCGAAGGCTATCCGTCCAACTACGCGACGTACGCGAAAAGAATGCACCGGTGGGTGCGTGGCGATTGGCAACTCATCCCGTGGCTGTTTCCGAACGTCCCTTCGGCGCACGGACACAAGGTCTGGAACAAGCTCTCACTCATCGATCGGTGGAAGATCATCGATAACTTGCGTCGGAGCGCGACGAACCCACTTCTCTTCTTACTCCTCGTCCTAGGCTGGACGTGGCTTCCGGGAAGTGTGTGGCTCTGGACGTTCGGGACGCTCTCGGTCCTTCTGGCGCCGTTCCTGTTCGCCGTCACGAGCGGCCGCCGGATGTTATTCGAACATCTGGGGCGATGCGCCTTTGCAGTCGCGTTTCTCCCGTTCGAGGCCTGGGTCGCAGTCGACGCCATCGCTCATGTCGTCGTCCGAAAGACCATTACACGAAAGCATCTGCTTCAATGGACCAGCTCCGCTCACAGCGCGTTCAGGATCGAGACGCGTTCACCGCGCGCGATGTTCTGGCTCACGATGATGTCGTCCCCACTCCTCGCGGCCGCGACGGCCGTGTTGGTCGCCTGGCAACGGCCCTCGACGTTCGCGGTCGCGGCGCCGCTGCTCGGCGTCTGGTTCGTCGCTCCCGAGCTCGCGCGTTGGGTGAGCCGGCGGCCTCGTCCGCAGGGTGATCGGCTCACGCATGACGACCGCAGGAAGCTCCGATTGCTCGCGCGGCGCACGTGGCTCTTTTTCGACGTGTTCGTCGGACCGAACGATCAGTGGTTACCCATCGACAATTACCAAGAAGAACCGCGCCGGCAGACCGCGCATCGGACGTCCCCAACGAACATAGGTTTGATGCTGACCGCGACGCTCTCCGCCTACGACTTCGGATACATCGGCCCGAGCGAGCTGTCGCTCCGCTTGCGACGTGCGTTCGACAGCATCGCGCGGATGCCGCACCATCGAGGGCATTTGTTCAATTGGTACGACACGAAGAACCTGCAGCCGCTGCTTCCGCACTACGTGTCCACAGTCGATAGCGGGAATTTCGCGGGATGCCTTTTGGCGGTGAAACATGGCTGCAAAGAGGCGGCGACGGCCTTGCTGGTTCGTGCAGAAGCGTGGCAAGGCTTTGGTGATTCGCTCGATCTTCTCGAAGAGGCCGTGGAGTCGGTCGAAGGCACACAAGTCGACGCGCTTCGGTCGGTCCTCGCCGCGATGCACGGTGCGGCCCTGGTCGCAAAAGGCGATCTGCATGGCGCGTACTCCGTGCTGCGGACGCTGTGCGCAGAGACGTCGGTCGATTTGGATCGAGAGTTGCTCGCGTTCGTAGAAACCGGTGCGCATCGGCATGAACCCGATCTACTCCAAGCGCTACGAACGTCGATCGAGCGGCTACATCATCAGCTCCAGCAAATGCGACGCGAGCTGGACGCGCTGCTCCCTTGGCTTCCCTTAAGTGCTCAAGCGCTCGCGCACGGGATCGTGCTGCCAACGGATCTTCGGCTCGACGAGGTTCCGGTGGTTGCGAAACGCCTTCGCCTCGAACTCGACGCGAACGAAAATGAACGACGGGCGAGCGGAGAAGTGTCGCCTTTGCTCGAAGCATCGGCGCAGCAACTGGCCGAAGCGTTTCGGATTGCAGAGGTGAACGCCTCGGCGCTCACCGCCGAGTTCGCGGCGCTGGCCGTGTTCGCGGACGAAGAAGCGCGCGGCATGAACTTCGGCATCCTCTACGACGGCCAGCGCAAGCTGTTTCACATCGGCTACGACGCCACGAGCGATCAAATCGACGCGAACTATTACGATCTGTTGGCGTCGGAGGTGCGCCTGGCAAGCTATCTGGCGATAGTCAAACGCGACGTGCCGGAATCGCACTGGTACGCGCTCGGTCGACCGATGACCCGCGTCGCTGGTGCGCCTGCACTCTTGTCGTGGGGCGGGACCATGTTCGAGTATTTGATGCCAGGCCTGTTGATGAGGAGCCAGGAAGGTACGCTGCTCGCTCGAACCAGCGCGCTCGCCGTCGACGCGCAGATCGCGCACGGGAAAGAGAACAATCAACCCTGGGGGGTGTCCGAATCGGCCTATGCACGGGTCGACGCGGACCAGACCTACAAGTATCGGGCATTCGGCGTGCCGGGGCTCGGCTTAAAACGCGGGCTCGAGGAAGATCACGTCGTCACCCCCTATGCGTCCGTCATCGCCGTGGCGATCCGGCCGCGCGCCGTCGTCGACAACGTCATCTCGATGGAGGCGAAGGGGATGCTCGGGACGTACGGGTTGTTCGAAGCGTTGGATTTTGCGCCGGAGCGCGCGTTGCGGAATGGGCCGGAGGGACAACCGTTCGCCGTCGTGCGTTCGTACATGGCGCACCATCAGGGAATGCTCCTCGTCGCGTTGGGCAATTTTCTGAACCAACGCAGCATGGTCGATAGATTTCACTCCGACGCGTTGGTCGAAACCGGAGAAGTGTTGCTCAACGAGCATGCGCCGGATCACGCGCCCGTCGAGGGGACACTCGCGGAAGGCTCGAAGAGCACCGAGGATGCGTCGGCGACGCCTCGTGCTCCGGGCCCCTGGCCAGTGGATCAGACTCGGCCGCAGGCGTTCCTGCTCAGCAACGGTCACCTCACGAGCTTGGTGACGAGCTCGGGCGGAGGCGGCCTTCGCTTTCGAGGCCTCGCCGTGACTCGCTACGAACCCGATGGAAGTTGCGACGACGGGGGAGGTTGGTTTTACCTGCGCGATGAAGAGACCCGACAGGTCTGGATGGCCACGTCGATGGAAGGCCGGACTGCCTACTCGATGCACAAGGCCGAGCTGCATTGCAGAAACCAAGGGATCTCCGTTCATGTCGATATCGCCGTCGCTCCCGCAGACGACGTCGAGATGCGGCAAGTCACGCTGCACAACGAGACGAATCGTCTGCGGCGACTCACGGTAACGAGCGCCGGGCGGCCAGTGCTCTCGGGCGCGGCGCAGGCTGCCGCGCACCCCGCGTTTTCGAGCTTATTCATCGAGAGCGAACGGATCGAGGACCTCGATGGCCTTCTCTTTGCGCGCCGCCGTCAAACGCCGGAAGAAGGGCCCATAGTCCTGGTGCATCGCCTCGTGCTGGAAGGCACCGACGTCACGTTCGCTGGATTCGAGTCCGACAGAGGAGCGTTCTTTGGTCGAAGTGGGAACTCGCGAGCACCTGCCGCCCTCGCTTCGGAAAAACTTGGCCTCAGGGGTCGCGTCGGAGCGGTGCTGGACCCGATCATGAGTTTGATGGCGCGCGTGGAGCTCAAGCCAAACAGCTCGGTGACGCTCGCCTTCGTCACCACGATCGGTCGATCGCGCGGCGCGACGCTCGAGCTCGCTCGCAAGTATGGTTCGATGCACGCGGTTCGTTGGACATTTCGCGACGCGGAACACGAGAGCCCGCGGCGCCTCCTCAGAACCAAGCTCGATCCCGAGCTCGTGCCGAGTGTTCAGCGGTTGTTCTCCGCATTGGTCTTCGCCGATCCGACATTCCGCGCATCATCTGACACACGAGCCGCTGCGCCTCCGTGCCAAAGTCGTCTGTGGGGGCGTGGGATCTCCGGCGACGACCCAATCGTCCTGTTGCGCGTGAGCGATCCGGACGCCCCGCTCATCGGAGAAGTGCTCGGCGCGCAACGCTACCTTCGATGGTGCGGAGTACGATTCGAACTCGTCCTCGTGGATGAACAGGCTTCGGGATACGCCACCGAAGGGGCGGGAACGCTGCGCGCGGTGCTGATCAAGAACGAAGCGGAGGACTGGCTAGATCGGCACGGCGGCGTCTACGTGGTCGCCGCCGATCAGGTCCCCGAGGACGAGCTGCGTCATCTCGAAGCGTGTGCGCGTATCATTCTGGATACGCGGGACGGCCCGCTCGCCTCGCGATTGGGGCGCGTGTTCGAGGGCCCATCGAGTCTGCCGCCATTCGTGCCGACGCTCGTTGAAGACTCCCCGGCCAAGGAGCCTGCGCTCCCCAAGCTCCTCTTCGACCATGGCAAAGGCGGGTTCACGGAAAACGGTCGAGAGTACGTGCTCGAAGTGCCTCCCGGGAAACCGCCGCCAGCGCCGTGGTGCAACGTCCTCGCGAACGCGGAGTTCGGCTGCCTCGTCAGCGAGTCGTCCCTCGGTTCGACGTGGTCGCTCAACAGCGGAGAGAACCGGCTGACGCCGTGGAGAAACGATCCCGTGCTCGATACACCATCCGAAGCTCTCTATTTGAGGGATCAAGAAACAGCGGCGGTCTGGTCGTCGACTCCGCTCCCTGCGGGAGGTACCGCGCAGACACTCGTTCGACACGGTGCCGGCTATACGACGTACGAGCGCGAGAGCCACGGGCTCGTCCAAGAGCTTACGGTCTTCGTTCCCGCCGATGCGGGACTCAAGATCGTTCGCCTTCGACTGAAGAATACGCTCCCGCGCCGACGGCGTTTGACGGCGACGTATTACGCCGAGTGGGTCCTTGGAACCCGCCGCGAATTGCAGGCGTCTACCATCGTGTCGACATTCAATCGAGACCATGCGTGCCTGCTCGCAACCTGCGCGTGGAACACGGAGTTCAATGGACGCGTGGCGTTCCTGGCTTCGAAGCACGAAGTGCACGGATTTACGGCCGACCGCGCGGAGTTTCTCGGGCGGCGCGGCGACTATGCACGTCCCGAAGCGTTGGAGCGCTGGGGGCTCTCGGGTCGCGTCGACCTCGGCGCCGATCCGTGCGGCGCGTTGCAAGTGCGTCTGGATCTCGCGCCAGGCGAGGAAGTGGAGACGCACTTCATGCTGGGGCAATCGGCGAGCCGGGACGAGGCGTTGCAGCTCGTCGCGCGCTTCCGCGATGGGGATACGATCGAAGCGGCATGGAAGTCGCTGAACGCATTTTGGGACGGCGTGCTCGGAAACATCCGCGTCAAGACACCGGAGCCGGCGATGGACGTGATGCTCAATCGGTGGCTCCTCTATCAGACCCTCTCTTCGCGCGTGTTCGGCCGGACGGCGTTTTATCAGTCGAGCGGGGCGTTCGGATATCGGGACCAGCTCCAGGATGTCCTGGCGTTGCTCCATGCGGCTCCGGCGCTGGCGCGCGCGCATATCTTGGACGCGGCGAGCCATCAATTCGAGGAAGGGGACGTTCTGCACTGGTGGCACCCCCCGTCGGGTCGCGGCGTGAGAACTCGGTGCTCGGACGACCTGGCCTGGCTTCCATATGTCACCGGGGAGTACGTTGCCGCGACCGGAGACACCGGGATCCTCGCGGAGCCCGTGACATTCCTCGCAGGGGCACCCTTACGGCCCGACGAGCACGATAGGTACGCTCAATACGAAGTATCAGCGAGCTCGGCTCCGCTCTTCGAGCACTGCCGAAGGGCGCTCGAACGCGCCCTCACCGAGGGGAGTCATGGGCTGCCCCTCATGGGGGGGGGAGACTGGAACGACGGCATGAACCTCGTCGGCGCCGAAGGGCGCGGCGAGAGCGTGTGGCTCGCCTGGTTCCTGATCGCGACCATGAAGCGTTTTGCCGCGCTCTCAGTCGGCAAGAACGAGACGGTCGACGCTTCGAGGTGGCTCACTCGCGCCGAGTCGCTGCGCGCGAAAATCGACGACGTCGCGTGGGACGGCGCCTGGTATCGGCGCGCGTTCCACGACGACGGCTCGTTCGTCGGTTCGGCGAAGAGCCGTGAGTGTCGTATCGATTCCATAGCGCAATCGTGGGCCGTTCTCTCGAAAGGCAAGAGCGAGGACCACGAAGCGAGGGCGATCGCCGCTGTGCGGGCAGTCGACGAGCAACTCGTCCGCGACGCCGACAGGCTGGTGCTCTTGTTTTGGCCGCCGTACGACAGCACGCTGCACGATCCCGGGTACGTTCGCGCCTACCCTCCTGGCATTCGCGAAAACGGAGGGCAGTACACCCACGCCGCCACGTGGCTCGGGTTCGCGCACGCAGCCCTCGGAGACGGCGAGCGCGCAGCGCGTGTCTTTCGCATATTGAACCCGGTTCTCCGGGTTCGCACGCCCGAAGACTGCGCGCGCTATCGAGTCGAGCCCTATGCGCTGCCGGGCGATGTCTACAGCTGTGCGCCCTGGGTGGGTCGCGGCGGCTGGACTTGGTACACGGGGGCAGCGGCGTGGATGTGGCGCCTCGGCGTCGAAGCGATTCTTGGCCTTCGAAAAGAAGACGGTCATCTGCGCATCGATCCCTGTATCCCGCCAAGTTGGGACGGATTCGAGGCATGGGTTCGCCAGGGTGAACGGTGCATTCACGTCGTCGTCGAGAATCCCGAGCGGATCGCAAGCGGCGTCGCCTCGATGACGATGGATGGGATCAAGCTCGATTCGAACCGTGTCTGCGTCGATACGGAAATGGCGGGTACACACGAAGTCCGCGTACGACTCGGGGCGGCGCAAGCGCTTCGTGACTCGCTCCCTGGCGGGATTACATTCACGCCCGAGACCACCGCGATCCGTGGGCAGCCATGACCGACGAGGCGACGACCCGCAAGCTCGGCGTGGTCGCCGCGGTGCGGGGCAGCGTCGTCGACGTACGATTCGCCGGGCGTTTGCCGCCGATCTACTCGATGCTGCGCGCAGGACACGAAGGGCAGATCATCATCGAGGTTTGGGCGCAGCGTGATGCCCATCACGTGCGCGGGATCGCGTTGACGCCCACGCAGGGGCTCGCTCGCGGAATGGAGGTGACGGACACGGGCGGCCCGTTGAAAGCGCCGGTCGGCAAAGCGGTGCTCTCGCGGATGTTCGACGTATTTGGCAACCCCATCGACCGCGGCGCGCCGTTGGCCGACGTCCAATGGCGTTCCGTCCATGCGGCTCCGCCGCCGCTAGCGCGACGTTCGACCAAGTCCGAAGTCTTCGAGACCGGCATCAAGCTCATCGATGTGCTCCTTCCGCTCGAGCGTGGCGGCAAGGCGGGGCTTTTCGGCGGTCGAGGGGTCTTCTCGGTGCGGCAGCCTTGCTCAGCGTCCCGCCAAGCGTCGACCGTCGGCGGCTGAGCTCCGGATTCGCACTGAGCTGCGGTGCGGTGTTGGTACTCCGATAGTCGATACGCCGAACACGTGATGTTCGTGAACAGGCCTCCGGCGACGCCCGGCTCATCGTACGACAGGAGCACGCGTCGCTTTTTTTTTCGATCGCGCGACCGCGAATGTCGGATCCCGGGCAGCCGAAACGTCGTGTCGATGAAAGGCAGGTTCGTCATGAAAATCCAAGGAAGTGTTGCTCTGGTGACTGGTTCCAACCGCGGGCTCGGAAAGGCGCTTGTTTCCGCGCTCTTGGAGGCCGGTGCGGCCAAGGTGTATGCGGCGGCTCGCGACATTAGCAAGGTCTCGTCGGACGATCCGCGGGTCGTCCCGCTCGCGCTCGACACGTCGAAGCCCGACCAGATCGCGGCGGCCGCCAGGGCGGCGGGGGACGTGACGCTCCTCGTCAACAACGCGGGCGTCTCCACGTCGGCGAACGTCCTCACGGCGAGCCAGGAGGCGATGGAAACCGACTTCCGCACCAACGTCTTCGGCACGCTCGCGGTGGTGAAGGGCTTCCTGCCCGTGCTCGAGCGCGCGCCCGGGGGCGCGACGATCGTGAACGTTCTGTCGCTCGCGTCGCTCGGGAGCTTCCCGGCGCTCGGCGGCTACTCGGCGTCGAAGGCGGCCTCGTACTCGATCACGCAGGCGCTTCGTCCGGAGCTCCGGGGAAGGCAAATCGAGATCCTCGCTGCGTTCCCCGGCCCGATCGACACCGACATGGTCAAGAACCTCCCGATTCCGAAGACGAGCCCGGCCCACGTGGCGAGCGCCGTGCTCGCCGGGGTCGCGCGCGGCGAGGAGGACATCTTCCCGGACCCGATGGCGCAGCAGATGGGCGCGCTCTGGAGCAAAAGCCCCAAGGAGTACGAGCGCGCGTTCGCAAGCATGTGACTTGGCCCCAGGACGAAGTACCGAAAGGAGACGATCATGAAGACGAAGAATTTCACGACGACCATCTTGGTCGAAAACGCCCCGCAGGAAGCCTTCGATGCCATCAACGACGTTCGCAGCTGGTGGTCTGGAGAGATCGACGGTCGTACGGACTTACTTGGCGCCGAGTTCACGTACAGCTACAAGAGCCTCCACCGCACAACGCAGAAGATCACCGAGCTCGTGCCGGGCAAGAAAATCGTATGGCACGTCACGGACAGCCACATCGACTTCGTCCGCGACAAGAGCGAGTGGGACGGCACCGACATCGTGTTCGAGATCGCGAAGAAGGGCGACAAGACCGAGATCCGATTCACGCACGTCGGCCTCGTCCCTACCATCGAGTGCTACGGTGGCTGCTCGGGCGCGTGGGGCTTCTACGTGAACGAGAGCCTTCGAGACCGCATCGCGCAGGGCATGGGGCAGCCCAACCCGGACGAGCGTCGCCCGGGTCGGGCCAAGAGTCGGGGCGGCGAACAACGCGCGCACGACTCGCGGAGGTGAACCGGTGACCGAGTACCTGGTGATGACGCTGGAAGACGAGCATGCCCACGCGTCGCAGTCGCCGAAGGCGATGACGGAGCTCATCGAAAAGAGCGCCGCCTACGCCGACGAGCTGCGACGCGCGGGGCGACTCGCGGACCACGGACGCCTTCGCCCCAGCAAGGAGGGGAAGCGCGTGCGTCGCGACGCCGATCACGTCGAGGTCCGCGACGGGCCCTTTGCCGAGGAGGGCAAGGCCCTCGGCTGCTATCACTGGGTCCGGGCCGGCAGCCTCGACGAGGCGACCGAGCTCGCGGCGCGGGCCCCCGCGCTGCCGACCGACGCGATCGACGTACGCCCGCTGATGAAGGGCTCCGTGCCGGCAAATAAGGAGGCGAAGCCCGGCAAGATCTTCGCCAGCGGGGTGCTTGGGAGCACCAAGACCGAAGAGGCGTGGGTCGAGGTGATGAATCGGATCGACGAGGAGACGCGCGGTCGCTTCCCGGAGGCGTCGTTCCTCGGGGGCCTTCGCCTCGAGCCCCCGGGGCGCGGACGGCGCATCGTGACGCGTGGCGAGCGGCGCTCGACGTTCGACGGGCCGTTCCTTGAGAGCAAGGAAGTCATCGGCGGGCTAATCTTGCTGCGCATGACGAGCCTCGACGAAGCCGTGCGGTGGGCCGCGCAGACGCGCTTCGTCGTGCACGGCGCCCTGGAGATCCGCGAGCTGTGGCGGAGCTGACGGCGATCGTCAACGATACGGTGCGCACGGAGCGGGGGCGCATCGTCGGGGGGCTTCTGCGCTTGTGCGGAAGCCTCGATGACGCTGAGGAAGCGTTCCAAGAGGCGGCGCTCGCCGCAGTAGAAGCGTGGCGTGAAGAGGTCCCGTCGAACCCTGGCGCCTGGCTGATGACGGCCGCGAAGAACAGCGCGAAGGATGCGCGACGCCGGCGAGCCGTCGCCGACGCGAAAGCGCCGCTCCTCGTCGAGGACGAGATGGATACACGAGACACGATCGACACGGTGACCGACGACTATCTCCGGCTCATCTTCACCTGCTGTCACCCTGAGCTGTCGGCCGACAACCAGATCGCGCTCACGCTCAAGGTGGTAGCGGGCTTTTCGACAGAGGAGATCGCGCGGGCGTTCGTCTGCTCGGATGCGACGGTGTCTCAGCGGATCCTGCGCGCGAAGCGGACGATCGACGAGAAGAAGGTCGGGTATGCGATTCCGGAGCGCAACAATCTCGCGGAGCGCGTGTCGGCGGTGCTGGCCGTCGTTTACGCGATCTTCAACGAGGGGCACACCGGGCAGAGCGGCCCATTGATGCGGCTCGACCTCCAGGCGGAAGCGCTGCGCCTCGCGCGGCTGCTCTGCGACCTCATGCCGTGCGAGGCCGAGGCGTTCGGCGCGCTGGCGATCACGGCGTTCGGCGCTGCGCGCGCACACACGCGCGCCGACGAGGAGGGGCTGCCGATCCTGCTAGCGGCGCAGGATCGATCGCGATGGAATCGGGAGCTCCTTCGCGAAGGACTGATGGCGCTTGGGCGCGCCCGCTCCCTTGGAGGGCTAGGTCCGTACTTCTTGCAAGCCGAGATCGCGGCCGCGCACGTGACGGCGCCGAGGTGGGAAAGCACCAACTGGACGACCATCGTCGCTGCGTATGACGCGCTCGCAGAGGTCTCACCTTCACCGATCGTGGCGCTGAACCGAGCGGTAGCCGTCTCGATGCTCGCCGGACCAACGGCTGGCCTCGCAGCGTTGAAGGCGCTCGAGCGGCCGCTCGCGGAGTACCACCTCTTCTACGCGACGCGCGCAGACATGCTCGAGCGCACGGGAGCGGACCCGCGTCCCGACCTGGAGAGAGCAATCTCACTCGCGACGAACGAGGGCGAGAGGCGGCTGCTCGAGCGACGGCTCCGCGACCGTCTCGCGCGCGTGCAGCCCTCCTGAGATCGGACGCGCCTTCCCGAGAGTGTTGCGGCCGGGTGGAGCGCGTTCTCGAAGACGTTGCGTCGCACACCACAACGACGCACTCGACGACTTCGGCGGCGAAACGGACACGGCGCGCGTCCGACCGGCTCGCGAGGTGAGCTTCGTCGACGGCGTGTAGGTCGCGCGCCGGCCTTGTCACCGTAGTCGCTCGAAGATGACCGCTGGAAAGTCTTGGGACGGCCCCTGGAGCAGAGGCTCGCGCTCGCTCTTCAGATACTTGTCGAAGAACGCCAGCGAGTAGGCGTTGATGGAGCCATGCGTCCTGCGCCAATCCGCCGGACCTGTGATGCCGAGCCACGTGCCGAGCGGCCGAGCAAAGATGGATGGAGCATCCCCGATCTCGGCGTGGAACATGCCCGGGATGAGCACCATGTAACCGTCCCCAGGAAGGTTCGAGAATACTTCTCTCGTGCTGGTCTGCTGTTCGCGGATGGCCGATGGCGTCCAGCCTTCGAGGCGCTTCGTCTCCGGGGTTGCGCTGATCCACATCGCGGGTTGTTGCAAGCCGGATCGAACGACGTCCGGGGGCGCGGCGACGTCGAGCATGAGGCAGCATTGAAAGCGGCGATCCAGTCGGCACGCTTCGGCCGCGGCGATGCCGCCCAGGGACGAGCCGAAGATTCCGACGTGCTGCAGGTCCAGTCGTCCGATGAATCGTCGCTCGGGGTCGCCGCCATCGAGCGACGAGAGCTGGTTCAAGGTGAACACCGCGTCCTGCCCCAGACTGTCGAACACTTCGAGCATGAAGGTGTCGTCGACGACGTGCTCGTCGAGCATGGAGGCGGCCGCGCGCGGGTCGAGTTCGACGTGGCGGCCGTCGGGAAAGACTACGTCGGCTACCGTGCCGGGATGATCGATCCCCACGACGACGTAGCCCTGCGAAACGAGCTCCTCGACCTGGAACGTGCTGTTCTGACGATAGCCGCCGCGACCCGGCGAGAAGACCAGCACCGGGAAGCGCGCCGGTGCCGCGGCCATCGAGGCCGATGGCTGGGCGTTCGTCGCGACGTACTCGAGGTGGTCGAGGAAGAATGGGGGGAGGCGACCCAGACGGTTCAGCGCCGCAAAATTGGTCCCGGGCGCCACGTAGGGTGCGCGCCGCGGTTCCTGATTCCGCTGCGCCGGGTACCAGACCTGCACCATCAATTCGCGATGGCCGTCGGGCGTCGACGCGAACATGTCTGGTCGGCTCGCGTCCACCCAGTGATACGTCACGGTGCCGATGCCGTACGGTCCCTTCGGTAACGGGAAGTGAAATACCGGCAAGAGCTCGGGAAGCGCCGTCGCGAGCGTCAGCGCAAGTGCCCCAAGGCTCACGCCCAGACCGGCAAGGATGCGCTGACGAATCGGCCGCGCTCCGGCCTCGCGCTTCGTGGATCGCGCCAGGGACACCCCCAAGGACAGCCCGCTCAGCACGTAGGCGGGGGCCATCTGCCAGCGCGGACCCTCCAAGATGATTTGAGCCGAGGCCAGCGCGACCACCACGACTGCCGAGAACCGCGTCCAGCGCACGGACCGGGGAGACGGGAGCGCGAGCACCAAGAAGGTCAGCAGCTCGCCGACCAGGAGCACCATCTCAAGAGATCTCATGAACCCTTCGCTGTCTGGAGCCCGCCCCAGCAGACGGGTAGTTCCATTTGCAACGGGTGGTCGAGTGGTAGATTCTGTAGGCCACCGACGTAGCGCGACCGTCATTACGCCGTCGCGTCGCCCCCGAAAGCAGAGAGCGCACGCGAGAATCAGTTGGCCGCGCTGATCGTTGCAGCAAGCTCTTCGAAGCTTGGTGTTCCGTGAAAGCGCGCTCCGTTGACGAAGAACGTGGGCGTCGAGATGATGTAGCTGCGGATACCGCCAATCTCGTCATCACGCACGCGCTTGGCGATTGCTGGCGAATGCAGATCCGCGCCGAACTGCTGCACGTCGAGCCCGAGCTCCTTTGCATAGGTGGACATATCGGCCTCCGCCAGTGCATGGGGATGGGCAAACAAGATGTCGTGCATTTCCCAGAACTTGCCCTGCAGCGCCGCAGCTTCGCTGGCCTCGGCGGTGATACGCGCGTTCGGATGCAATTCGCCCCGCGGATTGTGGCGAAACACGAAGCGCAGACTTACACCAAAGCGCGCCTGGAGCCTTTTGACGACCTGATCGGCTTCACCGCAAAATCGACACCCAAAATCTCCATACTCCGTCAGCGTTACCGCTGCGGAGGGAGAACCCTCGATGTGGTCGGTGTCCGATATGGGAACCTCAAGATCCGAATAAGTCGAATTGGTCGTGGCTTGGTTTTCCGAGGTCATTGGTTGCTCACAATCGGCTTAGCCGCGGCAGGCAGGGTCTTATCCTCGACGCGCGTGGTCGGGAATGACGTGAAATGTGGCCGCGTCGGGTGACGAGTCTCGCTCCAGATGGACTTGACCCATCGGATAGATCCGTGGATGATCCTCACCCACCGCCTTGGGGTGCCGCAACTCTCACACCCAAAGAGTGGACGCACGTCTGCCAAAATTGTGTATGCCATGTTCAATATTAGTTGAAAGGGCCGGAGTCCGAACAAGCTGACAGAGAAGCTCCACGCGAACCACCTGCTATTGCGCAGGCGCCGCAACACTTCAGCAATTGCTTCGCCTCCAAGCTTCATCGATCCATCAGGCATGAGGACATGGATAATCGCGTAGGCCTCCCATATATCGAGCTTGGGGTTGAGCTTTCGCAGTGCGTCTGGATCGGTGCCAATTGGTCGCACGACGATGCTCGTCTCTCCCGATTCAGGCTGTGCCGACCGCGCCACCCAAGCGGCGATGTGACGGCAGACGCCGCATTCGTCATCGAATAACAGGATAGGTTTGGCCGATCCTACAATCTGTGAATTCGTCATCATTGCTCATTCGAATGGCTGCGTAA
>CAZDNG010000110.1:0-17296 GCA_964506835.1 uncultured Polyangiaceae bacterium
CCCTGACCATCCGGGTCCCTGCAGTATCGGCGACGACAACTTGCTGGAGCGACGTGGCCGCTAACTCCATCACGTAATACGGCGCACCATCGTGACTGCCCGCGTCGCGGATCCTGACAATTCCCGGGTCGTTTTGGTCGCGCAACAGGGCAATCTCGCGCTCGAAACGAGCGCGCGCCTTGGCACTATCATCCGAACAGATCTTCAATGCAGCGGGCGGCGAGTGCTTGTCGCGCGCATAGCGAACCTTCCAGACCTTCCCTTGGCCACCACCGCCGAGCTCCCGATCGAGAATCCAAGTGCCGATAACTGCCTGCTTTTTTAGCGGTCCCATCGATAGTTTGATGTGCTTTTTTCGCCCAGCGCTGATTTCGTCGCAACAATGGCCGCGGTGGTTCGCCTGAATCTCCATTCTGCCGGACGTTACCTATCCTTTCAACAGGCCCGTCAACCCGTCTCACCGCGCCGCTTCACGATCCCCGCAATCCCGTCCACCACGCGTGCGGTGTTCCTCATCACCTCCCCCGCCGTCACCCGCACCACCGTATACCCCTGCCGTCGCATCCACCTATCTCGTCGCGCGTCCGAGGCTCTTCGCGACTGGTGGCATCCGCCATCGACCTCGACGACGAGGCCCACGCTCGGCGCGAAAAAGTCCGCGATATACCGCTCAATCACGGCCTGCCGTCGAAACCGCACCCCGAGTCGCTCGCCGCGCAGTGCTTCCCAGAGCCGAGCTTCCGACTCCGTGGGTGCAAGCCGATGACCCCGCGCCCAATTAGCGAGTTCGAGCGAGCGACGGTCTGAGTTTCGAGTGGACAAGGGTGCCTCCGGGCCCGGAATGCGGCCGGGCGTAGCCCCCCACTGCGCAGGATCCGTGACGCGCGAGATCTGTCCACTCAACTAGTCATAGGTCGCGCGGCACGGAGCGTGCGCGTCAGCGCAGCCCGGCCGCAGTCCGGGCCCGCAGCCACGCCATTGGAACGTCGTCGCACTCGTCATGCGTGCGTCGCGGCCATTGGAACGTCGTCGCGCTCGTCATGCACGCGCTGCGGCCACGCGAACGTCGTCGCGCTCGTCATGCACGGCTGCGGCTCGTCATCACGGCTGCGGCTCGACACTGGCGCCCGCCGCCCCGCGCCCGCTTCACCCCTAAAGTCCGTCGTTCCCGCACCGAATCACGCCGCCATCACTTCCCCGTCGTCCCGCGCCCGCTTCACCCCTGAATCACGTCATTTCCGCGACGTTTAACTCCGTCACTTCCCCCCGCCGCCCGCAGCGGCGTTGCGCCGCGAGGACGGCGTTGGGGGAAGTACGGCGCGGCGAAGCCGCGCCGGATGGGGGCAGCATCACCCCCCACACCCCAACGATTCGAGTCCATTCGCGGAGCAACCCAATGAGTGTCCGGTCTCGATGCCTGCGACGGTGTTGGCGGTGCTGGCGCCGCTTGCGACGGCGGAGACGTCACCGAGGGCGCCGGAGGCGGCATCTTGGGTCATGTTGCAGGTGAGTGCGCCGGCGATGTCTTTTTGGAGCTGATCGGGGTCGTAGGTGAAGTTGGGATCGGAGATGCCTTCGAGGATGATCCCGGTGGCCGCGAAGATGGCGGCGACGGCTTTGCCGAGGGCGCCGTAGGGGCCGAGATCGCCGAGGAGGCCAAGCGCGTCGAGGGCGTTGCTGGCGTCGGAGAGATCGCTGCACGCGCTCGGTGACGAGGCGCCGCCGCTGCCGTCGGGGAGCACGCCGAGGATCATGCCGGTGGATGCATGCACGGCCCAGAACGCGGTGAGCGAGCCTTGCGCGGGGATGAATTTGTAGAAGTCGGCATACTCGTTCAAGATCTCGGAGGCGGCTTGTTGCTCGGCGGCGGGGATGGTCGAGAGCTCGGCGGCGAAGACGTTGACGGCGTCGAGGAATTGAAGCTTCACGCCGGCGAGGAGCGACGCGGCGGTGACGGCGCCGGCACCGAGCGCGTGCGCTTCGACGACCGCGGCGCGCGCGCTTCGAGCGAGCGTGAGCGAGAACGACGTCTTGGTGTCGGCGGCGAACGTGAGCCAACCTGGGAACGAGAGGACGTCGAGCTTGCGGACGCGGCCGGTGCCGAGCTGGACGTGCTCGGTGCAGGCGATGACGCGCAGCGAGCTCTGATACGTCAAGGTCGACGCGGCGGCGGCGGGCGCCACGCACTGGAGGAGGGCGAGCTCCGGCGGCACGTAGTAGCGAGTGACGCCGCGTGCAGCGCGGATCGCGGTGACGTCGGCGCTCTTCACGGCTTCCCACAAGGGGCGAGCGGCGAGCTTCGAGGTGAGCAGATCGTCGAGTTGCGCGGACAACGTTGGAGCGGCGCCCTCGAACGACAACACGGTTCCGCCGAACATCGCGCCGTGGACGTCGTCGAGGTCGGCTTGCGTGATGGTCTCGTTGCTCGACGGCGGGTTCGCGCTCGCGTAACCGGCGAGCGTGCGCTTGACGGTACGCGTGCCGACGGTGACGGCGAGGTAGATGCCGGCAAGCCCTGCCGGGATCGACGCGCTCGGGATCGCCGGCACGGTGTACGTGCCGGTTGCGCTCGATTTGCCGTCTGCAGTGCTCACTTTCACGGTTCGCGTCGCGGGTCCGGCAACGGGTGCGGTGTACGTGAGGGTGTACGCGCCGAGCTTCTTGCGCGCGGCGATCGCGGCGGTGAGCGCGGCGAGCGTGTCGGTGATGCCGGCACCCGGGAGCGATTGACCGCCGGTCGCGGCGACGAGCGCGGGCACATCGGGGGGGATCGTGAGGTCGCCCGCGTCGGTTGGGACGCCGACGGCGATCACCGGCGGGCCGCTGTACGCGGTCGTTTGGTACGGCGCGGGATCGGCGCCGACGAAGCCGGTGAAGTCGCTGATGAACAGGACCAGCGATGCATTCGTCGCAGCGGCGGCGGCGACGTCGGGCCAGCAATCGTCGTCATCGGGGAGGGCCGATGAGACCGATGAGAACGCCATCAAGACGGCGGCCGGATCGGTGAGGGGCGCGCTGGCGACGCCATTGTAGATGACGAGCACGCTACCCCCCGCGGCTGCGACTTGAGTCGTGATCTGTTTCGCGAGGCTGAGCGGGTCGTCGCCGTTGCCGAGCGGCCCGTCGACATCGACGATGAGCGCGACCGACAGCGCCGCCATCGGACTGCCGCTCTCGACGAAGCCGACCGGGGTGCCCTGCTCGGTGACGCCGAACGCCGCCGCGGGCAAGCCTGTGACCACCGCGCCGGTCGAATCGGTCGCCGTCACCTGGACTTTGATGGTCGGGAAGGCGGCGGCATTGACGGACGCGACGGTGAGCTTCGCGACCTTGGCCATGTTCGACACGTCGGTCGATGCGCCGCTGCCGATGACGGGTTGGCCGTTCAACATGACGGTGCCGTCCGTCGCGGTCGTCACGATGTCGCCACGGAGGGTCACTTGCGAGCCGACGACGAGGTTCTTCACGAACGTCGCGTCGTCGGTGTTCGGGCTCCGGAGCGCGACGACCGCGCGGAACACGTGCACATCGGAGATCCGAAGCGCCGCGAGCGCGTCCGGGTCTTGAACCGGGGGCAGGAAACCGACGGTGACCTGCTGTCCGACGACTTGATCGGCCGTGAACGACGCTTTCGCGATCGAGTTGCGAATGGTTGGGTTTGCCGTCGACGACGCGAACAGCTCGACGACGACCGGGAGCAATGGGTCCGCGGCGGGCGCGGCCGCCAGATTCTCGCCATAGGACGTGCCGAACACCGCGGTCGGGAGCAATGGATTGGCGTATTGCACCTTGCCGTTCACGGTGACCGCGACGATGGGCATCGTACCGATGCCGAGGGAGCTCGCTACAGGAGGGACGCCATCCAGAATCGCGGACGCGGACGCGGGAAGGAGCGCGGTCACCGCGCTGATCACGGCCTGTCGTTCCGAATCGTCCGGGTCGATCGTCGTCGTGAGCGGCGCGCCGGGTACCACCGTCATTTGCTGCGTCCAGCCAGCGAGCGTCGCGTCGTCCACCGTGGGCGCGAACGTCCGCGACACTTGCTGCGTGTAGACCGTCGACGTGACGTCCGTCGCGGAGCTCGAAAACACGGTCATCACGCTCGCCGTGAATCCGGCTTGTTGATAGAGCGACGCGAGTAGCTCCGCCTTCTCGCGCGGGGTTCCCATTCCGCCGCGCAGCGTCGCCGTCGCTCCCCAGCGCTGCCCCGTCGCGATCGTGTTGTTCGCCGCGGGACACGTCTGGATCTGGTCGCGCACGAACTCGAAGATCGCCGTGGGATCCTTCTTCTGGACCAACCCCGCAGCAACCTGCGTCAAGTGATCGGGACTCGCCCTCACCGCGTCGCGGAGCTTCTCCCAGATCCCGAACGGCACCTCGACGGTGCCTGCGTCCGCGCCCGCTTCGACCCCGGCTTCTGCCGCGACGCCCGAGTCCAATCCGCCGTCGAGCGGCGGGTGCTTCACCGGATGAGGCGCGCTATTCGACGACGAGCACCCCACGAGAGCACCGCCGAAGAGCACCGAGAGCTCCAGGAAGTCCCTGCGACTCAGGCCCGTGGACACCGCGTTTTCCGAGACGGGTTTAGATCGGCGCATTGTTCAATGTACCGAGCCTCGAACACGCGGGTCAACGTTCCCCGACTTTCAGACCTCATGAAAGAAATGAGGAAGAATGCCCCAACACCGACCACGACCGCCCCGGCTCACCACCGCCGTTCTTGCTCGTCGAAGTGTGTCGGCGCGCTGGGATCCGGCAATCTCCGAAACTCCGCGCTTGCTCGCTGCGCGGCTTCGGCCCAGCCCGCACGCGCCCGACCGAGGCGTGCTCGGGCGCGAGCAATGGCTTCGTCGGAACTCATCGTGCTCGCCGTCCCGTCGCGCAGGCGCTCGATGCGGCGTGAGATCTCGACAGCCCATGCGTCTGGTGCGGTGGGGTCCGGCGTCGGCTCGAGACTCTCAGCAAGCTTGAGCGCCAAACGAGCTCGATCTGTTTCCGGGAGCTCGAGAGCGTCGTGCAGAATCGCTTCCGGTTCGCGCATCGCCAAAAGACTAGCACGGAGCCGCCGGATCGAGTCGAACGGTACCGTCAGCCGCAACGCGGAGAAACGCGGATTTAGACCCCGCTCAACGTGGCTCGTCCGGATCGACGCGACCGAGTGCCTCGTCGGTAGCAAGTTCAAGTTCTGCCATTTCCGTTTCGGTCAACGCGCGAATGCGTGCCGTAAGAGCGGTCTTCGGAATGGCCCTCATCTGAAACGCGAGGGCGACGGAATCGACGGGAGGGCCGAGTTCGGCGGCGGCGATCAGCGCCGTCCCGGCGAGCTTTGCTCGTTCAGTGTTGGTCGTGAGGGGAATGACCAGTATCGAATGAAGAACGCGCGACAAGACGTCGCTTTGCCAGATGACGACAGGCCTCTTGCCCGTCTGTTCTCTCGAACGATGGACGCCGAGGTCGGCCCACCAAAGCTCTCCTCGCTTCACTGAGAATCTTCGCGGTCGAGGTCAGCGGCCCACACGTCGAGACCCGACGCGGCAAGCTCGAGATCTTCGTCACTTGCAGCGGCGATCCGCACTAGGTCCCAGCGAGCAGGATCGGGCCGCCGCACCAGGATCACGCCAACGCGCTCGCCCGAGCGGAGTGGAAGCGGATGGTCCGGTTTGAGGGTTCCGTCCTCGTACAGAGCTTCAACGGCGCGCACGTCCGGAGACTAGCACGGCATCGCACGACACAAAGAAACGCCGAATTGCACAGTCGCGCTCGTCGTACAAACGTCGCCGCAATTCGAACATCGTCGCGCTCGTCGTCCCCACTTCCCCCCGCCGCCCGCAGCGGCGTCTCGCCGCGAGGACGGCGTTGGGGGCAAGTCGGCGCCGCTCGGCGGCGACGGATGGGGGCAGCCCTATGGGAGCCGCACTATGCGCGCAGTGTCGAGACGTCGCCGAACTCGTGGAGCGCAAGCGCGAGGGCGCGCGTGAAGTCGCGAAGCTCGGGGTTCAAGGTCGCGCCGCCGGGGGAGAGGACCAGCGCGCCGACACCGCGCGATTCGATGCGTCGCTCGGGGTGGACGACGAGGACGTGGACCGAATACGGCTCGAGCGAGTCGGTGTCGTGATCCACGCTCTCCGTGACCAGGTCGCTATCGAACGCCTGGGCGATGTGTCGACGCACGGGCTCCAGCAGTGCATCGCCGGCAGCGGAGTCGGCGGAGGCGGCCAATACGGCGAGCTCGCCGTCGCGGATGCCGAAGAGATACCCCGATGTCGCCCCACAGCGCTCGAGGGCGAGATCGAGCGCGCGACGCGCTCGCTCGTCGGGACCGGCGCACTCGGCAAGGACGATCCACGGGTCGTGGCGAACGACGGAGTACACGGTCACGGCGTCGACCTCGGGACACGCGGGCGACCGGTTGCTGGTCTTCGCGAGATGAGCCATGCGCTCGCACTGGGCGATGAGCGCGGGGTTCTTCGTCGATTGGAACCACGTGTTCATGGCGACGCGATGATGCTCGAAGCTCGCCGTGTCACCGACGCGAAGAGCCACCTGGGCGCGCGCCTTGTGCAGCGAGCCGAGGGTCACGGGCCCTTCGCCGGGTGCGTGCGTCGTCAGAAGGTCGTCGAGGCGACGGACGGCGTCGTCGGTGCGTCCGAGGCCGGCCTCGGCGAGGGCGAGCTGGATCTCGACCTGGAGATTCAGCGCGACGATGGCGTGTTCCCCGGGGCTCATGCCGCGGAGCGCGCGGGTGCAGAGCGCTAGGGCTCGGTCGTGCTGCGCCGTCTCGTTGTACGAGGCCGCGAGCACGGCGGCCTCGACGCGAAAGCCGATGGAGTGCTCGCGCTCGGCGACTTCGACGACTTCTTCCAAGAGCGGGATCGCGGACGAGTGTTCGCCGCGGAGCGCTTTGAGGCACGCGCGGGCCACTCGCGCATGATGCTCCAGGGTCGGGATCTCGCGCGCGAGCTGCTCGAGCGACTCGGCGGCGCGTTTCATTCCGATGATGTCGGAGGTCAACGTGCACGTGACGATCTTGCTGCTCGGCGCCCAGACCTCCGCCTGCCACGCGGAGCCACTCCGCACCGCGAACGTCTCCACCTTCCGTTCGTATTCGCGAGTCAGCTCGAGCTCGCCGCGGCAAGCGTGGTAGTTGGCGCGGATCCGGCAAGCGACCATGTCGTAGAGCCTGAGGCCGCAGGCCTCGAGCTCGTCCGCGCGGGCGAGCGCGAGCGGTCCGTCCATGAAGCTTTCGAGGGCTCCGAGGGCGTAGAGCACTCCCCCCTTGGTTATCGGACGAATGCGCACGGGGAGTCCGACGACGCCGCCCGATGTGTCGAGTTGAGCGAGCAGTCCGCGGAGCTTCTCGATGGTCTCGGCGCTTCGGTCCTCGGTCACCTCGACGAGCGTTTCGGCGAACGCATGCGAGAACGCGCCCGCGTGACGACGACCGAGCGCACGGAATGGCTCGAACGTCGCGGCTCGGCGGCGAGCGCTCGGGCGGTCGAGACACAGCGTCGCCGTTCCGGTCAGCGCGCTACTCGTGGCCCCGAGCATGGCGATGCGCTGGCTGAGACCGCGCGGACCGCCGCGACCGCTGAAGAAGTGCAGCACGAACGCGTAGAACAACCCCACGAGGAGGCCGAGGAAGCCGCCGAGGTAGGGCCGCAACTTGACGGTCAGCGCGAGACCGGTTTCCTCGGCGAATAAAGCGAGCGCCTCGTCGCCGTATTGGTCCGCGAGTCGTCGATCGACGTAGTACCCTCCGAACGCGAGGGGGCTCAAGAGGCCGAGGAGCTCGTGCCCGGGTCGACCGAGCCGTCGATATACCGAGACGGCCGCCTCGAGCGCAGGCACCGCTTCCGGCAATTCGTCGGCCTCGACGAGCTGGAGACCGATGCGGCGGAGAATGTCGGCGCCGCGCTCTTCTTCGCCGCCGTGAAAGAGGTGCCACCCCGCGTCGAGCGTGACGGCGACATCCGGCGTCGACGACTGCAGCAGTCGATCGCCGAGCATGCGGTGAAGCCGCTTCTGCTCTTCGGCGGAAACATCGGCGAGCACGCGCTCGCGCACGACGCGCTGGGTGAAGCGATAGCCACCGCCGTACCCCACGAGCACCCCTTCGCGGGTCAGCTCGTCGATCGCGGAGAAGCCGTCGCCGTGTTCGGCCTCGGCAAGCGCGACGCACAGCTCGAGCGACAGCGGCCCGTCGTGGATGCTGAGCGCGCTCGCCAGACCGCGCGCCGGGGGAGACAGGTTCGCGAGACGGCTGTCGAGTGCCTCCTCCACGCGCGACGGGAGGTCCGACGGCAACTCCTGCGGCAGCGCCCAGGCTCCGTCCAGGTATCGGGCCACCTGATGAGACACCAGATAGCGCGCGAGCTCCATGAGATGAAGGGGATGCCCCCCGGACAGACGGTAGAGCCATTCCGAAAGGCGCTGCGAGTTGGGTGCGTCCCCGAAGAGCGAGCACACGAACGCGTAGGTATCGCGCGGTGAGAGCGAATGCAGCGTGAGACACTCGCCGCTCTCGACGAGCGCGCGCACGGCGGCGGGAGCGGACGGCACTTCGTCGGCTCGGAGCGCGGCGACGATCATGAGCGGGCAGTCGCGCGCGGCTGCGGCGAGCACGGCGAGCAGGGACGCGGAGCCCTCATCGACGCGATGCAAATTGTCCACGACGATCGCGAGCGAGTGGGCTCGCGCGACTCGCAGGACCCAGCTCTCGAGCGCGGATTGCAGACGCACGCGCCAGGCGCCGGGTGCTCCCGCAAGGTCGATCGGCGCCGAAGGATGGGTCCCCCGCGTCGACATCCAACTCAACGCCTCGAGATCGCGCTCGGCGGCTTCCCGCGCGTACTCGGGCCACGTGACGGTCAATTTCTCGACCAGCGCCTTCGCCACGGCGTACGGGCCGCGCTGCACTTCGCCGTCGAACTGAAGCACCGTCGCTCCGGCGAGCCTCGCCTCCATGCAGACCTCGGCGAGCAGACGCGTCCCACCAGCGCCCGCTGCGTGTCGGAACGAGAGCACGCCGCCCGCGCCGGTCGCCGTCTGCGCCGAGAGCAGTTTGGTCCGCTCGATCTCTTTCGCGCGCCCGACGATCTCGGCGCTCAGCAGGTAGCTTTGCGCCGCCGCAGGCCCGGGGTCCGACACGCGGCCGGCGATGGCGTCGAGCCGTTCGATCACCTCGGCGGCGCTCGTCGGGCGCGCCAACGGATCGAGACTCAAGAGAGACATCACCAGATCGTCGAGTGCCTCGGGGACGGGCTCGAGCGACGTTCCCCCGGTGCCCATCGCGGCGACCAGGGTCGACGGCTCGACGGGCCGTCGGCGCCAGACGTTCTCGAGGGTGCCCAACGACGTCGCCGGATACGCATACGCGCCGGTGAGCAAATGGTACGCGAGCGCCCCGAGCGCGAAGAGGTCGGCACGTTGATCGAGCGGCAGCCCGCGGAGCGCTTCGGGAGGGATGAACGGCGCGGTGCCGACCAGCGTTTCGGCCGTTCCGAACGGTGACAGCGCGCCGAAGTCGAGCAGCTTGCACCGGCCGTCGCTCGTGACGCGAACGTTCCGCGGTGTCACGTCGCGATGGAGAATCCGGTGCGCGTGCAAGAGCGCCAGCGACGACGCAATGTCCCGCAAATGCTGGCACGCCTGCGGATAGCTCATCGGCGCGAGCGCACGCAGATCCGCTCCGTCGAGGAGCTCCATCGTGAAGTACGGCACACCCGCTTCGACCCCGAAGTCGTAGACCCGGATGATCCGCGGATGCCGGAGCAAGACCAGCGTGTGGTACTCTTTCCGGAAGAGCACCGTGGCCGCGGTCCCTGCATTCGGCAGCAGCCGTTTCAACGCAAGCGCGCCGCCCGACGACGGATCTCGGACGCGGTAAATCGCGCCCATGCCGCCCGCGGCCAGCTTCGCCTCGACGACGTAGCGCCCCGCGATCGTCTCTGGCTCCACGGCAGCCCCTGTCCGCAGGCCCCCGCCCTCCCAAGCCGGGTCCACCAAAGTCGTCGATGCTGCCACGTGGGTAAGACTACAAAGATAGCCCAGCTCCCAGAGCCTACAAGTCCGGTGCCGAAACCCACACGCGCCCACTCCAGTAGGCGCGTGTGGGCATCAGGAAGCGCCCGGCTGCGAGCTGCGCGTTTCGGGCATGAAGGAGTAGAGGATCGCGAACGCTGCCGACGCGACGCCCGCGAGGAACAGGAAGCCTGCGCGAAAGCCCGCGTGGTGAACGACGCTCCCGGCGATGACCTGACTCAGCGACGCGCCAATGCCGACGGCGGTAGTGACGGCCCCCAGAGTGAGGTTGAATCGGCCGGTTCCGCGCGTCAGGTCGGCAATGACCAGCACGGACACGACACCGAAGATCCCCGCCCCCACGCCGTCGAGGATCTGGATGCCCACGAGCAAGGCCGTGTTGGACGCGAGGGTGTAGAGGACGCCTCGCACCGGCAGCACGCCGAACGCGATCAGCAAGAGCGGCTTTCGACCCCACGTTCCGGCTCTCCGTCCCGACCAGGACGCGATCAACGTCACGACGAGCTGCGTGGTGACGACGCAGGCCGACATGAAGAGCATCGAGGCGCGACCACGCCCCTTGGCCAGCATCTCGCCCAGCAGCGGGAGCATCGCCGCGTTGGCGAAATGGAACATCACGGAGCAGACGAGGAAGATCACCAGCGGACGATCCTCGAAGACCACCCAGACGCGCCGCGCCTTGCTTTCCGTCTCTCCTTCACTCGCACCGCGGGCCAGCTCGTGGTCGATCTCGCCCGGTCGGATCATGAGCAGCACCAACATCGTGGGAACCGCCAGAGCCGCCACGAAGAAGAAGATGCTGCGGTCGGACACGAAGTACCCGAGAAGCCCCATCGACACGGCGGCGGTCACATTCCCCGCCGAGTTGAACGTCTGATTGCGCCCCTGCCGCGCGTCGAACGCCGCGCGTCCCACGATACCGAGCGACATCGCGCAAATGGCCGGGATGAAGACGCTCGACGTGCTCCCGATGAACACCTGCGCGCCCATGACCGGCCAGAACCCCGGACGCAGCGCGATCAGCAGCGCGCCCGCAGCGAGCGCGGCCACGGCCACACCGACCAGCGCACGCTTCGACCGAAGCACGTCCACGAGCGCCCCCGCCGGCGTCTGCGCGACAATGCCCGCGATCCCGCCGACCGTAAGAGCCAGACCAACCCGCTCCTCGTTCCACCCGTACCCAGCGAGGTAGATCGCAACGAACGGTCCCACCCCCGTCTGCACATCGGCGAGCAAAAAGTTCAGCCAGTCGAGCCCACGCAGGGTTCGGCGCGATGGTGCCCTGGCGTGGATCAGGGGAGACACGGGCGTAGTGTACCGCCCTCCACGCAAATGCCTGGAAGCAGCAGGCTGGAAGGTCGGATCCGCAGCGGATTTTTTGGAACTGAGCGCGGTCGAAGCGGAGCTCGTGGACATGAAGCTCGCGTTGAGTGCGAGGCTTCGGAAAACGCGTGAACGTGGGCAACTCAGTCAAGTCGCTCTCGCCGCGCGAATGCGCTCAAGTCAGTCACGAATCGCCAAGATGGAGGCTGGTTACTCCGGCGTCTCGCTCGACCTGCTCGTCCAAGGGTTGCTTGCAGCCGGAGCTACCCGTCGGGAAATCGCGTCAGCTCTGACACCGCGCAAAAGAGCAGCGGGCGTCTGAGCGCAGTTAGCCTGCCCGTTCGCGCCAGTACCCTGGGCGACGCTTGCAGTGAGCAACTGCGATCACGACGACGCGATCAGCGCCAACTAGATACACGACTTCGTAGGGGAAGCGGTCCAGCAAGAAACGGCGAGTGCCTTCGACGTGAACAGGCCAGCGCTCCGGAGCGGAAGCGATTTCGTCAAAGGCCAGGCGGACCTCGACTTCGAATCCCGCAGCGGCAACGGCGTTGCGCGCCGCGTACCACTTTATAGCCTCACGCGCTTCTTCGGCGGCCGCGGAAAGGACCTCAAGAACCGCGGCCACTGGCGATGGCCTTGAGATCGGCAAGCAGCATGTCGGCTGGGATCGCCGCTAGCTCGCCAGCGTTGTACGCGTGTATTCGGCGACGGATCTCCGCTGCCCACGCGACATCGCGATCGGAGTCAGGCGCCGCCTCGTCTAGGCTGGAGATGAGCTGACCTGCGAGCTTCGCCCGTGCCTCTGGCGGCAAGCGCATGGCTTCGCGAAGCAGTTTGTCAGCATCCATGGGCGAACTTTACCAGAGGACGCTCACCAAGCCACTCAGCCGCTATCGAATTCGATTCGAGGTAAAAACGCGCGCGAATCGGAATGCCGCGTCGCTTCACCCCTGCACCTCTTCGTCTCCGCGACGAATCACGTCTGCGACGAATCACGCCGTCCTCACTTCCCCCCGCCGCCCGCAGCGGCGGGCGAGCGCCGAACGGCGACTCGCCTCTTGGGCCCGCCGCGAGGACGGCGTTGGGGGTAAGTCGGCGCCGCTTGGCGGCGACGGATGGGGGCACCCTCAGCAGCAATAGTCGAACTGTTCGTCCCAATCGACGGCGCGGCCTTCGCGCGTGAGGTCGAAGAGGTTCCATGAGGGTTCGAGGGTGCCAACGTGACGAGGATCTTGTCGGGGATCGGGCGGCGCGTAGAGGAGCTCGGAGCCCCAGAAGTGGCGGATGTTCGCGCCGTCGCGCTGGAAGACGTTGAGCATCGGCATCGGCGATCCGTCGGGGGATTCGCCGAAGTAGTCCTTGGGGTAGGTGTTGCCGGCGGCGCTGAGGAGTCGAAGCCGTCGCCAACCGCGTTCTTCGCCGAACGCGAGGAGACGATCGAGGGGCGCCTTCGCGACCACGACGAACGCCATCCGCGGAGCGACGTGCGGAGCGGCGCCGTCCAACTGGTCGAGAAGCGCGGTGCACGATGCGCACGGTCCGTCTTCGAGCGCGAGGCGCGCCGTGGTTCCGGTGGTTGGTCCGGGTCGCAGATCGGTCTTCTCGCGCGGGAACATGAAACTGTACACGGCGAGCGACGGCTTGCCGTCGAAGAGCTCCGAAAGGCGCACGTTCGCCGTCGTTCCGTCGGTGCGGCGCGCCCGGAAAACGTAGTCTTCTGGCACCTCGCCACCGGGAGGCAGCGCGCGGCGCGCCGCGGCCACCGCTTCCATGGAACGTCGCAGTGCGATCTCTTGCTCGAGCAGCCCATCGCGGGCCTCGCGGTACGTGGCGGACTCACCGGGAAATCGAATGGCGCTCATGGGTGCGGAGCTTCCGCCCACGCCGGGACGCGGGCAAGTCTCACTTCCCCCCGCCGCCCGCAGCGCGTCCTCGCGCGAGGACGGCGTTGGGGGCAAGTCGGCGCCGCCTGGCGGCGACGGATGGGGGCATCCAAGGTTGCAAAGAGCCACAGCGACATTAGGTTCTATCCCCATGGCGGAACTACGCATCGACGTTTGGTCGGATATCGCGTGCCCTTGGTGTTACGTCGGCAAGCGGCGCCTCGAGCGCGCACTCGCGGAGTTTCCGCACGCCGCGGACGTGAACGTCGTGTGGCATGCGTTCGAGCTGGATCCCGGCGCGCCGAAAGAACGCGACCCTTCGGTGTCCCACGCCGAGCGCATCGCCAGAAAGTACGGAATGTCCGTCGAGCAGGCGCGGCACTCCACCGCCCGACTGGCCGAAGCGGCGCGCGGTGAAGGGCTCGCCTTCGACTTCGAGCACATTCGCTCGGGCAATACGTTCGACGCGCATCGGCTCGTTCATCTCGGGCACGAGCGGGGCGTCCAGGGAGCAGTGAAAGAGCGCTTCTTGCGCGCTTACCTGGAGGAGGGCGCACTGATGAGCGATCCCGCGACGTTGACACGGCTCGCCGTCGAGGCCGGACTCGACGAGAACGAGGTGACCGACGTGCTCGCGTCGGACCTGTACACCGAAGCGGTGCGAGCCGACGAAGCTAGCGCCCAGGAACTCGGAATCACTGGCGTCCCTTGCTTCGTCCTCGACGGCCGCTTCGCCGTCACGGGCGCGCAATCGCCCGAGGTCCTGTTGAACGCGCTCGAGCACGCCTGGAACGAACGAGAAGAGCATTCCGCGGAGCTCCCCGAAGGCGCCGTGTGCGGCCCCGACGGCTGCTGACGCGCTGACCTGACATCGTCACTTCCCCCCGCCGCCCGCAGCGGCGTTGCGCCGCGAGGACGGCGTTGGGGGCAAGTCGGCGCCGCTTGGCGGCGACGGATGGGGGCAACTTCAGGCGAGCTCGAGCAGGATTTTCGAGAGCTCCTCGGGCCGGTTACTTGCGACCATGTGGTTGGTCGCGATCTCTCGATAGCTCCACACCGGCGACGCCTTGGCGCGCGCCGCCGCGGCCCAGAACGCCGGCGACCCCGGCGCATCGGGAACATCGGCCGTCGCCTTGATGAAGGTGCGGGTGAAGGGGTAGTCCTCGATGCGACGCCGTACGCGGACGGGTTCGACGAAGCATCCGATTGGATGCGGCGTACGGCGAGCGTTGATGAACTCCGCTTCCGCCGGGTCGTCGAACGTGCGCGGCGCGGGCGGGATGAGCCACGGCTCTCCGACCGTGATGGCCGGCGCACTGCCGAGGCCTTTGGGGCCAAATGCGGTGTCTCCGTCTTCCGGCACGAAAGCGTCGAGATAGACGAGGTGGCGAACGCGGTCGCCGATGTGATCGAGCGCGCCGGTGACGACCAGGCCGCCGTACGAATGGCCGAGGAGCACGAGCTCGGTCAGGTCTTCGTACAGGATCGAATTCACGACGTCGCGGACGTGCGTCGACAGATTCACCAGCGGACTCGCGAGGTGCACGCGTTCTCCGATGCCCGTGAGGCTCGGCGTGAACACGTCGTGCCCCGCGGCCCGGAGCAACTTGCGAACATGACGAAAGCCGTGCGCGCCGCTCCAGGCGCCGTGAACCAAGACGAACGTCGTCATGGTCGTATCGTTAGCACCGCGCTCTCAAAGGCAGAAGCCGCCTGCCTCGGCGAACCCGACTGTCGCGTCCGTGTCGCTGACGCACGCACCCGTCGAGAAGCCCGGGACGAAGCAGCAGTCGGGGTAGTTCACGCCGAACTCGCCCACGACGTCGGCGCATTCGGAAGCGCCGGACTGATTGCACGCCTTGGTGTGAATCACGTAGCCCGAACTGTCCGACGCCGTCGTCGGCGAGCACGTCGCGGCGCAAACGGCCTTGGCCGTGCTGATCGACGCGCCGAAGTCGAGGTCGACACAACACGTTTCCCCGAACGGGCAATCTTCCTCGCCGTCACAGGCCCCGACGACGTCGCCCTGACATTGGCCTGCGGCGACGCAGGTAGGCGACGCCTGACCGCAGCAGGTCTGTCCCCCTGAACAATTCTTGACGCCACACGCGACGCAGCCCGCTGTGCCGGGGTCACAGCCGACGGTCGACGGCGGTCTCTTGTCGTTGCCGAGCACCCCATGACGAAGGATGACCGCGCCTTCGCCCCCGATGACGATCGCGTCGTCCTGACCCCAAATGGTGACGAGGGTGTGCGTCGTGCCGCTCTCTTGATTCGACCACTTCGCTCCGTCGTAGTGGAGGATCGTCCCCTGGTCGCCGACCGCATAGACGTCGTTGGCTGCTTTTCCCCAAATCGCGGAGAGCGCCGTCGCGGTGGGCGTCACCTGGTCGAAGGCGGTGCCGTTCCAATGGCGCATCGTCTTCTCTCCGACGAACCAGACGTCCGATGCGCTGCTGCCCCACACGCCGCGTTCGAGATCGGTGAACGACTGCTTCTGCCAGGTCGTGCCGTCGTAGCGATAAGTGAAGTTGCCCGCCGCCCAGATGTCGTTCGGAGCCGAACCCCAGAACGCCCAGATCTGCGGATAGTCCATGTCGGCGATGGCGTTCACCGCCGTCGAACCGTCGAAGTGAAGGAGGACCGATTCACCACCGAGCCAAAAATCGTTCTTGGTGCCCCACCCCGTGTATGCCGATCGCCCGTTGCCGAGGAGATTGCCGAACGCGGTGACCGGCGTCCAACGATTGCCGTCGAACCGCGCCGCGCTCTGACCGAGCGCCCAAACGTCGTCGGGTGCGGTCCCCCATACGCCCTCGGGACCGAATGAAAAGGATTGTGTGGACCACACTCCACCGTTTCGATTCAAGAGGGCGTCATCGCCATACGGTTCCACCCACACGTCGCTGGTACTCGATCCCCATACTCGGTAGATGTCTCTACTGGTGAGCAGGTTGCCTTTCAGGGTTCCATTCGCGAGGTGATAGAGCGCGCCCGGTTTGCCGACGAGCCACGAGTCGCCGCCGGGAGTCGCGAACGCGGCGTTGAACACCAGTGGATAGGGAAGCCCGTCCGACGATGCCGAAAGCGTCCACGTCGTGCCGTTCCAAGCAAACACCCCCTCGTTCGCCGAAGCCCACAGATTTCCCTTTCCATCGCCCCACAAGAGCTCGGCACCGTACGTCGAGTTCGCGACCGGAATCTTCGTCCAGTGGGTTCCGTCGAATCGGAACGTGAGCGCTCCCGTCGGGTCGTTGCCCGCCATCCAAACATCGTTGGGCCCGGATCCCCACAAGGCGTGTGACATGAGCCCCGTCCCGGTCGCGACGCCCGCCAACCCGAGCACGTCGATCCGGCTCAATTGACTTCCGTCCCAATGGAGCGCTCCACCGTCAGTCGTGAAATACACGTCCGAGGCGGAGCTGCCCCAGACCTCGACGGCCGGCGCCCATTTCGTCGCGTCGGCGAGGAGACTCCATTGGGTACCGTCGAAGTGGTCCATCTTGCCCAAATGGGTTTGGGTGTCGTTTCCGACGGCCCACACGTCCGTCGCCGACGACGCCCACACCGCGGAGAAATCCGTATTCGGTTCGGTCTTGACGAGCGTCCACGCCGCGCCGTCGAAGTGAAAGATCTCACCGGCGTGCGAGACCGCCCACACGTCGTTCTTCGCGAGCCCCCACACGGCCGACAAATCCGCGACCGTGCCGACGGCGACGCGCGTCCAATTCCCGCCGTCGTAGTGGATCGACGTGCCGGCTTCACCGACCGCCCACACATCGTCGGCGGCGCTCGCCCACACACCGTACAAGAATTGCCCTTGCACGGACGGGTGCTCCCAGCACCAACCGTCCTTGCTACAAATCGGAACGACGGGCGGCGGCCCTGCGGGTCCCGAATCCCCCTCCGTCACTCCGCCGTCTGCGCCCGGCGTTTTCGTGCCGGCGTGTCCCCCGGTTCCGGATACGGTCGACGACCCGCCGTGTCCGCCTGGTCCGCCGTCGGCGCCCCGACTCGATGAGCTGCCCGACGCGCTGCAGCCGGCC
>CAZDNG010000111.1:0-16600 GCA_964506835.1 uncultured Polyangiaceae bacterium
GCTTCAGCCCGGCGGCGGCGAACAGCTTGCCGTATTCGGTCGCCGTGCGCTCCTTTCCGGGGGAGGAGCACCAGCATGTTCACGTCGCGCACCCCGAGCTGCGCGTCGAGCTGCTCCCATCGACGGCGGTGCTCGGGCCGCGCCGGCTCGACGAGCATGCGGGGAACGCGACGGTCGTGATGCGCTGTGACAGCGTACGCGGAGCGGTGCTCGCCATCGGTCAGGGCGTCGGCATCGGCGCCATCCCTTGCTATCTGGCGGCAGGCGAACCGTCGTTACGCCGGCTGACCCCGGAGGTCACCGCGAACGCGGAGATCTATCTGGTCGCGGCGCCGGACGTGCAAGCGCTGAAGCGAGTCCGATTGGTCCTCGAGATGCTTACAGCAGTGTTCGAGCGTCATCGTGCGCTCTTCGCCTAGAAAACAGCGTGCTCATGCGAGGGCAGAAGGCGCTACCCTGCCTGTGTTGGTGGGAGGCCTTCGACGGGTAGCCAGAACCGAAAACACGTCCCACCGCCGATGCGGCTTTCGACCCGGATCCCGCCACCGTGGGCCTCGACGATCCCACGACAGATGGCGAGGCCCAGACCTGCGCCGCCATCGGACGAGTCGAGCTTCAGGCGGTAGAATTTCTCGAAAATGCGGTCCCGCTCGGCAGGTGGCACCCCCGGCCCGCGATCCGCGACCTCCACTTCGATCGAGTTCGCTTTGGAGTCCGCGGAGATTTCGATCGGGCTTCCCTCGGGCGTGTGCTTCACGGCGTTCTCGAGCAAGTTGATGAACACCTGCTCGACGAGCACCGCGTCGATGGGAACCGGAGGAAGATCGGGCATGAGGAGCACCTTCACCTCTCGTTCGCCCAATCTGCTTTCGAGTCGATTGAGCGCGACCCCGATGATGGCGTCGAGGGGGTGCAATTCCTTCTTCGGGTGGAGCCTTCCGGCGGTGAGCCTCGTCATGTCCAACAAATTGCGAACCAGATGCTCGAGGTGTTCCGCTTCTTCGTGCGCGCTCTCGATGAGGTCGCGACGCGTGGCCACGTCGAGAAATTGCTCCTCTTGGAGCAGGGTGCTCGTTGCACCTTTGATCACTCCGAGCGGCGTTCGAAGATCGTGCGAAACGGCGCTCAAGAGCGAACTCCGCAAGTGCTCCGCCTCCGCTTCGACTTGGGCGCTTTGCGCTCGCTCGGCGAACTGCGCACGCTCGAGCGCCGAGGCGACTTGCGCGGCGAACGCTTCGAGCATCTGATACTGCTCGGGGGAAAAGAGACGCCGCTCGTGCGCCGGCCGGACGCCCAGGATCCCGACTTTTCCGCGCGATCCACGGAGCAAGAGGAATACGTCTCTGGAGGTCGGGGCAGTCGGGGTCCCGAGCCCCGCTGCACGCTCGTTTTCCCAGACCCACTCCGCCACTTCGCGGTCGTTGCCTTCCGGGTTGAACGTGTGCTCGCCCTCGGTTGCCACCTCGAGATTTCCGGAGTCGTTCGGAATCAGGACGAGGATTTTCGCGTCGAATCCAGTGCGGAGATGACGCACCGCGATCCCGAGCAACGTGTCGATGCCGGGCGTGCTCGCGAGCTCGCGTGTCATTGCGTACAGGCGCGCGGTCCGCATTTCTCTCTGGCCGGAAACGAACGCTTGATCCTTGATCCGCTTGGCCATGCCGGTGATGACCACCCCGACCACGAACAAGACCACGAACGTCAAGATGGAACGGGAATCTTCGACGTCGAAACTGTAGAAGGGCGGGATGAAAAAGTAGTCGAGCGCGAGAACGCTCAGGACTGCCGCCCCAATCGACGCGCCGCGACTGAACCGGATGGCGACGGCGACGATGCCGAGCGTGTACAACATCGTCACATCGGCAAGGTGCTGTTGCCCGAAGGTGACGAAAGAAAACCCCGTGCAAGCCGCCACGACCAGGGCTGCGACGAAGTACCCCGCTATGTCCGTGGGATGACGGACCGGCTCGTTCGGAGCGCGCGCGTCTTCGGCGGTATCCCCCGCAGCAACGTGGACGTCGACGTCGTGGCTCGCGCGTACGATCCGCGTCACGAACGACGGTGCGAACACGTCCGGGAGTCGCCACGGGCGCGGTCGTCCGACGAGAATCGTCCGGATATCGTGTTCGCGCGCGTAGCGAAGTACTTCTGCGACGAGGTCCGCCCCGTACAGCCGGACCGGCTGTGCGCCGAGCTGTTCGGCGAACTTCAGGTTCTCTTCTACGCGCTTGTCCGACGCTTTCGATGACACCGCTGTGGCCGCTGTTTCCGCATGGGCTGCGACCCAGTCCACGTGGAGCCGCTCAGCGGTGCGTTGCGCGGCACGCACGAGTGCGGCCGAGGTCGGGCTTGCGCTCACGCAGACGAGCAACTTTCCGCCGTTGTCGGCACCACGACGTTCCGGAACGGCTCTATCGAGCTCTCGAGGCCGAGGCCGAGCAAGCCGGATCATCGGATTTAGTGGAGTCCCTCGGCGTCCGCATGCTCGCCGCGTCCGGCTGCCGCTTGCTGTTCGTCGATGATGCGGCCAATTTCGACATGGGCCTCGAGCGCGTCCATCGTGTTCAATGGTACCACCGCCAACGCGAGCTTGCTCGTGTCGCGCTGAGGCGGAGGCCGGCGCCGGTTCGGCAGTCCAAATGTGATTCGGCTCAGAGCTTGAACGCGACGACCGCCCCGTCGGAGGGCACATAAAGGCGTCCCTTCGCGGCGATCGGGGTGTTGTAGGCGCGCAGGTTCGGCAGCGTCCGCTTGTTCCCGGGAAATGTGAGGGCGGTGCCGGTGTCGCCGTCGAACGCGTTCAAGTGCTGATTGCCGTAGACCCCGAGCGTCCAGACGATCGCGGCGCCGCCGCTGGTCGTCGCGATCGGCGAGCCGGCGCCGCCGATCGCGCACCAGGCACTCGCTAGCTTCGGCGGTGAGCCGGGCGTAATCTTGTACGCCGTCAGATCGTCGCCCGCACACCCCACGCCAGGTGCACGCAGGGCGACGTAGGTCCCAGCCGCTGTCGTGTAGACGGTGGGCGCCGTGATGATCTCCGCCGTCGCGACGTGCGCGGTCGCGTACGGCGTGGCCGAGGTGGCGACAGCGCCGAGCGCTGCCCCGATCCCGCCGAGGTTCGTGGGGTCGAGCAAGTACGCATTGCCGTCTTTGCCGAACGTGATGGCGAGCTCGGAGGGTGTCGCACCGGCGAGCGTGAACAGCACCGGCGCGACGCCGAAGTCGTTGTCTTCCTGATCGAGATCGTGCCAGTTCGTCGGCGCGAAATAGGACATCGCCGCGCCGAGCGCCTTGTCGAGGCCGAAGCGGATGACCGCATCACCGCCACCCCACACCGTCGTGTGCTGGGTATTGCCGGTCGAGAAATAGATCGCGTGCGCGTCGGAAGCGATGCCGCCGGGCGCCCACGAGCCGCCGGCGGCCGCCGAGGTCGCCCATGCCTGCACCTTGTCGGGATCGGCGATCGAGACGGCAACGACCCAGCCCCGGTACGGATCGCCCGTGACCCCTTGATCGCTCGGCTGGCAGGCGCCGAAGAGGCCGCCGTACGGCACGTAGAGCACGCCACCCACGACGGCGAGCGCGCCCCGCTGACCTTGGTACGGCGCGTCGAACCGCGCTGCGCCGCTCTTCGCGACCTCACCGACGTCGACGGGCCACCCTGGCGCGACGGCGCCGGTGCCGATCGAAAGCGCGAAGATCCGATGATGCGCCTCGGGTGCAACGTCTTCGTTGGTCGCCACCTCGGCGTCGAGGAAGATCCGGCGTGACACCAGATCGATCACCGGCGTCCCGGTGACGCCGAACGCGGGGAAGATGTTGCCGCACGGGAGCGCGGACGAGGGCATCGGCGGGCCGAGATTTTTCTTCCAGACGATGGATCCCGTCGCGGCGTCGAGCGCGTAGACGTTGTTCGCCTCGGTCGCGACGATCACGAGATCCTTCCCGCCGGTCACGCTTCCGTCGACGAAGAGCGGTTGCGCGTAGAGCTGATCGTTCGGGTCGTCGAGCGTGCCCTTGAAGCCCGAGTCGACGTCGAACGTGTTCTGGACGGCCGTCTTCGAGAGCGAGGGCTCGACGTACACGCCGTCGCGGGTCGGGTTCTTGTGGTGCATGAGCACCGATTCGCCAGGCGGCACATAGCCGGCGTCGAGCAATCCCAGCGGGCCGCCCGCGTCGGTGTTGCTGCCGCCGCTCCCGAGCGAAGCGTCACTCGTGATGGATGCGTCGCGGCCGGCGCCGCCGTCCTTCGAGCTCGAGCTACCGCCCGAGCCTCGCGCCCCCGTCCCGCCGCTGCTCGTTGTCGCGCCAGTTCCCACCGCCCCGGCGGCACCGCCCGACGGCGCGCCCCCCGCGCCCGAACCCCCAACGCTCGTGGCACCGCCGCCCGCTCCGCCGTTCACACCGCCGCCATCGGGACGCGTGCCGTTCTCGCCCGAGCCGCACGCGCCGAGCTCGTTTGCCACGAGACAGACGACGATCGCCGCGAGTCCGCCAAACCTGCGTTCGACATCTTTCTGCATCTTCAAGGAGCCTTCCTGATCACGAAGCTGTCGAGGACCGCGAACCCTTGCCCCGGCGACGTCACCGCCGTCTTGCCGTCGGCACTCACCGCGCCGTCGCTCATCTTGCTCCAGCCCGCGTACGGCGCGTAGAACTGACCAACGTCGATGGTGGTGATCCAGAATTCGACGGCTGTCCCCGGCGCCCACCCGAAGTCGTTGTTCGGCGTCTGGGTGGTGTGGGGCAGCGCGACGGAAACGCTCGCGGCTGGGCAGAACGGTGTGTCGCTCGGAGCGACGCCGTAGAACAGGACGAACGTCCCGCCGCCGCTGTCTGCCGTGAGCTCACCGAGCGCCACCGTCGCCTTCGCGACCGGAATCGACACCGCGCGGAACTTCCGCGTATCGCTCGTATCGTACGTCAGCCCATCGATGCCGACGGTCGTGCCCTTGGCCAGCCCGATGGTCACATCACCCGATATCGCGCTCGCGCCCGGCGTGAGCGTCGCGCCCGGCTTGTCCGAGAGTTTCCCGATGACGACCACGCCACCCCCGACGGTGAGGTCCGTGACGGGTTTCGCGAGCGGGATCGCGATCTCCGCGTAGTGAACGGCATCCCCGACCTTGAACGCCGGCCGTTCCTCCGACATCGACCACTGCATCGAAACCTTGCCGGCCGCGTCCGTCGTCGCCGGAGGCGAACAGAGGTTGATCCCGCAGATGAACGCGGGCTGCCCGACGACCGGCGCCCCAGTCTCGTCGACGACGGCCGCGGTGACGGACAGATTGCTCATCGACGTCTCGCCGCCGCCGTACAGCGTGGGCGGCGGACAGCTAGCCGTCGCGTCGGCGCTGCCGTCCGTCGTCCCGCTCCCCGACTCTCGCGCTGACGCGTCGTGGGCCGCTCCGCCATTCGTGCCGCCCAAGCCCGCGTCACTTCCCGAATGCGCGCCGGTGCCGCCCGCCCCGGACATCGGACGGCCACCGGTGCCCGTCGCGCTCGCACCGCCCGCTCCGGTCGTGTTCGCCCCGCCGGTGTTCGTCTTGGATTCGCTCCCTGCGTCGGTTCCGGGTGGCGCGGTTGCGTTCGTCGAGCTCGAGCAAGCGACGACGATCGCCGCAGCAAAAATAGTCGCAGCTTCAGTGACCTTCGGGAAACCGCTTCGCATCGTTCGCACGATACACGCGTCGTCGCCGTCTAGCAGGGATCAGCCGTGTCGGACGGAGCGGGAAACAGCAAGAGGATACAGCGTGCGCGGGCGACTACCGGCTTCGGCGGCAGCGAACGGATGGTCACGACATCGCCACGCCGGGCCAACTACACTAGGCAACGAACCACTGACGCCACACGGATTCGGGGAGATGCTTGGGCTCCATGAGGAGCCGAAGCTCCTTCAGCACGTCGATCGGAAACGCACCGAGGGCCACCATCTCGGGAAAGACGGTCGACATGATTCGCGCGGTCATGGGCAGTATGAGGCGCGCCTCGGCAAGATCCGCCGGCCCCATGTGCATGCGGTTGTAGCTGATGTGGCCACGCTCATCGACGCAGATTTCCTCGAGACGCTCCATCACGGCATCCCTGGTCTCGGGGTCGTTCGCGAGCACTCGCTCCGCCGCGTGCAGCAGCTTGATGAACATGAGCGTGGCGATGATTTCGCCGGCGAGGGTGAGAGGCCGCGCAATCGCCATCGGCGCCGTGGCAATGCTGCCGATGATCACGCGCAGCGCGGAAGGGGGACGATAGGGCTCGCGCACCTCGATTCCGTAGCGGTTGGCCGAGCTCAGAAGGATCCGCGTATGGTAGCCCTCCTCGCACAGAATGCGGAGCTCGGCGTCATCGTCGTTCTTGAGCGCTCGATCCATCGTTCTCTGAAAGTTGCGGCTCACCCCATACGCTTCGGCCGAGTTGACTTTCACCAGAGATAGGAGGAGCAGCATCTCCGGACTGGGCGCCTTGCGCTTGTCGAAGGAGACGTATTGCTTGCGGAACTCCGCTTCGTCCATCTCGCGTGGAACCCTCGGTGGAGTCTCGTATCTCTTGATCGAATCTTCACGCCGGGACAGCGTTTGGTTCGCGAGATTCAACTCTCCATCCCGGGCCTCGAGGTACTCTCCATATTCTCGGAGTCGTGCTCGACGAAGGTCCTTGGGCGCCGCCGCAAATAGATCCAGCATGGTTCGTGCTCCTTCGGTTCGGAGCTCAGGGTAGCGATCGCTTCTCGCGCAAAAGGGGCCAACCCATGGCTGCTTGGGCCAAACGCCGTGACCACCGTGGCGGTGCTTACCGTTTCGCACCACCGAGGCAAAAAGGCCGCCGAAGCGCCGTTCAAACCGTGACGTGCCCCTGACCAACCACGACATGGCGGAGCCCTATGTTGTGGAAGTGACGCCGATGGGTTCCCCCGAAGCAGCCCCCTCCGCGAGAAGCGCCCGGAGCATGCTGGTGCTCTCGGACGTGCATCTCGGAAGCGATATCGGCGATGGCTCCTTGACGCGGGCGCCCACTCGATCGCAACGCGTCGACGACGACCTCGCCGCGCTCCTCGACCATTACCGCGAGGCGCGCATCGACGACGAACCGTGGGATCTGGTGATCAACGGCGACTTCATCGATTTCGTGGGGATCGCGCTCGACCCGTCGAGAGCCGTGCTTTCGACGGAGCCGACGGCGGAGGAGCGCGCGCACGGCCTCGGGACCGCCGAGGACCATGCGTGCGTCAAGCTCGCGCGAACGGCCGAGCGCCACCCGGGCGTCTTTGCATCGCTCGCCGCGTTCGTTGGCGCGGGTCACCACCTCGTCATCGTTCCCGGAAACCACGACCGGGAGTTCCACTGGGACAAGGTAAAAAGCGATCTCCGTGCCCTCTTGTTCGGAGCGTTCGAGCTCGCGAACGAAACGAAAGGGAGCGCGGACGACTTCTTTGCGCGCATCCGGTTTTCGTCGTGGTTTTATTGGGTCGAAGGCGTCGCGTACATCGAGCACGGCCATCAGTACGATTCGTTCTGCGCGACCGACCATGTGATGGCGCCCGTTTCGCCGCTCGATCATCGTCGACTCTTGCCCGGTTTCAGCGACGTCCTCCTCCGTTTCGTCGTGCACCCCACGCCGGCCATCCGGCAATGCAACCACGACCGCATGGGCGTCCTCGCCTACCTCTCGCTCGCCGCCCGACTCGGTCTCCGCGGCGGCATCGATCTCGTCAGCCGCTTTGTGAGCGCGATCGTGGAGCTCTTTCGACTGCGGCGGATTTCGCTGAGTGCTGCGGCAGCGACGCTGCGCATCGAGCACGAGCGGCTCGTGGCTCACTTCGCCGAGGTCATGCGGATCGATCTGCGCCGTTTGCGCGCGCTCCTCGCGCTCCAGGCGCGCCCGGTAACGCGCTCGATCCGAGGCATCATGGCGAGCGTGCTTCTCGACGAGCTCGCACTGGCCCTGCTCTCCGTCGCAGCATTCTGCGCTCTCGCCATCCTCGGATTTCATCGCCCCTCCTTCGTCTGGGTGGGTGCTCTCGTGATTCCTGGGTGGTGGCTCGTGCACCGGCTCCTGAGCCGCAGGCGACACGTGGATCCACAGACCGAGCTTGCCGCGCGCGCTGCCTCTCTGGCGCGACTTTTCCCGGCGGCATTCGTCGTGATGGGTCACACGCACGTGCCGGTCTGCGCCGTCGTCGAAGAGGGCGGCGCTACGTACGTCAACACTGGGTCGTGGGCAGAAGACGACGGCGTGCACCCCGACGCCTCCTTCGCCCACAGAGCCGCGCGAACGCACCTCGTCATTCGCGTCCGCGACACGGGTCCCGAAGCGGAGCTCCTCGCTTGGGACTCGACCGCGGGGCCCCGGCGCTTCGCGACGGATTGAAGGCGAGGGCCGTCACGGCGCACTTCAGGGAGGATCGCGACGGTATGTGGATTGCACTTCGCCCTTGCGATGACCATCTCCAGAAAATCTCGGAACGCGTGTTGCGTTCTCGCTCTCGTCGCCGGCGCTTGTAACTCCGGGCAATCGCCGAGTCCTTCCCGGGCTGGCGCAGCGAGGGACGCTTCCGTCACCGCGACACCGCCGAGAAAGGCCGACGCCGAGGCGCCCGGCGGCGGTAGGCCGATCTTCTTTCTGGAAGGCGGGATGAACGAGAAGCAGCGCGCCGACGCCTCCGTGTTCTGCGCGGCAGAGGTGCACGCGGCCGAGGGGATTCAGCTCGACATGCTGATCCTGTTGGACGGCTCGAAGTCCATGAAGGACGAGGTGCAAGGAGGCCGCAAATGGGACCTGCTGCTCGCGGCGCTGCGAGCATTCTTGAACGATCCCGCGTCTTCCGGAATTGGTGTCGGCCTCACCTACTTCGGCATTCCCGCCGGGTACGATGCGGGCGACCTCGTCGTGTCCTGCGACGTAGCGCAGTACGCGCAACCTGCGGTCGCGATCGCGGCGTTGCCGCAGAGCGCACCGTCGCTCATCGCCTCGCTCGCGTCTTATCTCCCTCAAGGGGGGACGCCGACCCGACCCGCGCTCGAGGGAGGGCTCGACTACGCAGAGGCGTGGCTTGCCGGCCACTCCACCCACCAGGTGGCCATCGTCGTGGCAACCGACGGCGAGCCGAACGACTGTGACAGCACCGTCGAGGCGGTATCGCAGCTCGCCGCGACTGCGGCGGCTCTGCCTCACGCGATCAAAACGTACGTCATCGGGGTGGGCACGAGTCTCGCGAATCTCGACCAGATCGCCGCCGCCGGGGGCACTGTGCACGCGTACGTCGTGGACACGAGTCTGAGCACGACGGAGAGCTTCGTCGTCGCATTGAATGCCGTTCGCGGTGCAGCCGCGCTGCCTTGCCAATACGAAATCCCGCATGCGACCGCCGGGGGCCAGGTCGACTACGGAAACGTCAACGTTGCTTTCACCGAAGGATCCGACGCCGCCGACGCCCGGAACATCTTGCTCCAGGTGCCGAACGCGCTCTCCTGCGACAAGGCCGGCGGCGGCTGGTACTACGACGATCCGACCGCGCCGACCAGCATCGACCTCTGCGGCTCCACGTGCGCGCGGGTCGCGCACGACACCGAAGGCCGCGTCGCCGTGCTCGTCGGCTGCAAGACGCAGCAGAGCACGATCCAGTAAGCCGCGCGGAGGGCCTCTCGGGGTACGCTTGGCTGTGCAGACGGACTCCGTGGAGCTTGTCGGACTGGGCGCGGCACTTCTGCGCCGGCGAGAGGTACGGTGGCTCGGGGTCAAGCCGCGGGAATCGATCTATGGCCTGGCGCGGCTGATGGCGACTGCGCAGGCACGGCGAGGCTGGCTTCCGACGGTTTCCGGCCAAGCACCTCGCGCACCTTTCGAGTCAGCGCCTCGGGCGAGAATGGCTTGGGGAGCAACGCGAGCTCGGACCCGTGCGCGCGCTGGCGGAGCATGGCGTCGTCGGTGTACCCGGACATGTAGAGAACGGGCACCTCAGGACGCAGAGCATGAAGGCGATCGGCGAGCTGGCGCCCGGTCATCTTGGGCATCACGACGTCGGTGAGCAGCAGATCGACTTCCTTGCCGTGCAGCTCCCACTGGAGCAGCGCATCGCCGGCGCCCGACGCCTCGAGCACCGTGTATCCGCTGCGTCTCAGGATCCGGGTCGCGACCACGCGCACCTCGGTCTCGTCCTCGACGAGCAGGATCGTCTCGGTGCCGCGCGTCTGGTCGCTCTCGATCGACGGCAGCGCCGCCACCGGCAGCGCGATCGCGGGGTCGACGGGCGGCAGCAGGATGGTGAACGTCGCGCCGGCACGCGGTTGGCTGGAGATTGCGATCGTCCCCCCGCTTTGCTGAACGATCCCGAAGACCGTGGAGAGGCCGAGCCCTGTGCCCTTCCCCGCCTCCTTCGTCGTGAAGAACGGTTCGAACACCCGCGCCTGCGTGGCCGCGTCCATTCCGCAGCCGTTGTCGCGGACCGACAGCATCATCTGGCTGCCGATGCGTCCGCTCCGGATCGTCAGCTCACCTCCTTCGGGCATCGCATCACGCGCGTTGACCGCGAGGTTCATCACGACCTGCTCGATCTGGCCCGGGTCGACGTAGATCGTGCACGGCTCTGGATCGCGCATGATCGACAGCTCGATGTCCTCGCCCAGGAGGCGCCGCAGCATCTTCTCGAGTCCGTCTACGACTTCGCCGAGATCGACGAGCCGCGGCTGCAGCACCTGCTGACGGCTGAACGCGAGCAGCTGTCGCGTGAGCTCGGAGGCGCGGCGCCCCGCCTGGGCGATCTCCTCCAGGTCGGCGCGCACAGCCCCCTCGACCTCTCCGGAGATGAGATCGCAGTAGCTCATGATGACGCACAGCAGGTTGTTGAAGTCGTGCGCCACCCCCCCGGCGAGCCGGCCAATCGCCTCCATCTTCTGCGCCTGCCGCAGCTGCTCTTCGCTGTGCCGGAGCGCCTCTTCCGCGTTCTTGCGCGCCGACAGGTCGGCGACGACGGTGATGCACCGCTCGGCGTCGAGCATCGCGACGGCGACGAGGGCAGGCATGATCGTGCCGTCCTTTCGACGCTTCGGCTTCTCGAAGGCAGCCGCGACGCCCCGGCCCATCAGTTGTTCGAGCGCGCCGCCGTCGGTCTCGGTGCTGTTCGGATCGTCGCTCCAGCGAATCACGCCGGCGGACACATCGTCGCGCGTGTAGCCAAGCATGGCCAGATAGGCGTCGTTGGCCTCGACGACCTCACCATCGAGCCGTGTGATCGCGATCCCGATGATCCCCGACTCCGCGAGCCGCGCGAAGCGCCGCTCGCTCTCACGCAGTGCCTGCACGAGCCGCTCGCGCTCCTCGTTCTGGGAGAGCACCTCCGTCGCCTCCCGCTCCGCGGTGACGTCGCGCACCATCGCGACGATCCCGATGCGCTCCCCGTCGAGCTCCACCGGATAACAATCGTTGATCCATTGGCGGCGCTTGCCCGGCACAGCCGCGGTTTCGCCCGAAAGCTCGAGGCCCAGCTCTGGCTCTCCGGTCGCGAGGATCCGTCTCCACGTGTCCTCGAAGGCGTCGAGGGGGACATCGGGGAGGAGGTCGCGGGGGTGCCTGCCGACGTGCGCTTCCGGGGAGGCGCCGTTCATGTCCGCGAGCAGCTGATTGACGCGGACGAACTGCAGATCGCGGTCGATGAAGGCGAGTCCAAGAGGAGCGCTCGTGAAGATCGCGTCCAGGAGCGCAAGGTTGCTGCCGCAGTCCAGGGCCATGAGGCCTCGTTGAGAGCAAGAAGTGCGCCCAGGCAGCCCGAGCGGGGGCGAACGCGATTGTTGCGCAACTCCGCCAGCCGGAATGCCGGCGCGCAGAGTCTGCCGCCCGCGGAGATCAGCCCGCGAACATTCCCCGGATACGCCGAGCCATGTCCGTCACTTGGGGACTCGCGTCTTCGCGGAGATGGAGCTCGAGCCCGAGCGCGAGTTCGAGGCGTGTCCATCGCGGAGCGACCACGAACCCCGTAACGGCGGAACCGGCAGCGCTCGCGTCGGGGAGCGAGGGGGCTGGTGGAGGCAGGCCGAGAGCCGTCGCGAGCGGTCCGGGCGGCACTGCGTTCGCAGCAAGCACGTCGAGTTCAGCGGACGATAGGGACTGTAGCCGGCTGCGGACCGCCGTGAGCGAGAGCCTCTCCGTCGTCATGAGTGCGCGAGCAACGACGAGCCGCACCAGATGCAGACGCTGATAGCGCGTGGCCGGACCCTTGAAGGCCGGTTTCGATAGCACGCCGCTCTCCAGGTAGCGTTTCAAGCTGCGAGGCGCGAGGCCCACGAGGGTCGCGAGCTCCCGCAGCGACCAGCCCGGCTTCGGCTTCGCCCGCGACGGGCGCACATAGCCGCGCCGCTTGGGTTTCTTCTTTCGAAACCGGCTGAGCCTCCATGCCGTCATGACTCGTCACGATACGCGGGCCGACGGCGAGCGTTAAGCCCTGATCTAGCCCTCAGCGGCATAATCCAGGGCACTCGGAAGCTGCGATCCGGACCATCCGGATCCGATCTGGGCTGCCATAGGCCCTGATCCATCCACCCTGGATCTGTTCCAGACCCATCCGGGCCCTTATCAAGACATTGCCCGATCTGTACAGGGCTCTTCGGGCCTCTAAATAGCCCTCGGATGGGGGCTTCCGAGGGTTGAATAGTTCCGATTCTGGCGCTTCAGGATCGGTTCAGGGCTCGCCCGTGCTCTGCTCACGACCCCATGAGCCCGTTCGGGGCGCGCGCCGAAAGCGCGACGCGCACGCGCGATGAAACCGCGGGCGAGCAGCTCCAGGCTGGTCGCGGACGCCGCGGTTCGAGCGGCGCCCGCGAACCGGTCTTCACTCCGGCAACGTCGTTCCCGAGCCTCCGAGGTCCTTCGGGACGTCTTTCATCTTCGGCAGACCGTCGTGAATCGGGAGCACGGACTCAGCGTAGTGCACGTGAAGAGCGGGCGAGAACGGAAAGTCCGGGATGGTCGCGGCGTAGACGTCGACGAGCTCCCAATGCGGGTGCTCGGTGAAGAGGTGGCCGCCACAAGCCTTGCACCACTTGCGAACGCTCCGCGGCGTCTTCTCGTACTGCGCGATCAGCTCGATGCCGCGCGTCACTTGCAACGCGCCGAACGGCCACAGCGTAAAGCCGTTGATCGGGCCGGCAGACCATTTTCGGCAGGCGTCGCAGTGGCAATAGCCCATGGCGACGGGGGCGCCGGTGACGCGGAGCTCCACGGCTCCGCAAAAGCAAGTTCCACGATGTGTCTTTTCTTGGTCCATGATCGTCTCCATTCTTTCTTCGACCGTTTGCGCGCTACTTTGCGGCGCGCGTCTCGAGCACCGTCTCCAAGTATTCGCCGGCGACGGCGATGCCTTTCCCTCCCCCGCGATCGTGCACGGCGAGGAGCCGCTCGATGTCGTTTGCGAGCGCGACACGTTGGGCCTCGTCGATCGACTCGAACGCTTTGTACGTCGGTCCGTAGAAGCGGCGGAATACGTCGATGAAGTGCGACGCGGACTCGTAGCGGAACACGAAATCCTTGCGGACGCTGTGCACGACGGCGGCGCGATCGCCGAAGAGTTCGGCGAGTCCGAGCGCGGTTCCCCAGCGCAGGGGAGAAGGCATGCCCGGGACGGGCTTCGTGTAGCGCGCGACCGCACGCAAGAATTCGCCGAGGAAGCCTTCGGGGGTCCAGCTCGCGAGCGCGATTTTTCCGCCGGGTACGGCGACGCGGACGAGCTCGGCGGCGGCGCGCCGTTGATCGGCCGCGAACATCACGCCGAACGTCGAAAGAGCCACGTCGAACGTCGCGTCGGGGAACGGAAGGCACTCTGCGTCGCCTTCGAGGAAGGTGGGGGCGAGCCCTTCGGCGCGGGCGCGATCCGCGGCGCGGGCGATGAGCGCCGGCACGTAGTCGACGCCGGTCACCGCGCAAAAGCGACGGGCCGCGGCGAGCGCTGCGTTTCCGTTGCCGCACGCGACGTCGAGCACGACCGAGCCCGCTCGGAGATCCGCGGCCTCGCACAGCGATTCGCCCACGATTTGCAAGGTGGTGCCGATGACGGCAAAGTCACCCGAGGACCACATCACGTGCTGGCGCGCCTTGACCGCGGCGAGGTCTGGCGCGGGCTCGAAACGTTGGCTGAGGGGGGGACATGGTAGAATATCGGTCATGGTGTTCTCCGGTGTTCTGCGCGGTCGCGACGGCCGCACACTTCGCTTGTAGGAAAACCACGCCGAGTTCAGAATCGCTCGGCGTCCGATTGTCATGGCTCTTCGTCGGATCGCAGGACGCCGTATGACCCACCGTCTCCTGAGCACTACTCATCGTCCGATGAGGACTCAGCGATGACCGCGGACGTGCTTTCGGAGGTACTCCGCGCCGTTCGCCTGAGTGGCGCGGTGTTCTTCAACATCGAGGCGTCGCCGCCGTGGGTGGCGGAAGCGCCCGCGGCGAGCTCGGTCGGCCCCTACGTGATGCCCGGCGTCGAACACGTCATCGAGTTTCACGCGATCACTTCGGGCAGTTGCTGGGGCGGCCTCGTCGACGGGCCCGCCGTGCGGTTACTCGAGGGCGACGTGATCGTTTTCCCTTTTGGGGACCCTCACGTCATCTCGAGCGCGCCCGGCATGCGCGGCGATCCGAGCCTCGGCGCGCTCACGCTCGCCAGCGGCGGACCGTTTCCGATCACGCTCTCCTTCAACGACTCGGGCGCCGAACGGGCCCGAATCGTGTGCGGGTTTCTCGGCTGCGACGCGCGTCCCTTCAATCCGCTGCTCTCCAACCTGCCGCGCGTGATCCACATGCCGCGGCGATCCGGCAAGGAGGGCGAATGGGTCGAACAGCTCCTCCACGTCGCCGTCATCGAGTCCTCGGCGCAACGCGCGGGCAGTGCTTGCATGCTCGCGCGCTTGAGCGAGCTCCTCTTCGTCGAAATGGTTCGGCGCCACCTGTCGTCCCTGCCCAGCGAGACCACCGGTTGGCTCGCCGGTCTCCGCGACGACGTCACCGGCCGCTCGTTGAGCGCGCTGCACGGTCGTCCGGCGCACGCCTGGTCGCTCGAGCTACTCGCCAAAGAGGTAGGACTCTCCCGTTCGATGCTCGCCGAGCGCTTTCACCACTTCGTCGGCGTCCCGCCGATGCAGTATCTCGCACGCTGGAGAATGCAGCTCGCCGCGTCGCTTCTCACCGGGACGACTCTCACGCTCGCGGACGTCGCCGAGCGCGTCGGCTACGGCTCCGAGGCCGCGCTCAGCCGCGCCTTCAAACGCCTCGTCGGAGTTGCCCCGTCGGCATGGCGCGAAGGGCTTCGCCCGGACGTCTCGTTCATCTCGTCGGATGACGACAACGAAACGGCTGCTCCACCGAGCTAGTGCGCGTCACCTGCAGCCCGAGGCGCCGATCTGAGCGGAGTGCGCGACGCTGTCGTACAGGCTGACCGCGAAGCTGCCACCGAGCGTCGACACGGAGTATTCGTCTCCGGCCACCTCGTTGTGCGAGAAGACGCGGCTCGGCTGCAAGCGGATGGTGCCGTCCGCGTTCATGTACGCGAAGCTGACTCCGTCGGTGTAAAAGAGCGCGACCCCGACGCCGCCTGCGCCCCCGTCGTCGCTGAGCGCCGTCGCATCGGACGGCCGGAGATCGCTCGTGAACGCGTATCGTGGCAACGTGGTGGCACCGCCGTCCGCGGGAACGGCGGGACGGCCGTTCGCGATCGGCACGAAAACGCTGCCGACTCCCGACCCCGTCTCCTCGAGGTAAACGAAGCCTTGCGCGGTCCCGGCGACCGTCACGAAGGCCGGGTTCGCGTGGGGGAACAGGAGAAGCGGTTTGCCGATTTCGCTGCCGTTCGAATCGAGCAGGGTGAGGCTCGCATCACCGGCGGACAGATTCTCGTAGGCGACGCCGTAGACACCGCCCGCGACGCCGACCCCGGCTTGCCCGACGTCGTTGCCGATGACTCTGCCCGCGGGGTCGTCGGTGGGAACCACGTCGGAGTTGCCGCCCGCGATCGCTCCGTTGCCGAAGTACTTCTGAACGGTGACGAATCGATCGCTCGGGGAGATGACCCAAGAAAAGACGAAAACGCCGTTCGCCGCCGACCAGATGACGTGGGGTTGACCGATGTATGGGCCGCTCTCGAGCAGCACTTGCCGCGTGAGAGTAAGACCTTCGATGCCTTTGCCCGGCGTCGCGTCGAAGAACGCGGCGTGGATCCCGACGCCGTAATAGTTGTTGTTCCCGTAGTTCGAGAACGCCAAGACCGTGCAAGGGCCCGAACCGGGCGGGCACCCGAAGCCGTACACGATCGCGATTTGCCCGGTCGGCGACGCGACGCCGCCGTAAACGAACAGGCTCGCGCCCGCGGGCGCCGCGAGAAGCGTGCGCGACGATGCCGTCGCGTTGCCAGTACTCGGATCGAAGGACTGGACGTAGAGCGCGTTGCCCGTGCCCCCATCGACGCCGGCCGCGGCGGCATGTTCGTAGCCGCTCACGAGGATCATGTCGTCGGCGCGCCGAACCGCGACGCTCGATGTAAAGTACGGATTCGCGTCGCCCTGCGCGATGAAACCGAACTGAGTCTGGGCGTTCGGGCATTGGTTCACCACGGTGCCGGAGTCGGATC
>CAZDNG010000112.1:0-15402 GCA_964506835.1 uncultured Polyangiaceae bacterium
TGCTGATTGAACATCGAATCGACGATGTGGATGAACGCCTCGTAGCAGTTGAAGACTCCATGGCGTCCGGTGAGCAGATAGCCCTCGAGCCAGCCTTCGCATTGGTGCTCGCTCAACATCTCCAGCACGCGCCCAGCAGGCGCGAGAAATTCGTCATTGGGCTCGGTCGCCGCATCCCATTGTCGTTTGGTCACTTCGAACAGGGCTTCCAGGCCGTTGGAGAGCGTCTCATCGGGGCCGAAGACTCGAAAATTCCGCTGCTCGGCGTTTAGCTTTGCGACGTCGCGCAAGAACGGCCCGAGCACGTGCGTGTCACCGATCCCGCGCGCTCCCGGCGAGCCCACGTCCGCCGCGTAGTCGCGGTAGTCCGGCATGCGTAGATCGCGGAGCAGTATGCCGCCGTTGGCGTGCGGATTCTTGCCCATACGCCGATCCCCGCCCGGCGCGAGTTGGGCGAGCTCCGGTCTCAAGCGGCCTTGCCCGTCGAATAGCTCGTCGGGGCGATAGCTCCTCAGCCAGTCTTCGAGCAACTTGAGGTGCTCCGGGTGAGCCCGTGGGTCCGAGATCGGCACCTGATGAGAGCGGAATGTGCCTTCGACCAGCAACCCGTCGACCCACTTCGGCCCCGTCCACCCCTTCGGTGAATCGAGGACGATCATGGGCCAGCGCGGGCGCGTGAGGTCGCCGTCGATGCGTGCACTCCGTTGGATCTTCTTGATTTGCTCCACTGCTGCGTCGAGCGTCGCGGCCATCCCCTCGTGCATCAACGCGGGCTCGTGACCCTCGACGAAGTAGGGGGTCCACCCGTAGCCGCGCAGCAGCTGCTCCAGCTCCTCGCGCGTGATGCGAGCGAGCACGGTCGGATTGGAGATCTTATAGCCGTTGAGATGCAGGATCGGTAGCACCGCGCCGTCCGTCGCCGGATCGAGGAATTTGTTCGAATGCCACGCCGTGGCAAGCGGGCCGGTTTCGGCCTCGCCGTCGCCGACGACGCAAGCGACGATCAGCTCGGGATTGTCGAATACGGCTCCGAACGAATGGCTCAGCGAATAGCCGAGCTCACCGCCTTCGTGAATCGAGCCGGGGCACTCCGGGGACGCGTGGCTCGGAATGCCCCCGGGAAAAGAAAACTGCGTGAACAGCTTCCGAAGCCCCGATTCGTCTTGGCTAACGTTCGGGTAGATCTCGCTGTAGGTGCCCTCGAGATACGTGTTGCCGACAACCGCTGGACCGCCGTGGCCAGGGCCGGACACGTAGATCATGTCGAGGTCATACTTCTTGATGACGCGGTTCAGGTGCGCGTAGATGAAATTCTGTCCGGGCGTCGTGCCCCAGTGCCCGAGCAGCATGTGCTTCACGTCGGCGAGAACCAGTTTGCGCCTTAACAGTGGATTGTCACGAAGATAGATCTGGCCCACCGCGAGATAGTTGGCAGCGCGCCAGTATGCATCGATGTCGTGGAGCAGCTCCGGCGTGAGCGTGCTCTTGAGGCTAGATCTGAGCTCGCTCACCACGCGGTGTCGGTCCGGTTGAAATACGTCTTCGCGTAGGCCGCGAGTTGTCCGTCGGTCGGATGATCGACCGTCTCGATACCGACGATTTTTGGTCCAAGCGCATGATCGTGTTTTTGAATGTAGGTTAGAAACGCAAGCTTGGCCGTTGACGGCCCCACGATGAGAACCTCGTCGCAACCTTCGAGAGAACGCGCCACCTCGTGAAAAAATCGCTGGGCGTCTTCGGGATGATTCTTGACGCCTTCCGGCCTTCCCGAGTATCTATCGTGAACGTGGTGGGGAGCAGCAACCACCTGTTCATCGACCTTGTCAGGGTGAATCTGGAAGATACGAGCTTCCTTGTGGTCAATCCAAACGGCTACGTGCTTAGACATGAGGGGCCTCCTTGGGTACTCTGTTCACTGGTCGGTCATGATTGGCTCCCATAGCTATTCTTGGTGCTCAGGCCGCGGCGGCATGTGCAGTATGCGTCGTCAACCGCGACGCGCCGGTGGAGTGCAGAACTGACCTCGCGTGCTCGATCATTTCAGCGGTCCCGCGCGCAAGAACGAGGAATTTTCCCGTCTTCACGTCGAGCTCGTACTTCACGACGCTGTCTTTTGGAATTCCGATGCTCGTGAGCGCGGCGGTCAGCACCCCTGCTGCGCCTCCGATGGCCGCGCCTTCGAGCGCGCCGACGATCCAAGCGACGAGCGGCCCCATAACCACGATCGGCCCGAGAGCGGGAATGACGAAGAAGGCGCCGCCGAAGAGCACTCCCCAGAGGGTCCCCCAGAACGCGCCCTGCCCTCCCCAGATTTTCATCCGGTCACCCGAACTGTAAAAACCGAGTGCGTGCTCCTCGGTTTGAAAGTCCTTGCCGATGATTGACAATCGCTTCATGTCGAGCCCGGCTTGCTGGAGCGCCTTGATGGCCGCCTCCGCACCGGTGTGCGAGTCGTAAATTGCTACGACGGTCTGTTCTTGCGTGCTTTCGGTCATTGCGATTGCTGCCTATCGTCAGGGGTGGGTGACACGGGGCCCTGCATGGCTCGTGCCGCCTCTCTCCGAGGGGCCGTTCACTGAAGGTTGCGCGCAACGTGAGTTGCCGGCTCGCAACCCGCCTGTTCCGAAACGGGCGGCCTGAAGGTCTCACGCGTGGCGCTGGTGCAACGCTTGCGCTTCAGGTCCGCGAGCGAACTGTGCTCCAGGCAGGCTCGTAAGGTGGTGGCGCAATTCGCGCTTGGCGTCCCCGTCGCAAGCACTCTCACGCGGAAGCGTGGCCGGCCTTTGCGAGAGTCGCCATCGAATCAAGAGCAAGCTAAAGCAAGACATCGAAAGCGAACTCCGTGGGGATCCGAAGGTCAACTCGGCCCAGATCGGCGTCAGCGTTGAACGAGGGAGCGTCACGCTTCTTGGAGACGTCGACACCTATCCGCGGAAGTGGGCCGCGGAGGATGCCGTGAAGCGGGGTTTCTGGCGTTCGAATCATCGCGCAGGACCTCAAGGTCAAGTTCTTCTCCTCGGGCTCCAGGATTACGCTTCACGGCACGTGCCGCCACCCTTCGGCTCGGCAGACAGTCTCGAGGCGATAGTTGATCGAGCCCGATCACGCGACTAGCTACTTCAGCGTGACGTCTGGCCGTAGCGTTTGGCGCCGGCACGAGTCGTGCTCCGTGAAGAGGCATGGACACACGCAGCACTCTCTTGGTCGCTTGTTCCCTGACGCTCTCCGCCTGCGCGGGGGCACCGGCTCCGCAGGCGGCGGTCGCGCCTCCGGGACCCGAAGCGCCCGCGACGACGGCGTCGGACACGAACCGGCCCGAAAGCCCGGCGGCCGCGGTCGGCACGAAGACGCGGGGCGAAGCGCACCGTGTGGCAGTCGCAGCGATCGCTTGTTGGCTCGGCGGCGTGTGGAGCGAGGCCGAGGGCGAAGCCGACGAAACAGCCCGCGCGACTGCGTCGGATCAAAGGTGTCACGCACTCGTGCGGAAGATCTACCGAAGCGATGACCCCGTGCACTGCGAGCGGCTTCGCGCGCTCGAGCCCGTCGAGGTGTCGGAGATCATCGCCAGAATTCAAGCCATTGCGCGAACGGACGAGGTCGACGCGCAGGACGAATCTCAAATCGGGACGATGCTGCGAGCCACGGCGGACGCGGAGCGCGAGATGACGCTCGCTCGCCGCGCCGGCGACAAGGTGAAGTTCGACGTCGAGGCGGACCGTCCGCGCGCGAAGCTCACCTCGGACGAGGAAGCTGCCCTAGCTCCCTTGCGAGAAAGCAGCGCGTTCAACGCACTCCTCAACCTCGATGCGGGCGATCTCACCCACGAAGGCCGCGCGGTCGCGATCCTCGTCGCCACGGACCGGATGAAGACCGCGAACGGTCTTCCGAAGCACCTGAAGGTGTTCGCGGTCGAAGAGCCGTTTGTGTCCTTGTTTCGAGTCCCCGCACCCGAAGTGGCTGCGGACGCTGCGCCGCTCAAAGGAGGGGTCTGGCTCAGCTACCTGACCACCGTCGCGAAAGCCGCGGGGCACCCCGTGCCTGCGAAGGTCGGGTCGCTTCGAGAACAGGAGTTATCCGCGTGGTGTGGCGCCTTGACTGGTCTCGGAGATAAGCTGCGTGAGGAGACGGAGCAAGTGTCGGACGCGACCGACATGAGGCGCGTCCTTGCTGTGGTCGTCCGCAAGATCGATAGCGAATGTCACGTCGCCGAACCGCCTGTCGGCAACCCTGCCGAGCCCGTGCCGCCCGAGACAGCCGACGTCAACAGGAGAACCGCGGCGAAGAAGCCCTGACGGTCGGAGGGTGTGACACGTCCGCTCCTTCTTCCCCAATAGCCCGAACCACGATTCCGTGAAGCCGCAGACCCGGGACTGTCGGAAATTCTGTGTGAGCGGTAACTCTGGCCGCAGTCGGGCTCCCACCCCGTTTCGGGGAGGGCCCGACGATGACGAAGATTCGCCAAGGGCGACCTTCACTTCAAGGCGTTCTCTCCTCACGCCTCGACGGTGCGTAGCTAGCCACACCGCATGCGAACTAAGCCGCCCCTGCAACCGTTGCTAAGAACGCTTCGTAGGGGCTACTTCGCCGATCCCGACCGGGGCAGATCAATCGTGAAGATACATCCCTTGCCGGGGAGGTCGCGCGCACGCAGCGTCCCGCCGTTGGCCTCGACGGCGCGCCGGCTGATCGAGAGCCCGAGCCCGACGCCGCTTCGATCGGGCCTCCGCTGCTCGAACGGTTGAAATATCTCCTCGGTCTTCCCGTGCAGCAGCCCCCCGCATTCGTCCTCAATCTCGAGGACCACTCGCTCTGCGACGGCGTGTGCCGTCAGTGCAACGTGGCCACCGAGACGCGTGAACTTCAATGCATTCTGCAATAGGTTTGCGACTGCCGAGGTGATCATCTGCCGATCGACATCGACCACCAATTCCTTGTCGACGGGCATTACGGTGAACGCGATCCTCTTGGCGGTCGCTTCCATTCCAGAAGAGATCCGTAGCTCGTCAAAGAGCTCATGAATCGAGATCGGCTCACGGAGCACTTGAATGCCCACCGTCATGCGTACTTCGGCGAGCGACCGATCAATGAGATTGCGCAGCCCCGTCAGACTGCGCTCGAGCACCGCGCCGGTTGCCCCCGTGATCCCCACATCCCCGCTCTTGATCACCTGGACAGCGAGCATTGCCGTACTTAGGAGGTTTCGGAGCTCGTGCGCGAGGCTGCCCAGACGCTCATTCAGCTCCGTGATCGCTTGGCACAGATCCCCGTAATCGTGAACGACCTGATCGACCGTGAACCCTTTTCGGAGCAATTCGTTACCGTGCTTCTCTGCGCTGACGCCGATGTCCCCCTGAGACTCCGCAGTTCCCGCTGGCTTCGACCTCTCGATGCGAAGCGTCTTGATCAGTTGTCCGATGAAGATTCGAATCTGTGGTTGCAGTGCCGGCAGGCCCCCTACTCGAACCGCAGCGCGTCGATCGGATTCATCCGCGCGGCCTTGCGAGCAGGATAAAATCCAAAAATCACGCCAATGGCCATCGAGATGCCGAAGGCAATGACGATCCAGAACGGGGTGAGGACGAACGGCCAGCCCATCGCCGAAGCAAGTGCCAAGGAGCCGCCAATGCCGAGTGCGATCCCGATCAACCCGCCGGCGGCCGAGAGCACCACCGCCTCGACAAGAAACTGGAGCAGCACCTTGTTCTCGCTGGCGCCGATGGCCAACCGGATCCCGATCTCCCGCGTCCGTTCGGTCACCGACACGAGCATGATGTTCATGATCCCGATCCCGCCGACCAGGAGCGACACGGCAGCAACATTGAGGAGCATTCCGGCCTGCGCATCCGCTGACTTCTCTTGGGTCGCCGCGAGATCTGCCAGATTGCGCACCGTGAAGTCGTCGAGCTCAGCGTCGGACTGACGATGCTGCTGGCGGAGGATGCCCGTCACCTGTGTCTCTGCGTGCGACACGTCGTCCGGCGAGATCGCTGAGACCAGGATGCTGCCGACATAGAGTGGGCTCTGGCTCATCATCCGGGACTTGTAAGTCTTCCAGGGCATGACCACGAGATCGTCCTGATCCTGCCCCTGAGAAGACTGTCCTTTGCTCGCGAGCACGCCGACGACCTCGCACGGCATCGCCTTCACGCGGACGATCTGCCCGAGTGGGTCGCTTGCACCGAACAGCTGCGCTGCAACGGTCTGCCCGATCACGCAAACTTTCGCGCCGGAGTCGGACTCACTGCCGTTGAACAACCGCCCACGAGCGATCGCCCATTCGCGGATGGCGAAGAAATCTGGCGTCGAACCATACACGGTGGTGAGCCAATTCTGGTTGTCGAGCACCACCTGCACGACGGTCCGATCGACCGGCGCGGCGTACCGCGCCGCGCTCGCCCCTTTCAAGATGGCCAAGAGGTCCGCGTGAGTGAGTGGCTTACCCGTGCCGGGCCCACCGCGCACGCCGCCGAGCGTGCTCGAGCCGGGGAGGACGATCAACAGATTCGTTCCCAGTGTGGCGAGCTGCTCTTCGAGAACGGCCTTCGATCCCTCGCCGGACGCCACCGTCACGATGAGCGCACCGACACCGATGATCACGCCGAGAGACGTGAGGAGTGACCGCATCCGGTTGCGCCGGAGCGCACCGAAAGCGAGAGGGACAATGGATGCGATGGCGCTCAAGCGGCCTTCTCGGGCATCGTGGTGAGATCCGCGGCGGCGTTTTGGGGCGTTTGCTTCTCGTCCGACACGATCCGCCCGTCGCGCACGACGAGGCGGCGCTCCGCATAGACGGCGATGTCCGGCTCGTGGGTGACTAGAACGATGCTGATACCACTCGCGTGCAGCGACTGAAGCAGAACCAGCACCTCCACCGACGTCCGCGTGTCGAGCGCACCCGTGGGCTCGTCTGCGAGGATTAGGCGTGGCCTGTTCACGAGCGCGCGTGCAATGGCAACGCGCTGCTGTTGCCCGCCGGAAAGTTGTGCGGCTGTGGCGGCCTCGCGGCCCGCGAGGCCAACGCGCCCGAGCGCCTCTTTCGCCCGTTGCTTACGTTCCGCGATCGGAACGTCCGCATACACGAGCGGCAGCGCGACGTTATCGAGCGCGCTGGTGCGCGCGATGAGCTGAAAGCCTTGGAACACGAACCCGAACGCCGAGAGGCGCAGCGCCGAAAGCTCCGATTTTTGCAAGGTCGCAACCTCACGCCCTTCGAAGCGATAGCTGCCCTTCGTCGGCCTATCCAGGCAGCCGATCACGTTCATCAACGTCGACTTCCCGGAGCCGGATGGTCCCATGATCGCCACCATCTCGCCCTTCGCGACCGTCAGATCCACGTCGACGAGCGCGTGCACGAGGACCTCGCCGGTCTGGTAAGTCTTTGTGATACCCGCCAGTTGGATGATGGGTTCAGCTGCCACGACCAAGGCCTCCGGCGCTGATTGACTTGTTCTTATCGCGAGCGACGTCGATGATCACTTCGCGACCCGGCGCCAGCCCTTCCACCTCGGTCATGTTGCCGTCCGTCACGCCAATCTTGATCGAGACACGAACGGCACCGTCCCCTTGCGGAACGTAGATGGCCGCACCCGTTCGGGCGGCCGCTGGGCTTTTCACGCTTCCCGCCGCAAGCGGCGCTGCCGGCGGTCGAAAGCGCAACGCCTCGTTCGGCACTGCCGTCACTTGCGTCTTTTGCACGATGAGAATGAGCACGTTCGCCGTCATGCCGGGACGTAGCGTCAAATCCGGATTCTCCACGTCGAGCACGGTGTCGTACGTCACCACGTTCTGTGTGGTCACCGGCGCGTTCCGCACCTGGAGCACCACCGCGTGAAAGGTGCGATCGCGGAACGCGTCGACCGTGAAGGTAGCTGCCTGGCCTGCGCGTACCCCGCCGACGTCCGCTTCGTCCACGGCGGCGTGCACCTGCATGTGGCGCATGTCCTGAGCGATCGTGAACAGCGTGGGAGCCGTCAGGGTCGCCGCGACGGCTTCGCCTACATCGACGTTGCGCGAGATGACCGTCCCGTCCACCGGCGAGGTGATGAGCGAGTGCTCGAGGTCCAGCTTGGCGCGGTCGAGTTGCGCGCGAGCGCCGGCTATTTGCGCGGCGCTCGATCGCGCAAGTCCGGCGGTCTGTCCGAAAATTGCCTCGGTTGCATCGAGATCAGCGTCGGCCACGAGGGATTTTCTCTCGAGATTTCTGGTACGGTCGCGGATGGTCCTGGCGCCTAGCGCCGTCGCTTGCGCGCTCGTGAGGTTCGCCACCGCCTGCGCGAGCTGCGCGGTCGAGAGCGCCACGGCGTTCCGGAAAAGCGACGGATCCAACTCCACGAGGAGGTCTCCGGCCTTCACTTCCGAGTTAAAGTCGGCGTGGAGCTTCCAGACGATCCCGGACACTTGCGCGCCTACTGGCGACAAAATCACCGGCTGCAAAGTGCCGGTCGCCGTCACCTGCTCGGTAATGTCTGCACGCACGACTCGCACCGTGCGGAAAGCGGGACCCGCGACGTGACTCCGCCGATACCAGACGAAGCTCGCGGCAAGGATGATCAGCACCGGCAATGCCAGAGCGATGATCCACGTTCGTCGCGCGTTCGGCGAAAACGTCCCCGGAGGCGCCGCCTCAACCGCGTCGGCAGAGGCGACAGGGACACGGGTAGCCGCGCCGTCGCCCCTCGCCTCAATGAGCGAAGTCAAGGACCACACGCGACGCCACCTCGCCACGCTGCAGCCGATCGAAGATTTCATTGATTGATGACAACTGTCGCAGCTCGATATCCGCCTTGACCTTGCCCTCAGTCGCGAAGGCGAGCGCCTCCGCCATATCCTCGCGCGTGCCGACGAACGAGCCGCGGATAGTGATGCACTTTGCAACGACGTCGAATAGCGGCACCGGGAAGTCGCCAGGTGGCAGCCCAACCAAGACACACGTGCCGCGCCTGCGCGTCATGCCAACGCCTTGTTTGAAGGCGCTGAGCGACGGCGCCGTGATCAGAACGCCGTGCGCGCCACCATTGGTGGCCTTCTGCACAGCGGCTCCGGGGTCGCCGGCCTTGGCGTTGATCACGACGTCAGCGCCGAGACGCTTGGCATGGGCGAGCTTCCCGTCATCGATGTCGATCGCACAGACGTGGAGCCCCATTGCCTTCGCATATTGGATTGCGAGATGCCCCAAGCCGCCCGCGCCGGAAACGGCGATCCACTCGCCGGGCCTCGCTTCGGTCTCCTTAATGCCCTTGTAGGTCGTGACCCCGGCGCAAATGAGAGGTGCGGCATCGCTCGGCGACAGACCGGCTGGCACGAGGGCGACGTAGTTCGGGTCAGCAACAACGTATTCGGCGAAGCCCCCGTTCCTGGTGTAACCCCCGAACTGGGCACCCGCGCACACCGTCTCCCACGCCGCCAGACAGTATTCGCAGTGACCGCACGCGGAATAGAGCCAGGGGACTCCAACCCGGTCTCCCTCTTTCACGATCGTTACTCCCGATCCGACGGCGGCAACACGACCGATGGCCTCATGCCCCGGGATGAACGGGGGATGCGGCTTCACGGGCCAGTCGCCCCGGGCGGCGTGTAGATCCGTATGGCACACGCCGCACGCTTCTGTCTTCACGACGATCTCCCCTGCGCCGGGAGTAGGAACATCCCATTCTTGGAGCACCAATGGTTTTCCGAACTCCTCGACAACCGCTGCGTGCATCTTACGCGTCATTGATGAATCTCCTCCGATCCGGGACAGCCGCTTTCCGGCCGCCGCATCAGCCATGCCGACCGAGCTCCGTCATGAGCTCGGCCCAGGGTTCGCCCCGCTCGTTCTTGGCCACTTCGATCGTCCCGGTCGCCCAGGCAACGTTGATGAGCGGAAGCAGGTTCAACACCTTGTAGTCGTTTCGGTCCATCCCGAGGTGGTGAAGGGATCGCGGTGTCGGAGCATGATGGTCGTCCAATGTCCTTGGGCAGGGCGCGACCGCACGCCGAGTCTTTGCGGCGACGGTACCCAATGTGATGAGCAACAACCGCGCCGCGAAAGCGACGGCCTGGCCGGGCAGGGTTAGAGGGGACAATTGCTCTTCACGATCGATAAGTCGCACCGGCGCGCGGCGGGTAAAGTCGCACGCCGATGCGTAACTCTCACGTTTCGGTCCTGGACGGGGCACAAGCACCCCGGTGCTTCAGAACGTCATCGACATCTTCACTTGGTCGACCACGTTCGTCACACCCGGAGCCGCCCACGCCGCGTTCGCCGCATCCTCGATCGATTGCCACGACGAGGCGTGGCCCGTGAGCGTGACCTTGCCGCCCGAGGTTTCGACGTGGATCGACTTGGCGTCGGCTTTCGCCTGCCTTTGCAGCGCTGCTTGGACCTTTTCCTTCACCTCCGAGACGGAAGCCTGAGGTTTGAGCGCGATGTTGTTGTGCACGGCGACGACGCCGGTCAAATACCGAACCGCGCGGTCGGCTGCGTCGCGCTGAAAGTGCCAGGGAACCTCCCCATCCAGCGTGACGGCGCCGTGTTGGATCTTCGCTTTCACCGTATTTGGCACGAGTACGTCCCACTTGAGAGCGTTCAGCGTGGCGATCGCGATCTCCGAATCATCGCGCGCATGGTCGCCCAAGAGCTTTACCGTGAGATCTTGCGCCACGGACCGAACGCCGCCCACTCGTTTCGTCGCTTCCTCCGCCGCCCACTTTTCTGGGTACGTGTCGACCGTGCCGAGTAGCGACACAGCGCCCTGATCGACGCTGACCCCGATCTGAGCCGCGTTGACCTTCGGATCCCACTCGAGTTCTCGTTCGATGTCTTGCTTCAGTTCGATATCGGTTTTCTTCATGGCGTGCGGCAGAGCATTCCCCGTGCCGCGCGAGTCGATCGCGGATCGCTCGCCGAAATGCTCCAACGACGCATCAAATTGCGCTTTCAGCAACCGACCGCGCCCACGTGTGGCGTTCGCGCGCCCCAATCCTCGATACCGGACGTCGGCCACGCTTCGGCAATGGGCAAACCGAGCGCCCCCGGAGGCCGATAATGAAACGGCCACCGTGAGCATTGCCGAGGGCGCGGCGCGACTCTCGAACGGAGACGAGTATCTCGACCTGGAGCAACTCGCTCGAGGCGTGCAGAGGGCGCCCGCCCCGACCACGCCGATGGGACACGTGCTTCCGAAAAAAGCGGTACGAGAAGCCACCTGGCTCAAGATCCTTTCGCTCGTCGGCAAGGCGTCGCACCCGGCGGTCTAGCACGTCGAAACGAACTTCATCGCCGGCAGCGACATCTGTATCTGTCGCTCTCATGCGAGTTGCTTTCGAAAGCGCGCGACAGAGATCGCCAGGATTCCGACGCCGAGAAGCGCCAGCGCGATCATCTGTTGTGCTAGGTCGCCGACGTCGGCCCCTTTCAACAAACACCCGCGCATGATCTCGACGTAGTGGCGCATCGGAATGAGCATCGTGAACGGCCGGAGCCAAGGCGGCATGCTCGAGATCGGGGACATGAATCCGGAGAGCAGCATTGCAGGGAGGATGAAGCCGAACGTGCCGAGCATCGCCTGTTGTTGCGATGAACTGACGGTGGCAATGAAGATGCCCATTCCGAGCGTGGAGAACAGGTAAAGAAATGAGCCCAGTGCGATGACCGCGAAGGAGCCTCGGAACGGGACGTCGAAAATGAGATTTCCGAGAAGGAGAATCGCGAGAACATCCACGAGACCAAACATCACGTAGGGCAGACACTTCCCCCCGAGGAGCACGGCCGGACGGATCGGCGTCACGAGAATCTGCTCGAGGGTCCCGGACTCCCGCTCGCGCGCCAAGCCCATCGCGGTGATGAGCGCAGTCACGTTCAGAAGGAGTGTCGCAAGCACCCCCGGCAGCATGTAGATCGCGGTTTTCAATCGCTGGTTGTACATCACATGGGGGGCGAGAGAGGTTATGGTGACCGCTGACTCCATCCTCGAATCCTCCCCGATCCCGCGCAAGAGCAAGAACTGGCTCGCGGCGTTCGAGGCGACTTGCGCTCGCGTCGGGTCGGTTCCGTCGATGATGATTTGTACTTCGGGCGCGTCGGAACGCGCGACGCGTAGCGCGAAGCCCCGCGGAACGATGATCGCCGCAGCTACGCCACCGGCTTCGAGAGCGTCTTGCGCGGCGTTGGACTCCCGAACATCACCCCAGCGGAGAAAGGTGCGATCCGCAAAAAATGCCTCCGTGAGTTCTCGGCTCCGCGGCGTCCCATCTTGATCGCAAACCACGGTCGGAATGCGATCGACATCGAGGTCGATCGCGTAGCCGAAGACGACGAGCTGTAAAACTGGCGCGATGAGGAGCGTGCTCAGCATGCGCCGATCGCGCAATGTCTGGCTGAGCTCCTTCTTCACGACGTTCAGAAGCGAAAACAGGACGAGAAAGCGCGTCTTCACGCGAGCCTCCGGCGAAATCGCCACACGGCGAGTGACAACAGCGCGACCGAAAACACCGCGAGCGCGACGAGATCGCCGGCAACGACGGCGAGGTCGTTCCCTTTGAGGAGCACGCCGCGAAGAGCGGTGAGGTAGTAGCGGCCTGGGACCGCCATCGAAATCGCTTGCAGCCACCCGGGCATGTTCTCGATCGGGAACATGAATCCGCTCAGCATGGCGACCGGCATGTAGGACAAAAGCATCGCGAACTGCACGGCTACGAGCTGGGATTTTGCGATGACGCTCGCAAGCAGCCCCGTTCCGAGCATCGCGAGCAGGAAGAGCAGCGAAGCACCGAACAACGTCACGAGCGACCCGCGAATTGGAACGTCGAACATGTACGATCCGAGAGTGATCACGAGTAGCGTCTGTACGAAACCAAGACCCGCGTAAGGGACTAGTTTCCCGAGGAGGATCTCGACCCGTCCGACGGGCGTCGCGAAGAGTTGTTCCATGCTTCCTCGCTCCCATTCGCGGGCAATCGTCAGCGACGCGAGGAGCGACGCGACCATCGCGAGGATGAGCACGATGACGCCGGACACCATGTTGTACGTGGAACGCATTGCCGGGTTGAACCGCACACGAATTCTCGGCCCTTGGCTCAACGAGGCTACCGCTGAGCGTCCGAGCGATGCCGCTTGCAGGATGCCGGCTGCGTCGCCCATGGCGATGGCAGCGGTAGTGCCATCGCTCCCATCCACGAGAAGCTGAGCTCGGGTGGAGACGCCGCGCGCGAGCTCCCGTCCGTAACCTCGAGGAACGACGAGCACGGCCTTGACGCGGCCACTCCGAAACGCGGCTTCGGCGTCGTCAGGCGACGCGAGATCGGCTTCACGCACGAAGTCGCCGCCCGCCACAAGTGCTTCGCCGAGGTGTCGCGAAGCGGGAGTTCGATCCAGGTCGGCGACTGCGAGTGGGACGTGATCGACGTCCTGCGAAATGCCGTACCCGAAGAGCATGAGCATCACGACGGGAAGCCCGAGTGCAAGATAGACGGCGCGCGAGTCGCGGATGATGTGCAGCACCTCTTTGTGAGCGACGGCCGTGGTTCGTCTGAGAAAACGCCTCACGAAACTTTTGCTTCCCGAGGCGCCGTCTTCGGCTTCTGGGCTCCGCCTACGACCGTCAGAAAGACGTCCTCGAGAGTCACCTCCGCGTCGCTCACGTTCGTCACACGGACTCCACGACCGGTCAGTTCGCGCTTCAAACTCTCGACGTTCGGACCGTCCTTCGCGATACGTACATGAAGCGCCGCTCCGAACGGCTCGATGTCGAGCAGCGAGAGGTCCTTCGCCACTTGCTCCAATTCGATGACGCTGGCCCCCTGGATCTCGTACATACGCCCGGGGACGAATGTCCGCTTCAAGCACTCGGGGGTGTCGAGCGCCGCGAGCCGACCCGTCACCATCAACCCCACGCGATCGCAGTATTCGGCCTCGTCCATGTAGTGAGTGGTCACGACGATCGTCGTTCCGCCGTCTGCGAGGCGGCGGATCACGCGCCAAAACTTTCGCCGTGCCGCAGGGTCGACGCCTGCCGTGGGCTCATCCAGGAAGACGACCGGCGGCGCGTGAAGAAGGGCGCACGCGAGTGCGAGACGTTGCCGAAGGCCGCCCGGAAGTGACCCCGTCAATTCACTCGAGAGCGCGTCGAGTTCGAGATCGCGCATGACGGCGTCGCGTCGTGCACGAAAAGCTCGCCCGAAGAGGTCGTAAGCGCCTCCGAAAAACTCGAGGTTTTCCGCGACGGTCAGGTCGAGATACAGCGAAAACTTCTGCGACATGTATCCGATCGCGTGGCGCACGGCATTCGCGCGATGAACGACATCGACTCCCGCGACCTCGGCCTCGCCGCTCGAGACGGAAAGGAGGCCGCAGAGCATCCGAATCGTCGTCGATTTGCCGGCACCGTTTGCGCCCAGGTAGCCGAATATTTCGCCCTTCCCTACCTCGAAGGAGACACCGTTCACGGCCACGAAGTCCCCGAAGCGCTTCGTGAGATTCTTCACTCTGACGGAGAAGTCCTCGCTCACGAGATCCTCTCATTTTCGTGTTTTGCTTGCGCCCGTTCGCGCGCGCGCGTCAGAAAGAGATCCTCGAAGCTCGCCGTCGCGGGGGTTGTCTGTGCTCCGAGGCCCGAGAGAAGCGATAGCACCTGCCGCTCGCGATCGCGGCGAACGACGATGCGCGACTCGGCCCCGGCGGGGGTGAAGGCGAGCACGTCGTCGTTGTCCTCGATTGCGGCGGCGACCTTGGCGCGTTCGCCGCGGACCCGAAAGACGGGATGCCCGAAGGCGCTGAGCATCTCAGTCGGCCGACCTTCCTCGAGCAGCCGTCCCTCGAAGAGTAATCCGACGCGGTGGCAACGCGCCGCCTCGTCCATGTAAGGAGTCGCAAAAACGATAGCCATCCCCTCCGAGAGAAAGTCGTGGAGCAGGTCCCAGAATTCCCGGCGGCTCAGTGGATCGACGCCGTTGGTCGGCTCGTCGAGTAGCAGCACCTTGGGCTCATGGAGGAGCGCGCACGAGAGCGCGAGCTTCTTGTACATGCCGCCCGAGAGGGCCTCGGCACGTCGGTCCTTGAACTCGGCGAGACGAGTAATCGCGAGCAGTCGCTCGCGACGCCTGAGGAACGTTTCTCGGGAGAGACAAAACATTTCGCGGAAGAACGCGAGGTTCTCGGCGACCGTGAGATCCCCGTACAAGCTATATTGCTGCGGCATGTATCCGAGCGCCTCACGCACTGAAACATCCGTCCTGAACGGGTCGCGCCCGACGAGGCGAACGCTTCCACTGGAGGGATCGAGCAATCCGGCGAGCATCCGTAGCGTCGTCGTCTTGCTTGCACCGTCAGGACCGACGAGCCCGTAAATTTCGCCGGCGGTCACGCGCAGGCTAACACCGTCGACCGCGAGGCGCGCCTCGAAGCTCCGCCGCAAGTCCGTCGCT
>CAZDNG010000113.1:0-6806 GCA_964506835.1 uncultured Polyangiaceae bacterium
GGACGCGCTGGCGCGGTGCGGACCGGGTTGAAACGCGGCGGAATGTGGCTGCGCTCGCGGCGATCCTCGACGGACGGCGCGCTCGTTCCCGCGGGGGCGTCCCCCAAAAAGGCGAATGTTCCGGCTGATTTCGGGGCCCGCGCGGCGTTCGGGGGATGGTGCTAGGTTCGGGCCATGTCTCCGCCGGGATATCGAAGCCGAACGACCACTCAGGGACGGAATATGGCGGGCGCGCGAGCCTTGTGGCGCGCCACGGGAATGAAGGACGACGATTTCGACAAACCGATCGTCGCCATTGCCAACAGCTTCACGCAGTTCGTGCCTGGGCACGTGCATTTGCACGATGTCGGGCAGCGCGTGAAGGGCGTCATCGACGAAGCCGGCGGCTGGGGCGTCGAGTTCAATACGATCGCCGTCGACGACGGCATCGCGATGGGCCACGGCGGGATGCTCTATTCACTGCCGAGCCGCGAGCTCATCGCCGACAGCGTCGAGTACATGGTGAACGCGCACTGCGCGGACGCCTTGGTGTGCATTTCGAACTGCGACAAGATCACGCCGGGCATGCTGATCGCCGCGATGCGGCTCGACGTGCCGACCATTTTCGTGTCGGGCGGCCCCATGGAAGCCGGCAAGATCGTCGGCACGCACGGTCGCGACGGCAAGCCGCTGATGCGAAAGCTCGACTTGATCGATCCGATGATCGCATCGAGCGACGCGGGCGTCACCGACGCCGACCTCGCCGCGCTCGAACGCTCCGCGTGCCCGACCTGCGGCTCGTGCTCCGGCATGTTCACCGCGAACAGCATGAATTGTTTGAATGAGGCGCTCGGTCTGGCGCTTCCCGGCAATGGCACGTTGCTCGCGACGCACGCGCGCCGCTGGGAGCTCTTCCGCGAGGCTGGGAAACGCATCGTCGATATGGCGAAGGCCTACTACGTTGGCGGCGACGCTTCGGTGCTTCCGCGACGCATCGCGACGTTCGGCGCGTTCGAAAATGCGATGGCGCTCGATATCGCGATGGGCGGCTCGACGAACACCGTGCTCCACATCCTGGCGATCGCGCGCGAAGCCGGCGTCGATTTCCGGATGGAACACATCGACCAGCTCTCTCGCAAGGTCGCCAACATTTGCAAGGTGGCGCCTTCGTCGTCGTATCACGTCGAAGACGTGCATCGCGCCGGCGGCATTTTCACCATTCTCGGCGAGCTCGACCGCGCCGGCTTGATTCACCGCGAGGTCGGCACCGTCCACGAGCGCACGCTCGGCGACGCGATCGACAAGCACGACGTGCGGCGCCCGACCGCGACCGACGCCGCGAAAGAGCGCGCGCTCGCCGCGCCGGGCGGCGTCCGCACCATCGTCGCGTTCTCGCAGGACAAGTACTTCGCCGAGCGCGACGATGACGCCGCGAAGGGATGCATCCGCGACCTTGCGCACGCCTACAGCACCGACGGCGGCCTCGCCGTCCTCTACGGCAACATCGCGCTCGAAGGGTGCATCGTGAAGACCGCCGGCGTCGACACCAACGTCCACCGTTTCGAGGGCCCCGCGCGGGTCTTCCATTCGCAAGACGCCGCCTGTGACGCGATCCTCGCCGACAAGGTGAAATCGGGCGACGTCGTCGTCATCGTCTACGAAGGCCCGAAGGGCGGCCCCGGGATGCAAGAGATGCTCTATCCGACGTCGTTTCTGAAAGGACGCGGCCTCGGCAAAGCGTGCGCGCTCGTCACCGACGGCCGTTTCTCCGGCGGCACTTCCGGCCTCAGCATCGGCCACGTCTCCCCCGAAGCCGGCGAAGGCGGCGCGATCGGCCTCGTCGAAGAAGGCGACACCATCCGCATCGACATTCCCGCCCGCACCATCGACGTCGTCATCGACGATCATGAATTGGCCAAGCGCCGAGCCGCCATGGACGCCCGAGGCAAAGACGCCTGGCGCCCCAACCGCGACCGCGTCGTCTCCGCGGCGCTAAGGGCGTACGCGGCCATGACGACGAGCGCCGCGAAGGGCGCGATCCGGGACGTGTCGCAGATTGAGGGGAAGCGGTAGGATCCGCGGGCAAATGCCACTTTTTCGTCGAATTCATGACGGCGGAGTAGGCTTCGAGCAAGTGCTATGGATCGGCCGTATATCAATCGCCTCCGCATCCAAAACTACGGATGCATCAAGGATCTCGAGCTCGAGCTGACGCCGTTGCACGCCCTCATCGGGCCGAATGACAGCGGCAAGAGCACCGTGCTCATGGCACTGAGGACGCTGACGAGATTGGCAGCTGGCGTCCTTTCGGGAGCGGACGACAGTAACAAGTTGGCGACTGGAATCGTGCTGAACCCCGGCATGGATCTCGCCGCCACCGTCTCGAACGAAACGTGGCGGCTGAATTCGACCGCGCCAGATCACGTCAACGAAATCATCAAGTCCAAGAGGCAGTCATCGACGGTAACGATGAACCTCGGCCAAGGGAGCAAGTTCCTGAAGGCAGAGGAGCAGATGAGACGCGCCCTTGCGGGTTCTGTGCTCCTACGGCTCGATCCCGACGCACTCCGAGCGCCGACGAAATTGATTCCAGAGGGACAGCCCCTCCGGTTCATGAATGCTTTCGGCCTGGGGCTTCCCGCTATCTACGACGCGATCGTAACGCGCGATCTTCACGACTACATGCGCATCAATGCGCGGTTGACCGAGCTGTTTCCGACCGTGAAGAGCTTGAGCCTGAAGAACCCGAGCGACCAGACCAAGGCCCTCGGTGTTCAACTCCTCGACGGCAGTGTGGTCGGTGCCGATTTCATGAGCGAGGGGATGCTCTACTTCCTGGCCTACGCGGCGCTGCGCCATCTCGAACCGACCGCGGTCATTCTTGTGGAGGAGCCCGAGAATGGACTGCACCCGGCACGCATTCGTGAGGTGCTCGACGTCCTCAGGGAGATCTCGCAAACCACACAGGTCATCCTGGCGACCCACAGTCCGCTCGTCATCAACGAGCTCGAGCCGAACGAAGTGACCGTCCTGACTCGCGACCCCGTGCTTGGTACTCGGGGCAAGCTCCTCAGGGACACGCCCAACTTCGCCGAGCGCTCGAAAGTCTACGCCCTGGGAGAGCTCTGGGTCAGTTACGCGGACGGGAATGTCGAGGCCCCCCTGTTCACGGAGCCGGAAGCCGTTCAGGACCCCGGTGACCCCGTGGAATGGCACGAACTCGACGATCGATGATTCGCGTTCTCATCGCTGGGGAGGGGGCCAACGAGATCGGGCACTGGGCAAGACACGCTCCCGACGAAGAGCGCACGACCGGCGTCGGCGTCATCGAGGCCCTTCTTACGAAAGTGCGTTCGGGCGGTTGGGAAGTCCGTGCGGCGCTTCAGTGGAAGGACATTCACAAACTGCGGCCGAGCGCAGCGGGCGATCGCGAAGAACGTGCCGTTCACATCCTCGTGATGAGGGCTCGCGAGCTCGGATGCAACGCGCTCATTTTCCTTCGCGATCGCGACGGTCCTCGCAATCTTTCTCGCGAACGAGCGATTCAACGCGCAGTGCGCGAGGCCGAAAAGCGACCAGAGCTCGCCATTGCCAGCGGGGTGCCCGTCGAAATGCTCGAGTCGTGGTTGCTGGCGCTGCGCGGCGATCCGAAGTCGGAGGACGAACAAGATCCGGTTCTCGAGCTCCATCGTCGGCACAAGGTCGCTCCGAAAAGGACGACGGCAATGATCGAGCTGGTTCGCCATTCACGTCTGCTCGATGCGCCGGACGACGCTGCCTCGTTTTGGCGCTGGATACGCCGAGCAGCGACCGCTCTCAACGTCTCGCCGATACCAAAACAGTGGCCGCGACCGTAGTCGCCTCGGGGAATGATCGAAGCGCGTAGAGCGACGCGGCACCGAACACCCCTCCCATCCGCCCGCAGCTTGCGCGGCACTGACGTCTCTGTCCGCTTCGCGTCCGCGCGCACGCGAGGACGGATTGGGGAGGGGTCGCGCACCCGCAGGCGGCGTAGCCGCCGAGGAGCGCGAGGGTGGGCAAGCCAAACTACCCCGACATGCATGAACGACTAGCCCTACGGGGCGATGGATTGCTGGTAACCAATCGCGCTGTTAATCGGGGGGGCGAACGTTCTTTCACCTCGCGCGCGAGGTGTCTTGGGAGAGAATATGTCGCGGATAGCTAGTGGCTGGATCGGCACGATGGGATTGGCGTTCATCGCGGGCTGTAGCTCGACGGGGAGCAACGCAGCGAAAAGCAACGATGCTGGGACGACGACGCCGCTCGTCCACATCGACCGGAGCCACCTCGCCGACGTCGGAACGGCAAACCCGCTCGACTACAGCGATCCGAACCTGTGGGTGTGCCGCCCGGGAATCGATCCGAACCCGTGTTACGGCGCGCACGGCGAGCTCGACGCGACCGAACTGCTCCCCGACGGAACGACCCAGTTGGTGCGGCACCAACGCGCCGACAAACCCAAGTTCGACTGCTTTTACGTCTATCCGACGGTCTACCTGAGCGGCAGCGGCAACGAAACGAATCTATCGGACATCACTTACGTGCTCGACGCTCTGATGGCGCAGGGAGCGCGCATGTCGGAGCTCTGCGAGGTCTACGCGCCGCTCTATCGGCAGGTCGTGATCACGCCGACCACGGCCTCTACGACGTTGGCGGACGCGTCGTCCACGGCGAGCAACGCCGACGCGGGAGGCGCCGGTTTGCTGAGCGGCCCCGCGGCGAGCATCGCGCTCGGCGACGTGAGAGGCGCGTTCCAGTACTACCTGGACCACTTCAACAACGGACGGAAGTTCGTGCTCATGGGCCATTCTCAAGGCTCGGGCATGTTGATCGGCATGATGCAAAAGGACGTCGATCCGGTGTCGGACGTGCGCGCGCGCATGATGTCCGCGCTCTTGATCGGCGGCGGCGCGACGATCGCGCAGAGCCAGGACGTGAATGGGACGTTCAAGAACATTCCAACGTGCAACGCGCCTGGAGACACCGGTTGCATGGTGGCTTATTCGTCCTTCGACTCGGCGAATCCACCCGGTGCAAACGCATTGTTCGGCCGCGCGCCGAGTGGATTCGAAGTCGCATGCACCGATCCGGCGACGCTCGCGGGCAATTCGGGGCCCTTCGCGGAATCCTATTTCCCGACGCACATCGCGAACCCGCTGCTCGCAGCCACGAACCCACACATGCCCGATCCGGGCACGGCGTTCCTGCTCTACAAGGGCGTGTTCACCGGCAAGTGCACCTACGACGGGGTGTTCAGTTACCTGAGCGTCACCCTGGACGAACCCGCGAACGATCCGCGCGGCGTTCCGCCGTATCACACTGCGGCGGAAGCGCTCGGCTTCGGCTTGCACGTCGTCGATTGGGCGATGCCGATGCGGGACCTCATCGAGACCGTCTCGAAGCAAGCTACGGCGTCGGGGCTTTAGGCACCGCCGAAGCGCGCGACGATGTCGTCCCAGCGGCGCGTGCGGTCGTCGTCTTCGCCCATCATCTCGACGATCCAGCGCCGTACGTAGGCGCGATCGAGCTCGGGACGGACGGCGACGAGGCGCTCGAGATCCACGACGTCTTTGCCCCTGAAGAACAGGAGCTTGAAGATGGCGAGGGCTTCAGCGGCGAGGAACCAACCGGACCACCCGCTTTGATCGGTGACGCGAATGCGCGTGCGCTCGGCCTCTCTCGTGAATGGAATACTCGGGAAGAACACGTCGATGCGCATTCCGTCCCAGCGACCGACGAACATGCCCTCGCGTTCCGCACGCGCAATGGCCTCGGAGGCGTCGATTTCGACGCCGAGAGAGGCAAGCACCTCGATGGTTTCGGCGACCCTCGGCGGATCGACGAAGACATTGACGTCCACGTCCGCGGTGCCACGCGGGACGCCAGCGATCGCCAGCGCGAGCGCCCCACCGATGGCGTACGGCAATCCGGCATTCTCGAGCGCGTCGGCGATCCGTTGTGCCGCCTCGGCTGCGCTGCGCTCAGCGACCGGCACCGCCCCAACCTGACTCTTTTCGGAGCCGCGCGAGTGCGAGGATCGTGCTTTCAGGGAGCGGCTCGACGTGATCGAGCACTCGCTTGGGGTTGCCGCTCGCCTTCGCGGCCCACACCGCGTCGCGGGAGCAGAGATGTGCGAGTCGCCAGCGCTCCGCGGCGGTCAGGTCTCGCCACTCCTCGACTTCTCGTCGCACCGACGTCGCGTCGTCGACGACCCAGCCGGGTAGCTTCGCGAGCATGAGCAGATCTTAGCAGGTTCGACGACGCAAATCGAAACGAGGCAGTAGGACGCGACGCTCGATTCGGAGGTCGTCGCGGCCAACGTCGAGGCGCTGCCGTCGCGAGTGGTACTCGCCATCCACTTCGACGACCCGTTTCGCGGCCCGAGCGACGAAGTCGACGATGAACGGCCCGATCAGCGCCTGTCGCAACGAAGCACACCCCAACCGGCGCCCCCGCAGCGCGCCCCAAATCCGCGCTTCCGAAGGAATGCGCGGGTCGTTCACGGCAGGCGCGTCGGGCAGCCTGCAACAGCGACAAGCCGAGGCGCGCGAACGGTTCGCACTGGCGCGAGTCATTCGCGGGCTGAGTTACTCGCAGACCTCGGCGCACTCTCGGGCGGAGGGACCGGTGATCATACCATCGGGACAACGCGTGTCGGGTTCGGCGTCACGGTCGGCGGGCGGTACGACCTCTTTTAAACCGCGACGTGCGCACTACCCCTCCCATCCGCCCGCAGCGTGCGCGGCCCTGACGTTTCTGCCCGCTTCGCGGCCGTGCGCACGCGAGGACGGATTGGGGAGGGGTCG
>CAZDNG010000113.1:6906-14402 GCA_964506835.1 uncultured Polyangiaceae bacterium
GCGGGGGTGGGCATCACCTACCGGCGCGTGATTGCGCGGTACACGAGCGGGAGTTTTTCGGCGAGGCGTTCGACGTGATCGACGACGGCGTAGCGGTGCTTGCCGAAGATGCGTGCGGCGTAAGCGTCGGCGCGGGGGTCGAGGCTCAGGCAATAGGTGATGACGCGGGCGCTTTCGTTGGAACGGACGGCGGCCTTGGCGTCGTGGACGAGGTAGTGAGGATCGGCGACGTCGACGTCATGGGGTTCGCCGTCGGTGAGCACGAGGAGCAGTTTCTTGTCGGCGCGTTCGAGCTCGAGGTGACGGCACGCGTGGCGGAGCGCGGCACCCATGCGCGTGGAGAGCTCGCCGCGGACGGCGGCGAGTCGCGAGCGGCAAGCGTCGTCGTAGGCCGCCGAGAAGTCCTTGATGCGACGGTAGCGGACGTCGTTTCTGCCGTTGGACGAAAAGCCGTGAATGGCGAATCGATCCGGGGTGTTGGCGAGCCCGTCGGCCAGGAGCGCTGCGGCGTCTCGCGCGACGTGAATCAGGCGCTGGGAGGCGTTTACGACCATGTCGTTGGTCGATTCCGACAGGTCGAGAAGCAAGAGGACCGAAACGCGCCGCTCGCGTTTTTCGGATCGCGTGTAGACGCGGACGTTCGGCGAAACGCCGCTCCGCAAGTCGACGAGGGCTTCGAGCGCGCGGTCGAACGACAGGTCGTCGCCGTCGTGCCCCGGACGGCCGTGGCGCGCGGTCTCGAAGCGAATCGAGCGAACGAGCGCGCGCACGCGCGACGCGGCAGCGCGATGCCCGCCGAGGGACGTCGCGACGTCGTTCGCGTCGCCGCACTCGGGCGGGACTTCGTAGACGGTGCACCAGTCGGGGCGCTCGTCGCGAATGCGATAGTCCCACTCGGGATGGCGCACCGCGATCGGGGCGTTGGCGTCGGTTTCTGCGAACGAAACCGCGGCGACTTCGGTGCCGTCCTCCGGGAGCGCCTCGGCCGCGTCCTTGCGTCGATCGATCGCGCCGTCTCCGTTGTCGGGGCGCATCCCCTCACCCATCGTGGATCGAGTGACGGAGGGAACTTCGGAAGGAAGATCCCAGAGTGCGCGATAGTCGTCGCGGTACGCCGGCTCGACGACGTACGTGCGCGCGTCGAAACCGAGCCGCATTTGGCCCAGGTCGTTGCCGAGGACGGAGCTGAGACGGCGCACGACGTCGGCGTCGACGCACTCGGCGCCGCGCTCGGAAAAAGCCGTTCGACCCTTGCCGACCCAGAAATGGTCGTCCGAGTATTTCGGGTCGAAAAGGGCGCGAGCGAGCCGCGCCAGAAGCGACGCGACGCTCTCGTAGCCGCCCGCCGCCGCGGTGTGGAACGGCGCCCAGAGCCGGAACAGGCCGGGGAAACGCCGGAGCGCCAGGGCCTCGACTCTCGCGTCTTCGAGGAGGGACGCGAGCACGATTTGAACCGGTTTCAGCTTCCCGGCGCGAAACGGGGTCGGCGAAAAAACGAGATGTGCGGAAGCATGCGCCGCGGCGGCGAAGGCGAGTCGCTCCGCGCCGGGCTTGCTCGCGGCTGACGGCAACGTGATGCGGCCGCCAGCGATCGTCGTCCGAGCGACGGCCGCGACGGCGCGACGCGGTTCCGGCGCGAGCACGCGAACGTCGAACGAACGGCCCCAGAGCGCGCGCAGGAACATCGCGAGCCGTCGCTCGAGACGCGGGCGAGCGTCAGAGCCGTCACGATCCTCGCGCTCGGCAGGGAGGCGCTCGGGTTTCGAGATTTGTCGGAGCGGACTCGCGCGGAGTGTCCGCTCAGAGGCAAGCATCGATCGCGGCGCTGAGCGCTTCTCTGACGTCGGGATCGTCGGCGATGGGATGGACGAGGCACATGCGGCACGCGGTCGTCGCGTCGACGCCGCGCGCGATGAGGAGCGCCGTCCGAACGAGCATGCGGGTCGACGTGCCCTCGTCGAGACCGTGACCTTTGAGCGCGCGCCCCCGCTCGGCGATGGCAACCAGTCGTTCACAAAGCGATTCGGCGATCCCGCTCTCGTGGTGAACGATGGCGATCTCGACGTCGCGCGGTGGGTAGTCGAACTCGAGCGCGCCGAAGCGTTGCTTCGTGGACGGCTTCAGCTCCTTCAGGACGCTCTGGTAGCCGGGGTTGTACGAGAGCACCAAGAAGAAGCTCGGGTGCGCGTGGACGACCTCGCTGTTTCGTTCGATGGGAAGAATCCGGCGATCGTCGCAGAGCGGGTGAATGACGACCGTCGCGTCGGGCCGCGCTTCGACGACCTCGTCGAGATAGCAAATGGCGCCGAATCGCGCCGCGAGCGTGAGCGGCCCATCCTGAAAATGCGTGCCCGAGGCGTCCAATAGCTTTCGACCGACGAGATCCGATGCCGTCATGTCCTCGTTGCACGCGATGGTGACGAGCGGCAAATCGAGCCGGTACGCCATGTACTCGACGAAGCGCGTCTTGCCGGAGCCGGTCGGCCCTTTCAAGATGAGCGGAAGCCGCGCGGCGTACGCAGCCTCGAAGAGCGCCACTTCATCGCCGATCGCGCGGTAGTAGGGCTCACGCGAAATCCGGTAGCCGTCGAGCGGACCATTCGCGGCCCCCTCGGGTCCGCGAGACGCCAGATTGAGCGGAACGCCGGGCAACGCCACGGAAGCTCGCTCACCGATGCTGGGGCGACGGATTCGGAATGCCGGGGATCGGGCACTCTTCGGTGCCGACCATCGGTCGCGTGAACGACTCGACGTGCTTTCGCATCGCCTCGGGGTCCGCGATCCAGTTCTTGTAGAAGTCGTACGGGCACGCGGCCACGCCGCGATCGCCGTCGCCGGAGTTGATCATGCCGGTGTAGCCGCGGTGGAGCAGCTTGAAGAGGTGGTTCTCCGACTGCAGATTCTTCCGCGCGTCGCGAATGAGCGACGTCGAGAGCTGCGCATACTGGATCCCCATGTCTTCTTCGCCGCACTCGCCGAGCGTGCGCCCGTCGAACCCGATGACCGCAGAGTGTCCGAAGTACGAGTACACCCCGTCGAAACCCGAGGCGTTCGCGACGGCCACGTAGACGTTGTTCGCCCAGGCCATGGCCTTGGCCATGAGCACCTGCTGATCTTTGGCGGGATACATGTACCCCTGACACCGCACGACGAGCTCGGCGCCCTTCATGGCGCAGTCGCGCCAGATCTCCGGGTAATTGCCGTCGTCGCAGATGATCAGCGAGATTTTCAGGCCCTTCGGGCCCTCCGAGACGTACGTGCAGTTTCCTGGGTACCAGCCTTCGATAGGCACCCAGGGCATGATCTTTCGGTACTTCTGGACGACCTCACCCTTGTCGTTCATCAGGATGAGCGTGTTGTAGGGGGCCTTATGGGGGTGCTCTTCGTGGCGCTCGCCCGTGAGGGAAAAGACGCCCCACGTCCTCGCGTCGCGACAGGCCGCGCCGAAGATCTCCGTCTCATCGCCGGGCACCGTCGACGCGGTCTCGTACATCTCCTTCGCGTCGTACATGATGCCGTGGGTGCTGTATTCGGGGAACACCACCAGGTCCATGCCTGGGAGCCCGCGTTTCATCCCGCGCACCATGTCGGCGATCTTGGCGGCGTTTTCGAGCACCTCCTTCTTAGTGTGAAGGCGCGGCATCTTGTAATTGACGACCGCAACGCCGACAGTGTCTTTGCTGCTTGATATGTCTCCGTGCAACATGTTTGAACTCCCAAAAAAGCTATCTCAGGAACCGTAGCGAGCCCCTGTGTCACGATGCCTAGGAAGGCCGACGCAGGCATACGCTGGTATTTCGAGGAGGCCGACCGAAGCAGCGGGGGGCGTAGTAGGTTCATGAGATAGCGGTTAGACGGCGAGCAGGCGCTTGACTTGGTCGACGTCGACGGCGCCTTTGGCTTCGTCGCGCGTGAAGCGGCCGCCTTCGATGACGATCAGGCGATCCAGGATTTCCATGGTGAAGCTCAGCACCTGCTCCGAGACGATGATCGTCAGGTTGCGCGAATCGCGGACCTTCAAGAGCGTGTGCGCGAGCTCCTTGATGATCGACGGCTGAATGCCCTCGGTCGGCTCGTCGAGCAGGAGCACCTTCGGGCTCGCGGCGAGAGCGCGCGCGATGGCGAGCTGCTGTTGCTGGCCGCCGGAGAGATTGCCGCCGCGGCGCGCCCGCATCTCGTGGAGCACGGGGAAGAGCGTGAAAATGTCGTCCGGGAGTCGTCCGGTGGGCGACCCTTCGAGGCCGGTCAGGATATTTTCCCAGACGGTGAGCGTCGGGAAAATCATGCGACCCTGGGGAACGTACGCGATGCCCTTCTTCACGCGAGCGAAGCTCGGGAGCGCCGTGACGTCGGTTCCGTCGACCGTGATCTTTCCCTTGGTCACCTTGAGGATGCCGACCAGCGACTTGAACAAGGTGGTCTTGCCCATGCCGTTGCGGCCCATGATCGCGATGATCTCGCCAGTTTTCGCCGTGAGATCGAGGCCGTGAATGACCTCGCTCTGCCCGTAACTGACGTGAAGATCCTTGAATTCGAGCATCGTCGTTCCTCGTCTCCTCAGTGACCGAGATACACTTCCACGACCTTCTCGTCGGCTTGGACCTTGTCCATCGAGCCTTCCGCGATGATCTTGCCTTGATGGAGAACCGTCACCTTGTGGGCGATCTTCCGCACGAACTCCATGTCGTGCTCGATCACGATCACCGAGCGGTTCTTGCAAATTCGGTTTAGAAGCTCGGCGGTCTGCTCGCGTTCGTTGACGGTCATGCCAGCGACCGGTTCGTCCAGCATGAGCAGCTCCGGGTCCTGGATGAGGAGCATGCCGATCTCGAGCCATTGCTTCTGGCCGTGACTCAAGAGCGCCGCCTCGAGCTCCAACTTTTCGGTCAAGAAGACTTCCGCGGCGATCTCTTTCACTCGCTTATCGACGTCTTCGGTGCGCTTGAACCACACCGCGCCGAACGCCGTTCGACCGCGCGGAAACGACACCTCGAGGTTCTGCGAGACGGTGAGGTTCTCGTAGATAGACGGCGTCTGGAACTTCCGTCCGACCCCGGCGCGAACGATCTGATGCTCGCGAAGCGCGGTGAGTTCGGTCCCTTTGAAGTTGATCCTGCCCGAGGTCGCCTTGGTCTTGCCGCAGATGAGATCGAGCAAGGTCGTTTTGCCCGCGCCGTTCGGACCGATGACGACCCGCATCTCGTCTTTGTCGACGTAGAAATTGAGGTCGTCGATCGCCTTGAATCCGTCGAAGGACACGCCGAGCCCTTCGATGCTGAGCATCTCGTTGTTACGCATCTTTGCCTCCAGGAACGCTCGGCGCCATTTCGACCGGCGCTTTCAGCGCTCCGGACGGCCAGCTCTTGCGAATTCGCAGGACGAGCGGGCTGTCCTTCAACGTGCCGTCGAAGAGGCCCGCGAGTCCGTTCGGCAACACGAGCACCACCGCGATGAACATGGCGCCCATCAAGAAGAGCCAGAGATCCGGGTACGACTCCGAGAAGAACGTCTTGGCGAAATTCACCGCCAAGGTTCCGAACACGGCACCCACGACGGACATGCGGCCACCGACCGCGGTGTAGATCACCATCTCCACCGACGGCACGATGCCGACGAACGACGGCGACATGAACCCGACCTGCAGCGTGAACATCGCGCCGCCGATGGCGCAGATGAGCGCCGATACACAGAAGACGAGCGTCTTGAAGTTGCCGACGTCGTAACCCGAGAATCGGACGCGATCCTCCTTGTCGCGGAGCGCGAGGAGCAGCATCCCGAATTTGGTCGCGAGGAGCCAACGCGCGAAGAACACCGCCCCGAGGAGCAGGAACGCGTTGAGGTAGTAGAGGATGTACTTCGCCGAATCGGTACGGATGTCCCACCCGTGCAAGGTCCGAAGGTCGGTCATGCCGTTGACGCCGCCGGTGTACCCCTGCTGGCCGATGATGAGCACCGAGAGGATCAACGCGACGGCCTGCGTGATGATCGCGAAGTACACGCCGCCGACGCGCCGCTTGAACATCGGCATGCTGATCACCAGCGCGAACAAGGTCGGGATCAGCGGCACGGCGAGCAAGGTGAAGGTGAGGCTCTTGAACGGCACCCAGAACGCCGGAAGCGCCTTCAACTGGTTCCAGTCCATGAAGTCGGGAATGCCCGGCGTAGACTGGATCTTCGTGGTGATCGGGTCCGACGCCTCGAGCTTCAGGAACATGGCCATGCAATAGCCGCCGATCCCGAAGAAGACGCCTTGGCCCAAGCTGAGAATGCCGCCATAACCCCAGAGCAGCACCAGGCTGATCGCCACGAACGCGTACGTCAGATATTTTCCGATCAGGTTGAGCCGGAAAATGTTGAACATCAGCGGGAACAAAACCAGGATCACGGCCGCCAAGAGCAGCGGGGCGAACAGATTCGACTTGGTGAGTTTTTTCAGCGCGGTAGCCATGAGGGTTCCTCGTTGAAACGGGGCTTCAGGTTCGGACCTTGGCTGCGAAGAGCCCTTGAGGTCGAACCATCAAGATGAGGACGATCGCGAGCAAGGTCGCGACCTTCGCCATGGAGTTGCTCAGGAAGAACTCGAGCAAAGACTCGACCTGCGCGATCGAGAACGCCGACGTGATCGTCCCGAGCAGGCTCGCCGCGCCCCCGAACACGACGACCAAGAACGTGTCGACGATGTAGAGCGAGCCGCTGGTGGGTCCGGTCGAGCCGATCGTCGTGAAGGCGGCCCCGGCGAGACCAGCGATGCCGCACCCGAGTGCGAACGTGAACGCATCCACGCGATCGGTGTTGATACCGACCGCGGCGGCCATGACGCGATTCTGCGTCGTGGCGCGGATGCGAACGCCCCAGCGCGACTTGAGGAGGAGCAGATACACGCCGACGGAAACGACGATCGTCAGACCCATGACGAAAATGCCGTTTCTCGGAATGTCGATCGTCGGCGTGGCCTTGAACGACCCGAGCAGCCATTGGGGCAACTCGGCGCTCACCTCCTTCGGACCGAACACCGACCGAAACACCTGCTGGAGACCCAGGCTGAGCCCCCAGGTCGCCAGGAGCGTGTCGAGCGGGCGCTTGTACAGGCGCCGGATGAGCACCCGCTCGACGACGTACCCGACGGCGGCCGCGACCACGAACGACGCAACGATGGCGGGAATGAAGTACACGCCGCCGAGCGACGGGAAGTACGACTTCTGCAATTCGGAGAACAGATAGACCATATAGGCGCCGATGGTCATGAACTCGCCGTGCGCCATGTTGATGACGCCCATCTGGCCGAAGATGATGGCGAGGCCCAAGGCCATGAGCAGGAGCACGGTAAACAGACTGAGGCCCGAGAAACCCTGCATCGCGACGATGGAGGTTATTTCATTGAAACTCATGTCCGATATTCTCCGAATCTCATACGTTAGTGGTTGCCGTCGCTTCCCCGAAACAGCGGGGGGCGCAGTAGGTTTATGAGGTAACTTCCCATCACTGATATCCTTTGG
>CAZDNG010000114.1:0-13878 GCA_964506835.1 uncultured Polyangiaceae bacterium
GCACGACGTCCTCGGGTGGAACGACGGACACCGGCGGCACGACGTCCTCGGGCGGCACGACGAACACCGGCGGCACGACGTCCTCGGGTGGAACGACGGACACCGGCGGCACGACGTCCTCGGGCGGAACGACGGACACCGGCGGCACGACGTCGTCAGGGGGCAACACGGCTTCTGGCGGCACGACGAACACCGGCGGCTCTCAAAACAGTTGCAACAGTTTGCGTTGCCCGGCCTGTCCGCTCCTCTCGCTGAAAGTCCCTTGCTGCACGTCGGACGACGTCTGCGGCTGCAAGGCGCTGCTCGGCGGGAAATGCCAGTGACGGCACGAACGCTGCGCTAGTCTCCTCCGCCGAGCACGGCTCGTCGCGCTCGGGCGCGGCCTCGGCTCGGTAAGGAAACAGCGATGCGACTCGGACTCACGACCGGTTATTCGGGTGCGGAAGTAAACGTCAACCTCGAGCTCGTGAAGGAGGCCGAGCGCCTCGGCTATAGCTCGGTGTGGACCGCCGAAGCGTACGGCTCGGACGCGATCACGCCGCTCACGTGGATCGGCGCGCACACCACGACCATCAAGCTCGGCACGGCGATCATGCAGCTCCCGGCGCGCTCGCCGGCGATGACGGCCATGACCGCGATGACCCTGGACGCGCTGTCCGGCGGTCGATTCATCCTCGGCCTCGGCACGTCGGGTCCGCAAGTCGTCGAAGGCTGGCACGGCGTGCCGTTCGGCAAGCCGCTCACGTGGCTCCGCGAGTACGTCACCATCGTGAAGAAGATCCTCGCCCGCGAAGAGCCGCTGACGTTCGAAGGCGAGCGCTACCAGCTCCCGTATCACGGCCCGGGTTCGGTGGGCCTCGGCAAGCCGCTGAAGAGCATCCTGCACGGGAGACCGAACATTCCGATTTACACGGGCTCCATGGCGCCCGCGAGTCAGGCCTTCTCCGCCGAGGTCTGCGACGGGCTCTTGCTCACCTGCGTTCATCCGGAACGACTCGACGTGATCGAACAGAGCATCAACGTCGGGTTCGCGAAGACCAACGGCAAGAAGAGCCTCGCCAACTTCGACATCGCGCCGACCGTCATCACCGTCGTTGGCGACGACCTCGACGCTTGCCGCCTTCCGATCAAGTTCAATCTCGCGCTCTACATCGGCGGCATGGGCGCCAAAGACAAGAATTTCTACAACGAGTACGTCTCGAAGGTGGGCTTCGCCGACGCGGCGAAGAAGGTCCAAGAGCTCTATCTCGCCGGGAAAAAGACCGAGGCCGTGAACGCCGTTCCCGACGCGCTCGTCGACGCGCTTCACCTCGTCGGCCCGAAGGAGCGCATTCGCGACCGCTTCCAAGCATGGAAGGAGTCGAAAGTCGGCACGATGCTCATCGCGACGCAACAGCCCGAAGCGCTGAGGCTCATGGCCGAGCTCGCGTTCTCATAGCCGCGGCACCGAGCTGGGGCTGAGGCTAGAGCCCTAACTCTAGCCCTACCCTTACCCCTAACTCTTCTAGAGAAACCACTCCGCGCCGAAGTAGGCGGACAAGTATCGGTCGCTTGCGCCGCTGGCGCTCGGGCGACCGTTCACCGCGCTGGCGTCCGAGGCGTTCATCGTGACGGAGTAGTGTTCAAGGGCGCCGCCCGCGACGGCGTAGAGGCTTCCGAGTAGTCGGTATTCGACCGAGACGCCGAGATCGACGGCGTTGGCGCTCACCGCCGGGAACCACGCCGACGAACCGAGATCGCCGAACGACAGGACCTTGCGATAGCCGAGGGACGCGCCGACCCCGAAGTCGCCGAAGCGAAGACGTGCGTCGATACCGGGACGAATGTAGCCGTAGCTCACGTCGGGGACGAAGCTGCGCGTCGGCGCGCCGCCCGCGGCGGCAACGGAGCTCGGGTCGAGCGCGCCGTCGATATGGAACGACTGCCCGCCGTATCGAAACGAGACGCCGATTTCGTGGACCCCGAGCGGGATGCGACCGCGAATGCCGACGTCGTAGATCCGCATGGAGGTTCCGTAGTTTTCGGAGCCGCCGTCGTCGCGTCCCGACGACACGCCGAAGCTCTGCGCGAACGACGCAACGAGGCCGATGTTCGCGGCGACGCCGGTCGTGAAGTGCGCGTCGGGGTACCACTCGCCGCCGAGCCACAGCGCGGGAGCGCCGCCAAGCCCGTAGCCGCGGAGGCCATTTCCCGCGCCGCCGTACGAGAAATCGCGTGAAAATACCCTGACCCCCGCCGACAGCGCGAGCGGCGTGTCGACACGCTCGCCCGGTGACGAGGGTCGCTTCGCCCCCTGGTCGGCAGGCGCCGTCGCGGCCGAATCGGAATCCGCCGCGGTCGCGGCGTTGTCCGCAGCGACGTCACCGACGGCGTCGGGTTCGGACGCGTCGGCGTGTTCCTTCGCGTCGGAGTCGTCCTTGGCCGGCGTGCCTTCGTCGAGCTGCACGCCGCCGGCGAGAGCGCCGACGAGCTCGCCCGGCACCTTTCGATCGATCGAGCGCAAGAGTCCATCGAGCGACTTGGCGTGGGTGACGATCGAATCGCCGGCCAAGGCTCCGTCCGACGCGTTTCGAACCGTCAGGGAGACCGACCAATGGTGACCCGCCCCTTCGACGTGCCCGACCACGAACTTGTCGACGTGACGTCGCTTGCCGAGCTTCACGAACGCAGCCACGTCGTCTCCCGGATCGGCGATGGGCTTCCCTTTGGCGACCGAGACGTCGGCGCCGTTCAGCGCTTTCGCCACGCGGGCTTCGACGACGCGGTGTTGTTCGCCGGTGAACGTCACGATCGCGACCGATTCGGCGTCCGCGGCGCGCGCGAAGCCAGTCAACGCAAAGCCGGTTGCAAGGGCGGTCGCGATGCTGAGTGTGCGGGGGTGAGTCATCGTCACGACGTAAAAAGGCTCAGTGCGTGAGGTGACGTTGCGGCGCTGCGAACGAGAGCGGGGCCGCCCCGTGCACGCGCACGGCGTTCCAGCCCGCTTGCGGTTCTCGCACGAGCACGGACGAGCCCGCTCCGTCGGCGATTTCCGTGCGGTACACCGTGGTCGTGGTGAGCACGGCGCCGTTCGCGTCGAGCACGTCCGCTGGTTCCGGAACGCCGTACGGCATGCCGGGACGCGAGAAGGGAACGCCCCAGCGCGACCCGCGAGGGTCGACGATGAGCACGCGATACGACGCGACGAGAGACGCGTTCTCGACGACCTCCGGCGCGCCGTTCACGTACGCGACGCGATTGAGGAGCCCTTCGTACGTGTAGTCGCTGATCCACTTGTCGTTGCAGTAACCCATGATGTCGGTCGAATTGACCGGATCGTGAAACGTCGCGCCGCGGATGTCGTAGCCCCAGACGCCGATCTCGGCGTTCGGGTACGGATAATTGGGGTCGACGCCGCTGATCTGGCCGCCGGGCGCGCACGGCGCGTGGTTCCGACCATGGTTGTGGCCGACCTCGTGCGCCATCGTTTCCACCGACGTCTCGTCGCCGAAGGCGAGACCCACCGCGGCGCGACTGCTCGCGTCGTTCTGGTCCGCGACGAACCCGATGCCGGCAGTGCAGCTCACCTGACAATATTCTCGCAAGGTGTCGGTCGGCGTGACGAAACCGAAGTAGTAGACGTCCGAAGCGGGTTGGTCCGACTCGCGTTGCGCGCGGATCTGGTCGAGCATGCCGCTCCAGTCGATCGGGTAGTCGGTCGAGATCCCCGTTCCGACGGTGATGCTGATGTCCGTGATGGGATACATCGCCATCATCATGGCTCGGTAGAGCGCGAGGACGCCGTCCGAGGTATCCGGTGTGTGTCCATTGGTCTGGACGGGCACGATGACGACCTTGAGCGGGCCCGTTTGGCGGGCCGAGAGTGCCGTCTGACCCGTCGCGGGAAATCGCGGCGTCGCCGCGGTGCCCGTTCCGGTCGCGCATTCGGCGAGCTCGACCGAATACTGGGTCGCGTCCTGAAGCTTGGCGGCGGGGACGTCGATCTGGAACGTCGAGGTCGTGTCGGCGTCGGTCGAGTCCACGGACGGCGTGGCCTTCGCGAAGAACTGATCTTGCGTCGAGCCGTTGGTGATGTTCACGCGCGCCGAAAGCTGCCGCGGAGCCCACCCCGACTCGGGATGGACGTACACGCGAAAGAGCGCCTCGCGCCCTTCCGTGAGGTCGGCGTTGCGCGCCGTCGGGTCGACGGCTTGTCCGTTCGTCTCGAGGGGGATCTTCACGGACTGATAGACGGCGACTTGCGAGATGCTGATGTCGAGCGCGGTCGTGCCGCATCCGTCCGCCCCGGAGGGCGCTTCGCAGTTTCCCGCGGTGCAGGTCTGACCCGAGCCGCAGGTCTGATTGCACGCGCCGCAGTTCTTCGGGTCCGAGGTGATGTCGGCGCACGCGCCGTTGCAAACGGCGCTGCCGGTCGCACAGCCACACGTTCCCGCCGTACACACCATGCCGCCGGTGCACGCCTTGCCACAAGACCCGCAGTTGGCGTTGTCCGTGGTGGTGTCGACGCACGCTGCGCCGCACGACGTCTGACCGCTCGCGCAGGCGCACCTTCCCGCCGTGCAGAGTTGACCGCCCTGACACGCGACCCCGCACGCGCCGCAGTTGGGGGCGCTGCTCGTCAAATCGACGCAGCTCGTGCCGCAAACCGTGAGCCCGTTCGAACAGCCGCTCGACGCGGACTGGCAAGAGCCGCTGTCGCAAACCTGACCACTCGAGCACGCGGTCGTACAGCTTCCGCAATGGGCGGCGTCGGTGCTCGTGTCCGTACACGCGCCGTTGCACGAGGTCTCGCCCGTCGGACAGCTCGTCGCGCACGACGCGCCCGTGCACGTGGCGCCAGGGCACACTCCATCGTTGCAGGTCGCGCCCGCGGGACAGTGGACTCCGCAGGCGCCGCAGTTCGACGGATCGGTCGACAGGAACACGCACGCGCCGTTGCAGCTCGTCGCGAAGCTCCCGCAAACCGCGGATGCGGCCCCGGAGCCCCCGGCTCCTTGCGAGAATGCCGGCGAGCCGCTCGGCGCGTGAATCTCACCGGTACACGACGAAAGCGCCGTGATCGCCAACAGAGCGAACGCGACGACACCCAGCCGATGCATCACGACGACGGTCCACGACCCCCCACCCCGAACCCGAGTGCAAAAAGACACGGTGAGACCGTAGCAAGGTATTTTCTGTGAGCATCAAGCTTCGGTTGCAGTGACTCATTTCTCATCCGCGACGACGGTAGTTTTCTCTTGCCGTCGATGAGGTAGCGAAGCGAGCCAAACGGGCCGCATTCACAACGGATCCGCCGCTTGCTCCGTCACCATCTCGTGGCGCGGCGCGCCACGCGTCGGCGCGGCGGGCAAGCCCTTCACCAATTCGTCGCGAGGCGGCGCGAATTTCGGCGCCTCTCGACGAACCCCGCGCACTCGACGCACCAACAAGAGGAAGAGAGTGCGCAAGGCCACGAGGAATCCGACCCAAGGAGGAGACACCGGGCTCAGCTGTTGCACCTTGATCCACTCACGCGCGACGAACGGGCTCTCCTCGATCGCCGGCCCGAACGCGTGCTCGTAGAGGTAGCTCGCGACGCCGTCGAAGAACGTGAGCCGTTCGCCGCGGAGGCCGCGGGCTCGCGCCAAAAATGCGCGATCGGCCTGAACCGAAAAACGGAAGTGCGGCATGAGGAGCGTGCGCACGCCTCGATGAAAGCGCCGCATTCGTTCGACGGGGTCACGGCTCGCGGCGAGCACGTCCGCGAGAACGTCGGCCTGGACGAACGCCGACGAACACCCGCGTCCGTAGATTGGATTGGTCTGAACGTGCGAGTCGCCGACGGGGAAGAAACCGAGCACCGTCTTCTTACCGCGCGTCGCGTAGTGGTTCCACCGATTCGACAGACCCGCTCCGCCGAGCACGCGAGAGGTGGGGTCGGCACGCGCCGTCCATCGAGCGAGCGCCGGGATCCGTCCACACACGTAGTCGAATCCCTCCGGGTGACGGAGCGACTCCGAAAGCTCGGGCTCGGTGTCCGGCACGGCGAACGCGATCGAGAAGGTTCCCTTCTCGGCGAAGAACGTCCCGAAGATGAGGTAGTCGACGTTGGCTCCGGTGCCGCGGCGCGGAGGTTCCGTCGTCATGTCGCGCTGACGGAAATGACGGCAGTAGTAAGCGCACGGCGACCGTTCGAGCTGCTCGTCGATCGTCGCGCCGCGGTTGCGAAGCCAATCGGCGGCCTTCGAGCGCGCGCCGGAGGCGTCGACGACGACGTCCGCGGGGACCACTTCGAGCTCCCCGTGTCGCCGGATTTCGATGCCCGAGACGCGGAGTCCCGACCCCTTCTCGTCGACCACCAGACCTTCGACGCGCGCCGAGTGGACGAAGGTGACGTTCTTTTGCTTGCCGACGTGACGCCGCAGCACGTACTCGAGCGTCGCGCGGCGACCCCATAAATGAAGGAGATCGTCGTCTCCGGGTGCGGCCGCGCTCTCCCATTGGCCCGCTGGGAGTGCCTGGTCGATCGTGGACGGCTCGATTCCCTCACTGAGGAGCTCCGCGAGGACTTCGGGGTGACGATCACGAAGGATCGTCCTTAGTCTCGCGAGAAAAATATGTGTGTGGTGGAGCTGGGGAACTCCCGAGCGCTTCCACACGTCGAACGCGACATCCGGAGAGAAAATGTCGGGAGGAGCATCTCGCTCGACGATGAGCACCTCGCTCGCACTGTCCTTCAGCGCGAGCGCCGTCGCGAGGCCGGCCATGCCCGCGCCGATGATGACGACGCGTTCCGGCCCTGCGCCCGCCGCGCCGGCGATCGCGTCGTCTGCAAATAACGGTGCCGGCGGCGACACCCGGGCAGGCGCGCCGAAAGAAGAATCGACCATGATTGTCCCAGGCGAGCAAAGTGCACACGCCGCACGCTCGTCCGATCGCGAATCAACATACGACGAGCGTGTACGACTGGATAGCCATCAATGCGCGACACGTGTCGCGTAATGTGATCCAGCGACCGAGGACAATTCCGCGTGCGATGCGCGCGAGCGTGCGCCGAACCGTTCGCTGCGAAACCCGACGCAATGCGACGACGACATCGTCGTGCTCGGTGCGATTGGCTTCACCGGATAAGAAGACAGCGCTCTACACGTCTCGATACACACCGGTCGGTATACGGTGGGCCATCGCGCGTCGTGCTCTATCCGCGCAAGAGCGCGAGGTTCGCCGCGTAGGCATTTTCCTTGATGGCGCCGAGGGTGCCGCGCTCTTTCTGCGCGAGCTCGGTCGCGAGGGCGATCGCTCGCGGGAGCACATCGGCCTCGGACGCGACGGCATCGACGATGCCGGCCTCGAGCGCCTCCGACGCCGGGTAGCGACGGCCGGTGACCATCGCGCGATGCGCTACTTGAGGAGCGAGCTTCGACTTGATGAGCTCGCTCATCGGCACCGTGAACGGGATCGCAATGTCGACCTCCGGGAGACAGAAATATCCGCGGTCGGAACGCATGACGCGGAAATCGTGCGCGAGCGCGAGCATGCCGCCCCCGGCGAAGGCGTGACCGTTCAACGCCGCGATGGTCGGCAGCGGAAACGCGAGGAAGCGGCCGAGAAAGCCGTGCATGCGCGAGAGAAACACCGGTAAATCGGTGCCCGAACTCCCGAGCCAATCGAGGTCGATGCCGTTCGAGTAGAACTTGCCGTCACCGACCGTGACGAGGGCTGCGGGCCCGGGCGTTCGCAACACTTCGGCGAGCGCCTCTTCGACGCGATCGAAGAACGGCGTCGAAAACCGATTTTCGCCGGCCGAGAATTTGAGGATCCACACGTCACCCTGGCGAGAAAGATCGAGCATCGGCAAAGTGTAATTCGACGGGGCCGCTTGCCGAGCCCCGCATTTCGCAGGCGAGTACGGCGAAACCGCAGGTCAGGGGCCGACGTACTCCGCCCTGGGGCGGAGAAGAAAGCCGGCCGCACGTTGCTCGAGCGCGTGGGCGATCCAGCCCGCGGTACGCCCGATTGCGAAGATGGCGGCCCCCGAGCCGCGGGGCAACCCGAGTGCCCGCACCAGCGCGACTAGCCCGAAGTCGACGTTTGGCGGACGCTGTCCGGCGAGCTGCATCGCCGCGATCACGGCGAACGCGACGCGGGCGCGTGGCTTCGCGCGATCCGCGCGCGAAGCGGCCTCGAGAAGCGGCGGCACGCGCGGGTCACCGTCGGGGTAAAGCGGATGACCGAACCCCGGGACGGCCTCGCCGCGACTCGCGCGCGCTTGCACCATTTCACGCGCGCGCTCCGGTGTGCCGACTTCGTCGAGGAGCGCCTCGACGCGATCGCTGAACGCGCCGTGGAGCGGACCGGACAGCGCGGCGAGACCGCCGGTCACCGCCGCGTAGAGATCCGCGCCCGTCGACGCGACGACGCGCGCCGCGAACGTCGACGCGTTCAGCTCGTGATCGGCGAGCAGCGTCAGCGCGAGGTTCAGCGGTTCGCGCGCGCGGCGCGGAGCTCCGAGCGCAATCGCCAACGACTCCGCGACGGTTTCCGCGGCGGCGGCCGACTCCGCCGTTCGCGCGTCGCGCGCGAGTGAAAGCACCATGGCGCGCACCAGCGTCCGCGCGCGAATGCGTTCGGCTTCCGGCTCGGCACCGAAGCGATCGCCGTCGATGAGCGAGAGGCGCGGCACGAGCGACAGCAACAGCGGAAGCGGCGCGGCGCGCGCGAAGTCCGTGAAGCGCGCTCGTTTCACGCATTCGAGCGCCGGCCGTCCCGCGAAGCGCGCGTTCCGGTCGAGCGCACCGGACCACAGGAGCTCGGCGACGGATTCGAAGGGTTCGTCGGCGCGCGCCAGCGCGACGGCGGAGTGCCCGCGATACGCCGGTCCGTCGGCGCGAATGGACGAGATCGCCGTCGACAGCACCGGCTCGCCCCATCGCAACGCTCCCGCCGCGACCGGCCCGTGTCCGGCGCGCGCCTCGCGGCGCGCCTTCAATCGTTCGACCTCGGCGCGAGCGTAGCGACGCCCGTTTCCGCGCGGGCCGCGCTCGCTCCGCAAGAGGCCGCGACTGGCGTAGGCGTACAGCGTTTCGAGCTTCACGCCGAGCATCCGTGCCGCCTCCCGCGCGCTCAGGAGGTCGGATCGTTGATTGTCGAATCCACGTTGATCAACTCGATCCATGACCTTAGGCTAAACCCATACCCGATTGCTCGATCGGAGAAACGGCGCATCATGATGAATTCGCGTCAGAAACTGGCCATTGGACTCGAAGGCGTTCCGGTCGCGGAAACCGTGCTCAGCCAGGTGAACGGCGACGAGGGGCGACTCATCGTCGCGGGCGAAGACATCGAAGACCTCGCGGGAACGGCGAGCTTCGAGGAGGTCGCGGCGCGGCTCTGGGCACGCGACGGCGAGACCGTCGATCCCGCAGCGGTGCGCGCTGCCCTCGGACGCGCACGCGTGGAGGCGTTCGCGCTCTTGCCGCGCATCGAATGCGTGTTCGCGACGCCGGACGCCATGAACGCCCTCCGCGCCGCCGTCGCGACGCTCGACGAGGATCGAACGCCGTCCATTGCACCCCGCTGGCACGCGGCAGCGCGTCTCACGGGCGCGGTCGCCGTGTTTGCTACCGCGTGGGCACGGCGCCACGCGATGCAGGACGTCGTCCCGCCGGACCCGTCGCTCGGGCACGCCGCCGACTATCTGCGCATGCTTCAGGGTGAGGCGCCCGAGCCGCATCGAGTCGACGCGCTCGACGCCTACTTCGTCGCCGTCGCCGACCATGGCTTGAACGCGTCGACGTTTGCCGCGCGCGTCGTCGCGTCCACCGGCTCCGATCTGGTGTCGGCGATCACCGCCGCCATCGGCGCGTTGAAGGGTCCGCTTCACGGCGGCGCGCCAGGCCCGGTGCTCGACATGCTCGACGCGGTCGGCACCGCCGAAAACGCGCGCGACTGGCTCGCCGGGGAGCTCGAAGCTCGACGCCGCATCATGGGCATGGGTCACCGCGTCTACCGCGTGCGCGATCCGCGGGCCTTCGTGCTCGAGCGCGCGCTCGAGAAACTGCAGGCGGCGATCGTCGAACGCCGGAGCGCTCCCTCTTCCGATTTATTGGGGGGCACCCTCGTCGCCGAAAGCGGCGCTGACGGCGTCGCATGCGCCGCGGACAGCGCGGACGGTGTCGCGTCCGACGCGGCGAACAGCGAGGCGAGCCACGTCGGGGCACGGCTCGAGCTCGCGCGGGCCGTGGAGCGCGAAGCGACGGCGCTTCTCGCCGCGCAGCACCCGAACCGCGCCCTCCGCGCGAACGTCGAGTTTTACACCGCAGTCTTGCTCGAAACCGTCGGCATTCCGCGCGAGCTCTTCAGCGCGACGTTCGCCGCCGCGCGTACCGTCGGATGGACCGCCCACGTCGACGAAGAACGCCGGAAAGGCCGGCTGATCCGTCCCTCGTCGATTTACGTGGGCAGGACGCCTGAGCGACACGCAGACGCCGCGACGCGCTGAAGCGGGGCGTAGCTAGTGCAGCGCCCGCGAGATAGAGTCAATGAAACGACGACGCTGCACTAGACGCTTGCGAAGCAAGCGGGGGCGCGGGGCGCAGCCCCGCCGAGAAAAACTAGTGCAGCGGCCGGCCGCGAAGCGGCACCATCCCGAAGGGATGGTTGATTTCATATCGCGGGCGCTGCACTAGTACGCAGACGGTCGCATGAGCCGTGAAAACTTTGGCGACGACGGCGACCGGAAAACAGCCCGCGCCGGCCTCGCCGGTATTTCTCATGGGTGCTGGTCTCTTCGACGATCGTGATCTGGTCTTCCATGACCGCCGAAGTCGACACTATTCGACGAAGTCGAGGTCCTTGCCGAACGTTTCACCGAGGGACAGGAGCGAAACGGCGGCGACGATGAGCGTCCCCACACCGACGACGATCGCCGCCTCGCGTGCCCCCAAAGAAACCTTGAGGGCCTTGAACGAGAGCGTCAGGAGCACCACCGCGCCGCGCACGAAGTTCGGTGCCGTCGTGGCAGCCGTCGCGCGGATGTTCGTGCCGAACTGCTCGGACGCCATGGTGACGAAAATCGCCCAATATCCCGCAGAAAAACCGAGCACGACGCAGCTCGCGTAAAACACCGTCTGCGACACGCCGCCGATGACGAAGTAGAGCGCGATCGAGGCCGCCGTGAGGCTCATGAAAATGCCGACGACTTTTTTGCGGCTTCGCATGAATTGGCTCAGCGCGCCGCTCGCAAGATCACCGACGCACAAGCCGATGTACGCGAGCATGACGGCGGTGCCGGCTTTCGGGAGCGGCGCGGTGCCCATCGCCTTGGCGATTTCCGGCGAGAACGTGACGAGGATCCCGATGCCGTACCAGATCGGCACGGCCATGAAGATGATGCTGAGGTACCGCTTGGCGCGCGACCACGTCTTGAAGAGCAGCAGGAAATTGCCGCGCGACACGCCGCTCGCCTTCACACCTTCGAACATGCCCGATTCGAAGAGGCCGATGCGCAAAAGCAAGAGCCCGAGGCCGAGGCCACCTCCGACGAAGTACGCGACCTGCCACGAAAACGCGTCGCCGACGAGCGCCGCGACGACTGCGCCGAGGATCCCGATCGACGCGACGATGGTCGTGCCGTAGCCGCGTGATTCGCGGCCCATGATTTCCGTCACCAGGGTGATCCCCGCGCCGAGCTCGCCGGCGAGACCGACGCCCGCGACGAAGCGGAGCACCGCGTACTGACCAACGGAGTGGACGAATCCGTTCGCGATGTTGGCGACCGAATAAAGGAGGATCGAACCGAACAGCACCGAGAGCCGGCCGCGCTTGTCGCCGAGGATGCCCCAGACGAGTCCGCCGAGGAGCATGCCGATCATCTGCATGTTGAAGACGAACACACCTTGATCGAGCACCTCGGCCGGCGAAAGTCCGAGGCTCGCGAGGCTCTTGCCACGCACGATGCTGAACAAGATCAGGTCGTAGATGTCGACGAAGTAACCGAGCGCCGCGACGAGCACCGTGAAGAACACGGCGCGGCTCGCAGGCGCGGTTTGGACCGTTGAATTCGGCACGAGGCGTCTTTATCTCACGTCTCTTCGAAACGCGAGCCACCGATGCCGCGGAGCAGAATCGACACCGTTCGATCCGAGAACGCCTCGCGGGAAACCGTGCCCTTCGGACGGCAATTTCGGATCGCGGGCGGGCGGCGCCCGGGTAAACTCGGTAGACGATGAGCGCGAAACTGAAGCGCCTGATCGCCGACGCGCGCGCCGCGGTCGTCTTCACCGGCGCGGGCATCAGCACCGAGTCGAACATCCCCGATTTTCGCAGCCCGGGCGGCCTGTGGTCGAAATACCGCCCGATCGAGTTCGGCGATTTCGTCGCGTCCGCCGAAGCGCGCCGCGAAGCGTGGCGGCGGCGTTTCGCGATGTCCGAAGTGCTCGACCACGCGCGCCCCAACCGCGGCCACGACGCGATCGCCGAGCTCGTGCGTCAGGGCAAGGTCACGACCGTCATCACGCAAAACATCGACGGATTGCATCAACGAAGCGGCGTGCCAGAAGACCGCGTCGTCGAGCTGCACGGCAACACCATGTACGCGACTTGCCTCGATTGCCGGCAGCGCTACGAGCTCGACGAGATCCGAAAGAGGTTCGAACGCGACGGCGAACCGCCGATCTGCGACCACTGCAATGGCCACATCAAAGTGGCGACCGTCTCGTTCGGGCAAGCGATGCCCCTGGTGGAAATGCAGCGCGCCGAGGCGGCCACACTCGCCGCGGATCTATTCATCGCGCTCGGTTCGTCCCTCGTCGTCTATCCCGCCGCCGCGTTTCCCCTCATCGCGAAAAGGCACGGCGCGAAGCTCGTCATCGTGAATCGGGAACGGACGGAGCTCGACGCGGAGGCGGATCTGGTGATTCACGCGGAGATCGGAGCGACGCTGGCGGGGGTCGTCGAGCGGAGTAATTGAGGGAGAGACTGCTTCGCGGGGGCGCAACCGCGGGTTCGACGACACTGATGGCGATCCGCATGGGGTCTCGCGAGCCACGACAAGAATACTTTGATGCATTCAAGTATCCGACCGGCGCGCGAAAGGGGTCACGCGCCGCGGGATTCTCGACGCCCTTCATCACCGTCCCACACTCGCGCCCAGGGTGACGAGGAGCTCGTCCAGTTGGTCGAACGTCTCGCTCATCCCGCCCGTACTTCCGGAGGCCATGGCGGCGTCGAGAGCTTCCTTCGAGGGATAGAGGTCGTGCATGACCAGCAGCGTCTTCCCACCTTTTTCCTCGAAGGTCACCGTGGTGACGGGCCCGCCTTCATCCCCTTCGTCATTGGTCCAGACGAGGCGCGAATGCGGGGTCACTTCGAGGTACTTGCCGAAGAACTCCATGGGCTTCGAGGCATCGTTGCCGAAGACGAACACGAAACGGTACCTGCCCCCGACACGAACATCCGCCTCGCAGGTGACCAGGGACATGCCCACTGACCTCGGTGCCCACCACCGCTTGAGCAGCTCGGGCGTGGTCCACGCCTCGAACACGATGCGCGCCGGGCCGTTGAAGGTTCGCGTGACGACGAGCTCACGCTCGGATTTCCGTTCCGCCGTCGTGGGGTTCTTCATGGAGTGGGCTCACTTTCTCTTCTTGCGTCCATAGACGTTCTCCTTCCGTTTCAGTTCCTCGACGACTCGGTCCAACTCGTCGAAGCGTGCGTCCCAGAGCTGGCGGTACCTCTCGATCCACGCCGTCTCACCCTCCAACCGACGCGGCCCCAGCTTGCAAGTCCGCACGCGTCCGACCTTCTCCGTGGCGACGAGCCCGGCCTGCTCCAGGACCCCGACGTGCTTCTTCATGCCCGTGAGGGTCATGTGGAACTTCTCGGCAAGGTCCGTGATCG
>CAZDNG010000115.1:0-13535 GCA_964506835.1 uncultured Polyangiaceae bacterium
AGTGAGCCATCATGATTTCGGGGGTCTAGGCCCGCGACGGCGGCTTATAGCAGCCCCAAGACCCAGGGGTCAGCGGGGGCACGACAATGTTTCCGCACAGCAACGAAAGGCCAGCTAAACTATGGGGATGGGGCTACGTGAGGTCAAAGCAGGGCGGAGCCGTGCCCAATACGGCGCTTACCTATTGATTTTATTGGGTTTATTTGCACCATCGAAGGCCTTTGCCTACTGCCGATTGACGACCTGCGATGAAACGCCGCTGCCGAAGGGATGCAAACCGGTCGTTGCCGGCACTTGTGCGACGAGCGGAATTCCACTGTTCTGGCCGGACCGCTGCCTTGGATTCGCTGTCCAGCAGAACGGTTCGCCGAAGCTGAACGTTAGCTGGCAAGAGGCGGATCAGCTCTGGGCGAACGCGTTCAAACCGTGGCTCGCGGCACGTTGCGGCGGAGGCACGCCCTCGGTCGAGATGTTCGACATGGACGCGATCGCCGGACCCATCGTCTGCGACGAGCCCCAGGCGAACGTCTATGCCCCGAATGCGAACGTGCTCTTTTTTCGCGACGACGATTGGCCGTACCCGAACACGCCTGGCGGAGTCGTGATCGCGCAAACGACGGTCACGGCGAATCTCGACAACGGAGAGATCATCGACGCAGACATCGAGGTCAACTCGTTCGATCCGCGAAACGCGTCCGGGTTCCGAGACGGATCGCTCGACCTTCGGTCGGTGTTGACGCACGAGTCCGGACACTTTCTCGGGCTCGGACACTCGATGTTCCCGGGGTCCACCATGTCGCCGGACTACGACAGCGGACCGGGTGAAACCTTCGGCGCGCTGTCGTCCGACGACGTCGCAGGGATCTGCGCCGTCTACCCGACGGACCGAAATGCCCCAGCGTGTTCCTCACCGGAGACGACGAACGGCTTTTCGCGATACTGCGGTGACGACGCGACGGCGAAAGCCGCGCTCGGGTTGAGCGGCAACGACGCGAAAGGTTGCTCGTGTAGGACAGCAGCGTCGCCGGCCAACCCAGGTGGCAGAGGACTGCTCGCAGCGTCGTCGGTCATTGGAATCTTCGGCGCGCTGCGGCGCGCGAGACGCCGAATGGAGAAGAAGTCACCATGAGCTCACGTTTCCGAGCGCCTTGCGAAGTGCCGCGACATGCTAGCCTGAACCCCATGCTTTCGAGACGTTCTCTCTTGCAGGGCGGCATCGCGCTCGCCGTCGGTGTCGCCGTGACCCGACGTGCCGGAGCATCGGTGATGCGCGCCCTCACGCTTTCCGAACTGGTGAACATCAGCCAGCACGCGTTCGTCGGAACGCCGACCGACGCGTTCTCGCAATGGGACACCATTGGCAAGCAACGCCGCATCGTGACGTACACCATGGTCGACGTGCACAGCTCGATCGACGGACGTCCGACGCCGACGGCGAGCGTGATGCTTCGGACGCTCGGCGGCATCTCCGGCAACATCGGACAGGTCGTGCCCGGAGAAGCAATGCTCCGGACGGGGGAAACCGCGGCGATGTTCGTCACGACCTTGTCGCAGGACCTCTACGGCGTGACCGGCATGTCCCAAGGTCACTACCCGCTCACGACCGACGGCTCACGTCGGCTCCACGCGATCACGAACGGGCTCGAAATGCAGGCCGGACCCGACGCGGCCGTCCATCGCCTCGATGGTCGAACGGTGTCGGAAGTCGAAAGCCTCGTATTCCAGGAGCTCACGCGTGGGACGCACTAAGCTCCGCGGCGCGCTCTCGGTCGCCGCCGCGCTGTCGCTCGTGACGCCGCGCGCGTTCGCGTTCTGCCAGACCACGACGTGCGACGCTTCGGGGTCGCAGGTCGGCTGCGCCGTCGACGCCAACGGGTGCTCGACCAAGGGGCAGCCGCTCTACTGGGCCGAGGCGTGCTTGTCCTTCGGCGTCCAAGAGGGCGGGTCGCCGAGGCGCGGTATCACGTGGCAAAAGGCCGACAGCATCATCACGACGGCGTTCCAGCAATGGGTGAGCGCCGATTGCGGCGGCGGCGTGCATCCGTCGTTCAAGATGTGGGATCTCGATCAGGCCTACGGCCCGATGATCTGCGACGAGGTGCAGTTCAACCAGAACGCGCCGAACGCGAACATCTGGATGTTCCGCGACGCGACGTGGCCCTACGACAGCGCGAACGCCACCCTGGCGCTCACGACGGTCACGTTCGAGGTGAGCTCGGGTCGCATTCTCGATGCGGACGTCGAGATCAACTCGTTCGCCGTCGACATCACCACGAACGACCCATCGCAGGGGCCCGTGGGCGCCGATCTGCAATCCATCGTCACCCACGAGTCGGGTCATTTTCTGGGGCTCGCCCATTCGCGCGTCGCGGACGCGACGATGAACGCTTCGTACTCGCCGGGAGACATCAGCTTTCGCACGTTGTCGGCCGACGACGTGAAGGGCATTTGCACCATTTACCCGCCCGATCGCATGGTCGCGGCCTGCTCTCAGCCGGAGCCGGTGCACGGCTTCTCGCGCTATTGCGCGGATGCATCGGGTAGCAGCAGCGACGGTTCGACGACTCAAGGCACGAAGGGGTGCTCGGTGGCGTCGATGGACCGCAGCGGTGGCAGCAGCGCCCTTGCGACCCTCGCCGCGACGCTCGGCCTCGTCGTGTTGCGCCGCCGTCGCGCGACGCGCTGACGCACGTCGTGCGTCGATGAGTCGTTTGCTCGTCGTGGCCGGCGAGGGCTCGGGCGACGCGCTCGCCGCGCCCGTCGTGGCCACGCTCGGCACGGGCGCATTCGGCATGGGCGGGCCACGGCTCGCGCGCGCCGGCGCGGATCTCCTCGTCGACCAGCGCCGCGTCGCAGTCATGGGTGTCCCCGCCGCCCTGACCAGCGTCGCGACTCACGTGCTCGCCGGCGCTCGAATCCTCCGCGAGACCGACCTGCGCCGTCCCCAGGCGGCGCTTCTCGTCGGATACTCGGAGTTCAATGGGTGGCTCGCGCCGCGGCTCCGTCGTCGCGGCGTCCCCGTGCTCTGGTATGCGCCGCCTCAGGTGTGGGCGTGGCGCCCGGCGCGCGCGCGGCGACTCGCGCCGCACGTCGATGCCCTCGCGTTGCTCTTGCCCTTCGAAGCGCCGATTTGGGAGCGCGCCGGCGCGCGTGCAACCTACGTCGGGCACCCCGGGGTACCGCGCGATCTGCCCGTCGCGGGTCCGCGGTCTGCGAGCGACCCGATCCGGCTCGCCCTCTTGCCGGGGAGCCGCCGCCAAGAAGTGCACGCGCATCTCCCCGCGCTCCTCGACGCGATCCGCGCTCTCGGATCGCGCGCGACGGCGCGGCTCGTCCTCGCCGAAGGATTGTCCGCCGGGACCGCGACGTGGATCGCCGAAAGGGCTCGCGGCGCGGGGGTAACCCTCGTCAGAGAGCCCATCGCGACGCTCGCCCGCGACGTGGACGTCGCCGTCGTCGCCAGCGGCACGGCGACCCTCGAAACCGTCGCGCTCGGCCTTCCCACCGTGATCGTTTACCGCACCGATCCCCTCACCTACGCCGTCGCGAAGCGATGGGTCCGCGTACCACACATCGGGCTTCCGAACCTGGTGCTCGGCCGCGTCGCGTTTCCGGAGCTCGTCCAGTCCGCCGTGACCCCCGAGCGGCTGGTCCGTGAAGTACTCGCTGCCGTCCCCGAACGCGAGAAGCATCTCGCTGCTTGCCGGGAACTCCGGTCGCGGTTACTCGCGGGCCTCGACGATCGCGCGCCCGCCGAGCGCGTCGCCGAGATGCTCTCGCCATGGCTCCGTTGAATCGCGCCGCACCTCCCACCGGGTGGCATTGGGCCGCGGCAACGAGCGCCGTTCTGTTCCTGCTTCGCTGGCACCTCGGGCGCACCGTCGGGTTCGGCGACGCGGAGGCGCTCTACGTTTGCTACTCGCTGCATCCGGCGCCGGCTTATCTCGACCACCCGGGCCTCATCGGCGCGCTCGGCCGGGTCGTCTTTGCCGACGGGTCACTGACGCCGCTCGCCGCCCATCAGTTCACCGCGGTCGCCGCCACCCTGGTTCCGTGGATCGGCGTCGCTGCAGCGCGCGGCGCGGGCGGAACGCGCGAATCGACGCTTCGCACGTTCTACGGCCTCGCGCTCGCGCCGGAGCTCGCGATCGGCCTCTTCGCGTTCACGCCGGATTTGCCGCTCGCATCGTCATGGCTCGGCGCGCTCGGGTTCGCCGCGATGGCGCTCGGGAGCACGCCGGGAAGCCGGCGCGCGCTCGTCGGCTGCGCCGGAGCGGGCGCGCTCGCGGGCGTCGCGATTCTTTCCAAGGCCAGCGGCGCGCTCTTGCTCGCCGCGCTCGTCGCGGGGTTTTCGACGCGCGCGGCGCGACCGCACCTTCGCAGCCTGGCGCCGTGGTTCGGGCTCGTCGTCGCTCTCCTACTCGCAGCGCCGCTCGTGCGCTTCGAGCACGCCCACGGTTACCCGCTCCTGGTCCATCGCTTCAGTCGCACGCAAGCGGCGGCAGGGTTTTCACTTCGAAACGTGGGTGCACTCGTCGGCGGCCAGCTCGTCTACGTGACGCCGCCGTTCCTCGTTGCGGCGTATTTCGTCCTCCGGGAGCTCGCGCGGCGGACGAGCGCCGTGGATCGCTTTCTCTTTCTGGCGACCGTCGTGCCGGGCGTCCCACTCGCGGTCTTGTGTCTGTGGTCCAAGGTCGCGGAACCGCACTGGCTCGCGCCCGCGTACCTCGCGCTCGCGATCGGCGCGTCGCGGATCGATCTTCCGAGTCCACGCCTCGACGTCGCGTGCGCCATCACCGGCATGGCGCTCGTTCTGTTCGTCTGGGTCTGGGTCTCGACGCCGCTCGCCCCGCGTTACCTCGGTCATTTGTACGTTCCGCGCTACGATCTGGCGAACGATCTGTATGCCTGGCGCGCCGCGCTGCCAACCCTCGACGACGAAGTGGATCGCGCGATCGCCGAGGGGAAAAATCCGGTCATCGTGGGGCCGCACTGGACCGTCTGCGCGCAGGTCCACGCCGGCCTCGGTCCGGCGCTTCCCGTCGGATGCCTGACGCCAATCGGCGACGACTTCGCGACGTGGTACCCGGAGCGTGACTGGGCCGGCAAATCGACGATCGTGTTCGTCACCGACGACCGATTCGACGGCGGCAAGGTGCATTCATTTCCCGGCCGCACTCTCGTGAGCTCCCGGAGCGTCCGCGTCTATCGCGGCGGCCGTCCGGTCCGTGTGTTCCACATCGCGCGGCTCGACCGCGACGCGCCCGCGCCGTGAACGTTTACTCCGCGGCGGCGGGCGCCTGTGTACGAAGGCCGGCGGCGCGGATCAGATCGGTGTCGCCGTCGGTGTCGGGGTTCGGCGTGGTGAGGAGCCGATCGCCGTAGAAGATGCTGTTCGCGCCGGCGTAGAGACAGAGGAGCTGCGCCTCGCGCGACAGCTCCGAGCGACCGGCGCTCAGGCGCACGCGGGAGAGCGGCATGAGAATGCGCGCGGTCGCGATCATGCGGACGAGCTCCGTCGGATCGATCGGCGGAAGCGCCTCGAGCGGCGTGCCCTGGACGCGGACGAGCGCGTTCACCGGCACGCTTTCCGGATGCGGATCCAGCGTCGCGAGCTCGACGAGGAGGCCGCACCGATCGTCGACGCTCTCGCCCATGCCGATGATGCCGCCCGAGCACACCGTGATGCCCGCGCGCCGGACGTTGCCGAGCGTACGGAGACGGTCGTCGAAGGTGCGTGTCGAGATGATCGACTTGTAGTGGTTGCGCGACGTGTCGAGGTTGTGGTTGTACGCGTCGAGACCGGCGTCCTTCAGCTTGCGCGCCTGCTCGTCGGTGAGCATGCCGAGCGTGACGCACGCCTCGAGGCCGAGCGACTTCACGCCGCGGATCATGTCGAGCACGCGGTCGAAAGCAGGGCCGTCTTTCACCTCGCGCCAGGCCGCGCCCATGCAGAACCGCGTGGCGCCGGCGTCCTTGGCGCGCTGAGCCGCGGTCATGACGTCATCGAGCTTCAGCATGGCCTCGCCGCGAACCGGCGTGTCGTGGTGCGACGACTGCGGGCAGTACGCGCAATCCTCCGGACAGCCGCCGGTCTTCACGCTGAGCAAGGTGCAGAGCTGGACCTCGTTCTTCGGGTGGTGCACGAGATGCACCGCGCGCGCGCGGTCGACGAGCTCGAACAGCGGCAAATCGTGGATACCCCGCGCTTCGGCGAGGGACCAATCGTGACGGATCGGGACGGACATTTCGCCCGCACAAGTAGCAGAGCCCCGTTTCCGACGCCATCGCGCGGCGTTTCCGCCCGCTCCACGACGTCCCGCCGCCGCCCACGCCGCGATGGGAGCCCTAAATCAAAACCCCATCGCGGCGCGGCCAGTCTCTCTGTCCACGATGCCGTCGCGGACCAAGGCTTTGATATGCATCTCGAAGGTTTGCATGCCGTAGGGATGCTGCCCGCCTTCCATGAGCTCTTTGAGCGGCGGATTGCCCATCGGGCGCTTCACGGTTTCGCGGACGGAGCCGGTCGCGACGAGCACTTCGGCGGCGAGCACCATTCCTTGGCCGTCGGCGCGGGGCAGGAGACGCTGCGCGATGACGCCTTGAAGCGCGTCGCCGATGCGTTCACGGAGCTCTTCGGGGCTCGAGCTCTTGCTCAGCGAGATCATGCGATTCAGGGTGCGCGCGACGTCGGGCGTGTGGAGCGTCGACAAAACGAGATGCCCGGTTTCGGCGGCCTTGAGCGCGATGTCCATCGTGTCCGCGTCGCGGATTTCACCGACGAGCACGGCGTCCGGATCTTGCCGGAGCGCAGCGCGGAGCGCGTCGGAGAACGACTTCGTGTCGAGGCCGAGTTCGCGCTGACTGATGCTGCAACGGTCGTCGGTGTGCAGATATTCGATCGGGTCTTCGATCGTCACGATGTGCCGCGACAGGTGATGGTTCATGTGCCCGATCATCGCGGCGAGCGTGCTGCTCTTGCCACTGCCGGCCGCGCCCACGCAGAGGACGAGGCCGCGGTCTTTTTCGGCGAGGTCCTGGCACGCGCGCGGCGCGCCGAGCTGCTCCAAGGTCGGCACGTCGAACGGGATGAACCGCATGACGATCGCGAGAGTGCCGCGCTGCCGGTACACGTTGACGCGAAAGCGTCCGACGCCGGCGGCTTCGTACGACGCGTCGTGTTCGCAGAGCGACGTGATGCCGCGGAGGACGTCCGCGTCACCGATCAAATGGTGGACGATGGCCTCGGTGTCCTCGGCGCGGATCGGGTCGAGCCGAAAATAGACGAGCTCGCCGCGCACGCGCGCGCCGGGAGGCTGGCCCACTTTGAGGTGAACGTCGCGCGCCCTCGCCGCGATGGCCTTGCCGAGGAGCTGGTGAAAATAGTTCTCCGAGGCATAAGGGCTTCCGCCCGAGGGGTAGCTGCTGCGCTGCATGGTCGCGGCCGTCTCCGCTCTTCAGCGGCTCGCGCGCGCGATCGCAATAGTCATCTTCTGGACGAGATCCTTCGCGACGTCGGGGTCGAGTTTGCCGGCGGGCCACTCGATGCCGAGCCCTTCGTCACTGTCCCGCTTGGGGATGATATGGAAGTGCACGTGCGACACGGCCTGGTGCGCGAGCACGCCGTTGTTTTCGAGGACATTGTACGCCGCGGCGCCCGTTACCTCTTTGACCGCGCGACACAGGCGCGGGAGCACGCGACCGAGGGCTGCCGCCGATTCGTCGGACAGCTCGTCCAGGGTCACGGCAGGTTCCTTCGGAATGACCAAGGTGTGACCCTTGCTGAGCGGGCCGATGTCGAGGAACGCAAGCACGCGGTCGTCTTCGTACACCTTGTAGGCAGGGAGCTCCCCGCGGAGGATTTTCGAAAAAACGGTTTCCGCCATGGCCGGACCAGCCTACCGCGCCCATCCGCCGGCGGCCGCTCCTTCGACCGACCCCGGGTCAGCCGGGAGGCGAGAAACGGCGAAGAGTGGGATTCTGTAAGTGCGAGAACCCCAGGTTTCGCGCTTTGAAGGCCCCCCCCGAAGAGCCCGAGTGACAATCGGGGCGCGGGCCCAATAGAATTCGCAGCAAAGGCCATGGTCTTCGCGGTCCAGTTCTGGGGCGTGCGCGGCAGCATCGCATGCCCGTCGCCGCGCCACGTCGTCTATGGGGGCAACACGAGCTGCCTCGAGGTGGTGGCGGGGGACCACCTCATCGTGCTCGACGCTGGTACTGGGATTCGCGACCTCGGCGATTCATTCAACAAGCGCGACGTGCGCCACGCGCACCTTTTGCTCACGCACGTGCACTGGGACCACATCAACGGGTTTCCGTTCTTTGCGCCCGGCTATCAGACGAACCGCACGTTCGAGATCCGGGCCGCGCACCTCGCCCCGCTCGGCGGCGTGCGTGAAGTGCTCGCGGGACAGATGGGACAGCCCACGTTCCCGGTGCCGCTCGAGACCATGCGCTCGAAGCTCATTTTCGAGGATTTCCACGCTGGCGATACCTTCATGCTCGCGCCGGCGGTGCGCGTCCGAACGGTGTCGCTGAATCACCCGAACGGAGCGACGGGCTATCGTATCGAGTACGGCGGAAAATCGCTCTGCTACGTCACCGACACCGAACACGTGGTCGGCAAGCCGGACGAGAACGTGCTGGCGCTCATCGACGGCGCCGACCTCGTCATCTACGACTCGACGTATACCGACGACGAATTCGAAGCGAAGATCGGCTGGGGGCATTCGACGTGGCAGGAAGCCGTGCGTCTCTGCCGACAGGCTCGGGTCAAACGCCTCGCGATCTTCCACCATGACCCGTCGCACGAAGACCCGTTCATGAGCGAAATCGAGCAACAGGCCCGAGAGATGTGGGACGGCGCGATCGTCGCGCGCGAGGGGATGCGCCTCGAGATCGCCTGAAATGGGGAGCGCCGGCTTGGTCGCCCGGCAAAATTCGCGCTACCCTGGCTAGACCGGGAGACCGGTCGCGGTTGGCCCGCCGACATGAGTCGTGAAGCGCAAGACGAGAAGATCCGGAACCTCGAGCGATTATATAGCGTCGGGATCGCCCTATCCTCGGAACGCAATCGCGACCGACTGCTCGAGACGATCCTCCTCGAAGCCAAGAGCCTCTGCAACGCCGACGGCGGGTCGCTCTACCTGCGTACCGACGACGACCATCTGAAGTTCGTCATCGTCCGCACCGATTCGCTGAAGACGGCGTTCGGCGGGACGACCGGCACGCCGATCGCGCTCCCGCCGATCCCGATGTTCGACGCGCGCACCGGGACGCCGAACAACAAGAACGTCGCGACCGCCGCGGCGCTCCTCAAGCGTAGCGTGAACATCCCCGACGCTTACGACGCCCCGGGGTTCGATTTCTCGGGGACCAAGGCGTTCGACGAGCGCAACAACTACCGCTCGAAGTCCCTGCTCGCGATCCCGCTCGTGAACAGCGAAGGGCGCGTCATCGGCGTCTTGCAGCTCCTGAACGCGACGGATCCGACCACCGGAATGGTCGTCCCCTTCGCCGAAGAGCATCAGCGCATCGTCGAGGCGCTCGCGTCGCAAGCGGGCATCGCGCTCGACAATCAGCTGCTCCTCGACGGACAGCGCGAGCTCCTCGAGAGCTTCATCAAGGCGATCGCATCGGCGATCGACTCCAAGAGCCCGCACACCGGCGCTCACTGCGAACGCGTTCCGATCCTCACCGAGATGCTCGCCCAGGCCGTCTGCGACTCGAAAAGTGGCGCCTACGCCGATTTTCGGCTCGATGACGACGAGTGGTACGAGCTCCGGATCGCCGCCTGGATGCACGATTGCGGCAAGGTGACGACCCCGGTCCACGTGATGGACAAGTCGACCAAACTCGAGGCCCTGTTCGACCGCATCGAGGTGGTGCGCGCCCGCTTCGAGGTGCTGAAGCGCGACGCCGAAATCGCGCACCTCCGCGCGGTCGCCGGGGGCGCCGATGCTGCCGCCTCGGAGCGCGCCCTCGCCGAGACGCGGGCCAAGCTCGACGCCGATCTCGCGTTCCTCGAAAACGCGAACGTCGGCGGAGAATTTCTCGAGCCCGAGAAGCAAAACCTCATCGGCGAGATCGGACGCCGCGAGTACTTTCAGGGCGGCGCGGCGCGGACGCTCCTCACGCGGGACGAGATTCGCAATCTGGCGATCTCGCGCGGCACGCTGAACCCCGAAGAGCGATTGGTGATCAACGCGCACATGGTGCAAACCATCAAGATGCTCGAGGCGCTCCCCTTCCCGCGAAACCTCCGCCGCGTGCCGGAGTACGCGTCCGGGCACCACGAGAAGATGGACGGCACCGGTTATCCGCGCGGCGTCTTCGCAGGCGACATGTCGATCCCCGCGCGCATCATGGCGATCGCCGACGTATTCGAGGCGCTCACCGCGCAGGATCGGCCGTACAAGGGCGCGAAGAAGCTCTCGGAGACGATGCGCATCATGGGGTTCATGAAGCGCGACAACCATCTCGACCCCGATCTGTTCGATCTGTTCATTTCCTCGGGCGTCTATCGCGAGTACGCGAAGCGCTTCTTGCCGGCGGAGCTCGTGGACGAGGTCGACGAGGCGGCGCTCCTCGGCTCGACCCCGAAGCCGTTCAAGTTGCCGGACCCCGAGACGCGGGCCCAGCGGCAAAAGGAGTTTTTGCTCGAGTACCGGTCGAAGGAGCCGGCTCGGCAGAGCATCATGCAACCCGGCAGAAAGAGCCTCTTACCGACTCATCGCCGCCCGCTCACGAATACGTGAGTCGTCACCGGCGGACGTAGCGGGGGGGCTTTGCCCGCTACTCGACGCGAGTCGTCGCAGCGCGCTCGGGTTCGGCTTCTTGGGTTTTCGGGTCGGCCGAGTCGTCGTCGGATTTCTGCCCTGCGTGCGCGTACTTCGGCGGCTCTCCGGGGGCGCTTTCGTCCATCCAGTAGGCCGACTCTTCGCGAACGTCGAGGTGCACGTGCGTCGAGTTCGGGTAGTAGCCGACGCCGACGTCCGAGAGCGAGCGGAGGTAGTCCTTGAGCACGGCGTTCGGCACGCCGGGGATGCTGAAGTCGAAAGCGCGCCCCACCTTGTGCTTCGACTCGACGGCAAACGAGTGCTCGCGATAGCCGGACACGACGCGGATCGGACGGCCGCCGAACGTGTCGCTCACCTTGACGATGAGGTGCAAGAGCCGGTCGTCGATCGAGTGCTCCGAGCCGGTACGCCACGACGCGAGCACGTGCTCGATCGCGTCCCGCGATTTCTCGAGTGTCTTCCCACGACGGTTCAGCACGTACCCTCGGAATTTGCGATTCGGCGATTCGAGCACGATGAACCCGCGGCGCGACGGCGAGTCCGAAAAGTCCTGCCATCGGTTGCCCGCGCCGTGCGGCGACGGGGGAGCGCCGTCGTCGTCTTCGCCGTTCGGAATGACGAGCTCTTGCCCCGGACGGATGTGCGCGCCGTGACGTAGCCGGTTCACGCGGCAGAGTGCGTCCACGCTGATCCGGTAGCGCTTGGCGATCCGGCCCAAGGTTTGCCCCTTGTAGACCTTGTGGATTTTCCGCCCATCGGCGTCGATCGCGCCGAACGAAGCATGGCTCACCGCCGCGAGGCAGAGCGCGAACATCGCCGCCACGAGCGGCCGGACCCTGCGCATCGCCCCGAAGCTAGCAAAGATTTTCGTCTCGGCGCAAACTCGACCGTTCGAGATTGCCTCGAATTTCGGAACGAACGGCGCTATGGCGCCAACTCCGCGATCCGCCGAGGGGTGGGTCGATCAGCCGGGAATCGAATCTTTTCCAACATGTCCGAACGTCGCATCCTCGTCACCAGCGCGCTTCCGTACGCGAACGGCCCGATCCACATCGGCCACCTCGTGGAGTACGTCCAGACCGACGTGTGGGTTCGCTATCAGCGCATGATGGGCCGCCCCGTCGTGTACTTCTGCGCGGACGACACCCACGGCACGGCCATCATGCTGCGCGCTCGTCAAGAGGGGCGCCCCGAAGAGGAACTGATCGCCGCGATGAGCGCGGCTCATCAAGCCGACTTCGCCGGTTTTCAGATCCGCCACGACCATTACGGCAGCACGCACTCCATCGCGAACCGCCGGCTGTGCGAGGAAATCTGGGGTCGCCTCCGGAGTGAAGGGCTCGTCGCCGAACGCGACGTGACGCAGCTCTTCGACACCAAGGAAGGCGTGTTTCTCGCCGATCGATTCGTGAAGGGAACCTGCCCGAATTGCAGCACACCCGATCAATACGGCGATTCTTGCGATCGTTGCGGCACGACGTACACGCCCACCGATCTCGTGGACCCGGTGAGCACGCTGTCGGGAACCCGTCCCGAGATTCGCTCCGCGTCGCACCTCTTCGTGACGATCGAGAAGCTGCACGCCTTTCTCGCCGACTACATCGGCAAGGGCGACCACATCGACTCGGGCGTCGCGAACTATCTCGCCGGACATTTCTTGGCGAAGCCGCTCCGCGATTGGGACGTATCGCGACCCGCGCCCTATTTCGGGTTCGAGATCCCCGATGCCCCTGGGCACTACTGGTACGTGTGGTTCGACGCGCCGATCGGCTACATGGCCGCGACGCGCGAGTGGTGCGATCGCACTGGCGCGTCGTTCGACGCCTTCTGGCGCGGCGACACCGACATCGTGCATTTCATCGGCAAAGACATCGTGTATTTCCACGCGCTGTTCTGGCCCGCGATGCTGAAAGCGTCGGGGTTCACGCTCCCGCACCGCATCAACGTGCACGGCATGCTCACGGTGAACGGGCAAAAAATGTCGAAGTCGAAGGGCACGATGCTCTCGGCGTCGAGTTACCTCGAGCACCTCGATCCGGCGTACCTTCGCTACTATTACGCCAGCAAGCTGAACGGAAAACCGGACGACATCGACCTCGACCTGGCCGAGTTCGCGTCGAAGGTCGACTCGGATCTGGTGAACAAGGTCGCGAATCTCGCGAGCCGTACCGCGAGATTCGTGAAGCGGCTCTCCGCGACGTACCCCGACGACGGCGGGCTCTTCGCCGAAGGCGCGGCGCGCGCGGTCGCCATCGGCGAGGCCTACGAAGCGTGCGACACCGCGCGGGCCACGCGCCTCATCATGGAGCTCGCCGACAGGGCGAACCAATACGTCGACGCCCAGCAACCGTGGGCCCTGAAAAAAGACCCGGCGAAGGTGCGCGAGCTCGAAGACGTGTGCACCGTCACGTTGAACCTGTTCCGTCAGATCGTCGTGTATCTCGCGCCGGTGCTCCCCGGGCTCGCCGAACGCGCGGGCGAGCTCCTCGGCGCGCCGATCCTCCGGTGGTCCGACGCGAACGAGCCGGTGCTCGGCGTCGAGCTCCGTGAATTTCAGCACCTGGTCGCCCGCGTTGACCAGAAGAAGGTCGCGGCGTTTCTCGCGGCGAATGCTCCCGCGCCGGAAGCCGCAGCCGCAGAGTCGACGACCGGTACGACCGACGAAGACGGCGGCGCCCTGGCCGCCGAACCCCTCGCCCCCGAGTGCTCGATCGACGATTTCGGCAAAGTCGATCT
>CAZDNG010000116.1:0-13210 GCA_964506835.1 uncultured Polyangiaceae bacterium
GCTCGTCTTGCACGGGCGCTCCGCTGAGCCCCTTCAGGGTCAGACTCCACGCTGCATCTCTTGGACTCGCGTCGGCTGGAATCGTCGTCACGGTCGAGGTCATGATGTCCTTCACGGTGCCCATTGCGACTTCTCTTTTCTGGGCCCGAAGGCGGCGCATGTTCGCAACCGATCGAACTCACGCCAAACCTTATGCAGTTCGCGCGCCAAGCGACGCTCGTCCTCAGGTCGTCCCCACGGACGAGCGTTCGCCGCGGCAGCGCCGCCGTCGCCACTCAGCGGAAGAAAGGGCCGCCGAAGAGATCGGACATCACGGCTTCGTTCGAGTCGCAGGCGTGATTCAAGCACGGGAGCTCGAGCCCGGCCTCGATCGACTTGAGCAGCGAGAAGTGGGTATAAAATACCTTGCTCTGCAGACCGTGCGAGCCGTAGTTCGTGTCGACCGTCAGCAGCACCTGATTCGGATTCGGCGCCGCGCTGTAGTCGTTTTCGTCCCAGAGGATCACGATGGCGTTTCGACCCTGAGGCCACACGGGCGAGTCGTGAATCGCCTGCACGAGCGAGCGTAGCGTCAGGTCCCCTTGGTAGATGAGGCCCGGGTTCAGACCGTTGAGCGTCCCGTTGTCGTTCGGGTCCTCGAAGCAGACCGCGCTCGCGTTGTTTTGCCCGTGCTGATCGTTGCACTGGTTGGGCACGATGAACGAATAGGCCGGGAGCCGCCCCGCTTCGAGGTCGTCGAAGAGACCGCGCGCGCCTTGAAAGCCCACGACGTTTTTGAGGCCGCTGTCCTGCACGCTCTTGAAGTAGACGAACGGGTCGTGCTTCGCGGCGTACAGATGAACGATGTTGGTCGCGCCCGGAAGGAGCGACGTGAGGTTCGAGGTGTTGTCGTAGTAGCCGTCACTGAAGTCGACGAGGTCTGCGCCCGTGGCCGATATGCTCTCCTGGTACGTCTTCCAGTTCTTGCCCGCCTCTCCGAGCTGGTCGGCGATGGTCTTGCCGACCGTGCCGGAGGCCGCGGGGATCGACATTTTTCCGTCGATCTCGGTCACCGCGGTGATCGACGGCGGCGCCGTCTCGTTCGACGTGTCGAGCACGGGGGTCGCCGTGTCCGTGCCCGTTCCCTGGATCGGGCAGATGTCCGGAAACGAGCCGTTGTCGAGCGAGGGCGTGCCGAGCGCGAGGTTCGTCTTGCACGAAGCGTCGTGCCAATCGGGCGAATTGTCGTTGAGCACTCCGAAGTTCGATCCTCCCACGACCTCGAGATAGTTGGTCAAGCTCGGGTGAGCCACGGCGTAGTAGTTCGTGGCGGAGTTCACCCGCTGAGAGTAAAGATTCATGAAAGGAGCGCTCGGGTTGCCGATGATCTGCGTGTACCCGTGGTTCTCCATCATGATGACGAACACGTGATCGAGCCGCGGTACGCCGCGGGGCACGGGTCCTTCGGCGGCGAGTGCGGGGGCCGTCATGGAAGCAACGGCGATTGCGGCAGCGAGCGACTTCAATTGGAATTTCATGAGACGTTCTCCCGACGGGGAGCTGACCTCCCCCGTACGGCGGGAACGTACTGACGCTGGGTGACACGCGGACGGCTGCTCCGTGACATCGATCGACCTCGACGGCGCGAAACGCAGCCGCCGCTCGCGACAATCCGAGCGTCGGTTCAGCTCGCCCACTCCCGAGCACAAATCTACAGTCCAGCGGGCAAATCGACGCAAAACCGGTTGCCCGATGCCTGCTCGTGTCGCGAACGGTTACTCCAAATCAAACCGTCGTTCGAACCCGAACATCATCGAGTCCAAGGCTCGTCCGTCCGAACGCCAACGCCTGCACGCAGCGACGGCCGCGGAGGTCCGCCTCGGCAAATAGAAGGAGATTGGCCCATGTTGCGCGTTCCCTGGGGGCATCCAAAGTTCGTGCGAGCGGACGCCAGGAAGCGTTGCCGCTGGGCGGGCTACCTGCTCGCGCTCCTGGCAACGGGTTGTACCCTCAGCAAGAACGAAGCGATCAACAACGGTCCGGGGAGTGCGGGCTCGAGCTCGGAAAACGGCGGAGCGCCCACCACTTTGGATCTCACGGCGTCCGGTATGCCTTGCGACGTCGCCGCGATGTTCGGGCACTATTGCGCCGGATGCCACGGTTCGCCCCCGTCCGGCGGCGCGCCCGACCCATTGTTGACCTACGCTGACCTCACGAAGACGGCCGTCTCCGATCCGACCAAGACGGTCGGACAGCTCGCGTTGGTGCGTATCCAAAATGGGACGATGCCGCCGAAGCCCGCGACGGCGCCGAGCTCCGCCGACATTGCCGCGCTGAACGCTTGGCTCAACTCGGGAATGCCGCAGTCTTCGTGCGCGTCGGCCGTCGACGCTGGGCCTCCGGTGAAGAGCCCCTACGATACTCCGGTGCAATGCTCGAGCGGCACCACATGGACGAGCGGGGGCGAGGATGGGTCTCCGACGATGGCTCCCGGTGAAGCGTGTATCAGCTGTCACTCTCGCGGCGAAGGGCCGCGCCTTTCGATCGCCGGCACCGAGTACCCAACGGCGCACGAGCCTGACGACTGCAACGGCGGTAACGGCGTCTCGGGGCCGCCGACGATCGTCATCACTGACGCCAACGGCAATTCCATCAACCTGCTCCCCAACGCAGCCGGTAATTTCTACACGCGATCGTCGATTGCCCTGCCGTATCGCGCGAAGATCACCGCAGGCGGCAATGAACGCGCGATGAGCGCTGCGCAGACGAGCGGAGACTGCAACAGCTGCCACACGGAAAGTGGCGCAAACGGGGCTCCCGGACGCATCATGGCTCCCTGAATCACCCGTAAGTCGGCCTCGAACCGAGCAGCGACTGCACGAAGAGATACGCAGAACCGAGCCGCGGAGCGGCGACGAATGCGCTCTCGCGGAAGCGCCCCTTCCAGTCCGTCGCGTGCCGGTTCGGCAGGAACGTGATGCGGCCGCCGTGCGCGGAGTAAGGGTCTTCGAGGGGGCTCCCCCCGTTTTCCCAGGTGAGCGCGAACATGGGTCGCGGTGCGTCGGTGTGGTTCGCCATGCCGCGGTGCCAGAGCACGGACGTGCGGACGAGGACATCGCCTGCGTCGAGCACCACGCGCGTGCGCTCGGGTCGCGCGAGCAAAGCACGGTCGGTGCCAGGTTTGCACCGTTGCACGAACGGGCTTTCGTCGTTGCCCGGCGCAAAACGTTCGCGGCCGCGAACGGCCTGCGTGCGCGGCAGTGTCGCACTCCCTCGGATCCCCGTCGTCGTTAGCTTTTTTGAAGCTTCGTCTGCCGAAGGGCGAATAGGCTGCACCTGAAACGGCATGCCGCCCGCGATCACCCTTTCTGCCGTCGACGCGCGGCTGCTCGCGACGCTCGAACGAGCGTTCGACGCGCACTCGTCCGGTGACCCATCGATCGACGTGGGGCGGCTCCAAGCGGCGATCGGCCTCCGCAGCGAGTACCTCGCGCGGCGTGTGTTCTCGATCTTCGACGCGAACGGCGACGGACGCGTCGACCGTGCGGAGTTCCTGTCCTCGGTCAAGCGATTGCTTTTCGGAAGCGACCGAGAAAAGTTGTACTTCGCCTTCCGCGTTCACGATCACGACGCCGACGGTGCCATCTCGGAGCCCGAAATGTTCCGGATGATCGCGATGAGTCTCGCCGAATCGGACGTGGCGGACCGAGCATCGCAACCGCCGGAAAAGCTCGCTCACGCGTTGTTTCAGGCAGCCGACAAGAATCGCGACGGCCGGATCGATTTCGACGAGTTCGAGGCGATCGTGCGCAAACGGCCGGCGCTTTTGAAAAAGATGGTGCAGAGCGAGGCGCTTTGGATCGCTCCCAGCGAGGATTTGCTCGCTTGGGTGGACGGCGAGCGACCGAAGGCGCGCGGGCGCTTCATCCGGTTCTTCGAGAACCGATGGAAACAGACGCTCTGGCTTTTCCTCTGGGCGGCGACGAACGTCGGGCTCTTCCTTGCCGTCGTCCTCGGCGGTGGGGCGGGGCTCTGGCAAGACCAGACGATGCTCGTCGGGCGCGCCTTCGGGGTGTGCCTGGACTTCAACGGCGCACTCATTCTCGTGCCGGTGATGCGGCGCCTTTTGACACGCGTTCGAGCCAGCTTTCTCGGGCGCGTCTTCCCCGTGGACGAAGCGATCACGTTTCATCGCATCGTAGGCCATACGCTCTTCTTGCTCGCGCTTGCGCACGGCGCCGCCTTCACGCTGAGCTACGCGAACGGCCATCCGACGTCGGGCCTCGCCCAGCTCTTTACCGGAACCCTCCGCGGTGCGACGGGTGCTGCGCTTCTCCTCGTGTTCGCGGTCATGTGGGTGTTTTCCCTCAGCGCGATCCGTCGCTCGAGCCGGTTCGAGCTGTTCTACTTCACCCACTTTCTCTACGTGGCGTGGCTAGCTCTGGCGATCGTGCATGCCCCGTCGTTCTTGTACGGCGCCGGCGTTCCGCTCCTCGGCTTTTGCGCGGAACAGGTCGCGCGTCTCTTCCGTCGAGGAAAAGCGACGAACGTCGTCTCGACCGAGGCTCTGCGATCCGGCGTCACGCGACTTCAAGTTGGAAAGCCGGCAAACTTCGAGTTTCAGCCGGGCGACTATGTGTTTCTGCGCATTCCCGAGGTTGCGCGGGGAGAATGGCATCCGTTCACCGTGAGCAGCGCTCCCGAAGACGCCGCGTTGACGTTCCACGTGCGCTCGCTCGGAAATTGGACGGGAGCGTTGCGCCGGGCCACCGAAGCGCGCGAGCGGTCCGCGCAAATCGGGCCGATGACGGCTTACCTCGACGGACCCTACGGCTCACCCAGCGCCGATATTTTCGAGTCGCGACACGCGGTCTTCATCGGCGCGGGGATCGGCGTGACCCCGTTCGCGAGCGTTCTGGAGAGCGTCGTGCTCCGCGCGAACGGGACGGGAAACCACCACTCGAAGCTCGAGCGGGCATATTTTTTCTGGCTCAACCGCGACCAATATTCGTTCGAATGGTTCAGAGATCTGCTCGCCGAGCTCGAAAAGGCGGACCAGCGAATGTTGCTCGAAATTCATCTTTGCATGACGGGCGCTCGCACCGGCATCACCGCGCTGGGACTCGAGCTGGCGCGCGAAGTCCTCCACACCGCGGGGAGGAGCGATCTCATCACTGGACTTCGAACCCACACCCACTTGGGCCATCCGGATTTCAACGCGGCGCTCGGGGAGATCGCGCGAAAGCACGCGCCGGACCCGGTGCATGTCTTCTTCTGCGGGCCGCCAGGGCTCGCGAGGAAATTGCGGACGATCTGCGGGCATCTCGGGATGCCCTTCCACGAGGAGCGCTTTTAGCGATGCCCCAAGGCTGGGCGTGGATGGCGTTCGCCTCCGTGAGCGTGCTCGCGGTTCTTGCCTGCCAATCCCAGGACGGACCGTTCGTCGACGTCGGCGTCGCGTCGGGTCGCTGCGCGACGTGCCACATGTCGGAGTATCTCGCCGTGAAACGCCCGGCGCATGCCGGAGTGAAACCGACGACGTGCGGCGTGTGCCATTCGTCGAACTCGTGGCACCCATCGTTCGTCAACCATTCGTGGCCACTGACGGGCGCTCACGCCCCCGCAGATTGTTTCGCGTGTCACCTTGGCAGCCCGCCCGTCTTTCAAGGCACTCGCTCCGAGTGCGTGGACTGCCACCGGACTGACTACGACGGCAGTCGCTTCCCCGGACACGCGCGGTTTCCGCTCACGTGTGCCGAGTGTCACTCCACGACCGCTTGGAAGCCGGCGCTCGAAGCCCGGACCGCACCTGCGGCAGCCCCGACGGCCACCGCGGCTCCATCGAGGCCCGCGGCGCCCCCGACGGCAACGCCTCGCCCGCCGAGCCCACCTTCCCGCCCCATCCCGTCGCGTCCCCTCACTCCAACACGCCCAGCGAACACGCCATCGTGGCCCGCGACGCCCACGAGCAAACCCCCGGACAACGTGTCGGGCGCGAGCCGCCGCTCGGGTCGATGACGCACGCTCGAGACCATCGAGGCTACCCGCTACAAACCTGGGTGTTCTGACAAGCCCAGTGGCCGAGCGCGGGCTGGTACCGACAGGCGGTAGTACTGCCGCAACAGTCGGCGTCGGTGTTGCAGGTGTCCGCGGTCGAGTGGCAATAGAAGCCCGTCAACGCTCCGCAATATCCCGAAAACGAAGGTGAGCAGACGCCGCTCGCTCCGCAATCGGAGTCGACTCGACACGGGGAGGGGAAACAAAGGTTCACGTGGCCCCCGTTACCCCCGTAGTAGTCGGCGGCGCATCCGCAGGTAGAGCCGGCGGGGCAATCACCGTCGACCAGACACGCATCGACCGAGCAAGTGCCGTGCACGCAAAAGTGCCCCGTGCAATCGGCGTCCGCCTTGCAAGGAGCCGACGCGTCGGGCGGATAAAACGTTGCAACGCTGGAAGGATTGCACCCGGGACTCGTCGGGCGTCCTTTCGCGACGGACAGCGGGCCCTTCGCACATTCGCCGACCGCACCGCCGCTCGCAGATGCGCCACCGTTCGCAGTCGCGCCTCCGCTCGAGACGTCGCCACCGGTTCCCGCGCCACCCTGATTGCCGACTCCAACGCCCTCGACGCTGCCGCCGCAGCCGAGCGCCCAGGACGCGAAACCGAGAGCGAAGAATCGACAATGGAGATTCCGTACCGGCATGCGCAGAGCTGCAGCACGCTCTGTGCCAGCAGAAGTCCATCTTTTATCGTGAAATATGCGTGTGCCACAGTGAGCCATTGCCGCGGACCCGGCCCCGCAAGCTCCTGCGGATTATGAATTCTGAGAAAGGGCCAACGAACGTTCCCGCGGAAGGCGGCTTCGGAGCGTGCTTCTCGTCTTCGTGGCGCGCGTGCTGGCGTAGCTCGTCGATGAACGCGCGCGCGGTCTCGCAATTGACGAGGTGCAGATCGACGCCTCATGTGCGCGGACGAAGGACGAGCATTCGTGTCGCAGCCCGGCGCGCGCCGCGGCGGCGATACAACAGGCGTCCGAAGACGGCACTTGTCGCGACTGCCGGCGCCGTCTTGTATCTGTCCGTCTTGGGGATGACCGCGGAGGGTGGCGGGGTGACACCACCGTCGGGACTCAAGGTGAATTGGTCCGGCGCGCCGCTCGCGGTCGTTGGCGATCCCGACGCGAAAATCCCAAGCGTCGATGCCGTCCGATTCACGGGCGCTCGTCCCTCGTGAATGCACTCGACGCTCGGGCCGTGGTGCGAGCGACGCGGGCATACGTTTGCATACAACGCCGCCAGAGTGCTTTGTCGCACGCGGAAAATAGGCTGACGAGGGGTGCTCGAAGGTAGCCTTGACGGTGCCTGAGGGGGCCTTCATCGTTGAAGGTCGGTACCCCGATGTTTTCCGTAGAGCCGATTGAACTAGTTCGCACTGCTGGGAGGCTCACGGAACTGAGCTTCGGGCGAGAGCACGGAAGAGATCCCTGGTTGCTGGTGCGACTGGGAGGGGACGACGAAGAGCTTGCTGCGGCACTCCGGGCCGCCGAGGCGAGCGCGGCCACGGCGGCGCCGGGGAAGATCGCGTTCCATACGGAGATCGTGAGCGAGGCGCTTCGTTTGAAGCGAGGTGGGGCTCAAGCGACCGAGCCGGATTGGCAGAACATCGTCAAGAGTCTCGGGGATGCTCGGTACTACGCGGTGGCGGTGCGCAAACGCCCGGGCGTGGACGCGGCGTTCGGGGATCGCGTTTCCGTTGGGCGCGCGCTCAACAAGGACATCGCCTTCCGGCACGCGAGCATCTCGAAGTTCCACGCGTATTTTCAAATCGTCGACAGCGAGCATTGCCGTCTCGCCGACGCGGGGAGCAAAAACGGTACGATCGTCAACGGCGTGCCGCTGTCGAAGGACGGTGTCGACGTCGTGAGCGGCGACCACGTCACGTTCGGCTCGATCACTACGATCGTCTTGGACGCGCGCACGCTCTGGCGCGTGCTGCGCGCTAAATGACGGCCCTCGCCGGCCCTGTCGACGCGACGCAAACGGGGGAGAAGAGAGGGCCTCCTTCCACGATTGCCGGCCGGTACCGCATCGTGGGCGTCCTGGGCGGCGGCGCCATGGCGGAGGTGTTCGAGGTCGTGGACGAGAGTCGAGGCGTGACCGTCGCGCTCAAGCGGCTCCTTCCGGATCGCGGCAGCGGGCGGACGGCGACGCTGCTCTTTCAGCGCGAATACGAAACTCTGACGCAGCTCTCACACCCGCTCATCGTCCGCGCGTTCGAGTACGGCATCGACGGCAGTCTGCCCTTCTACACGATGGAGCGCCTCGTCGGGCGGAACCTGAGCGACCTCTCGCCGATGCCGTGGCGCGCCGCGGCCTCGCTCTTGCGCGACGTCGCGTCGGCGCTGTCTCTCGTCCATTCACGAAAGCTCGTTCACCGCGACGTGTCTTCTCGCAACGTCTGCAGGACCGAGGAGGGACGCGCGAAGCTCATCGACTTCGGCGCACTCGGCCCGATGGGGCCGCAACGAGAGATCATCGGCACGCCGCCGTTTCTCTGTCCCGAGAGCCTCGAACAGCGTCCCCTCGACGCGCGCGCCGACCTCTTTTCGCTCGGCGCGCTCGCGTACTTCGCGCTCACGGGGCGGCACGCCTACCCCGCTCGCCGCGTGGCCGAGCTCGGCGAAATGTGGCGGCGTCCCATCGAGTCACCGTCGCGCATCGTCCCGGACGTCCCCGAGACGCTCGCCGCGCTCGTGCTTTCGCTCATCGACTTGAACCCGCTCGTCCGTCCAGGCAGCGCGGCCGAGGTCTACGACCGGCTATCGGCCATCGCCGAGCTGCCGTCCGTCGAGGCACCCGAGACGGCGCGTGCCTATTTTCTGACCCCGGGTTTGGTGGCGCGAGCCGATCAATCGCAACGCTTTCGCCGCCGTCTGTTGCGCGCGGAGCGCGGGCGTGGGGAAACGCTCCTCATCGAGTCTCCTCGAGGCGGAGGGCGTTCGCGTCTGCTCTCGAGTTTCCTGCTCGACGCGAGGCTCCGCGGCGCGATCGTCGTCTCGGTCGACTGCAATCACCTCTGGGCGGCGCCGTTCGCCGCGGTCAGGGCATTGGCCCGCGGCATTCGGGACACCGAACCCTCCCTCGCGTCGGAGCTCGCGTCTTCCGACCCCGAGCTGTCACGGCTCCTCGCCATTCGACCCGGAGCGGCGAGCGACGCGGAAGCCGAAATACCGCCAGAAAATTGGGTCGCAGCGTCGGAGCGGGTGGCCGCGTGGTTCGTGGAACTGTCGCGCAAGCGACTCGTCGTGATCGGTGTCGACGACGTCGATGCCTGCGACGGTCCGTCGGCGGCCGTCGTCGCGGCTCTCGCTTCGGCGGCGAGCTCCGAGGCGATGCTCGTCGTCGCGACTTGTGTCACGGGTTCCGACGCGCCCGCCGCCACGCGTCTGCGCGACAACGGCAGCTCGCTCTCGCTCAAAGCGTTCCTTGCGAGCGAAACCCGCGAGCTCATGTCGTCGGTGTTCGGAGAGGTCCCGCACGTCGACACGGTGGCGAGCTGGGTGCATGACTTGTCGAACGGACTACCGAGCACCGCGCTCGAGCTCGCACAACATCTCGTCGACTCCGGTCTGGCCCGCTACGGGCAGGGCGGCTGGGGGTTGCCGGCGTCGCTTCAGGGCCTGGGCCTGCCGGAAAGCGTGGACGCCGCCCTCGACGCGCGCGTCGCCGCGCTGTCCCCCGCGGCACGGCTCATCGCCGAGGCGCTGTCGCTCGCGAGCAGCAGCGTGCCGCTGCTCGTCTCGGAGTATCCGGCTCTCCTCGACGAGGGCACGAAGAGCGAGTTTTTCCTGCATCTGAACGAGCTCGTGAGCGGGTCGGTACTCGTCGACGCCGGCTCGACCTACGTGTTTTCGAGCCGAGAGACGCGCGACGCCGTATTGCGGCACGTCCCGAAAGAAGGCGCGCCGGCACTCCACCGACGACTCGCCGCCGCGTATCAATCCGGCGTGGAGCCCGCGGACGACCTCGCCGCCCACCACCTGCTCGAAGCCGGCGATCTCGAACCCGCGTTTCGGCTCTTCGTCGAAGCGTGTCGAACGCGGTCGGACGCGTTCGCGCGCGGCATGAGTTTTTACCGGACTCCCGAGGGCGCGGCGATGATCGAGCGATTGTACGCCTGGGGTCGCGCGAACGGCGCGGTCGCCGAGGACCAGGCGCGCGTCACCCGCACGCTGATGCAAGCCGCGTCACTGGGCGACAAGCGCCTCGCTCGGTACGCGCCGGAGGTTCTCGAGTCGCTCCGGCGCGACTCGGGGCTCGATCTCTGGCAGACGTTGGAAGGCGTCGTCGATCCCCTCGAACGGATCCAGCGGGCCATCGGCGAAGCGTATGAGCGATATGCGGCGAGCCCCGATCGCGAACGACGGCTCGATCCGAGCGCGGCGATCACGGAGCTCGCGATGGTCTCGAGCGGGATCATCGGCGTCTACGTTCGCAATGCGGATCACGTCGGCGGCACCGCCCTCGACGAGCTCGTCCGTCCGCTGCGAGTATTTTCGCCGGTCCTCGATCTCTTGAGCCGGCTTCTGGAGCTGGCCGCGCGCGCGCTCCGCGGCAACGAGACGCGCCAGCTCAGGGTCGAGGTCGCCGAGCGCACCCTCGAGCCGGTGCCCGGGCTCGACGAGCCCGCGCGCGTCAACATCCAGGTTCTTTCGCAGTATTACCTCGCGCTCGAAGACATGACGCAAGGGTATCCGGTACCGGACGAGCGGCTGACGTTGCTCGACCGATCCGCGCCGTATGCGCCGCTCGCGTGGCAGGCGAGGATGCTCCGCGAGTACTACCGCGGCGACGAGAGAAAGGCCGAGGCCTGTCGCCGGCGTCGCGATATCGCCATGACCGGTCGAGCCGACGTGGACGGCCATCTCGAGACGAGCGTGCTGTACGAGTCGGGAGCGTACGCGACGCTCGGAAATCTGATGGCGCTGAAGCGCCTGCTTCCTCTGATGGAAGAGCGCTCCGCGGAGCGCCCAGGGTGGCGGCCTTATCATCGGCTCGCGGTCGGCAACTGCGATTTCCTTCGTGGCGACTACGAGAGCGCCATCGCCGAGTACGAGGCCGGCCTCGCGCTGCCCGACGTGAGCACGCACGCGTCGCAAACGCTGCTTCTGGTTCGCCTCGTGCGCGCGTTGGTCGAGCTCGGACGCTTCGGTGAGGCGAAGAAGAGAGCGGAAGCCACGCTCGAGCGACACCGCGCCGAACCGCTCGGCCCGTTCTACGTGGACGAGCTGGAGGTGGCGCTCGCCTGCGCCGAGGCGGGCGCCGGCGACGTCGCGCAGGCGATCGCGCGCGCGGACCGTGCAATGACGCGCATCGAAGAGCGTGGTCTCTCCGGCGTGGTGCTCGTCAATTTTCTAACGCAATCGGCCGTCTTGGCGCATCGGGTCCGGGACAACCGGCGATTCGAATCGCTGCTCGAGAGAGTCGCCGTGCTCGTGAAGGGAACCGACAGCACGGCGCTCGCGTCGCAATATGCGCGGCTCCTCTCCATGCGGCAATCGACGACGTTCGAGCCGGTTGCCGCGCCGATCGGCGGCGCCCTGCTCAGCAGCGTGCACACGGAGCTCGGCGCGAACGTCCGCACGGAGCTCGAACGATGCGAAGGGCCGCACGAGCGTTCGCGGCGCGCCCTGCAATTCTTGATGACGTATTCGGGGGCGGCCCGCGGGTTTCTGTATCTCTATCGGTCGGGACGGCTCGAATTCACTGCGGCGATTCCCGAGGAGGAGCCTGGCGCCACGCTGGAAGCGAGACTCAACGAATGGGTTTCGGTCGCGTTCGAGAGCGAGGGAATGACGGCCACGGCGTCCCTCGATACCAACTCGTCGCCGCCGATCCCTTCGACGTTTGCGTTCGTCGAGCTCACGACCAGCGTTCAGGGAGCGCTCGTGCTCGCCGGAGTCGCGGCGCTCGAAGCGTCACGCGGTACGCTGGCGCGAGTGCCGAACGACGTCTTGCGCACCCTCTGTGGAGAGCTCGTCCGGACGGGCGACGCTGTCGGTCGGCCGATCTTCGCCAGAGACCCGAGTTGAGCGGCGAGGCGGATTAGACACTCCGAGGCCATGGTGGAGTCCGAGACGCCGCGCGATGTTTCGATGCACGCCGTCGGTGCACGCGCGTGGCCGAGGTTACCGAGCTGGACGCTCTCGGTCGCCGCCGCGCTGCTCGCCGCGATTGCGTTCGGTACTCACTTTCGCGGCGAGTTTTTCTGGGACGACACGGATCTCGTCGTGAAGAGCACCGTGCTTCGAGATCCGCACGGCTGGTACCGGATTTTCACGACCGATCTCTGGGGCGGCGCCACCGGACGAGCGACGGACCTCTATCGCCCGCTCCCCATGCTCACGCTCTGGATGCAGGCTCGGTTCACCGGCCTGTCGATCGTCGCCTTTCGGCTCGGCGATCTCGCGATTCATTTCGGATGTGCGGCGCTCTTCTTCCGGTGGTTACGCCGCGAGGGGTGTTCGTCCCTCGTCGCTCACTCGGTCACTGCGCTCTTCCTCGTCCATCCGAGCACGACCGAGGCGGTCATGTGGGTCACGGGCGGCAGAAACGACTCGCTCGGAACGCTCTTCGCGCTCGCCGCGTTGCTCTGCGTTCGCGCAGAGGGCTCGTCCTGGCCGCGCGCCGTCGGGGCGACGGTGTTCGTCTTCGCCGCGGGGCTCTGCAAGGAAGTGTTCGTCGTCCTTCCGTTTCTCCTCCTCGCGTACGCGACCGTGCGGGCAGAAGGGGAGTTCGCGCGACTCGTCCACGTTCGTCTCTATTTGCCGATCGCGGGCGCGGCGTCGTTCCTCGTCGTGCGGCGGACGTTGCACATCGCGTCGACGAGTCGAGCGCTCGACGGGTCGCTGAGCGAGCACGCGGCGAACTACGCGAGCATCCTTTGGCACTACACGTCTCAGATCGTCACGTTCGACAACGGCGCGACCGCGCAGCGCTTCGAGCCGCTCCCTTCCGTCGACGCGGCCCTCGTCCTCACCGCGGCGATCGCCGTGACGATCGCGCTGCTCCGCGCCCGCTCCTTTGCGCTCTTTGGATGGATCTGGTTCTCGTCGGCGCTCGCCCCGCACGTCGTTTCCCTCCCGGTGATTGGACAATGGGGGAACCGGTATGCGTATTTCGCGGGTCTCGGGCTCGCCGCAACGATCGCCTTTCTGTTGCCGGCCGTCGCG
>CAZDNG010000117.1:0-12767 GCA_964506835.1 uncultured Polyangiaceae bacterium
TCCCCCTGGTATTCGCTTCGCTCAAGGTAACCGGTGCGCGGGGCTCGACGCGAGCAAAGCGAGCCCGCGAAGCGGCAGGGGGAGCGGTCGCGAAGCGAGCCGCGGGGGACCAAGGCCCCCCTAATAGTGATATTGCCAGAGCAGATCGAGCGCGCCGCCCGCGGTGCCGACTTCGGTGCGGAGCGACCAGCGCCGCGTGAACCGGTAGTCGACGGTGCCGGAGAACACGTTTCGTTCGTTGCCGGTGGTGGCGCCGCCCGTCTGCTGATACGTGGACGCCTCGAACCAGAGGTTTTCGCGCACGCGAACGGCGGCCGTATAGCGCGGCAAGCTCTCCGACGTCGTCTCGACGCGCACCTGCACCGGGTTGTTCGACAGGAGCTGGTTCACGCCGAGCTCTGCGACGCTGCTTCCGATCGCCGCGGCGCCGGCGGCCGCGCCGCCGTTGGCGTTCGTCGGATCGCCCGTCGCACTCGGCTCGGTCGAGCTGCCGCCGAGGAGCAGCGCGAACACCTCCGGCTCGGAGAGGGGCGGATCGCTTCTGAGCGTGATTTTTGCTTCCTTCAAGAGCCCGGTGACGTCGACGTACACCACGGCGTCGGTCGGCGCGCGCCACGTCGCGGTGATGTCGACGTGGGGGTTCGCGGAGTCGCCGGTGTCGAACACGACGGTGCCGTGGTCGATCGCGAACACCTTGCCCACGATCGGCAGTCGCCCCCCGGGCACGAGATCGATCGAGCCGGTGATCGTGGTATCGCTTCCGAGCTCCACGACGGGAGTGCCGCGCACGCTCACGTCCACGTCGCTCCGCTGGACCTTCACGTCGTTCCCGAGGTCGATCGCGAGACGCCACGGGAACGCCCGAGTGCTGTCCACGGAAGCGGCCACCGCCTCCGCGATTTCCACGTCGGGATGGTCGGTGAGGTCGATGACTTTTCTCGCCGACGCCTGCGGGAGCTTCACGGTGAGCTTCGGAATCTGGACGGCCACGGCCATGTGATCTTTCTGACGCTCGAGCTTCGCCGTCGCCTGACCGGCGACGCGACCTTGTGGCGCGCCTTTGAGCAACACCGGTACGTCGTTCAACGCGAGCGCCGCGGTCCCGCTCTCGAGCGACAGCTTATCGAGGACGAGATCGGCCGACCCCTCCAAGTTGGTTTGATTCGAACGCACGCGTCCCGCGAGATCGCGGAGTACGATCGTCGTCTTGTCGCCTACGCCTTTGGCCTCGGCGCTCACCGCCACGCCGCGTACTTCGAGCCCGAGCGGTTCGATGAGCATGCTGCCGTCGCGAAGCGCCGCGGTTCCGTCCACGGTGCCGACGTACGCTGCGGTCCCGTCTTCACTCGGCCTCGACTCGAGCGACGCGTTCACGTCCGCGTCGAAGCGTCCGCCGAAGCGCCCCAAGATCCCCTCGAGGACGGGCGACAGAATTCCAGCTTCGAAATCCTTCGCGATCACACTTAGTTTGATCGGGATGTCGCGCGCTAGCCCGGGCAGCGGCCCGTCCCACAGAACGCCCGCGCTGCCTTTCGCGTCCAGCGTTCCACGCTTTCCCGAGAACCCGAGCGTCGCTTCGACGTTTCTGCCCTCGGTCGCGACGCGCAAGCGGCCTTCGCCGAGCGGCGTCTCGGCGACGAACGCATTGCCGACGCCGATGTCCGCCGCGACGTTGGCAGAGCCCGGCGCGCGCGCGAACGTGACTCCGCCGGTCAATTGCGCGTGGATCTGCGCCTTCGACAACGACGGCTCGAGATCGAGCGGAAGCCCGTCGAGGGTCGCACGACCCTGGCCGGTCCACGTCGAGGGCGCGCCTCCGGGAACCTGACCCTGGAACGCCACGGAGAGAACGTTGTGTCCTTCGAGGGTCGCGCTCGTGCGAAGAGAGAGCGCGCTGGTCCCCCCGTCGTATTGTGCGTCGGCATGCGCGTCGACGAGGCGAACCGGCCGCGCTCCGACGACGGCGAGCGACGTGCCGTCGACGCTCGCGAAGAAGGTCGGGTGCGAGAGGGAGCCCTTCAAGCTCACGACGCCGCGAACGGCGCCCGTCACCCCCGGTGGTCGAATGAATTCGGGGAAGGCTTCGAATGGTCTCGCGCCCACGGTCAAGACGACGTCGAGCGGCGTATCTCGAACCTCGGCGAGCGCGCGTTCGGGTGCGTGAATCAATCGATCGACGTCGACGCGAAGCTCGCCGGTCAATGCGGCCACCTGGCCCCTGGGATCGAGGAGCACGGTGGTCCCGGTGCTGTCTCCGGTAACGCCGTTCAACCCACCGGTCATCGCGACGTCGAGTCCCTGAATTTCCAGGGGTTTTTTGGGATCCTTGGTCTTCACCCGCACGGCGAGCCCGCGCGTCGCGAGCGTCGCGAATACGTTCGGCAACGAGGCGTGCGCGGTTTTTCGCTCGAGGAGGAAACGAGCCGAGCCTTGCCCGTCGATGCTTTCGACGGGACCGTCTTTCGGCAAGAGCAGTCGGAGCGCCGGGAGCGGCAGCTCGCCGAACGACACCTCGGCCTTGCCGATCACGTCGCGCCACGACGTCACCTCGAATGCCGGTCCTCCGAGCTCCCCTTGCCACGACGCGCCGAAGGTACCGAACCCGGTGACGAGGCCCGAGGTGTCGCCGGAGATTTTCTTGCCGTCGAGGTCCGCGTCGACTTGCGCGGAGAGACCGGCGACGGCGCCGAACGTCGCGTTGCCGATGCCGAGCCGTACTCGCCCCCGCGTGACGTCGCGACCGGCGGCGATGTTCGCGCTCACCCGCAGGTGTCCACCGAGCATGCCGCGCGGCAAGCCGAACGCGCGGGCGAGCGCGTCGAGATCGACGTTTTCGCCTTCCACCTCCACTTCGACGAGGGAAGGCTCGAGTCTCGCCGAACCGGTGAGCGAGCCGCCCGCGCCGGTCACGTGAAGATCTTTGACGACGATCCGCTTTTCGGTCGGATCGAGCTCGGCGATCTCTCCCTCGACGACGACCGGATCGCGCCGGAGCGATACTTTGGCGCCGATGAGCTTCGGGCCACCGAGCAGCCGGGCGCGACCGTCGGCGTGAACCGACGGTCCGTTGTCGCTCGACAGATTGGTGTCGAACGCGAGCTCGGCCACGGTTCCATGGGCGTTGACCGTGACGTGATCGACGGCGAGCGACCCGGCGCGCGCGTCGTTGCCGGTCGCCTTCACGCCAAGCGTCCAATGCTCGGGCGCGTCGAGCGGGCCCGTCGCTTCGACGGCCACGCGGGCGTTCCCGAGGCTCGCGCCCGCGGCGTGCAGGTCGGCGACGTCGGCGGTGCCGGACGCCCGCAACGTGCCGTGCTCGATTTGCGCGCGCAACGTCGCTTGTCCGGTGCCGAGCACGTCGCGACCGGCGAGCCGCGGAAGGCGTTCGAAGGCGAAGCTGGTCGTTTTTGCTTCGAGGTCGACCGCTCCGCCGTTCGAGACCTTGAACGACACTGCGATGGGCATCCCGGGTTCGTGAATTTTTCCGGTGCCCGTCGCGCCGTTCTTCGAGAGCTGGACGTCGACGTCGAGGGGCGGCACGTGCTGGCCGGAGATCGACGTCTGCTCGGAGTGCGCCTGCATGGTCGCGACGAGATCTGGCCCGTCGAATTTGGTCGCGATGACACCGGTCAACGTCACGTCGGTGGCCGGAGCCTTCGGCGCGATCGCTTGCAGATCGAGGTGTTGCCCGGAAATGCTGAGAGTCGCGGTCGGCGAGGCGTCGGCGCGAACGGGGCCTTCGATCTCGACGTGAGCCGGTCCGGCATCCACGGTGGCGACGGCGTGGAGATCCGGAAGATCGCCTGCGAGTGCGGCGTGACCGGAGAGGGTGTCCTGAACCGGCCAGCTCGGCATGAGGGCCGCGAGCCCTCGCGACGTGGCACGCGGGACGTCGAGCTCGAGATCGAGGTGATTCGCCTTCAAATACGCGCCGAGCTGGAGCTCGACGTCGCCGACGAACCCGCCGAACGTGCCCTGGATCGCTCCGGGAGCACGCAGACTGAAGGTGCCGGTGCCGCGCGCGTCGGCGCCCAAGCCCTCGAGCTCCGCGGCGAACCGCGTCACGTCGACCGCGATCCCCTTCGGCGACGCGAGGAATTGACCGTGCACGTTGCGGAGCTCCGCCGTGAGCTCGGAGCGATCGTGAAGTCGCGCGTGAGCCGTCACTTTGCCGAGCTCGATCGCGGGAAGGAAGACGCGCACGGCTTGACCGGGCGGTTGCGGCGGCGTCGCCGTCGCCGTCGCCTCGGCGCGCGGCAAGATGGCCTGGTCGATCGTCGGCTCACCGGTGTGCGGATCGGGGATGAATTCGACGTCCGCGTGCTCGACGCGAACGTGATCCAAAATAACCGTGAGCGACTGCTGGGGGAACAGGACGTCGTGTACGATCTTGGGAACGTCGAGACGCACGCGCACGTTGTCGAGCGATGCGACTTCGTTGCCGTAGGTGTCGCGGAGAAGCATCCGAGTCATCCGCGCCTGCGACGTCGAGACTCGACGAAACTGGGCGATCTCGACCTTGCCGTTGAGAAGGCTCGAAAACCACGCCGAGAGCACCTGGGCCGCGATGCGCCGCGACACCGGAAGATCCGCGTGCAACACGACGCCGAGTACCGCCGCGCCCGCGAACGTACCCGAGAGCCCGAGCACCCCGAGCAAGTGCCCGTGCCATCGCATGCGACGAGGTGGCGATTCGCTCAATAGGCTTCTCCGAGTCCGAACTGGATCGCGATGGGGAGCCCGAGGATCGTGCTGGTGTTTCCTTCCGAGAGCGGAATTTCCTTACTGCCGATGTGTTGCAGGTAAGGAACGCGATAGCCGACGTCGAAGCGAACCGGGCCCACCGGTGTCGCGTAGCGCAACCCGAATCCCGGCGACAGGTGAGGGTACCCGAGGCGAATCGTCGCGATGTCCCGCGACACGTCGCTGGTATCGACGAACAGCGCCGCGCGGAGCGGCCCAACCACCGGAAACCGAAGCTCGATCGACGCCTCCCAGAGGGTGAACCCGCCGGTGGGTCGATAGCACTGAGGATCCGTCGACGTCCCCGTGCACGCGGCGGTGCTGGGAATCAAGAAACCGAGGACGCCTTGGGGGCCCACGCCGCGGAATGGGTAGCCGCGGTTCGAGTCCGGTCCGCCCGAGTAGAACGCGCGGAAAAGAAGGAGCTGTTGATCGCGGAGCGCCGCGTCGTTGAACACCTGCTGGTCGTTCGGACAGGGGCTCGTCGTGGTTTTGCAAGTCACCAGGGGCGTCGTCGTTCCGTCCTTGTTCCGAATCAGCGTGTGGCCGTAGTCGTGTGGAAACAGAAACCCGACGGTCGCGCGCGCCGCGAGCGTCACTTTCTTCGCGATGGGGACGTACGCGCGGATCTCGGGTTGCTCGCGAACGTCCGAGGCGTCTCCGCCGAAGAGGTAGCCCGCGATCTGAACGGTGTTCGAGAGGAACAGACCCCGGTGCGGTTCGAGGGGATCGTCACGAAAGTCGAGCACCGTTTCGAGCTCCGGGTACGACACGAACGCGGTGTGGAGCCGGTTCTGGCCCAGATATGCGAACGGCAAGTTGGTTTGCCAGTTGTACGAGGGAGTGACGTAGAGGTGATGCCCGAAGAAGGCGCGCTCGGCGCCGGCGTGGAGCTTCACTTCTTGATAGCCGAGAACGGGGTCGCCGCGTTCGAACTCGGGATAGAGCAGGGGATAGACGTTGAATTCGCCCGCGAGGAACCCGGTCGTGCGTCCCTCGAGAAACGACGGTTGCCGGAGCTCCGCGCGAACCCGATTTTGCGGCAGCAAATTCGTCGGGGCCTGGAGGTTGTCGGCGCGGGTGGGAAAAAATACGAGCCCGGGTTTCGTCTCGAGCGTGAGCTTGCGCATGCCGCCCAGGAAATTTCTGTGCTCCCACCCGAAGACGAGGTTGCTCGAGAGCTCGATCACGTCGAAGCGCACGCCGCCTCCCATTCGCAACGTGCGAAGCTCGGCTTCCGAGACGACGACGGTGACCGGCACGGAGGCCGTCTCGGGGTGCGTCAGATCCTGACGCACGTCGACCGTCGAAAAAACGCCGAGGTTCACCAGCGCCGTGCGCGCGTCCTCGAGCTCGCTCGCCGAATACGACTTACCCTGGCCGAGCTCGAGGTTGTCGCGGACCGGACCTTCCGGGATGTGCTTCAATCCGACGATCTGCACCGGGCCGAACACTGATTTCGGTCCCGGCGTGACCTGGAACTCGACGGTCGCCTGGTGCAGCGCGATGTCGACCTTCACGTGTCCGGTGACCTTCACGAAGGCGTAGCCGCGGTTCGCGAGCTCGGTCGCGAGCGCCTTCTTCGAGCCGTCGTAGTCGGCTTCGTCGAACCGCTTGCCGCCCTCGAGCGTGACGGCCTGGATGGCTCGCGCCGCGGCTTCGACGTCGGCTTGCTCGAGCCCTGCGGCGCTCCACGCCGTCGTGAGCACTTCGGGTCCTTCGCGCACGCGGATCTCGACGCGCACGTGGTGGCCGTCGACGGGGACGACCCGCGCCGCGGTCACCTTGGCTTCGTAGAAACCGCGCGCGCGGTAGTACCGCTCGATGCGTTCGAGGTCGCGTTCGAGCAAGGTCTCGTCGAACACCTCGTAGTCGAACACCACGCCGTCCCAGATCCCGAGAAACCGGGGCGAGCTCGCCGTCGCGAGCCCGTCGAGCACCGAGCTCGGATCGACGGCGCGCGCGCCCTCGAGGTCCACGTCGGAGACGACCGGACCCTCGGCGGGGTAGTCCTTCTTCACGCAACCGGACGTCGCGAGCAGCAACGTCGCGGCAACGAGGAGAAGCCGCCAGACGACTCGGAGGCGCTTCGTCACGACCGCCGGCGGAGCCTATCAGCTTCGCCGGCGTGAGCCCTCGTTTCGGCTCGAAGGACGCCCACGCCGACGCGTGGGCGCCGTTTCTTACTTCATGCCGGGGAGCGTTGCGATCTCGGCGCCTTGTTCCACGGTCTCGATCTCTTCATAGGTCATGACGCCCATGATCGGATCGGCCACGGTGCCGGACGTCGCTTTGGTGAACGTCGTGGCGTAGTCGCCCTTGACGGTCACCTTCGCACCCTTGACGGGAAGCGGGTCGGGGATCTTCACGCCCCAGAAGTTGTCCGTGACCGCTTCGCGATCTTTCGGGTCCTTCTTCTTGTCCTTCTCGTACGCCTGAATCGCGTCGAAGAGCTGCGCGAAGTTCGACGCCCAGCCCATGACTCGGATGCACTCGGGGTCGGGCGCGTCCTTCGAATCACAGAGCCAGAAGGTCGGAATCGGCGGCCGGCAGCCTTCCGGATCTTCCTTCCCGGTCTTGTGAACGGCGCATTTCGGCGCATCGCCGAGATTCGTCTTCGAGATATAGCCGGTGATCTTGATGTTCTTGTCGGCCACGTCCTTGTGATGGACGCGGCTCCGGAGGTAGTAACTCGCGCCCCACACCGTGAACGCGTCGCCTGCCTTGATCGGCTTTTGAGGCACGTTGGGTACGGGCGGTAGGCTCACGGTCACCCCACTGGGCGAGGGGTGCGGAACGTATTTCACCTTCTCGCCTCCACATCCTACGAGGACGGTGGCGGCGAGCGTCAGAGCGGTAGCGGACCTGCCAGCGGGCATGCGTTGCCTCCCTAATTGGACCCGCACGGGTATCACGCGGGCACCCGATGGGGCAAGCGTCGTTTACAGTACGGACGGATCGTCTGAGCGCTTTCGTGGCGACGACACATTCCGGTTTCAGTATCCGCAAATAATTGAATTGACGGAGGGTTTCTCGAGCCTACGATCGGGGTGAGAAATGGGCCGAAGCATCATCGTCGGCGACGTGCACGGCTGCTCGCGCGAACTGGGCGACCTCCTCGCTCTCGTCGGTCCCGTCAGCGGCGACCAGGTCTACTTCGTCGGCGATCTCGTCGCTCGCGGCCCCGACAGCCGCGGCGTGCTCCGGCGCTTTCGCGAGATCGGCGCGCGGGGCGTGATCGGCAATCACGAGGCCGGGCTGCTCAAGGCTCGGCGCGCACGACGGAGCGGACAGGCCGGACCGCCACTCGGCAAGAGTCATGAATCCTTGCTGCACAGCTTCGACGACGACGACTGGGCTCTCCTCGACTCACTGCCCGTGTATCTCCAGCTCGCCGAGCACGACGCGCTCGTCGTTCATGCGGGGGTCTTGCCCGGCATTGCGCTCCAGCATCAGGACGCACGGACGATGACGAACATCCGCTCGATCGGCGAAGACGGCTTGGCGAGCGAGCGCAGCGGCACCGAGAGCTGGGCAACGAGCTACAGCAACCGTCCGCACGTCGTATTCGGCCACGACGCGCGCCGTCGCCTCCAGCTTCATCCGTGCGCGACGGGTCTCGACACCGGCTGCGTCTATGGCGGCGCATTGACCGCGCTCGTCGTCCCGGGGGGGCAGACCTTGCCGGCGCCTCACGAGCGTCGCGACTGGCTCGTCTCGGTCCCAGCGCACGAGGCGTATTACGAAGTGCGCTCGGTTGCTTGAAGCGCCGTCACTCCGCGGGCGGCGCGGCGCTCGTTCCGACGGTAGCCGACGACGCGGGCGCCCGATGCGGAAGTCGCGACCGCTCCTCGAGCTCTCGATGATACGAGACTTCGAGGTAGACGCCGACCGCGGCGGCGAGAGCGGCGGCCGCCACCATCGTTTTTTGGTTGTCGGTCATGAGAACGACCCGGAGCATACGGCGCTCGTCCTCGAGGAGCGACTGCTTCGGAAAACGAGAGGAACCAGAACCCGAAAATGGCGCGCACTCTTCGCGTCCCGCTCGCCGCGCTGACGGCGGGTGAGCGCGTGCTCCCCGAACCCGAGGCGCGCTACGTCACGCGCGTCCATCGCCTGGGCGCGGGCGACGTCTTCGTCGCGTTCGACCCCGAAGAGCGGCTCGAAGCCGACGTCGAGCTCGTCCGCGTCGGTCGCGACGTCGTGGGGCGTCTCGGCGAGCCGCGAGCGGCGCCCCGGGTGGCGCGCACACCGGTGACGCTCCTGCAAGCGCTCGGCAAGTCGGACAAGCCCGAGCGCGTCTTGCGCGACGCGACCGCGCTCGGCGTCGAGGCCGTCGTGTTCGTCGAGACCGCGCGCAGCGTCGTACACCTCGCCGATCGCGCCGAGGGGCGCCGGCGGCGCTGGCGGGCGATCGCCGTCGATGCAGCGCGCCAATCGGGCCGGGGCGACGTTCCGGAAGTGACCGGGCCGTTGTCACTTCCCGAGGCGCTCGCCGTCGCCGAGGGGGCTTCGGGTCGCATTTTTCTTTCGCCCGACGCGACAAGGACGTTCCAGGAAGTGCTCGATGGGTCGCCGTGGGACGCGCATGTGGCGCTGTTCGTGGGGCCCGAAGGCGGCTTCGCGGCGGACGAGGTTTCGGCCGCGAAAGCGGCGGGGTTCACGCCGGCGAGCTTCGGTGAGCTCGTGCTCCGGACTGAAACCGCGGCCGTCGCGGCGCTGGGCGCCATCGTGGCTCGTTCGTTCGCCCGCGTCCGATGATAGGCTCGTGGCCCTAGCGCCATGAAAGCGTCGTTCTTCGTCGTGCTGTCGCTCGCTCTCGTTCCCCGAGTTGCGCTCGCTGCGCTGACGAGCTCGGAGAAGGCCGTGGTGCGGACGTTCGTCGAAAAAGGCGCGGTCGAGACCGCGCCGCGGGTGCGCGCGCTCGTCGCGCGTCCCGATCTCGGACCCGCGGAGATCGCCGAACCGCTGAAAAAAGGTTTCGTGACGGCGCCCTTCGACGACGTGCACGCGCGGTTCACCGACGCGCTCTTGTTCGGCCCCGGCTCGGACGCGGCGCGCGACGTGCTGGTGCCCGCGGTCGTCGAAGCGCTGCTCGCTCGCGCGAGCGCCCGCATGGGCGACGTCGCGTTCGACGCGGGCCACCCCGCGACGGATCCGGGACGCGGCGCCATCGACGAGCTGCTCGCGATCCACGCGTTCGTGGATCGAAAGATCGCCAATTCCGGCCATGGTCCGCCCGACGGGCACGACCCGCAGAACGGCATCCGTGACGACGCGTATCAAGCGTGCGCGCTCCTCTACAAGAATCACTGGGCCTCGTTCGAACGATGGCTCGGCCCGAGCGGTGCCGTGAACGAAGGCATGGTCCGACTGCGTTCTCAAATCGCGCTGACGCTCATCGACCTCGCTCGCGGCGGACCGAGCCGCAACGAAGTGGGCGAGTGGATCGAGCTGAAGGGCGCGCGGCGCGCGGCGTTCGAGCGCGACGGCGTGCTCGTTCAAACCGGCGGCGCGGCTCCCGAGGCGCGCATCGCCGACGACGTGCGCTTGCTCGAAACCGTGCCGGGCGCCGCCGCCGGCCTCAGCCTGTGGCTCCTCGACAAGACGAACCCGACCGGCCTGGTCGGCCGTGGCACCGTCGTGCGCGTGGGCGTCCCGCTCACCGACGCGCTCCGCCCGACGCCCGCAACCCGGCTTTTTTCCGACGACGTCACGTCCGTCTCCCCCGACGTCGCGTTCGCCGAAGCGGCGGGAAGCGTCGCGATGCTCGCGACCGAGCACGCATTCGCTCAAAAGCCGTCGCTCCGCGAGCGCGCCCGGGCAGCGACCGCGCGCGCCGTCGCGGCCGGCATCAAAGGCTTTCTGGCGACCGCGCCGTCGAAATTGGTGCTTCCCGCGGACGGCGGCGGCGCGCTCGGCGCGCCATCGCCAGAGCTCGTGCTGGCGGGCGCCGCGCAGCTCTTGCTCATCGACGCGCCGCGCGCGATCGATCTCGCCGTCATCGGCGCGGCCGAGGGATTTCCGGGGCGGCTCGAACAGCTCGCCATCGGTCTCTCGATTCTCGCCGCCGACGGCAAACGCGCACCGCTCGGCAAGACGCGCGCCGACGGAAGCGTGGAAGCGGTCGATGCCACCGACGTCGCGTTCGAGGGCGACGTCGTGAGCGGGTTTTCCTTCGCCGGCAAACGCTTCACGATCGGCGCAGGCAAAGACGGCGGGTTCATCGTGCAGATCGACGGCGCCGCGCCGCGCCTCACCTCGCTCGCGAATTATCACCCGCACGTCGAAGCGAGTGAGTCGTGGGCCGTCGGTCTCACGACGTATCAGAAGCTCTTCGGCGAGCCGCGCGCCGTCGGACTCGACGATGGTCGCTTCCTCGTCGAGGGAAGCCACGCCGGTCTCGACGCGATCGCCGCCGGGCCATCGGCGGCCGACGTGGAAGTCACCGCGACGATCTCGCCGTCGGGCGCCGGGGGCGGGCTTCTCGCCCGCGGCAGCGCCGCGAAGGTGAGCTACACCGCCGTCACGTTGCGGCTCTTGCCCGAGACCGGCAAAGCCGAGCTCCTGTTCGTCGACAGTCGCGGCACGGCGCATGAGCTCGGACCGTCGGCGGAGCTTCCGAAGCCGATGCCGCCCAAGGGGTATTTGGTCGCCCTTCGCGTCGCGGGCGACAAGGTGACCGGCAAGGTGGGAAACCGGACCCTCACCGGAACGTTGGAGCAAGACGTCCCGGAAGGGCGCGCCGGGCTCTTCGCCCTCGCCGAAGGTCACCTCGAGGTGCGCGACTTCAAGGTGAAGCCCGCCAAGGCCGCGCGATGAGCGGACGGGTTCGCGTCCTCGTTGCCAAACCAGGCCTCGACGGACACGACCGCGGCGCGAAGATCGTCGCGCGCGCGCTCCGCGACGGTGGGTTCGAGGTCGTCTACACCGGGCTCCACCAGACCCCGGAAATGATCGCCGCCTCCGCCGTCCAGGAAGACGTCGACGCCGTCGGTCTATCGATCATGAGCGGCGCCCACAACACGCTGTTCCCCGCCGTCATCGCCGCCCTGCGCGCCCGCGGCGCCGACGACGTCGTGGTGTTCGGCGGCGGCATCGTCCCCGACGACGATCTGCCCGCCCTCGAGGCCGCCGGAGTCCGCAAAGTCTTCAAACCCGGCACCCCCCTCGGCGACATCACCGATTGGGTCCGCGAGAACGTCCACCCGCGCACCGCATAGTCGAGACGTGCCGGCCAGCACCGTTCGAGCCGACACCCGTCGAGTCAGAGCCGCTTCCTGAGCAACCAGGGTTGCCCACCCCGCGCCATGCTCGGCGGCTCCGCCGCCTGCGCGTGCCGCCGCCCCTCCCCGATGTCGTGCTCGGCGGCAGCCGCCTGCGCGCGCCATGGGAGGGCTGGCGAAGGCAAAGCTAAGGCGAGGGCTAGAGTCAGAGAGAGGGTGGGAGGGGGAGCCGGCCAGGAGAGCGCGCCGCCGTCGAACTCGCGACGTTCAGCCGGCGCCTTCCGCGACGCGCGGCGGTTTCAACGCAGTGCGAGACGGACCAACGTCCCGATGACTTGCTGAAACAGCGCGGCGATCTCGGGCTCGAGCGGCCCGACCCAGCAGAATGCCTGGGCGGTTTCCCAGCAAGCGAGCACTTCGCGGGTGGAAGCAAGCGCCGTTTGAAAGCGAGCTTCGCAATTTTTGCCGCGCGAGTACGCGCCTTCCGCAACATTGAGCGGCACCGAAATGAGCGCGCGCTCCATTTGATCCGCAAGCACCGACGAACGTCTGCGCAACGCTGGCAACTGCGGCGCCAGCCTCCGGACCAACTCGAGCACGACGGGATAGATCTTGAGTGTCATTCGGAACCTCCGTGGGGTTGCTGTCCCGACCGGGGACAACTCGTTGCCCACCCGCGCGCGCAGGCCGGCTCCAGGCTGCTCGCGAGCGAAGCGAGCGAGCACCGCCGGCGAAGCCGGCGGCCCGGCCTGGAACCGGCCGAGCACGCGGGTACGATCAAGCGTCCCGGCGGCGGAT
>CAZDNG010000118.1:0-12517 GCA_964506835.1 uncultured Polyangiaceae bacterium
GCGCCTTTACTCCGCCCGCGGCCGGCATTCACGACGGGGCGCCGCGAGATGTAACGTTTCATTCGTCGCCCATCTCGGCGGCTTCACCTGCGGCGCCGTCTGCGACACTACTTTCGCGCGCGACGCCGCACGCGAGCTAGCAGAGGACAGGCGAGCATGCCGACCGCGAGTGCGGCACGCACCGAGGGTGTTTCGCGGACCTGGCGACAACCGCAGCCGGAGTCCGAGCGCATGGTTGACGTTTCGGCTCCTCCGTCGACGGACTTGGCTTCGCCTCCCGTCTCGCCTCGGCCGGTCGATCGGCTGCCGCCGGATCCACCGGAACCGGTCGAACCGCCCTTGGTGCTCCCAGCAGCCCCGCTACCGGAGCTCCCAGCCGACGCCGTCGTGCCGCCGGCATTCTTTCCCGCGTCCGTCGTCCCCCCAGCACCGCTGGCGCCTTGCCCGGCATCCGGCAAACTTTGCCCGGTAAAGGTCAGTTCCCGCAAAGTGAAATCGTAGCCGCTTCCCGGAGGATTGCTCGTGGGCCCGTTCGTGAAGTTCGCGGAGTAGAGGAGCCACATGGTTTCCCCATCCGCACTCATGAACTTACTCGGAACGTTGGCGAAGTACGCCTGGGGCCCGAAGTTCATCCACGTGGTGACGAGCCGATAGGGCCCCGTAACCTGATCGGCCTCGAGGAGCAACGTGTCGAACGACCCGGTCGCCGTGGAGGGATCATGCGGGCGGCACACCCACATGAGATAATCGTTCAGAGGAGCATCGAACGTGACTGAAACGTTCCCGAGCCTGCCCGCCCAGAGCAAAATGGGCTTCGCATCAGCCACATTGTTCGACCATGTTCCGCCGCTGTAGAATTGGAACGACGCGCGATCATCCATGTTCTTCGGAGTGGGCATGACCCGGCCTAGGTAGATCGCATCGCCGAGAATCCAATTCGCCTGCCCGTTCGCCCCGTTCGCACCCTGCGAAACGAAATAGGCGTACCCGTCCGGCGAGTGTTCCATGTTCTTGCCGAAGTCGACCATGTGTACGGGACCGAACTTCACCTTGGAACCGTTCTTCGCCGATTCGCCGAACAGTGGATCAGAAGGCTGGTATTTGGTGTCCGTCCACGTTTTGCCGCCGTCCGTCGATTGGCGAAAGCCTATGAAGGGACCCAGCGTGCACCAGTTGCCGCATGGGCCGGTCAAGTCGTCGAGGGCGTACGTACCGTAGTACCAGACGCCGCCGTAGACGAGGCTCGCCGAAGGGTAGCGACCCGCATAGGGAAGCGGGCTGTTGCCGAAGGTGCTGACCACCGTAAAGGTAAGAGCGGTAGGATCGTCTCCGTCGACTCGAACGCTGGCGGTGTTCTCGTTGTCCGTGGAGCCGTAGCCCTGGACGGAAGTGCCGTTCACCTGTCCATCGGCGTACGGGGAATACATCGATCCATCCGACGCCCAGGACGGGTAGAAGGTGTCGGCGTGCGCGTTCGGCGCGGTGAAGTAGCGACCCGAGAAGCGGATGTCGTTCTTGATCCGCATGGAGCGGGGAAACGGCGTGTTCGAGGTGGTCCCGTCCGGCCACGAAGATGGGCTGCCCGTTGTCGCTTGCGCGCTTGCCGTACCAGCGGCAGCGAGAACGAACGTCCAAGCCGCCGCGACGCCTACAAGCGTATGCTCGAAGCCCATCGCACGTATATACGCGGTGGTTAATCCAGGTTCAACCAAGGAGATGCTATCTCCCTCCGCTGCTATGGTTCTGGGCGTCGGTCCGACAGCCTATCGCTTTAAGATCGACTGGGATGTCGGTCGAGCGAGGAAGCCAGATTTGGCGCTCGTCAAGCTCGCAGGCCGCGACATAACGTCGTTCCAGAGCGTTCCACACGTTTGCGGTCCAAAAGGGGAGACCGCGGTGGTACGGGCCACGAAAAGAATCACCTTTTGTGACGATGACCAGATCGAAAGCGCCCGCATCGAGCTCGGCGACGATCGGCTCGTAGCTCCACTTGCCGCCCTTCACGAGGACCGTATTGAGATAGGGGTCGGGGACTTCGGGCAAGCGACTATGCACGGTGACGTCCGGGAGCGTCGACAGCACGCGCCGGCGCGAAATCGCGGCAACGAACGCTCTCCAGGCGTCCTTCCGTTGCCCATAGCCGCTCTCCTGATAGTAAAACTGTCGAAGATCGCGAACGTCCGCCACCGCCGAGCGCGTCAGCAGCAGCAACACGGTGAGAGCCACGACGGACTGAACGCGCGGCGAAAGCCGTCCGAGGGTCTGGATTCCGGACCCAGCCAACACCGAGGAGGCGAAGAGCGGTTCTAGAAAGTAGTTCATGTTACCGCCGATCTGCAGCGACGTGGCGATCGCTACGGACCAGGCGAGAGCGGCGTACACGAGAAAGATCCTCGACTTCAGCGCCTCAGGGCGCTTTCGGTCGCAGCAGAGCAGCGCAGCGCCGAGGATTGCGGCGGGGATCATTGGCTGCAGGATCGCTTTCGCGACGAGACCGACCGCGCCCCGATATTCGAATACCGGCGCGCCGAGCGCGGCCAGATGAGTCAGCATCAGCGGCTCACGCCAGAGCATCAACGCGTTGAGCACTGCGACCGTCATGGTGATGCATAGTCCCGCGATGACCGCGTCCTTGAATCGACGCTGAACGGTGAGGCTCAAGACGATCGTTGCGGCCGTTGCGAGGAGCATTTGTTTGAAGAGCATTGCGGCTCCGGCGCAGAGGGCCGCCGCAACGACGCGGCGTCGAGTGCACTCGCCGAGAAACAAATAGATGCCCGTCAGCGAACAGGCGATGCCGGCGAAGTCTCCTCGAATTTGGGTGGACCATCCCGAGAGAGGTATCGCCGACAGAGTGAAAAGGAGCGCGAGCTGCGCTGCGGACGCTCCGTAGAGTCGCGACCCGATCCGGAACGACCAGAGGAGACAAACCGACAAGCAGAGGACCACGCCACAACGGACGGCCACCTGTGGTTCGATTCCCGCGACCTCCCCGAGGACGTACGGAATGGACAGCAGGAGGTAAGTGAGGGGTCCGTAGAGCGTGACGAGATACGGGGGTTCGTCGATGTGAGGGTACAGCCGCCCGGTGTGGACGAACTCGCCGATCCTCAGCAGCGTTGCGCTGTCTGGATAGCTCACGTCGCGAAAGTTGATGATACCGGAGATCGTCAATAGTGCGGTGCACACGGCGCCGACCGCGAGCACCGCGCCGACCGTACGATTGAAGGCCGATTGCCGCGCCCAAGGAAGGTGGAGCGAGAAACGGCCGAGCTCCGCCGTGCCCCCGCTCAATCCATCCTCCAAATCATGACGATGGTCCGTCCGAAGTGGCGAGTCGTGAGAAAGTCCGTGCGTCGAGACGCCGGCAAGATCACCTTGTCCCAGGTCTCGATCTGTCCCCGGGTGGGTAGTGAACGCTTTGCCACCCGCGCGAACAGTGAAGCAAGAGCGCCGAGGCCGTCCAGGTAGTAGCAGCTCTCGACGACCGATCCCTCGGGAGTCAACTCCTCGAGGCTGGCCGCCGTGTAGCGGCGAAAGTGCCCGACACTTCTATCGAACTCCGAATACAGGAATGGAATGGCCGGCGAAAGCACGACGAGGCGACCGCCGGGTCTCATGTGCCTCGACGCAAGCTCCACCTCCGCTCGATCGTTTTCGATGTGTTCGAGGACGTCGATGTAGAGGATCGTGTCGAAGCGCTCGTCGGAGTTCAATTCACAGAGCGTCCCGTGCACTACGCGGGGTGGCGCTGGCGAACCGGAAAGCCGCTCGTCGAGGAGCCTGCAGAGCGAGGCGTCGGGTTCGAGACACGTCCAGCTCCGAGCCGCATCGTACAGGTAATCGAAAGTCGATCCGAGCCCGGCACCCACGTCGAGAACGTCCCCGCGGAGGACTTCGCGGAGACGCGCCGACCAGTACTTCTTCCAGTTGACTGCGTTGAAGAAGAGCCCGAGCTCGCTACCAACGTATGAATATTCGGAAGATGTGTTCACGCTGCGGTGCTCCGCACGTGCGCGGATCGAACGGACTCCACGAAGTCCTTCGCATCGACGAGGGGGACGACGGTGCGAGCCGTTCTCGAACTGAGGATCACGAAGACGCCGATGGCCGGGATCAGGATCGCCTGGAATAGAATAATGGACAGCGTGCCGACCACCCCGGAGGCCCACCCAGGGATCGCTAGGTTGGTCATGAAGCGCAGGGCGACGGTCGCGACCATTCCGGCGATCGCGCAGCCTGCGATGAACACCGCCATGAGCACCAGGCGCACGAGGACGACGTCCGCGTATACTGCAATAGCGCTCAACCCGTGCAGGACGAGGGAAACGAAGTTCATCGTAGATTGCCCGGCGTAGCGGTGCCCGCGCACCGTATCTATCTTCAGGAGGGGAACCCGCGAGCGTGTGAGGGTCGCGGCGAGGTGATTCCAGATTCCAGCCTGAGACGCGACGGTGCGCAAAGCGCTTTTCGGAATGAGACAGAAGTTACCGAAGTCGATCTCGATTCCGGTGAGTTTTACAAAAACGAACTTGTAGAGCACGTAGAAAGCGCGGAACACGAAGGGCTCGCTCCGCCGTGCGCGTCGCGCGCAGATCACGCTGTCCGGATGCCGCGCGCTCGCGGCGATGAGATTCGGCACGTCGCTCGGCAGATCCTCGCCGTCCACATCCATGACGATGACGGAAGAGCAGCTATCAATCTCCTCGCGCGAGACCACGAGACCTACGGCGATGGCGCGTTGGTGGCCCAGATTGCACGCGAGACGGACAATTTTCAGCGAATCGACGAAGGGATACCGGACGTCGACGAGTGCGTCGGGCAGTGGAAGGGTGGACCCGTCGTCGACCACGATGACGCGATACCGGATGGCGTTCTCGCGTCCGACTGTGCCTAACTGGATGAGCAGTTGTTTCGCGGATTCCCAGTCATTGAATGCTGGGACGACGATGCAAACCCGATCCATGACGACTGCTATACGATACGCTTGCCTGCGCGGGGAGACCCAATGAACGAATCCGCAACAATGCACACGGGGTGGGCTCTGTTCTAGTTCTGTTGGACATGCTCGAGACACAATGAGTTGCAGTTTTTTTTTTGACTAGTCGGCTTCGCCTAAAGGGCCTTTTCAGATCAATGAGGCGGATTTTCCGGATTCCGACTCTCGAGTCAGGCGTGGACCACGCGCGGATCGCGCCGCCTCGGCAGCCGTCTAGCGGCGTGCCATGCAGAGCCCGAAACACGATTGGGCCACTCTGACGTAGCGCTCGCGGCGCGAGCGTCCCGCGAAGGCGTGCTTCGCTGGCGTTCCTTCCTGCACCCCTGCGGCGTGACGCTCGTCTCAGTAGCGAGCGGCCCTAAGTTCTACCGGCCCCCGTCGTATGTTGCAGCGATGCACGGGCAGCGTATGCGAAGCATTGACAGCTTGCAGCTCCGCTACTTGCCCGGGTGTAGAGCGTCTTGGGTTGGCGCGGACGGATGATGCCGTTTCCTTTCAACCCCGACCTCGCGCAGCGCATGGGTCCATGACGTCGAAACGATCCGAAGGAGCACGCCTTCACCCTCGGGGGAACGCTGGTTGCACCACCGAAGAGCGTCGGGCAACTGCGCCTCTCGTCCGCCGATCCGCGAAGAGCGCCCGTCATCGATCCTGCGTCCTCATCCGAAACGCCGATGACCTGATCTGAACCGCGCGACCGCGTTGCGAACGTGGCTGGCGTCGGTCAGCGGCTCCTTTCGTTGCCAGGGGAAGGCATAGACGCTGTCGGGAAGATCACTCTGCCGAGTAAGACGGCCGTGCCTCTCATGGGATTCCCAGGTTGTTTTCATCTCACTTCTCCATCGTTGACGACCCGGCGAACGAGCTCTCTCGCTTCGCGGGTCCAGACCCGATGATACCGCTCGGTCGCGCCCCTGTTTTTCGTCTCTCTGGCGCTCCGCTCGGCCCGCCGGTCCGGCAGACTCGGGTCCGCTCAGGCTCGTGGCGTCCGGCACTTCCCGCGCATCCCAATACCATCGTCCAATCGATTGGAGTTCGACCGACCGTATAGTGTTTTCGCGGAGCGCAGCAAATCACTCACCCGGCAGGGAGGCCACCATGAGCGCGCAGACGCACGATGAACCGGCGACCCAGACTTCAGGAGTCGAGACAAAGCTCGAGGTCGTCGTACTCCCAGTGTCCGACGTCGACCGAGCCAAGCGCTTTTATGCCGGCTTGGGGTGGCGGCTCGACGCCGATCTTGCAACCGGGTCAGATTTTCGCGTGGTGCAGGTGACGCCGCCCGGCTCGCCGTGCTCCGTCATCTTCGGCACGGGCATCACGACGTCGGCCCCTGGCTCCGTCCAAGGGTTGATGCTCGTCGTCGACGACATCGACGCGGCGCGCACGGAGCTCATGGGCCGCGGGGCCGACGTCAGCGCTGTGTTCCACGACGTAGGCGGGGTCTTTCATCACTCCGGCATGCAGGGACGCGTTCCCGGCCCGGACCCGGAGCGCCGCTCATACAGCACCTGGGCTTCGTTCCGAGATCCCGACGGCAACGGCTGGCTGCTGCAAGAGATCAAGACGCGACTACCCGGGCGAGTGTGGCCGACCACGGCGCAGCGTGCACCGGAGCTTCTCGGGCAGACCGTCGTCGTCATCGGCGGTACCTCTGGCATCGGCCTCGAGACTGCCCGCCGGGCCCGCGCCGAGGGCGCCGAGGTGATCCTCACGGGCCGCAACCCCGAGCGGCTGCAGCAGGTCGTGAAGGAGCTGGGCGCACGGAGCTTCGCGGCCTTCGACGCCTTCGAGCCCGCCGCTCTCGACAAGTTCTTCGGAGATCTGCCGCACCCCATCGATCACGTGATGCTGACGGCGGGTGGCGCGCACTACGGGCGCATCCTCGACATGGACGTTGCCCAAGCGCGCCTCGGCCTGGACCAGCACGCCTTGCTGGTCATGCAGCTTGCCCGTCTCGCCGTCGGCAAAGTGAAGCCGGGAGGCACGCTGGTATTCATGGCTGGCACCGGCGGCCGCCGCCCTCGGGTCGGCACCGGGATCATGTCGACGGTAACGGCCGCGCTTCCCGCCCTTGCCGCCAACCTCGCACTCGAGGTCGCGCCCGTCCGGATCAACCTCATTGCCGCCGGATTCGTCGACACACCGCTGTCGGCCTCGCTCCTCGCCGACGGGCTCGAAGACCGCCGCAAGCAGCTTCGCGCGACTCTACCCATCCGGCGCGTCGTCGGGCCCGCCGACGTCGCCGCCCTCGCGGTCCACCTGATGATCAACACCGCGCTCACGGGCGCGACCTACGACGTCGATGGCGGGCAGCAGCTCATCGACTGAGAAGTCCGTCCGATGCCGCCCTGCTGGCCGGACGCGTCGGCGCGAGACGACGGGCTGATGGCGACAGTCATGAACGAGCCGCGCAAGACAGTCGTCGTGACCGGAGCGTCCCAGGGGATTGGCGCCGGGGTCGCCAAGCGATTTGCCGAGCGTGGATTCAACGTCGTGGCGAGCGCTCGTCGAATGGCCGAGTCGTCGGAGATCGCGCCGTCCGATCGCGTTGCGACCGTCGACGGCGACATCGGAGAGGCGGCCACGGCTGCTCGGATCGTGGAGACGGCGCTGTCTCGTTTCCACTCGCTCGACGTGCTCGTCAACAACGCCGGAGTCTTCGTGGGCAAGGCGTTCACCGACTACACGAGCCAGGACATCCGTCGAATCTTCGCGACGAACGCCGAAGGGGTCTTGTACGTGACCCAGTTGGCGATAAGGCAAATGCTCGCTCAAAGAACCGGCGGGAGCATCGTCACGATCACGGCCGCCCTGGCGAGCAACCCGGTTCGCGGCGTGAACGCTTCGGTTTCGATGTTCACCAAGGGCGGGCTCCAGACGCTCACGCAGCATCTGGCGATGGAGTACGCCCAGGACGGCATCCGCGTGAACGCCGTCGCGCCCGGCGTCGTCTACACTCCGCTCCAGCATGACTCGCCCAAAGAGGCGATGGAGCGCCAGTCGCCGATGGGACGACCCTCGACCGTCGAGGACATCACGAACGCGGTCATGTACCTAACCGATGCCCCTGGCGTGACCGGCGACATCCTGTACGTCGATGGCGGTTCGCACCTCGGTCGCTGGTAGTCGAAGCAGGCCCGCGTGATGCGGGCCACAGCTCAAGGCGGAGTAGACGATGGCAGACGAATTGAAGCAGTGGAAAGAACTGGCAGCGCAGCTTCGGGTGGACAGCATCCGCTGCACGACCGCCGTCGGTTCGGGACATCCGACCTCCGCCCTGTCCGCCGCCGATCTCATCGCGGTGCTCGTGGCCAAGTACCTCCGCTTCGACTGGTCGCAACCGCACTTCCCCAACAACGACCGCCTCATCTTGAGCAAGGGCCACGCCTGCCCCGTTCTCTACGCCATGCTCAAGGCCGTCGGCGCCATCACCGATCAGGAGCTGATGAGCCTCCGCAAGTTCGGTAGCCGGCTCCAGGGTCACCCCAACCCACATGTCCTGCCGTATGTAGACGTCGCCACCGGGTCGCTCGGCCAGGGCTTGCCCATTGGGGTTGGCATGGCCCTCAACGGCAAGTACCTCGACAAGCTGCCCTACCGAGTCTACGTCGTGCTCGGAGACAGCGAATGCGCTGAAGGCTCGATCTGGGAGGCTTTCGACAAGGCGTCGTATTACAAGCTCGGTAACCTCACTGCCATCCTCGACATGAACCGGCTCGGCCAGCGCGGCGAGACGGACCTCGGGTGGAACAGTGCCGCCTACGCGGCACGTGCGCGCGCCTTCGGCTGGAACGCCATCGAGCTGGACGGCCACGACCTAACGGCCATCGACAGCGCCTACGCCACGGCGGAAAAGGAAAAGGACAAGCCGACCGTGCTCGTGGCCAAGACGGTCAAGGGCAGGGGCGTCGCGCTCGTGGCCAACCAGGACGGCTGGCACGGCAAGGCGCTCAGCCCCGATCAGGCCCAGAAAGCGTTCGCGGAGCTGGGCGGCGAAAGGAAGATCGTGATCCAATCGCCGAAGCCGGCGAAGGCGATCGCGGACCGACCCAGGACGCCGTCGGCGCTCGAGCTGCCGTCCTACGCCCTCGGCGGTAAGGAGGCGACGCGCAGGGCCTACGGCGACGCGCTCACCGCGCTCGGCGCCTGCCGCCCGGAAGTCGTCGCGCTGGACGCCGAGGTGTCCAACTCGACGTACGCCGACGGGTTCAAGAAGGCATACCCGGACCGCTTCTTCGAGATGTTCATCGCCGAGCAGCAGCTCCTGGGCGCTGCGGTCGGCCTCGGCGTCCTCGGCAAGAAGCCGTTCGCCTCGACCTTCGCCGCCTTCTTTACCCGCGCCTTCGATCAGATTCGGATGGCGGCGATCTCGAATGCGACCATTCACCTCAGCGGCTCGCATGCCGGCTGCAGCATCGGCGAGGACGGCCCGTCGCAGATGGCGCTGGAGGACCTGGCTCTCATGCGGGCCGTCCACGGCAGCACCGTCCTCTACCCGTGCGACGCGAACCAGACCGCGGCGCTGGTGGAGCAGATGGCAGACCTGCCCGGCATCTCTTACATCCGCACGACGCGAGAGAAGACGCCGATCCTCTACGGCCCCGGCGAGTCGTTCCCGGTCGGCGCCGCTCGCCTGGTCAAGCGCGGCGCTCGGGACCGGGCCGCCGTGATAGCGGCCGGCGTCACCGTCCACGAGGCGGTGAAGGCATACGACACACTGCGCGCCGAAGGCATCGAGATCCGCGTCGTCGACGCCTACACGATCAAGCCGATCGACAAGGCGACGCTGGAGGAGACAGTGAAGGCGGTGAGCGGCAAGCTGGTGACCGTCGAGGACCACTGGCCGGAGGGTGGCCTCGGCGACGCCGTGCTCGAGGCACTGGCGAAGCAACCGCTGAACGACCTGCGCGTGGTCAAGTTGGCCGTGAAGGACCTGCCTGGTTCCGGCACGCCGGACGAGTTGATGCACGCCGCCGGGATCGATGCGGATGCCATCGTCAGGGCGGTGAGGTCCCTTCTCTAGCCGCGAGGAATAGCTCTGATTTGCCGTGACCTAGGGCAGACACCCACCGAGAAGCACGTCATCGGCGGGACGTTTCATGGAGCGCCAACATAGACGGTGACTGGTAGCTGAGCTCCGAGGAACTGAAAAGACGACACCACGACCCTGTAGTCGCCCGCTTGAGGCAACGTCGTTTCGATGCGACTCAGGCAGTAGGGACCCGATGAGCCGGCGATCTCGAAGGTTCCGAACGCTCCCCCATCGTTCAGTTTCACGAAGGTCCCGCCTTGCTTCTGGTAGACCGAGTCGAGGTTGACCTCGAAAATGCATTCGAAAAAATTCGAGCTGCTGAGCCCAACGCCCGCGTAGATCGCGCTGGAAGCTTGGACGTTGTTGATGTCCACGATGAATGCATTACGACACGTCGGATGGTCGTAGGCGCCATTGGGGGAAAAGATCGGAGCCCCGGCCCAGTCGTTCGCCGCGTCCACGGTCACGTCGGCGGCTGTAGTCGCGCACGAAGTTTCGCCGATCTCCTGCCGAACCTGCGCCACTTTCTCGTCGCGAGCCGCTCGCTGGGAGTCGGTCAGACCCGACGAATCATTCTCTTCGCCGGCTTGTCCACAAGCCGGCAATGCGACAAGGAGGATGGACAAGTTGATCGGGCGAAATAGTGTTTGCGTCTTCCTTTTCATGTAAGTCTCCTCGGTACGCGAGCCCCGCAAAACATTCGTCGCCCGAGCAGACAATCGTCGCAATCACGCAGTTGCGCAGTCCCTCCGCACGCCAAGAAAGCCGTGAATTCCGGTAGCCAACGGTACAACTCGGGCGGGAATGCGCCTCGCCAAGCGCGCTCCTATCATCGGAGACTTATGAGGCCACGATTTGAGTCCAGACAGGCCTGTTTGAAAACATCAGAATCAGATTCGGCGCGACATTCCGTTGCCGTGCGGCGCTTCGCGGCCACGGACACGAGGTTCTGCTCGTCCTCACCCCGCTGCGACTTGACGACCATTTCTCGTATCCCATCGACGTCCTTCATCGCCTCGATGCCGTTGATGATCAAGTTCATCGCGACGCCAGGCCGAAGCCGGTGAGTCTCACGTGCCCGGAGTCGTCGACGAGCGCGTTCGCGGGCTTGACGTCCTTGTGGACGACGCCCTGGCGGTGCGTGTGCCCGAGTGCGGCCGTCATGCCGACCGCGATGCGAAGGAAGCGAGTCAGGTCGATCGGCTCTCTCTTGTGCCGATCGACGACTCGATCCAAGGGTTCACCCCCGGGATCCTCGAGAATGAGGACCGCTCGCCCTTGGTGACGAGTGAGGGCGAGCGGCTGCGCGGCCCACCGCGCGTCGAGCTCTTTGGCGAGGGAGAACTCGTGTTCGAGCCGCCGAAGACTCTGGGGCGAAGGCTGCTCGGCAGCAGCAGTCACCGCCAGGATCGGCAGCTCGTCGCTGCGCCTTCTTCCGCGGTAGAAAGCAACGGCGCATTCGGGCTGCGCGTCAACCGTACGTGAGCTCGGTGCTCTGTCCGACCTCGATGATGTAACCGTCAGGATCACGGATGTAGCAGCGCGTCTCGCCGTACTTTGGTATCGGTTCCGTGATGAACTCGGCCCCGCGACTCCTCCATTCGCGATCTGAATGTACCCAGGCGCACCCTTGCTGTCGCCTTTGCTCAGAATGCGGCCGCCGAACACCGTTTCATAGAAACGAACCGACCGCTCGATGTCGGCGACGGTGAGAAAATGCGTGACGGTGAACCCGTCGCGCGGGGGCATCTCATAGCTCTTTTGGTCGATCCGCACGCTATCCATTGTTCATCCGTCGGCAGTTGTCGTGGGTTATGGCTCCGGGAATCCGAACATCAACCACGACTGATTGGCTACCCAATTCGGGTATAGCTCCGTCATCTCATCGAACAGCGCCCGGTCGGACGTTGCGGTCTTCTGCACCCGATCGAAATCTTGCAGGTAGCGCTTGGTGTCTTGGATCGCCGAGGGAGAGTCGGGGACGCCAGGCTTCTTGTGACCGGCGACGACAATCGCCGGGTCCAGCGCCGCTAGTCGGTCCAACGCAGCGATCCAGTTCTTTCGGCTCTCGGGGGTGGTGTCGCCGACGTACATGCGGCATTGGTTGTACACGACGTCGCCAGCGACGATCAGGCCGATCGACGGAACGTATAGAGACGTCGTATCGGGAGCATCGGTGCGACCCTGCTCGATGATGCGCAGTTCGTGGCCCTCGAGAGTGAACGTGTCGTCCTCATAGGGCTCAGGTGGAACCAGCTTGGCGGCCACTTGCCCGGGAAAGCACCGGCGGGCTAACCGCTCCACTGCGGGAGAGAAAGACATCTGCATGTCGTTCAACGTCTTGGGCGTTGCTATCGCTCGAGCGCTCGGGAAACGGTCGAGTAGAATACTCAAACCGTAGAAGTGGTCGAAATGGCTGTGCGCTATGTAGATGGTCTCCAGGTTGCGGTTGTGCAGAGCAACCCAATCCGCGAGAGCTTCGG
>CAZDNG010000119.1:0-12366 GCA_964506835.1 uncultured Polyangiaceae bacterium
GGCACGACGAGCACCGGCGGCGCGACGAGCACCGGCGGCACGACGAGCACCGGCGGCGCGACGAGCACCGGCGGCACGACGAGCACCGGCGACTCCGGAACGCCGAAGACGATCGACCACCTCGTGACGTTCTACGGATGGCCCGACAACGACCCGCCGGGCGCCGGCATCGCCTATCCGAAGCTGCACCAGCAAGCCGGCGGCACCGGCACCTACGCCGATCCGATCACCTTCGCGACCGATCCGAAGGAGTGGGCGCCGGGGACCATCCTCTATCTCCCGTATCTCGAGCGCTACGTGATCATGGAAGACTCGTGCGCCGAATGCATCACGGACTGGGCCGCGCAGAAGCACCACATCGACATCTGGCTCGATAGCGACGGCCGTCTCGACAGCCAGGTCATCGATTGCGAAGACACGCTCACGCGTTCGAGCACGCCCGTAGAAATCGACCCTCCTTCCAATCGACCGGTGAACGCAGCGCCACTCTTCGATTCCGATACCGGAATGTGCAACACGCCGTAGTGCCCGAGCGCGTTTCGCGGTCGAGTCATTCGAGAAATCACGAGTCGGGTACTTAGCGCACGCCGCCATCGTCGCGATCATCGTGCGCGACGTTACCCGTCGTGTACGAAGCCCGGGTTGCGTCCCTGCGAGGGCGACGGTAACGACGTCGCTTCTCCATGTACGCAGCGCTTGGGGATCGGAATCGAAGCTGGCGCCTCGGCCGGCGCACGAAGCTCTTGGCCGTGGGAGCTCTCGTGTTGGTCGGGTGCAGCGACTCGCAGGCGACGCACTCCGGGCGCGTCGACGGCGGTGCTTCGTTCACGCAGCACGTCGGTGCACAGGCGTTCTCGGCGCTCGCGCCGGTCGCCGGAGGCGCCGACGCGACGGCCGGCGCGCGCCCCATGACCGGCAGCGCGACGTTTCGCGCGACGACGGCCGGCGTAGATCTGACGCTGAGTTTCACCGGATGCGAGTTCAACACGTTCTATGCCGTGCAACTCTACGACGCGTCGAGCTGCGACTCCGTGGTGTCGCGAATCGCACGCGGGGACGACCGGGGACGCGACGGTGTCCCGTCGGTCGCGTGCACCGGCACGAGCGGCTTCGCGCTGGTCCGTTACAGCCGGGAAAACGGCGACCCTTTGCCGTGGACGATCGGCGACGCCCCGTCGTCGACGAACCTCGTCGGTCGTGCACTGGTGATTCAGGAACGCGACGCGCCCACTCGAGCGCTCGTCTGCGGGATGATCGCGCGAGGTCCCGACGTGCCCGCCGCCGAGGGCGGCGCGCCGCTCCCGCCCGTCGCCGTGAGCGCCGAGCTCACGGGCTATTGCGCGTTCCATCCGGCGACGACCTCCGGCATCGCGAGCTGCACGAGCGCGCAGAAGGCCGTCGACTGTGCGAACGTACATTGCGATCTCGCGGGCTGCCTCGGGGTCTGCGCGGACCGCGTCGCGTGCGTCGAAGCGCAGCCGGACGCTTGCGCCGCGACCGACAGCTGCCAGCCGAGCTCCGCGTGCGCCGGATGCATGCAGGATCTCGAAAGCTGCATGATCGGGTTCTGCTTGCCCTCGCTCGCTTGCGCCATGCCGACGCCGGGCGGTCCCTGCAGCCAGCTCGAGGCGTGCTGCAATCAGCAAGGCAAATTCGGCGAAGGGTGCCTCGACGCCATTCGCGCACTCGAAGCGATCGGCGGCGATCCGAGCTGTAGCTCCGCCATGAACGATTGGGATTTCAACACCCACCTCGCCGTGCCGTGTCGGTGGGACGGCGGCTGAGCGCGTAGCGCTCCTTCGTCGGTTCGCTCCGCCGTCCGAAACTTCTCTTGACGGCGGCCTCGGCAGTCGGTCTGCTCCGCGGCCCGATGGGGAACGAACGGCAACGCCCCGACTGGAAGCGCGCTCTTCGTTCCCTCGAAACGCCGGGCGCGGAGGCGGCGTCGCTCGCTGGGGTGGCGGCGAGCTGGCTCTTTCGCGAACGGTTTCCGGCTCTTCCGACGGACGACGAAGCGTGGCGCGACATCGAAGAGCGTGAGCTCGTGCTGCCCGTGTCGGACACTCCCGAGGTGAGCATCGTCGTGCCGGTGTACGGGAAATTCGCGACGACCTGGGCGTGTCTCGACTCGCTCGCGAGAACGGCCGCGGGCTCGACGTTCGAGGTGATCGTCGCGAACGACTGCTCGCCCGATCGCACGCTCGACATGCTCGCGCGGGTGCGCGGCGTGCGCGTCGTGAACAATCCGACGAACCTCGGCTTCGTGCGCTCGAACAACCACGCCGCGGAAGAGGCGCGCGGCAAATGGCTTTGCCTGCTCAACAACGACACGCGCGTGACGTCGGGGTGGCTCGGGCCGCTGCTCCGGACCTTCGAAGCGTTCCCGAAAGCCGGGCTCGTCGGCGCCAAGCTCCTCTTCCCCGACGGCAAGTTGCAGGAGGCCGGCGGCATCGTCTTTCGAGACGCCGCGTGCACGAACTACGGCCGCAATCGCGACCCGCGCCGTCCCGAGTTCTGCTTTACGCGCCCCGTCGATTATTGTTCGGCCGCCGCCGTCGTGATCCCGAAGGCGCTTTGGGACGAGCTCGGTGGCTTCGACGATCGGTATCACCCCGCGTACTACGAGGACACCGATCTCGCCTTTCGCGTGCGGCAGGCCGGCTACGACGTCATGTATCAACCGCTCTCTCGCGTCGTTCACTACGAAGGCGTGACGCACGGGCGCGACGCGAAGAAGGGATTGAAGCGTCATCAGGTGCTCAATCACCGGCGCTTCCTCGATCGATGGCGCGACGAGCTCGTCGAACATCACGAAGAGCGACGCCGGAGGACCTGGCGCTCCGCGGATCTTCGCCGCGGGCCCGGCGTGCTGATGCTCACCGACGTCGAACCCGCACGCGATACGGCGGAGCACGACGCGGCGTCGAGCGCGGCGGCCGCCGGGCTTCGCGTCGCTCTCTGGGCGGCCGAGTCCGCGCGTTCGTTCGACTCGGGGCGCGCCGAGCTCCAGTTCCGCGGGATCGAAGTGATGTACGCGCCCTACGCCGGCACGTGGTCGAGCTTCGTGCGCGGAGCGGGCATCGCGAGGTTCGGTGCGGTGGTCCTCTGGAATCGTCCAGATTCGGGGAAAATAGCGCGCCTGTTGCGGAAGCGAGCGCCGAAGGTGAAGCTCGTGCTCGCGCTTCGAGAAGGCGAGGAGCTCGACGCTTCGATCGAGCACCCCGACGCCGTGTGCGTCCCGAGCGACGGCGAGCGCGAACGGGTCGCGACCCGACTACCGGGCGTGCCGACCTTCGTCGTCCCGTCCGGCAAGGCCGCCCCTGCGGTGCAAGCTCGAATCGAGGCGTGGCAGGCTCTCGCTGGGATGGTCGACCGTCCTTGAGCCCCAAGATCGCTCTGTTCACGCCGTATTTGCCGGCGCCTGCGCACAGCGGCGGTCGCATCCGCATGCATCGATTCGCCGAGGCGATGTCGAAGCGCTTCGAGGTGCACCTCTTCGCGAGCGCGGCTCTGTACGAAATCCGGCGGCACCTCTCGAGCTCCGAGCTCGCGATGTACGCGTCGGTGAACGTCGCCTGGGGATTCGCGGATTTTTTGCCGGCGGTCCGTCGTCCTTCGCGGGTGCGCGCGGCGAGCCCCGGCAAACTCGAACGCGCGTTCCGGCGCTCCGACGGAGAACGACGATTCGACGCCGCGGTCGCCGAGCATTCGCACGCCGCGTGGATCCCGGAGACCGCGCGTCCGATCCCCTGGGTGCTCGACGAGCACAACGTCGAGAGCGACTATGTCGAGGCTAAGATCCGTTCCGCGGGGCACGCGCCCAACGTCGTTCAGCGACGAGAAATTCGCGCGCTCCGGCGCTGGGAAGAGCGACTCTGGACCGACGCGAGCGAAGTGGTGTGTGTCTCGGACGACGAAGCGCGGCGGGTCGAAGGTGTGCGCGGACGCCGCGCGGTCGTCATTCCGAACGGCGCCGCGATCGCCGAGGTGCCGTTCAAGCGTCCGTCCGCGCGCGACGGGTACGACATCCTGTTCGTCGGGATCCTCGAGCATCCGCCGAACGTCGAGGCGGCGCGTTTCATCGCGACACAGATCTTGCCGCGCGTCGCCGCGATCGAACCGCGAGCTCGCGTCGTCTTGTGCGGAGCGCGCCCGTCGCGGGACGTCCTCTCGCTCGCTTCCGATCGCGTGACGGTGACCGGACGCGTCCCGAGCGTCGTTCCGTACCTCGAACGCGCCGCCGTGTACGCGAACCCGCTTCGTCAGGGAGCGGGCACGTCGCTCAAGGTGCTGGAAGCACTCGCGAGCGGCGTCCCGCTCGTGTCGACGGCGGTGGGCGTTCGCGGCTTTTCACTGTCATCGCCGGAGCATTTCCTCCTCGCCGACGACGCCGAGGCTTTTGCGCGCCACATCGTGACGTGCTTCCGCGAACGCGAAGCTCGTGACCGCGCCGCCGAAGCGGGGCGGAAGTTTGCCGAGGGCTACGACTGGGCCGTCCTCGCGAGTGGATTCGCCGACGTCGTCGACCGTGTCGCCCGGGAGGCTTCCGGTAATGCTGCGAAATAGGTCGCCTTTTTCACTTCGTGAAGGATCGTTCAAGGCGCCGCATCGCACCTTCGGCGCCCGCTCCCCACTGTCGCCGCGCGCGCGAGCCCGCTTTCCGAAGGGACACCTCGCGAACGCGGCGGGCCCGACGCGCTATGATGACGCTCCTGATGCCTGCTCCGGTTACTGAAGGCGAGGTGCTCGCCGGCAAGTATCGCGTCGACCGTGTGCTCGGCGAGGGCGGAATGGGCGTCGTGGTCGCCGCGACCGACACGCAGCTCGAGCGCCGCGTCGCGATCAAATTTCTCTTGCCGGAGTACGCCCAGCATCCCGAGGCGTCGAAGCGCTTCCTTCGCGAGGCGCGGTCAGCCGTCAAGATCCACAGCGAACACGTCGCGCGCGTCATCGACGTCGGCACCATGGAGAGCGGAGCGCCCTACATGGTGATGGAATACCTCGAAGGGAAGGATCTCGCCGCGGTGCTCGAGGAGCGCAAGCGGCTCCCGGTCGAAGAGGCCGTGGGCTACCTGCTCGAGGCGTGCGAGGCCATCGCCGAGGCGCACTCGGTCGGCATCGTGCACCGCGACTTGAAGCCCGCGAACGTGTTCGTCGCGTTGCGCCCCGACGGTTCGTCGATCGTGAAGGTGCTCGATTTCGGCATTTCGAAGGCGATGATGACGTCGTCGAGCATCGACCACTCGCTCACGCGCACGTCCTCGCTCATGGGGTCGCCGCTGTACATGTCGCCGGAGCAAATGCGTTCGGCGAAGAACGTCGATCCGCGCACCGACATCTGGGCGCTCGGCGTCATCCTCTACGAGCTCCTCTCGGGCGGCCCTCCCTTCGACGCGGAGTCGATCCCGGAGCTGTCGGCGAAGGTGCTGCTCGAAGAACCGCCGACGCTGCGTTCGCTCCGCGGCGACGTTCCCGAGACGCTCGACGCCGTCGTCAAGCGCACGCTCGCGAAGACGCCCGACGGGCGCTACCCCACCGTCGCCGATCTCGCGGTCGCGCTCGCGCCGTTCGGCCCCGCGCGCTCGCGGAACAACGTCGAGCGTGCGGTCCGCGTCCTTCAGGGGTCTCGCGGCTCGCCGGCGTCGACCAAGGACGTTCCGCCGTCGCTCGTCACCGATCCCGGGTACGCGCGGACGGCCGCGACCTGGGCGGAATCGAGTGAGCAGCGCGGCGCGACCACCGCGACCGAAACTCGCAGTCGCGTCCCGCTCGTGGGGGCTCTCGTCGCCGGCGGCGTGATCGTCGCGGGGCTCGTGTTCGCGTTCGGGGGTCGAACGAAGACGCCCGTGTCGGCGTTGCCGCCCGCCGCGACCGCTCCCGTCATCGCCGCTCAACCGGTGACTGCGGCACCGGCGTTGGTTGCTCCGCCGGCCACCGCGTCCGTCGCTCCCGCGCCCGAAGTCGCGCCGTCCGTGTCGGCGAACGCGCCGGCTCCGTCGGCCGCTCCGCTCGCCCACAATCCCGCGGCGGGTCACGCGAAGCCGCGCAAGCCCGCGCCGAACCCCGCCGCTCACCCCGCCGGCCCCGCCGATCCGTTCGACGGCTTCGGCAGCCGGAAATAAGCGCGCTTTCGCCGAGGATGGGGGGCTCCCTCAGCGGACGCTTCCTACCGGCGGGACGAAAAAAGGGACGCGGGCGATTGGCGCCGCGTCCCTTTCGGTCAGAGCCGTTTGCTCACTCGCCGGCCGGCGCCGGATTCGACAAGGTGAGGCCCGCGGGCTTCGCGTCCTTGTCCTTCTTGTCGCCGGGCTTGTCGGCCTTCTTGTCGTCGGTCTTCTGGAACTTGTCGACCTTCGCGACGGCCCAGTCGCCGGCCCACGAGCTCACCGTGAACAGCACGTCCGAGCCGTTGCGCTTCGCCCAGCGATTCGAACCCTCGGCGGTGTTGCCGAAGTCGATCTCGTTCTTCGCCGTGCCGTCCTTGAGCTCGAAAACCAACGTCTCCTTCGGCGTCGCGAGCCCGACGTCGTCCGGCTTCTTGTCGTCGCCGAAATCCGCCGCGGTGAGGCCCTTGTACGCCCGGACGAGGCTCTCGAGCTTCGTCTTGTCGAAGTTCTCGATGTCCTTCGACGCGGTCTTCGGGCCGTACTTGGCCTTCCAGTCTTCGCCCGACTTGTCGAACTCGAACGCGCCGTTCTCGTTCTGGAGCGAGACCTTCACGACGTCCTTCTCCTCGAACTTGAAGATGGTCTTGTCGCGCCAGTCGGACGAGCCCTTGTTGAACACGTAGCTCGAGTAGCCCTTCGTCGCGTAGACGCCGTCTTTTCCGCCGAGCCGCGTCATCTGACCGCGTGAGCCGTCTTCCCCGAAGTAGGCGTCGAACACGACGTCCTTGCCCTTGTAGAACACCGCGTGAAGCGCCTTGTCGTCGGTGAGCTTGTACTTCGCGTAGTTGTCCTTGCCGGAGTCGATGAGCTCCTTCGCTTCGAGACGCTTCAAGTCGTCGATCATCGACTTCACGCTGCTCGCGTTCGCCTTCGCGGAGACAGGCTTGTCGAGATCCCAGTCCTCGTCGCCCTTCTTCACGAGGACGATGTCTTCCGCTTTCTCGGTGTCCTTCGTGGGCGAGCGATGGAGTTCGACCTTGTCGATCTTCTTCACGTCGTCGTCGCTGACGGCGAGCTTCGGAAGCTTCGCCGCCGCACTTTCGAGGCTATGAGCGGCGAGGTCCGCGCTCTCCTTCTGACGTTGAACCAAGACCGCGCCGCCGAGCACGGCGAGGACGACCACGGCGATGATGAGCTTTTTATCGGTAGGCATGGCTTTTCCGTCCGGTCACACGCGGTAAGCGTCTTTGCGCGACTGACGGCCGCGCCACCGAAAGAGGCCGAAGAACGCGAAGAAGAGCGGTACGGCGAGGATGAGCGTCCACTGCACGCCCGTCTGGAGCTTGCCGCGCGCCGCCTTGTACTCTTCGTCCTTCTTGTGCGCCGCCGCGTCGTCGTCGCCCGCGTCGAGCTTCGGCTTCGCGACGTCGCGATACGTGAGGTTCGGGTCGCTGATGAGCTTCGCGCTCGTCGCGAGCAGATCGGTGTCGCCGCTGATCCAGTCGAGCGTGTTCTTCACGCTCAGGATCGTGTTCGTCAGATAGCGGTTCGCGTACTGGCCGCCGATCATGAGGAGCTCGCGGTCACCGCCGACGTTGCCGAACATGGCGAACTGTCCGCCGAGGTCGGGGCCGTTGCCCGCGTAAGCGAACGGGTTCGTCAAGAACTCGCTCGACGAGACCACGAGCACGCGCGACGCCTGCGGAGCACGGTCGGCGACCGTGATGCCGTCGGCGCTCGCCTGGCCGGCGAAGGCGCTCTTCAGCTTGCCGTCGACCACCGCGGAGATGATGCGCTGCTCGAAGGGCGGCGTCGGCTTCCACTCCGGTCGCATCTTCATGTCGACCGTCGTTCCCGTCAGCGCGCTCGCCGCCGGAGTCGTTCGCGCCACCGCGTAGAGCTTCACGTCGGAGGGTTGCTTGTCGCGCAAGAGCTCGAGCGTCGACGGGAAGGGGAACAGAATTTCCTCCATCCGGAAGAAGCCCGCGAAGCCGGTGTCGAGGAGCCGGGTCTTGTCGTCGTCGAAGCGAGGGTCGTCGACGACGTGGGCGATGCCGGGGTCTCGAATCGCCGAGATGCCGCCGGTCGGCGTGATGACGCCGATGCGGAACTGCGAACCGAAGTCGAGGACGGCATCGTTCTTCATGCTGACGCCGTAGCCCGTGAGCAGCTTGTCGAGCCCGTGAAGGCTGAGCGTGCCGGTCATCGTCGGATCCTGCGGCTTCATCGTCACCGCCGACGCGAACACGGCGAGCGACTTGTTGCCCAGCATCAGGAACTGGTCGATGCGGCGGAGCTCCTTCTCGGTGTAATCCTTCTGCGGCTGCGTCACGATGACGCCGTCGAGCCCCTTGTCGATCTCGGAGGCGCCGTCCTTGAGGTCGACGTCGACGAGCTCGTAGTAGGGGAACGCGCGCTGGAGGATGCTCTGGATGCTCGCGCCGCCGCCCTGACCCTGCTTCGGAATCAGGTTCTGGTCGGTGAGCTTGAGCTCGTCCTTGCCGGTGATGACGCCGACCTTGTGCTTGATGTTGTCGGCCTTGTCGCGGATCTCCCGGAGCTTGTTGGTGACCCAGAACTCGAGACCCGAGCCTGCCGCCGGATTGAGCTGCGGGATCACGCCCTTCTCGCTTCCGTACTTGAGGACGAGCCCCATGTACCCCTGGCTGATCGAGGCTTGATCGCCGCCGGTCGCGCTCTGCTCGCCGAACGCCATCTCTTCGAGACCAGCGTCCTTCGCCTTCTCTTTGAGCTCGTCGGTCTTCGGCTCGATGATCGTGTACTTGAACTTGCCCTTACCGGCGCGCTCGTACTCCTTCAGCATGTCCGTGAGATCGCGGATGAAGGCGTCCATCTGTGCGAGGCCGTGCGTGACGTACGCATCGACCTGCACGGGCTCTTTCAAGGTCTGGAGCAAGCGCCCGCTGCCTTGTGACAGCGTGTAGCGCTCGTTTTTCGTCTTATCGATCCGCGTGTAGACGCTCGCCGAGAGCACGTTCGCCACGACGGCGATGGCGACGATGACGACCAGGTAGACCCCGGTCTGCGCTGCCGCTTTTCGCTTTTGCTGTTCGGTCGCCATATCAGGCCCACTTTCTGCGCTCGAGCGCTCGGAACGCCACCGCAAGGGCGACCGCCGTCACGCTGAGGAAAAACACGACGTCGCGCGTGTCGATGAGGCCGCGGATGAATCCGTCGAGCCGCGTCTGGAAGCCGACGAACTGGAGTGCATCCCCGAAAGGCCCGGTGACCACCGTGGTTGCCAGCTCCGGGATGAACCACATCGCCACGAGGATGAAGAACGTGATGAAGAACGCGATCGACTGACTCTCGGTGAGCGCCGTGACCAGGAGCCCGATGGCCACCGATGCGGCTGCGAAGAGCGCGAGCCCGAAGTAGCCGGCGAACACGGGACCCCAGTCGAGCGGGCCCAGGTTCCACGGCCATTTGAACATGGCGATCGGATAGACCAGGGTCGCGGCGATCAGGGTGAGCACGAGGCCGAGCGCGCCGATGTACTTGCCGAGGATCACGTCGCTGTCGCTCACCGGCAGCGTGATGAGCATCTCGAGCGTGCCGGTGCGCTTCTCTTCGGCGAGGAGGCGCATCGTGACCACCGGAATGACCAGCATGCTGAGGCCGAGCGGCAAGTACTCGAAGAGGCCTTGCACGTTTGCTCGGTCGATCTGCCAGAAGCCGCCGCGGAACATGAAGAACATGCCGCCTAGCCCGAGGAAGCTCAGGCAGATCACCACGTAGGCGAGGGGCGAGTCGAAGTAGGAGCGAAACTCACGTTTCGCGATCGTCATCATCGGGCTCATGGATCAACCTTTCCCACCGTTCGAGGCACTCGCCGTGGCCTCGTGGGTATCTTCCGCATCGTCGTCGTCGTCATCGTCGTCATCGTCACCGGCGTCCCAGTCCGCGCCGCGGTCGAGCCGCTCGTCACCGCGAGTCAGCTCGCGGAACACCGCGTCGAGGCTCTGCGTGTCGCGCCGGAGCTCGAGCAGGGTCCAGCCCTTCTGCACGATGAGACGGAAAATCTCGGCGCGGAGGTCCGTGCTCTGCGGACCCGCGAGCTCGAACTTGTGTCCGGTGTCGTCGGTCGGCAGATCGCGAACGCGGTCGACGCCCGAGAGCGCCTTCAGCGCGGCTTCGAGCTCGGCCTGCTTCGGCGCGCCCTTGCCGCCTTCGCCGCTCTTCTCGTCGACCGTGACGAAGTAGCGAATCGCGCCGGTCTTGCCGCGGATGTCTTCGAGCGGCCCGTCCGCTACGACGCGACCCTTGCTCACGATGATCGCGCGAGCGCAGGCCTCTTCCACCTCGGCGAGGTTGTGCGTCGAGAGGAGGATCGTGTGATCTTTACCGATCTCTTTGATGTACCGGATGACCTCCGCCTTCTCGTTCGGGTCGAGATCGCTCGTCGGCTCGTCGAGGATGAGGATCGGCGGATCGTGAATCAGCGCTTGCCCGAGGCCGACGCGCTGGCGGTAGCCGTGCGACAGCATGCCGATGTCTTTGCCGAGCACCTGGGCCAGGCCGCACACTTCCACGACCTTTTTCAGTCGCGATCGGAAGGTGCTGTCGTCGAGCCCGCGAATCTTCGCGGTGAACTCGAGGTACTCCCACACGTTCATGTCCGTGTAGAGCGGCGCGCGCTGCGGCAGGTAGCCGAGCTTTTGCCTCACCGCGAGCGGCTCTTCGAACACGTCGTGTCCGTGCACCTTCGCGCTGCCGCTGGTGGGAGAAATGAAGCACGTGAGGATGCGCATCGTCGTGCTTTTTCCGGCGCCGTTAGGCCCGAGAAAGCCGACTACTTCACCCTTTTGAACTTCGAACTGAACGTTGTCGAGAGCGCGGACAGGGCCGAACTGCTTCGTCAATCCGCTCGCCTGGATCATGACGTCGGTCATGGTCGGTCGATCACCTCTCTGTAAAAATGAGCCGCGTTGGCCCGTAGCCCCGAAACCGGGCGCGGCATGGTAGCGACCAGCCGATCCCTGTCAACATGGCTCTCTGTCATTTGATTGCGCTCGGTCCGTGCGTGGGAGCGCGCGTCGAAACGCGCCGTGCCGCCCGGAAACCCGCGAGGATTTCTCTTATTCCCGAGGGACTACATTCCCGTTCGCCCGCGAGTGCTAACGCGACGCGTTAGTGCGGCGACTCGGTCAGTTGGAGTAGCCCGTGACGAGCGCCTGAGCCAGCAAGCTCCACCCATCGGCGGCGACGAAGAGGAGCAACTTGAACGGTAGGCTGACTTGAGTCGGATTGAGCGACTGCATGCCGAGCGCGATGAGCACGTTCGCCACGACGAGATCCACCACCAGGAACGGCAAATAGATCGCGAACCCCAACGCGAACGCTTCGACGAGCTCGGTGACGAGAAACGCCGGCACGACCACGCCGAGATCGCTCCGCGTGACCGAATCGCGATCGGCGCCGCTTCGGGTCTTTCGCGACAGCTCGTAGAACCGGTCGAGCTGCCGCTTCGACGCGTTCTTTTCGAGGAACGTCTCGAGCGGTTCGCGAACGGCGTCGACGACCTCGCGCACCCACGTCGCGGCGTTCGCCGTTCGATGAGGTTCGAGGAGCGGCGTCAACCGATCGGCGATCTTGTTTCCCACGGGCGCCATCGCCAGGAGCGTGAGCGCGCCGGCGAGCGCCACGACGACCGTGCTCGACGGAACCTCCGGCGCGCCGATCGCACTCCGCGCGATGTGCAGCACCGTCGAGATTTTCACGAACGACGTGAGCGCCATGAACAAGAACGGCAAGAGGCCGACCAGCGCGAGCGCCACGACCAGCGCGAGCGGCCGATTCAAGAGATCGTCCGGTGAGACGCCGTTGGCCGTCATTCTTCGGCCGCCTTCGGCTCCGGCGCGACGTCGCTTCCGGGTATTTCTCCGAGCTTCGTCAGCCCCGCCTCGCTGGCTCCGACCACGTAGACGGTCGACCCTACGCGCACGAGGTACACCGCGCGCCGTCCGTCGAGCGGCAGCCGCCCCACGAGCCCGAGTGGCCCGGAAGCGCGCCCGATCCCCGTTCGTCGCGCGGCGTAAAGCAGCACGATCGCGAGCGCCACCACGCCCACGAGCGTCACAGCCGTCTGAAGTAAATACGACGCGACCGGCGACAACCCGGCTGCGACTTTACGCCAATCACGGTATCGCTCATCACTTTTCGTGTGGGTGCACGAGGGCCAAAGTCCCACCTCGCGCGTCGCCCGACGCCACTGGCTTCCCGAAACCCTGCCCCTTAC
>CAZDNG010000120.1:0-11601 GCA_964506835.1 uncultured Polyangiaceae bacterium
AACGATCGACGTACGGATAGACCTGCGTCCAGGTGCCGCGCTCGCACATCTTCTCAAAGCCGCGGTGCAAGTAACCGACCTGCACGTCGACCTTGACGATGCTTTCGCCGGTGAGCTCCATCACGCAGCGCACGGTCCCGTGCATCGCGGGATGCGCGGGCCCGACGTTGAGGAGCATCGGCTCCGCGGGCAGATCGATCTCGTGCTCGTACAGATCCTGATCGATGGGCTCCATGCCTCAGTTCGCCTTTTGCCCCGGGAAAAGCTCCGGATCGTCTCCGTCGGCACTTCCGATGTGGTCGAACGTCTGACGCCCGAACGACATGCCTTCGTCGTGGTGGAAGGGCGCGACTTTGTCGATCGCCGGGACGTCTCGATACTCGACCAGCGGTTGGATGCGGTCGGCCGGGTAGTCTTTGCGGAGCGGATGCCCGACGAACTCCGGGTAGAGGAGGATCCGGCGCAGATCGGGGTGGCCCACGAAGACCACGCCGAACATGTCCCAGCACTCGCGCTCGAGCCAGTTCGCGCTACCCCAGAGATCCGAGAGCGACGGAATGTGGACGTGCTCGCCGGCCGGGTCGCCGATGCGCGCCTTCAGGCGAACGCGGTGCCCTTTCGACAGTGAGTAGAAGTGCGCGACGACTTCGAACCGCGGATTTCGGTCCGGGAAGTCCACGGCGGTGAGGTCGGTGAGCATGCTCATATCCGACTCGCTCGACGTCTTGAGGAACGCCGCGACGTCGTGCCACCGGGACGGCTCGATGACGGCGGTTTCGTCCCCGTGCTGACTCCACGATTCGAGTACAGCGCCGGCGAACGTCTTTTTCAACAGCTCGAGAAGGGCTCGCGCCATGCTTCACCGGTCGCCGCTCAGGCGGCGGGCTCCCTGCGGCGAACCTGCACGAGGCCGTGAGTGTTGTCCGTCGCGGGATCGGTCCGCGGTTTCACGACTGCCGGACGCTTGTCGCCGCGTTGAATCTTGTCCATGAGCAGCATGAGCCCGTCGAGGACCGCTTCCGGCCGCGGAGGACAGCCCGGGACGTAGACGTCGCAGGGGATGATCTTGTCGATGCCGGCGACGCAGGCGTAGTTGTCGTAAAAGCCGCCACACGACGCGCAGGTTCCGAAGGCCAGCACCCACTTCGGCTCTGCCATCTGTTCGTAGATGCGCCGCAGGATCGGTGCTTGTCGCTGCACGATCGTGCCGACGACCCAGAGCAGGTCGGCCTGGCGGGGCGAGAAGCGCGGCGCTTCGGCGCCAAACCTCGAAAAGTCGTACCGCGGGCTCGACATGGCCATGAATTCCATGCCGCAACACGCCGTCACGAACGGGTACATGAAGAGTGAGTATTTCTGCGCCCAGGCCAGCAGATCGGCCGCGCGAGTGGTGATGATCCCCTCGGAGGCGCCCCCGCCGATCACTTGGTCGGATCCGTGCGTCAGCTCTCCCATTCGAGAGCTCCTTTCTTCCAGCAGTACACGAGCGCTACGACGAGCGCTGCGATGAAGCCGAGCATGGTGGAAAATCCACTCCAGCCGAGGCCCTTGAACAGCGTAGCCCAGGGGTAGATGAACACCACTTCGATATCGAACACGACGAACAGAATCGCCGTGAGATAAAACTTGATGCTGACCTTCGTGCCGCGACCGCCCTCGGTGTCGTTGCCGCACTCGAACGGCGTCATTTTTTCGGCCGTCGGGTTCTTCGGGCCGAGCACTTGCCCAAGGGTGAACATCGCCGCGCAGATCACCCCGGCGAGGGCGAACATGATGAACATCGGCAGGTAGAGCAGGAACATCAGGATCGGCTCCTCAGTTACTCGAGAACGCGGGCGCGCGGGTCGAGAAACACGGAGAAAAACCGGTTCGGTCCAAAGCGCTATAACCCGCTGAAATCACGGCGTTCGCACGTCTAACGCTGCCCCTTCATCCTGTCAATGCGAGCAGCATGACGGGGCGCCGTGTAGGCGACCGAGTCCGGTCAGGCGTCCCGAACGGTGCTTTTCCAGGTTTCGAGTGCGGTCCCGAGCCGCGCCTCGACACGGGTGTAGAGGTCACGGACCTTCTCGTGGTCGACGCCCGCGGCGCGGGCTTCGAGGAGCGCGCCGAACGCCGCGACCGACCGGCCCCGCTCGAGAAAGGCTCGGGCCAGCAGCGGCCAGACCTTGTCGCCGGGGGCGCCGAGGTTCGCCGCGCGCCGGAGCGGGCCGATCGCCTCGCCCGCGCGATCGTGCTCGAGGAGCGCCTCACCGAGGCGCGCGTAGATGTCGGACGCGCCCGCGCCATCGCCGGCATACTGGACCGCAAGGCGCAAAATCTCCTCGCCCTGGGCGGCATCGTCGAGCGCCACGCAAGCCGAACCGAGGAGCCCCAGGCCACGCGAGATGATGCCGCGTGTTTCCGTGTTGAGCATCTGCCCTTCCGGCGTCCGCAAAAATATCGTGAGCGGCCCTGGCCATTGCCCGAGGAGCTGCGCGACCTGGCTGTGATCGCCGCGCGCGGCTGCTTCTTCCGCGGCCTTGACGTGGGAGAGGTCGATCGCGCCGCGACCGCCGGTTCGCCCGACGCGAGACAGCTCTTGCCGGACGTGCGTCTTGATGCGCTCGCGGAAGGTCGGAAGCGGATACGCCTCTTCGACGCCGTCGTGGAGCATGCGGAGCGTCGAACCGGTCGCCCCGACGGTGAGCTCGAGCAAACTGTAGCCGTAGAGCGGCGCGAGCAAGAGGTAGCGCACGCCGATGTGCAACTGGATGGCCTCGGTGTCGGTCGGACGCTTCGGCACCGGGCCCGCCGGTTCGTCCGAAAGCAACGCGCCGACCAACCGACGGCGAAATTCGGACAGCGTGAGGCGTTGCGAGTCGGCGCGCGCCGGCTCCTCGTCGCTCATGCCGACCACGAAATCCACCAGGGTGTTGTCGGGGTTGCGACGATCGACGGTGAGCGCCGTGATGCGCGCACCGGTGATCATCGAAAACGCGAAGAACCGCTCCCCGACGATGTCGCACAACGCCTGGAAGCTGCCGACGCTCTCTCCGATACGTTCGAACCAGCCGTCAGTGCGAATCGACGAGAGCGGAAAAAGCTGCTCACCGGGCATGGTGATAGAAGCTCAACATTGCACGGTTTCTCACTCGCCACAACGGTTCCCGCGCGACGCACTTTGAAACGCTTGGTCCGGGTTATCCGACATGTCATAGGAGACGCCCATGCAGGTTCGCGCCGCCGTCGCCCACGCCGCCAAGAAACCGCTCTCGATCGAAATGGTCTCGCTCGACGGCCCCAAGGCGGGCGAGGTGCTCGTCGAGATCAAAGCGTCGGGCGTCTGCCATACGGACGCCTTCACGCTCTCCGGAGACGACCCTGAAGGGCTATTCCCCGCCATTCTCGGCCACGAAGGCGCGGGCGTCGTCGTCGACGTCGGACCCGGCGTCACCTCGCTCGTCCCAGGCGACCACGTCGTTCCGCTCTACACGCCGGAGTGCCGCAACTGCGACTACTGCACCAGTGGCAAGACGAACCTGTGCCAGGCCATCCGCGCGACGCAGGGTCGCGGCGTGATGCCGGACGGCTCGAGCCGCTTCTCGATCGGCAAAGACCCCGTGTTTCACTACATGGGCACCTCCACGTTCTCGAGCTTCACCGTCCTTCCGGAAATCGCGCTGGCGAAGATCCGCCCCGACGCTCCGTTCGACAAGGTTTGCTACATCGGCTGCGGCGTGACGACTGGCGTCGGCGCGGTCATCAACACCGCCAAGGTTCAGGCGGGCGACAACGTCGTGGTGTTCGGACTCGGCGGCATCGGTTTGAACGTCGTCCAGGCGTGTCGCATGGTCGGCGCGGGCCGCATCGTCGGCGTCGACACGAACCCCGCGCGCCGCCCGCTCGCCGAAAAATTCGGGCTCACGCATTTCGTCAATCCGAAAGAAGTCGAAGGCGAGCTCGTGCCGTTCCTCGTCGACGTCACGCGCGGCGGCGCAGACTTCAGCTTCGAGTGCATCGGGAACGTGAAGACCATGCGCCAGGCCCTCGAGTGCTGTCATAAGGGTTGGGGCACCAGCGTCATCATTGGCGTCGCGGGTGCGGGCCAGGAAATCGCGACCCGACCGTTTCAGCTCGTCACGGGCCGCGTCTGGAAGGGCACCGCGTTCGGCGGCGCGAAGGGCCGCACCGACGTGCCGAAAATCGTCGACTGGTACATGGAGGGGAAGATCAACATCGACGACTTGATCACGCACACGATGCCCCTCGCGCAGATCAACCAGGCCTTCGACCTGATGCACGCGGGGACGTCGATTCGTTCCGTCGTCACGTTTGAATAGTCGCTCAGCGCGACCAGTGACGGCAGACGGACTGAATACCGCAGCCTTCACAACGAACCGCGTCGCGCTTCGACGGGCAGCGCTGGAGCATGCCGAGGTGACAGAGTGAAAAGTCGAAGCGGACCGGGTCGTTTGCGTCGAATTTCCGGAGCGCCCGCGTCACTTCTTCCGTCGTTTCCCAGGTGAGCGTCGCGCGATCGGTGAAACCGAGGTTCTTCGAGAGCTTGTAGAGGTGCGTGTCGACCGGGACGAGCAAGAGCGACGTCGGCACTTTCTTCCACACGCCGAGATCCACGCCGTCGTCTTTGCGCACCATCCAGCGCAAATAGAGGAGAAGCCGCTTACAGCCGCTGGTCTTCTCCGGATCCGGCAAGATGTGCTGCGCGCCGCGACGGCGACCGGACGCGGCGTCGAGGCCGCCCGCCGAGCGAATGGCGCGAACCCATTCGGCGAGCGCCGGGCGAAGCGCGCCGTGTCGCTCGAACGCCGCGACGAAGCACCGTTCGAGCGACCCGTACGACCGCTGCACACGACGAGCGCCGATCGCCAGACGCGCGACGTCTTCGCCGAGGTAGACGCGATGCTTGAAGCCGGACAGGCGCGCGAACACGTCGAGCTCGTCGTCGAGGACGGCCGGCAGATCCGGACCCAGTCGATCGAAGACGTCGCACACCTTCGCGCGCAGGGCCTTGGCGTTGCCGAACGCGAGGCACGCGCCGATGAGCCCCGCGATCTCGAGGTTCGCCGCGCCGGCGTAGCGACGGACGGGGCCGATCGGATCGGCGCCGAGCCGCGCAGTGCGATCACACTCCCGGTCGACCCGCTCGAGCGCGCGAAAGATCGCCTGTTCGCGCTCGGGCGAGAGACGGCGGCGGCGTGCCGAGGCGGGCATCCACCGGTGTCATAGCATCGCCCGCGCGAACGCGGGCGTCAGGGCTTCACCGGCAAACTCTTCTTCTCGGCGAGCTCGGCGAAAAAGTCGTTGCCCTTGTCGTCGACGACGATGAACGCAGGAAAATCGACCACGTCGATCTTCCATACGGCCTCCATGCCGAGCTCCGGATATTCGAGCACCTCGACTTTCTTGATGCATTCCTGCGCGAGGCGCGCCGCCGGGCCGCCGATCGAGCCCAGGTAGAAACCGCCGTGCTTCTTGCACGCCTCGGTGACGGCCGGAGAACGGTTTCCCTTCGCGAGCATCACGAGGCTGCCGCCCGCGGCTTGAAACTGATCGACGTACGCGTCCATGCGACCCGCCGTCGTCGGACCGAACGACCCCGAGGCGTACCCGGCGGGCGTCTTCGCGGGCCCTGCGTAGTACACGGCGAACTCCTTCAAATACGACGGCATGCCGTCGCCGCGATCGAGCCGCTCCTTGAGCTTCGCGTGCGCGATGTCGCGCGCGACGATCATCGGACCCGAGAGCGAGAGCCGCGTCTTCGTCGGATACTTCGACAGCTCCGCGCGAATTTCCGACATCGGTCGTCCGAGGTCGATGTGCACGACGTCGCCCGGCAGATCGTCGTGCGTCGTCTCCGGCAAGTACTTCGCCGGATCGCGCTCCAGCGCTTCGAGGAACACGCCTTCCTTCGTGATCTTGCCGAGCGCCTGCCGATCGGCCGAGCACGACACGGCGATGCCCACCGGACAGCTCGCGCCGTGACGCGGCAGGCGGATGACGCGCACGTCGTGGCAGAAGTACTTTCCGCCGAATTGCGCGCCGATCCCGGTCCGCCGCGAGATCTCGAGGACCTTTTCTTCGAGCTCCGGATCCCGGAACCCGCGCCCGAGCTTGTTTCCTTCGGTCGGGAGCGAGTCGAGGTAGCGCGCGGACGCGAGCTTCGCCGTCTTCAAAGTGTACTCGGCGCTCGGCCCGCCGATGACGATCGCGAGGTGATACGGCGGGCACGCCGCGGTCCCGAGCGAGCGCAGCTTCTGCTCCACGAACGCGAGCAAGCTCTCCGGATTCAAGAGCGCCTTCGTCTCTTGATACAGGTAGCTCTTGTTCGCCGAACCCCCGCCCTTCGCCATGAAGAGGAACTTGTAGGCGTCGCCGTCGGTCGCGAAAATTTCGATCTGCGCCGGCAAATTATTTCCGGTGTTCGCTTCCTTGTACATGTCGAGCGGCGCCATCTGCGAATAGCGGAGGCTCGACGTCAGGTATGTGTCGAACACGCCGCGCGCGATCGCCGCTTCGTCGCCGCCACCGGTGACGACGTATTGCCCCTTCTTGCCCATGACGATCGCGGTGCCCGTGTCCTGGCACATCGGCAAGACGCCACCCGCCGCAATGTTCGCGTTCTTCAGCAAGTCGAGCGCGACGAAACGGTCGTTCGGCGACGCGTCCTCGTCCTTCAAGATGCGCGCGAGCTGCGCGAGGTGTCCCGGCCGCAACAAATGCGCGATGTCGTGCATCGCTTCGCGCGTCAGCAGCGTCAGCGCTTCCGGCGCGACTTCGAGAAACTGCTTCCCTCGCGCCTCGAACGTCGCCACGTGGTCCGTCGACAGCAATCGATACGGGGTTTCGTCCTTGCCGAGCGGCAGTATCTCTTGAAACGCAAAGTCGGGCATGGGTTCTCCGGCGCGCAGGCTAGTGTCGCGTCTCAAAAGTCGCAATTGCCCGGAGAAACGGAACCCGTTTCGCGGCCGTGCCACCGCGACGCATCGCCAAGCAGATTTTGCCGCGGAACCTTTGTCGACGGCGCGCTCGTGCTGCACGGCGTTGCTGAGCCCGGTTCGCCGATCTAGGTTCGCCGCGATGATGCCGTGTGACCTCCCGGGCGCGGACGACGCGCGTCCCGAACTCCCCGTGACGCTGGCCGGCGGCTGTCATTGTGGCGCGGTTCGCTTTCGCGTGACGTTACGCCGCTGGCTCGCGTCGGATTGCAACTGCTCGCTCTGCACCATGAAGGGTTACTTGCACCTCATCGTGCCGCAGGGCGACTTCGAGCTGCTCTCGCCGGAGAGCGCGGTCGCGACGTACACGTTCAACACCGGCGTCGCGAAGCACCATTTTTGCAAAATCTGCGGCGTGCATTCGTACTACGTGCCGCGCTCGCATCCCGACGGGTTCAGCGTGAACGCGCGCTGCCTCGACGAGCCGCATCTCGAGTGGTTCGACCTCGAGCCCTTCGACGGACGAAACTGGGAAGCCGCGGCGCCCACGCTGCGATGAAGACCCGGCGAGCGTCCCGAGCGACGAAAACGCGAGCGCCCGAACCGCCGACCACGACGAACGGCGCGGCCGGCGCGCGTCCCCACGAGGACGACGAGCGGCGTATCACGGGCCCCCTGCTCGCCTGGTACCGCAAACATCGGCGCGATTTGCCGTGGCGGCGAACCCAGGACCCGTACGCGGTGTGGGTCAGCGAGATGATGCTCCAGCAAACTCAAGTCGCGACGGTGCGCGACTACTACGAGCGCTGGATGAAGCGCTTTCCGACCGTCGCCGCGCTCGCGAAGGCCGACGAAGACGACGTGCTGCACGCGTGGCAGGGCCTCGGCTATTACTCGCGCGCGCGAAACCTCCGGAACGGCGCGCGCGCCGTGGTGACCGAACACGGCGGGCGCGTGCCGAACACCGTGGAAGCCTTGCGCGCGCTTCCGGGGATCGGTCCGTATTCGGCCGGAGCGATCGCGAGCATCGCGTACGGCGTGCGCGCCGCGCTCGTGGACGGCAACGTCGTGCGCGTCTTGTGCCGGCTCTTCGGGCTGCGCGGCGACCCGTCGCGCGGTCCGCTCAAGAGCGAGCTCTGGCGCCTCGCCGAGCGGCTCGTCCCCGAAGACGCCCCGGGCGACTTCAATCAGGCGCTGATGGAGCTCGGCGCGACGACCTGCACGCCGCGGTCACCGCGGTGCGATGCGTGCCCGCTCGCGCGCGAGTGCGTCGCGCATCGAGACGGCGTGGCGCTCGAGCTTCCCGAGCTGCCGGCGCGCGACGCGCCGATCCCCGTCGCGCGCGCCGCGGCCGTCGTATGGCGCCGCGGGCGTGTGCTCGTCATCCAGGTGCCCGACGACGCCGCGCGCTGGCGCGGGATGTGGCAATTTCCGAACACCGACGTCCGAGCCGGCGAAACCCCGGCGCACGCCGCCGAGCGAGCCCTCCGCGAGGCCGTCGCGCTCGACGCGCACGCGGGCGAAGCGGCGTTCACCGTGCGTCACACCGTGACGCGTTACCGGATCACGCTCGACGTCCATCCGTGCACGTCGACGAAGGGCGCGCCACGGGCCGTCGGGTGTCGCGCGTTCGCGTGGACCTCACCGGAGGAGCTCGACGCGCTCGCGATGCCCGCCGCGCATCGACGCATCGCGAAGACCCTGAGAACGGGTGATGGAGCGGGGTAGAGCTGAGGGCTAGAGCAAAAGGGAGAGCAAGTGGGGGGGGCTGCTCACCGCGGCAGAGAGGCGATTGCGCCGGTCGCCGCAGGGGCTGCAGCGAATCCCATCGCGTCGAGGGTTTCGCGGACGGCCTGGTCGATGGGCGTCGCGGAGACGCCGAACGCGGCGCGAAACGCCGAGTCGTCGAGGCGGTACGGCGTTTCCCACTGGTAGATCATTTCCGCGAGCGCGCCGGCTTCGCCCATGAAGAGACCGACGATGCGGAGGAGCCACGTCGGAAGACGAAAGAGTCGCGGCTTCTGGCCCGCGGCCTCGGCGAATCGCGCGACGATCTCGCGCGTGGTGCCGTTCCAGGCGACCGGCAGATGCCAGACCTTGCCGGCGGCGGCGGGTTCGCGACCGAGCACGACGAGACCCTCGGCGACGTCGCGTGAGTAGCTGTACGCGTGCGGCAGGTCCGGATCGCCGAACACCATCGCCGACTGGCCGCGCCGGAGTCGCTCGAAGAACGGCGCGCCGAGCACCGTCGAGTTGCGGCCCGTCCCGGGCCCGAAAAAATCGCCGGCGCGCCCGCACGCGACTTCGACGTCGCCGCGCTCGTGCGCCGCGAACAATTCGCGCGCGAGCCGCGCGCGGAGCTCGCCCTTCTTGCTGCACGGCTCGATCGGCGTGTCTTCGCGGAGCACGCCGTTTTTCGGGCGGCCGTACATGTACAAATTGTCGAGCTGGACGAGCCGCGCCCCGGCTCGCCCCGCGCCCTCGCGGATCGACGTGAGGAGCGGCGGCAACAGCTCGTCCCAGCGATCGTACCGCGCCGGATTCGCGGTGTTGTAGACGACGGCGGCGTTCGCGAAAGCGCCGTCCACGAAGGCGCGATCGGTGATGTCGCCGCGGGCCCACTCGACACCGGGCACGTCGTCTCCGCCCCCCGAGCGACGGACCATTCGCACTCGGTGCCCCCCCTTCACCAATCGGCGCGCGACCTCCGGGCCAATTTGTCCTGCTCCCACCACGACATGCACGTTTTTCGAGCCGGTTTCCGACATAACTGCCTCCACGCCGTCACCTTGCGCGCCGCGAATTGGCAACTCAATCCGCATTTGCGCGCACTATACCCGCAACGATGCAAAGCAAGTTCTCCTGGGACGATGTGCGGGTCATGCTCGCACTGTTTCGGGCGAAGAGCCTGTCGGGCGCCGCCATGGCGCTCGGAGTGAATGCATCGACGGTCGGACGCCGGCTCGACGCGCTCGAGGAAGCCCTGGGCGTGCATCTGTTCGACCGAACGCCGGACGGCGTCTTGCCGACCGCCGTCGTCGAACGACTCATTCCGCACGCGGAGAGCTTCGAGCACGCCGCGCTCGAGCTCGGCAACGCCGTGGACGGCTTCGAGACGAAACCGGAAGGCATCGTCCGAGTGACGGCGGCGCCGGGCGTCGCCGATCACTTCGTCGCGCCCGCGATACCGCGGCTCCTCGCGAAGCATCCCGGCATCCGTCTCGAGCTCGACTCGAGCATCGCGTACCTCGACTTGAGCCGCCGCGAGGCGGATCTCGCGCTGCGCTTCATTCGACCGACCAGCGGCGACCTCGTAACCCGGAAGATCGCCGACGAAGAAGACGCGATCCTCGCGTCGCCGGACTACGTGGCGAAGGTCGGCACGGTCACGTCGCTCGCGAGCATCGACTGGATCACCTGGGGCAGCGACCTCGTGCACATTCCGAGCGCGCGCTGGCTCGTGGAAGCGGTGCCGAGCGCGTCCGTCGTGTTCAGGACGAGCAGCATCGCGGCGCAGATCGCTGCGGCTGAAGCCGGCACCGGAGCGATCCTCCTGCCGCGGATCTTCATGCGCGGCCACCGCCTCGTCGAGGTGAGCTTGAGCCCGGAGCTCTACCCGAAGATCCCGCGATTTCCGCGCGAAACGTTGTGGCTCGTCGGGCACCGCGCGCTTCGCGACGTGCCGCGCATCGCCGCCGTGTGGCAGTTCATCGTCGACGAAATCGAAGGCCCGGCCTAGTTTTCGGGGGGCCTGTGCCCCCCGCGGCTCGCTTCGCGACCGCTCTGGGTCCTGGGGGGACCTTGTCCCCCGCGGCTCGCTGCGCGACCGCTCCCCCTGCCGGCTTCGCCGGGCTCGCTTCGCGAGCGTAGGGCCCTGCGCGCTTCGCTCAAGGTATCCATTCGCGACGTCCGCACGCGACTCGTCCGCCTCTGGGGGTGTGGGGATGGGGTCGGGTAGCCCCGCCAGTTGCCCAGCGGGGCCCCCACAGATCCGGACGTGCGGGATTCCCGCATCCGGCTCTTCGGACGTCGGATTTGCTACGTGATGTACGAGTGGACGATGCGCGGCTTCGGGAGAGGGTATCTCTCCAAGAGTCGATGCATGGCCGTCCAGGTCAGGTAGCTCTTTTGCGAGCGGCGAGAGAGCCACTTGCGCCAGATGCTCCCGACTTCGTCCCTCAGCCTAGCGAGCGCGGGGTAGTTGTGCGTGACGCCAAAATACCCGTAGTGCCCGTTCAGCTTCTGCCAGAGGGCGTGGTGCTGCACCTTCACCGCATCGTGCCGGTGGGTCCGGCACCAATCCCTGATGCGGCGAAGCGTGCGACTGAATCGGTCCTTCGCCGTGCGTTGCTTCACAATCCAGGTCCCTCTTCGAGAGCGACCCCAGTAGTACGTGAAGCCCAGCATGTTGAAGGTCCCCGGCGTCCCCCCCTGTCCGGGACTTTTGTCGGGCCGCTCAAACGGCACGAGTCGAGTCTTGTCCGGGTGAAGAGTGAGACCGTACTTCCCGAATCTCTTCGGCAGCACGTCGAGCACCCGCTCGGCGTCCTCCTTCCGTGCGAAGACGAAGACGAAGTCGTCCGCATACCGCACCAACACGGCCTTGCCTTTCAGCCGGGGCCGCACCTCGCGGACAAACCACTCGTCCAATACTTCGTGCAGG
>CAZDNG010000121.1:0-11578 GCA_964506835.1 uncultured Polyangiaceae bacterium
CAGCGGGGGGCGCAGTAGGTTTATGAGGTAACTTCCCATCACTGATATCCTTTGGGGAAAGGATTGGGTTCGATAAGATCCGATTGATAGACCACCTCGGCTTGGCCGTCCGCCTTCCACTTGCCGATTCGCGTCTTGCTCCAGAGATGGTGATTGTCGTGGACCTTGACATAACCCTCCGGCGCGATCTTGATTTCGATGCCCGGCGAGGCCGCGACGACCTTGTCGACGTCGAAGCTGCCCGCTTTTTCCACTGCGGCGCGCCAGATCCACGGGCCGAGGTAGGCGGCTTGGGTCACGTCTCCGATGACGCTCTTGTCGCCCCACATCTTCTTGAACGCGGCGACGAACGACTTGTTGTTGTCGTTGTCGAGACTCTCGAAGTACTTCATCGAAGAGAAGAACCCGACTAAGTTCTCGCCGCCGATGCCGAGCACCTCGTCTTCGGTGACCGAGATCGTCAGGAGCGTCTGATTCGTGGCGTTCACGCCGGCCGCGTTGAGCTGCTTGAACCAAGCCACGTTGCTTCCGCCGACCACGGCCGCAAAGATGACGTCCGGCTTCTTGACCTTGATCTTGTTGATGAGGGACCCGAACTCGGTGCTGCCGAGCGGTGCGTATTCCTCACCGACGACCTCGCCGTGGATCACGTTTTCGATGTGCTTTCGCGCGATCTTCATCGACGTGCGCGGCCAGATGTAGTCCGAGCCGACGAGGTAGAAGGTCTTCGCCTTCTTCGTGTCGACGACCCAGTTCAAGCTCGCGAGGATCTGCTGCGTCGCCTCCTGGCCCGTGTAAAACACGTTCTTCGACTGCTCGAGGCCCTCATAGAACGTGGGGTAGTAGAGGAGCCCGTTGTCTTTCTCGAAGACCGGGAGCACCGCTTTGCGCGACGCCGACGTCCAGCAGCCGAACACCGACGCGACCTTGTCGCTTTCGAGGAGCTTCTTCGCTTTCTCGGCGAACGTCGGCCAGTCGCTCGCGCCGTCTTCCTGGATGTATTTGATCTTGCGACCGAGGATGCCGCCGAGCGCGTTGATCTGCTCGATGGCGAGCTTCTCCGCCTGGACCGAGCCGGTCTCGCTGATGGCCATGGTGCCCGTCGTGGAGTGCAAGATACCGACGGTCACGGTGTCGTCACCGACGGTCAGCCCTGTCGTGTCCACCTTGGCGGTCGGATAGTCCGCTGCCTTCAGGGTAGACATCGCCACTCCAGGCGGAGTGATCACCGGCCCAGTGGGATCGGTAGCGCGTTCGGTGGAGGCGGGAGCGGTAGCCGCTGAGGCCTTGCTTTCCGCGACGCTCGCGTCCTGGGATTTGCTGCATCCCAAAGTAAGCGAACCTACCGAACCCACGATGAAGAGCAGCGCGGCGATGGCGCGCGACCGGGGGCCTCTACTGGGATGCCCGGGAAGTGAGATGCTTTGCATGATGCCTTTCCTTTGGGGAAAATTAGGATCGCCAGGCGGGCGTCGAAGCGATAACTTGGAATTCGTACTTGGCGTTACGTGTCTCGCGCATGTCGTCTGCATGTAATCATCCAACCATCTTCAACTGTGTTCGAGTGCCCAAGGACGACTGCAGTGACTCGAGTGGAGACGAGGTGGCGCGTCGCTCGCCGGCATTTTCTTCCTCGTGACGAGGCGAGGCTCGTGACGACTGCGTTCGTTCACTTCGGTGGCCTTGCGTGTCACCGACGACACGAGAGCGACGTTTGGAAGGCTCAAGATGCGACGCGCCGAAACGCCGCACGTCGGGCATTCCGCCGGCTCGCGCATCCGAGCGATCGGACGCGCGAGCTCGAAGGTGCCGTGATCGGAGCAGTCGAATTCGTAGGTCGGCATTCACACGACCTTCGCGAGATCGATGCCGCCTTTGACGGCCTTGATGGGGCCCGTTGGTGACGGCCGAATGTCGAAGTTGAATATCTCCGTCGGAATGGCGAGCGTCGCGCAGGCATTCGGAATGTCCACGATGCCGCTGATCCGGCCTTCGACGGGCGCCGTCCCGAGAATCGCGTAGGCCTGAGCGCCGGTGAACCCGAACTTTTTGAGGTATTCGATGGCGTTCAGACACGCGATTCGATAGGCGACGTGGACGTCGAGGTAGTGCTGCACGCCTTTCTCGTCGACCGAAATGCCCTCGAAAATGAGGTAATTCGAATACCGCGGCTCGAGCGGGCTCGGCTTGAAGATGGGATTCGTGATCCCGTACATCGCCATGCCGCCCTTGATGATGTTCACGCGGATGTCGAGGTAGCCGGCCATCTCGATGGCGCCGCAGAACGTGATCTCGCCGTCTCCCTGAGAAAAGTGGATGTCTCCCATCGAGAGACCGCCGCCCTTGATGTAGACGGGGAAGTACACGGTCGAACCGCGCGAGAGGTTCTTGATGTCGCAGTTACCGCCGTGTTCGCGAGGTGGAACGGTGCGTGCGCCGATGGCGCCCGCCTCTTTCGCCGCGGTGCCTTTCATGCGGCCCATGTGCGCCGTCTCGCCGCTCGGCATCGCCGCGAGCGCGGGGACGCGTTCCGGGTCGGTGTCGAAGAGGGCCTTTTCGCGTTTGTTCCAGGTTTCGAGGAGCGACTTCGACGGCAAACAGCCAATGAGCCCCGGATGCATGATGCCCGCGAATTCGACGCCGGGAATGTGGCGCGAATTGGCGTAGATCCCGCTGAAGCCCCAGCACGCCTTTCGCGCTTCGGGATAGTGCTCGGTGAGAAACCCTCCGCCGTTCTCCTTGGCGAAGATCCCGGTGAAGCCCCACTGAGAATCCTTGAGCACGCCGACGTCGAGAATGTCGACGACCAAGAGATCGCCCGGCTCGGCGCCTTCGACGCCGATCGGACCGCTCAGATAGTGGACCTTCGTGAGGTCGACGACTTTGATGTCCGTCGCCGAGTCGTCGTCTTTGATCTGTCCCCCTGTCCAATCGATGCATTCGATTCGGAACTGGTCGCCGGGTTTGACCCAGCTGACGATCGGAATGTCCGGGTGCCAGCGGTTGTGAATGACGTCCTGTTCCGTGGGCGGAGCGGCAATATCGACCTTGATGAGCGTATCCATGCGAGGCGACTCCTTCGGTTGTCGGGGACCGAACGCGGGTACCGAATTTCCCAGCGTCTGCCGATGTTGGCCAATGTAGGTGTCGGCTGTTTCTGTCGAGAAGACTTTCGGTTTCTCTTCCGTGAAACGCATGCGCGCGAGCGCACGCCTGTTCGTCGTGCATTCGAAACGAACTGAAGCGCATCGAGTCGACGCGTCGAAACGATCGACGCGCGCTCCATCGAGCTCCAGAAAGCAACGAGATCGAGTCGCACTTTTCAGAAACGAAGCGCGCGCCTCGCGCGAGAGAACGAACTCAGAAGTGCATTTGAGAATGATTTAGAAATGTGACCACGACGCTCGCCACTCTCGGTTCTCGGAAGCGCGGCGACGCCCTCCTTATGAGGAGAGGAGAACCAGCGTGAGAGACCGAACAGCGGGTCGTGCGCGCATTGCGCACGACCGTTCACGACCAAAGCGTCGCGAAACGCATCGCTCGCGCAAAAGTCCGCTCGCTCTCACCGCTGAAAACGAGCCATATTTCGACTCCCCTGTCGGTGGGGTTTCCGGAGCCGCATGCTTGCACGATGCGAACGCATCTCACGCGAGGCAAACGACGATGAAGGCGATCGGCTATTTCGCGACCGGCCCACCCGACGTCCTCACGGATATCGAAGTCGCAACGCCGCTCGCGGGGCCGCGCGATCTTCTGGTCGCGGTGCGCGCCGTTTCGGTCAATCCGGTCGACACCAAGGTGCGGCGAAGAAAGACGCCGCCCGCGGGGCAGCCCTGGGTCCTCGGCTACGACGCGGCCGGTGTCGTCGAGGCCGTGGGCGCAGACGTGACGCTCTTCAAACCGGGCGACGAAGTGTTCTACGCCGGCACGAGTGGTCGGCCCGGAACGAACGCCGAGTATCACGCGGTCGACGAACGACTCGTCGGCCCGAAGCCCCGATCGCTCTCGTTCGCCGACGCGGCCGCGCTGCCGTTGACGTCAGTCACGGCGTGGGAGCTGTTGTTCGATCGAATGCGCATTCCGAGAAATCACGGAGGCGCGCCGGAAACATTGCTCGTGCTCGCCGGCGCAGGCGGCGTGGGATCGATCCTCATTCAACTCGCGCGCGCGTTGACGAACCTCACCGTCATCGGCACGGCGTCGAGACCGGAGACCGCCGCTTGGGTAAGACAAATGGGCGCGCACCACGTCGTGAATCATCACCGCCCCATTCCGGAAGCGGTTCGTGAGTGCGGCATCGCCTGCGTGGACTACCTCGCCGCGCTCACCACGACGCCGGGCCGCATGGCAGAGCTCGCGGAGATCGCGGCACCACAATCGACCGTCGGATTCATCGACGACGTCGACGAGGGCGTCTCCGCGTTCAAGTCGAAGAGCATCACGATGTGCTGGGAGTTCATGTTCACGCGCTCCGTCTTCGAAACGCCGGACATGGCCGCGCAGCACGCAATCCTCGTCGAGGTGTCGCGCTTGATCGACGCCGGCACGCTCCGGACCACCGCGACGACGAACGCCGGGAGCATCGACGCGCAGAATCTGCGCAGCGTGCATGCGCTCGTCGAGAGCGGCGGATCGATCGGCAAAACCGTGCTCGCGGGTTTCTCGCGCTCATCTCACGAGTGAGAGGGGTGCCCCGGTTTGGAGCCCAAGCCCAAACGGTTCATTTGCTTTCGTGCGTGCGCCTGACGTAGCCCTCGCTCCCACGAGTCAACGCGACCGCGCGCGGAGCAAATGCGCATGCAACGCATCGCTCCGAGCCGCCGATCGACGACTTTCGCATCAGACCTACACGCGTCACGATGAAGCTTCCTTGAGACGGGGCAAAATGGGTCGATTCAGCATAAAAATAGGGCGATCGCACCGCGCGAAAGAGCGTTTCGACGGCTCAAGGTGACGGGTCGCCGACCGTACTCACTCAATGAACTCTTACGCCGCGTCCCCATGACGTGCGAGGGACGGACGGCCCCTCCAGACGAACGGAGACGCCACGGGGACGCGGAGTAAGCAAACCAAGGAGTACAGATACGATGTCAATCAGTGGCGTTTCAGGAAGCAGCGGCGCTCAAGCGGCGCAGGCCTCGAACTTTCAACAGCGACGAACGGAATTCCAGGACCTCTCGAAGGCCCTTCAGTCCGGCGATCTGGCGGGCGCACAATCCGCGTTTCAGTCGCTCACGGCGAACTCGCCCGCAGCCGGCGGAAATTCGAAGGTCGCCGACGCGTTCAAGGCGGTCGGGCAGGCACTTCAATCCGGTGACGTAGCCGGTGCGCAGAAGGCGTTCGCGGCGCTCCAGACCACCCTACAAGGTGCGCACGGACATCACCACCATCACGGTGGTGGCGCCAGTGCGAGCGGCGGCGCGGCACCGTCCACGACGGTCCCCGCGAACGTCTCGACGGACACGACCATCAACGTGACCGGCTGATCGAAGCTATCTCATCAAGCTACTACGCCCCCCGCTGCGTCGGTCGGCCTCCTCGAAGTACCAGCGTATGCGTGCGTCGGCCTTCCTAGCAGCGGGGTGCTCGCTACGGTTTCTGAGATAGCTTCGTGCCGCTACGTTCCCCGACATCGTCCCGGTGACGACGTCGGTGGGATGGGCGGGATCCGGCGCCCTCGGCTCTTCACTGACAGGCGGTGAGCTGCACCTCGGCGTCGGGTTTCAGCTTCTCCCCCGCCGCGGGCTTTTGATTCAAGACGACGTAGGTCGGCGTTTCGCCGACCGAGATCCAGTGTACGACCGCCTTCAGCCCGAGTTTCTCGAGGTTCGCCTTGGCCGTCGCGATGCTGAGACCGATGAGCTTCGGCACTTCGACGTCGCCGGTGCCGCTCGACACCTGGACGGCGATCGTCGCGCCTTTGGGCTGAGCCGCGCCGGCCGCCGGCGTTTGCTCGATGACGACGCCCTCGGGCACCGTCGGGCTCGGCACGCTGGCCGACACTTGCATCGAGTAGCCGGCTGCTTCGAGCTTCGCCTTCGCCGCGTCGACGGTTAGGTCGGCGACCGCGGGGACCTTCGGGATCTCTTCGGCGAGGACGACGCTCATCGAATAGTCGCGGGCGACATGCTGCCCCGCGGGCACCGATTGCCGGAGCACGGTGCCGCCGCGCGCGTCGGCGTTCGGTTCGCGCGACGCGACGAGGAGCGCGAGGTGTGCGACGGTCGCGTTGGCGCGAGCGTCCGCTTCTGCGAGACCGCGCAGATCGGGCACCACGGTGTCGGCGACCGGCGTCTTCGTCTCGAAGATGTCGTAGCGCTGAATGAAGTACACCGCGCCGACGGCCGTCGCCGCCGAGGTGAAGAACGAGATCAGGAACACCGAAGAGCCGTGCATGCAGAGCTCACATGGAAGTCGTGAAGGAGCGCGTCTCGCTGTCGGTGTATGACCCCGTCCCGCGACGCGGCCCGCGCACCATGCCGTAGGCCATCGAGTCGAGGAAGCCACTCGACGTCGTCGCTGCGTCGACCGTGGCGTAGGTTCCGTGGGTCTCCACGAACCACGTGCAGTCGGTGCCGGGCGGGATCGTGAACGAGCTCGCCGCGAACGACGGCAGCGGAGCCTGGGTCTTCGTCGTCACGATGTGCATCACGTCGTAGGTCTGCGTGAAGTTCACGGTGAACACGTAGACGTTCGGCGTACCCGACCACTTGAACGTGGTGGAGCTCGTCGCCGTCGCGGAATCGACCGGCCCGACCAACGACGGGGCCGTCGGAATGGTCATGAGGGGCGCCGTTTGCCCCATCGCGAGGCCGTCTTGATGAACCACGGCGTACGGCGTGAGAAAGCTATCGCCGGTCGCGGCGGCCACCGTGATGGTCGCACCGGTGATGCTCGGCACGACGTACGAGTACGACGCGGCCGGCGCGCCGTCTTTGACCACCTGGATGGCCGCATTGTCGGTGAAGCGAACGAAGACGTCGTTTTCGCGATTGGTGGTGGTCGGGCTGCTCACCGTCCCCTTGAGCGTGCCGGAGCCCGGACCGGGGTCCAACACGGTCGTTCCCAGAGCGAACGAGACGGTGGGCGGGGTGCCCTCGGTCAACGTCACCGCATGCGAGTCGGTCTGGGTGTATTTCGTGGGCAGGCTCTGCGCGCCCGAGAACGTCCAGAGGAGGGCGTGCGCGAATCCTTGGGTGCTCGCGGGCCCGGTCCATTGCACGGGCCCGTAGTCGGTCATCGGGACGTCGAGGGTCAAGTTGTCCTCGCCGTTCTTGACCGCGATGTCCACCGCCAGCGATTGCGTGGCGGCGAGCGGAAACGTGACGCCGGTGACGTTGAAGTTGACGTCGGTATTGCGACTCTGGGTGCCGTTGTAGATCTGCAACGTCGGGTCGCGGCGCGTCAGGCCCTGAAAGAGCCAGCCGATGTTCGCCGGCGTGTTGCTCACCGTCGTCGTGATCGTGAACGCGAGATCGTACGTCGCGGGCGCATCGATGGTGAACGCGCCGGACGCGTCCGAGACAGCCGACTCGGTCCCCACCGAGACGGCTGCGTTGGGGATCGGGTTCATGAAATAATCGACGATCTTGCCGTGAACCACCGCACCACTGGTGCCGCCGCCCCCGTCGGGAGTTCCGGCGTCGGTGCCCGTCGCACCACCGGTGCCAGTCACGCCCCCGCTTCCCGACGTGCCGCCGCTTGCAGGACCCCCGCCGGTTGCCGACCCGCTGGAACCGCCGCTCGCGGGGCTGCCCCCGCTGCCCGATGTGGCTCCGCCGGTGGTCGCAGCGGTCCCGCCGCTGCTCGCACTCGTGCCGCCACTGCTGGCGCCGGAAGCTCCCGTGCCGCCGGAACCCGACGTCGCTCCGCCGGTGCCCGACGGGCCGCCGTCGCCCGAGACGGGCTTCGTGTCTTTCAGATCTTCGATGCCCAAGATCGCGGTGCACGAACAGAGGAGCGCGCCGATTGCGGCGAACGAAGCGAACGTGACGACCGCGCTCGGAGCGCCGATCGATGAGCCGATCGATGATGAGGATGAACGACGCACTCAAAACCTCCCGCGAACGAGCAGATTGCCGGGGCCGATGCCGAGCGCGACGGGACCTTCGGTGGCCTTCGGCGCGGTGAACCAGAGCACCGCGCCGCCCGCGATGCCCGCGGCGCCGACGATGAACGCGACGGTCGCGATGTTGGCGCTCGAGCGCGCGGTGTTCGCCGCGTCGACGCCGCTCGCGCCGCAATAGGGATAGGGGTCGCAGTGGGACTTCGCGTCGCTCCACTTCGACGACGCGCGAATGCCGAAGATCGTTCCGACCACCACGCCGGCCACACCGACACCTCCCGCGACGATCGCGACGGTGCGTTGAGTGCTTCCAGGGTGCGATTCCGCGGAAGACGCGGGTTCGGTAGTGGGCGGGGGCGTCGGCGACGCTGGAACCGGCGCGGCGCCGGCTTCGTCGGGAAGGATGGGCACCGACACCGACACTCGGTCGCCGTTGGCGCCGACGTCGACCGACGTCGACCAGGTGCGCTTGCCCGGTGCGCTCGCCTCGATCACGTGACGACCCGGGTCGACGGGAATCGCCGCGCCAACCATGGCGGCATCGATGGGTGTGCCGTCGCGTGTGACGACGACCGTCTGACCCTTCCACCCGACGATCGTGATGTACGAGAGCTTCGGCTCGAGCGCCGCCGCGCGCTGCTGCGCGATGGTCGCGCGATCGGCCGAGCCGGCGCTGTGAGCGGCGGAGATCGCCTCGCGAAACTCCGCCCACGCGGTCGCGGTCTTGCCGACTTTCTCGTAGCAATCGGCGAGGTTCAGCATCGTGCCGACGCCGGGGTCGAGCTTCTGACTCGACTCGAACTTCGCGCAAGCCTCCGAATACTGACCCGATTGCATCAGCTTTCGCCCTTCATCGAAGAGCGCTTCGGCCGAAGCGATATCCGACCCCGCCGCATGCGCGGGCATCATCCGCAAGAAGGCCGCCGCCGCGAACACGCTGGCTCGGGACCATCGCCTCATGTGTGTCCTCCGTTCCTCTGGCGCAAACCGCACCATCCTAAAGCAGCGCGCCCCGGTTCGGCTACCCGAACGACACTGTGCAGGAACGTGCACGCCCGTGAGCCATTTCGAAGGCGCCGCTGCACTCCGACGACGATGGCCGCTTTGCGCGCGCAAAACCGCTCGGTTCAAGCGCCTCTCATCACCGCACCGACGCCGGTTGTGCTCCGATTCGAGCGCCCGCATAGTGGTCGCGTGGGAGTCGGGGGAGCGCTGTGGATCGCCGCTGCGACGCTAGCGAGCGGGTGCGGCGGCCGCGTGATCCAGGAAATCGGGCCGGGACAGGACTCGAATGGAGGCGCGTCATCGTCGTTCGACGGCGGCGAGATCGCAACGAACTCCGGTGCTGGCAGCGCTTTCGGCTCCGCACCGCTCGGTGACTGCCATCTCGGCTTCATGGAAACGGCGTCGCCCAGTCGCCCCTGCAATTTCCTGTACGACCTACGCTGCTACGACGACAAAGCGAGCGCGTGCGCGTGCGCCTGTCCCCGCGATCAAGCCGCGAGCACGTGCACGAGCGGTTTCCCGGTCGAGAACGGACGCGTCCCGGTCGTCTGCGACTGAACGGATTCGCGCGCAGCGACGGGGCGCCCACATGGGCATCCACGCCCCCACTCCTTCTCGAAGAGACGGAGCGCGTGCTCCCCTTAAGCCTGGGTCGAAAAAGCCGTTGTGCGCCTTTGGCGGATTCCCCGCCGATCATGCGCTCGCCGAATTCGACCTCCGCCGTGGCCCGCTCGGCGGCCCCGCGCGCACGCGTCGTCGTCGCCGACGACGACGAATTGATCCTGCGGAGCTTGCGCCGCTTGTTTCGCGACAAGGCCGGCGAGTGGGATCTGCTGCTCACGACCGACGCTGATGCCGCAGCACGCGCCCTCGACGAGGTCGCCGTACGCGTCCTCGTGAGCGACTTCCGCATCAAGATCGGCGACGGGACGGAGCTCCTCGAAGTGGCGCGCGAGCGACACCCGGAAGTCGCACGCATCGTGCTTTCCGGCGACGCGACCGCGGACGCCGCGCTTCACCTCGTGCCGGCGGCGCATCAATTTCTCGCCAAGCCGTTCGAACCCGATCGCCTCCGCGCGATGCTCGAACGGGTCTGCGCGCTCCCCGCGCTCCTGAAAAACGAATCGCTCCGCGCCGTCATCGGTCGCAACAACGAGCTGCCGTCAGCGCCGTCGGTTCACGACGCGCTCTCGCGTGCGCTCGCCAAACCGAAGACGTCCCTCGCCGAGATCGCGGCGATCGCCGAACGAGACGTCGGCATTGCGGCGCAGCTCCTTCGCCTCGCGAGCTCGCCGGTGTTCGGACCGCCGCGCGCCGCTGCGACCGTGCAAGAAGCCGTCGCAGCGCTCGGCCTCGACACGCTCCGCAACCTCCTCCTCCAATCGCACGTCATCACGCCGTTTCGCGCGACCCCCGCGCTCGCTCACTTTTCACCCGAGTCGTTGAGCGTCCACGCCCTTGCCACCGCGCGCCTCGCCCGCGAGCTCCTCGACGCCAAATCCGACGCCGGCGACGCGTTCACTTCAGGCTTGCTCCACAACGTCGGACAGTTCGTCCTCGCGTCGCGCGTTCCTCATCGCTTCGCCGAAGCCCTCGACGGCACCAGCCGCACGCGCTCGCTCCTCGAAACCGAGCGCGAGCTCATGGGCTTCACCCACTCGGAGGTCGGCGCCTATCTGCTCGCCCTCTGGGGCATGCGCCCCGCCGTCATCGACGCCGTCCTTCACCACGACGCCCCCCATCGCGCCGAGGACCCCGCGAACGTCGCCACCGCCGTCCACGTCGCCGCCGTCCTCGCCAAGAACCCGGAAGCGCCCGTCGTAGAAGACGCGACGGACACGACGCAAACGACCGAAGCGATGACGGCACTTCCTGCGACGTACCTTGAACGGCTCCGCGTCGGAGAACGACTGCCGAGATTGCGCGAGCTCGCGACGGTGCTCAGAGCGAAGGCGGAGTCGTGAGGGCGGTTAGAGCGCTGGAAGGTTCTGCTATCATCGCCAGGTGAAAGAGACCGCTGGCATGGAGATGGCGTATCGTGAGCGTTGGGCGGCGGAGATCGCGAAGATGCGGCGGGTGCTCGCCGGCTTTGCGATGAAGGAGGAGTGTAAGTGGGGTAAGCCTACCTACACGGTGGATGGGAAGAACATCGTCATCCTGCAGGGCTTCAAAGAGTACTTCGCGCTGGGCTTCTTTCAGGGCGCGCTGCTGAAGGACTCCAAGAAGGTGCTGGTGCAGCTCGGCCAGGTGCAAGCCGGGCGGGTCATGAAGTTCACCAGCGTGAAGGACATCACGGCGAAGGCCGCAGCCATCAAGGCCTACGTACGCGAGGCCATCGCAGTCGAGAAGGCTGGGCTGCGCATGGAGCGGAAGAAGACCTCGGATTATCCAGTCCCCGAGGAGCTGACGGCGCGGTTCCGAAGAGAGCCGCGTTTCAAGCGCGCCTTCGAGGCGCTGACGCCGGGGCGGCAGAGGAGTTACCTCTTCCACTTTGCCGCGGCCAAGCAG
>CAZDNG010000122.1:0-11039 GCA_964506835.1 uncultured Polyangiaceae bacterium
GCTCATGGGCGGCGGGGAAATTGCTTTCTTCGTCGGAGGCGCTGCGGCTGCCTCTGGTTTGCGGGTATTCCAGCGACAGGGTGTGAACGCCGAGGCGGTCGTGGAGCGCCTTGCGGAGCGGGCCGACCACCGGGCTGTCCTCGAACGGCACGCGCAGGAGGTGCGCCGGGAACTCGTTACGATTCGAAGACTGCCCTCGATTCTTCCTGGATTTCTTGGGCGTCGTGCCATCGGCGGACTGTGCGTCCGGACCGTGTTTGACCAGGCCAATGAACGGGAGCACGAGTTGCCTCTCGAGACGCTCGAGGGTTTCGGAGCGCGGTCGCTTGCGAGTGAGGTGAGCGACCCGCTTCGTCAGCTCCAAGTTGATGTCGCGCATGCGCGCGATGAACGACACGATCGCGAGGATCAGCTCGACGAACTTCATCGCCGCCACCATCTTCTCGAGCCACTCACGCAGGTGGTCGAGGTCGGGGACGTACGGGGAAGTCGGCGTTTGCTTCATCCAACGCGTTAGACGCGTGGGACATCGAAAACGGATCACCGAGACGAAGAAAAAAGTCGGGAAGTCGCGTCTTCCGGAATGGTCTTGCGCGGCTCCCATCGCGGACGCCGGCGCGCGCCAGCGAGATCGATCCCTTCGACGATCAGAGCGAGCTCAGCGGCTTCCATCGCGCTCGCCGCGAGCTTACCGTCAGCGGAGAATGCCGGCCGAAAACACCCGGTCTCAAGGCGCTTCGTCCACATTGCAAATCCGCTGCGATCCCAATAAATGATGCGAATTCGGTCGCACCGCTTCGAGAAGAAAACAAAAAGGTGACCACTCAACGGATCAAGCCGCAGTACGTCGCGTACGAGCGCCATCAAACTGTCGGCCCCCTTCCGGCCGTCCACGGGCTGCGACGCGACGAACAGTCGCACGCTCGGCGGCAAGCTCAGCAAGTACGCTCCCGCTCGAGAGCGTCAACGAGGCGACGCAGCGAGGCGCCGTCGATCGACTCGAGCACCCTCAAGACGTGCCCGGATCGAAGCATGACCTCGACGTGCGCTGCGGCGCCGCGCAGCACTTCCACAAACGCGGGCACCGCCGTGGCCTCCTCAGTGGTCGCTTCGAGCCGTCGCCTCCAGAAATACAAGCGCTGCACATCGAGCCCCTCTCGGCTCGCGAACGCGTTTACCGACAGTCCCGAAGCGTTGAGCGCTGACAGCACAACCCGGGCGTCGGCAACGGTCCACCGACGGCGGGTCGAGTACGAGGCGAGCAGATGCGATTTCGGCATGGGGCGATCCTCCGCCCGCACGCGTGCCACCGCCGCCGCTGCACCGTCTACACGTCCCTCCTGGAGGGGTTACGAAAAAGAAGGTGCTCGTCGGCGCGCACGCCGCGCGGGCTCGCGTAAAATTGGTGGGTTCTTGGCGCGGCCAGCGCTCACGGGCGCCGCGGATTCTGATGCGGACGACGGCGTTCGAGACGAAGCGCGCGGCGCTCAGGAAGCGAACGATATCCGAGGAGAAGCGACACCGCCAAGAAGCCGTAGTCGTTGATCGCGCAAGCAGCTTGGAGGCGGCCCGCTACGGCGCGCAGCCCGCGAAGCCGGTAAACTTCCCGGTGACTTGGACGGACCGTCCTGCATTCGGGTTTGGATTCAAGACCGCCTGGGTCGGTCCGCTGCCGACGGTTTCAACCTTGTAGCCAGCGCTCACACAGAACGTGCCGGAGAAGGTTCCGCTAGTGATAACCCCAGGTGCGTTGCTTCCGCCCTCGGTGATCGTAACGGTGCACGAGCTGCCGCCGCAGCTACCGTCCGGTGCATAAAAGGTACCGGCGGAGAATGGCCCACCATCGACATAGTTAGCCAAGAGAAATCCAGAATCCACTTGGTAGTCCACCCCGGCCCTATCGCTGCAGTCGTAGGTCCCTGGAGACGAGCCGTTCCAAGCAATGCCTCCCCCGTTGGCGAGGAGATTGCCATTCGTGCTTGCGCTAAAGTAGTGGCCGGTCTCGCTCGGGGGCAAAGTGTAGATCTGCAGAATGGCATCGAAGGTCGCCGAACCAGTCAAGAGAGTCTTCTGATTGGGCGCGGTAAATTGCACACCGTCCCAGTTGAGCTCATAGAACCCGTTGGATGTCCCCGCGGAATAGTAATCGATGCTGTTCGCGAGGCCGTCGATCGTCACCACCATGCTCGGAGCTCCGCAGCCGATGCCGGCTTCCGGTGACAGCACGCGGATGGTGGCGTTAGCTTTCCCGAGTGATGTCCCCTTGCCGTTCTCGCAATTGGAATTGTTCCAGACTTCCACCGTAACCGTATCCGTCGTGTTGCTGGTCGCGGCGAGATAGTTTACTTGCTGCGATGAAGCGCAGAACGATGGATTGCCTTGTGACGTCGTCTGAGCGCCCGCGCCGACTTGCAATAGATCGCCACCATTTTCAGTGTTCGTCCACCGAAAGCTATAGTTGATCGGGTCCGAAACGCCTTGGACGGTTGCCGTGAGCAACTGTGTGTCCGCTACTTCGATTCTCGACGACGGCGGGTTGAGGGCCACCCGACTCGGAATGACATCGAGCGTCCAACTGTCGGCGTGGTGGTCGACGAAGCGCTCGGCCAGTATCTCGGACGTGTCGAACACCTGCATGCCGAACCCCATCGCGCTGATGATGGTGTTCGCGCTCTTCACGAGATTGAACGACTCGGCGAGCTTCCATGTCTCGAAGTTCGTGCCCAGATTGATCACCGCGGTAATCGCATCCGAGATGATTCCGCGCATCGTCCCCGACGTCGCTGGATCTTTCGTCAAGGTAGCCAAGACGTCATTCCACTGATAATTCGTGATGGCCGGGACCAACTTGGGGAGCTTCGCGATGATGTCCTTGGTCACGTTCTTCGCGACGTTGATCCAGAAGGTTTGTGGCACCGAGGTGGCACCCGACGTAAATTTCTTTCCCGTTCCCGCGATGCTATTTCCGAAGATGATATTCGCGACGAACGGAACGAGAACATCTTGAGCCAATCCGTTCACGCAGATGTAGACGAATTGCTTCGACTGCGCCGGCGTCAGGTTTGCGAATGCCGCCCCATCCGAGGAACCCGGTCCGACCACCGTTACTTGATAGGTCGTCTTCGACGACCCCGCGACGAGCGGAATGCTGAAGGGCAGCGTCGCGTTGCTGTTCGGGTCCTGCGGTGCGTTGATGGGTGTGTACGCACTATTGGACGTGCCGTACCACCAATTGAAAATGTTGGTGAACGCGCCCGTGAACCCCATATTTAACCCGTTGATGGGCGGCACCTCGAAGTCGATGATGTCGGCCGAAGCGGGGATGGGCGCGCCCGCGTCGGCCTGCGTGTAGGAGACTCGCTGGACGAACGCCCAAGCTCGCCTGCGATACTTGTTCACGACGTGCGCGGTGAACGGCGGATCGTCCGGCGGCGGAGTTTCCACGTCGGTCACGGAGATGCCGCTTTGAGGGCTGTTCGCGCCCGGCGTGACGAGCAAGAGGTCCGCGATCGGTGCGCCGGCGTCTCCGAGGTTGAACGCGGCGAGCAACTGGGCCATCGCCGCGTGCAACGCGGGGTTCGAGGAAGCGAGTGCGTCCGGGTTGGCACTCAGGCTCGTGCCGATGGCACTCGTGACGGTCTCGAGCCCTTGCACGTCGGGAAGAGTCGTGATCGCCTGCAGCTTTGCATCCAACGGAAAAAGCGGCGCTCCGGCGGCGAACCACAAGAGGGCCTCGGCCGTGGATTCCGCGTCGATGACCGTGTGCCCGGGGTATATCCATCCCATCAGCATCGGGTTCTGGCTCGTGTCCAGCACGACCACGAGCTGCGCGCCCGGCGATGCGCCGGTGACCGAGAACGCGCCGGCTGGCGATACGGCTCCGTGTGCGAGGCCGCTCTGCACGGTGAGCGACGAAGGCGGAGTCGTCACCCCGGACGGCAACTTGACGGTCCCTGTTAACGTCGTCGTTGCGAACGTGAACGCGCCGGCGTCGCCGGATCCCGCATTCGTCGTGCTGGCATCGGGCAAGCTCGCGTCGGTCGCGCTCGCATCGGCCACGCTCGCGTCGGTGGGCGGGTGCTTGGCGGCTTCGACCTTGCCCGGCGTATTGCTACAACCAGCCAGCGCGATGGCAACGGCGAAGAGCGCGCGTGACAGCCCCGCGCCGTGACAGCGGAAGCGCCGAAACCGCAGAAAACGGCTCGCGCCGTTAACGTTGCCATCCATTGGTGAATTCATCGACGACTTCCCAGAATGTGCGAAATTGCCGTGCGAAGAGCGCGCGATATCACTACCTACCATGGAGCCCTCAAGGAATACGCGGCGAGCTCCATCGTCTCGCAATTGCTAGAATCTCGCGGTCGCCCGTCGCAGCACCAGTAGCGCCGTCGATCGCACGCACGTCATGGTGTCACCGAAATTCGGACACCGCGCAACCCAAGTCCCGTCGAGGCAGTGACCGCCGACGCCGCCGCTGCCAAGTCCTCGGGCGCCACCGACGCCAGCGCCTCCCGTAGCGACCCCACTATCCGTAAGGCCGTTGCCGTCGATCGATACGGCGCGAGACGCGCTGCTACGCGCGAACGCCGTACTGACTCCGACCGGAACACCCCGACCCAAGACGCGTGCAATGCGCAGGCTCTGCGGCGGAAGCAAGCAAACGAAGTGGCGCTCGCGTCCATCGTCCTTCCGCGCGAATGATAAGCTTGCAACTCGAAGATGAACCCAGACATTGTCCTCGCCTGCAATCTCAGCGCCTTCGATACCGTCGAGAGGCAGCGCTACGTCGAACTTCGCTTCAAGGTTCACGCCGCGGTCCTCGGGTTTCACGAGCTCGCGGATGGATTTGCGTTCTGAATTCCGCTCGAAGTCACTCTTCTCGCGGCCGTGGGCGAATGGATCGCGCTCGAACGACGATGCTGTCCGTTTCTCGACTTCGTCGTGGAAATTCGCAGCGGTGATGCTTCTGCTCGGCTTCGTTTGACCGGCCCCGAGGGGACGAAGGAGATCCTTCGCGAGGGACTTCAGGTGCCCTTCGTGAGCGTCGAACGCCTGTTGGCAAAACGACCGAGAGCTTGAACGACGATTACGGCGGCGGCGGCGGAACGCAGATGAACAGCCGGTCTTCGCAGAGGCCGCCGATGCACGCGCCGCAGTCGCACGCGGCGTCTGTCTGACAGGCGCGTTGCGCGCAGTGGTGGAGCCCGGTCGAAATTGCGCTAGCAATTGTCGGGGTCGGATGCCGGCATGAGGGCGCAAGCATACCGCATCCGCGGCTTCGATTCGCCGCTGATAGGGAAGCTGATAGGAAGGTCGGGCTCAGCGATCGTCACGGCGATGTTGGCGCTTGTCGAGGCGGTCATTGGTGCGTTCTTCGGGGGCCTTTGACAAGGTCGTCGCCGCAGACGCCGGATCGTGCAGCAGGCTGCACGCACCCCGGTCTACGATAGTCGACTCCTCGTCGTCGCCCAGGACCTCGACGGCTACGTCCTCGAGATCGTCGAATACCCAATCGCGGCACGCCGGGGCCTTGGTAGGGTGGCCGTCGTCGGCGCGGGGGCTACTGAGGGATGATACGACACTCGGAGGTGATCTCCACGCGCAGCGTGGCATCCTTGGCGCCGAGGGCGTCGCGCTGGATAGTGAGGGTCTGCGAGGCGCGATCGTACGTGAAGTCGGAGTTCTGGAGCACCCGGTCGCCGCCGTCTTGGCCAATGACGTCGACGGCCGTCACGGATTCGTCGGCGGCAAGCGGAACGGTGAACTGGGTCTGCACGAGGGCTTGCGCGAAATCCACGACGCCGCCGAGCGCGCCGGCGTAAGCCTCGCAGAGGGGAAACGCGTTCGACGAACCGGCGAGCGCGATGAGGTTGGTCGCGTAGCTCTGGCCGGGACCAAGCGTGCATGAGAAGGATGGGTCGAGCACGATCGCTTCAACGCGGTACCGATCCTGCCCGAAGGACGCCTGGGCTTGCGCCTGGAAAAACTGGACGAGGTCCGCCGTCGTGCTCCCCTGCATCAGCGGGACCGGTGAGTACGTGCCGGAGAGCTGCACGGAGCTCTGGTAGTCGACGCCGCCGCCGACACAATCGCGAAGTGACCCGGCGAGGCCCTGGGCTTTCACGCAGTAGTCGCCGAGATCGGCGTACGTCGTCCCCGCGACGGTGAAGGGCCGGGTGCAAGCGTCGATGCTCGAGTCGGGCAGGTCGACGCTGCACGAGGACTGCGTGCTCGTGCACGTGCGATCACAAGTGACGACGGCGAGCCCGGACGGACAGATGGGGGCAGCCTGCGCCCTTTCGTCGGCAGTGCACGGCCCGCCCGCGAAGCCGTCGCAGGTCGACAGATTGGCGAGGTTGAGCCAGGTCTGCTTGTCGCTGCCGGCGATCTGCTTGCCGGTATCGTCGAACGCGGCGCAGTCGAACGAGAGTCGCTGCCAGCCGGTGTCGGCGAGCCCCGTGTAGCGATAGGCGTCGCAACCGCTCGTGCACGGAGTGGTTGCGGAGTTGGACGTCATGGCGTCGAGCTCTGCGTCGTAGGACGCGAGACAATCCGTGGGCGTCGAGTCGTCGTCCTCGTCGGAAAGGACGACGAACACGACGTTGGGCGGGAGCAAGGCGCGGGCTTGACTGACGTAGCGACTGAGCGTGCAGAGCGGTTGCTCGTGCGGCGAGCCACCGCCTCCGAGCGTGAGAACCGCGTCGCTGACGGCCTTCTGCTGTGCGGCGAACTCGGCCGGTGAAAGGTCGGGTGTGATGACGGCGATCGGCGGCGGCATTTCGAACTGCCAGGTGCCGTGCACGTGAAACGGTACCTGGCCGGTGGCGCTCGGACAGGGGATGGTCGTCTTCGATGGGTCAGTGCACGCCTGCGAATACATCGTCATGGCGTGCGCGTACGGCTGCAAAGTGGCCGCGTTCTTCCAGTCGACGACGTCCTGCCCGCTGATCGGCTCCTGTGCCGCCGAGCTCGACGCGCCGTATTGGGTTGGCGTCAGCAAGAACACCCGGACCGAGCGGCCCTGCACGCTACCGAGCAAACTGGCAAGTCCGGAGGACAGATCGGATTGCGACCAGCTCAGGCTATCGGAGTTGTCGGCGACGATGACGACATCGAAAGGCGGCGGCTGGCCGAGCGTCACGGCAGTGAGGCTCAGATCGCGGTGGCACCCCGCGTCGAGATCCGCGCTGCCCCCAAAGCCGCCGCCTTCCGCACCCGCGCCGCCCACGCTCGGACCGAAACCGCCCCCATCGAAGCGAGTCGTCGCGCCGCCCGCCCCGTTTCGGGCCACGCCCGAGGGAACGCCGGCGTGACTCGAGCCGCATCCGACGGCGAGCCACGCGCCACAGAACGCCCAGCCCGAAAGTTGTGTCAAAGTGAGCCAGCGGCGTCGCGAGCGCAGATTTCCCTCGGGCAAACGCATGGGCTTCGTAGCGATGCAGCAAACCGTATGCCGCCGTGCACTTTTGTTGAGCCACTTTCCATCGCGCGGCGCCTACCGACGTCGCAAGGTGCAAATATCGGGTTCGACTTCGGCGGTCTTGGCACCTTCGGCCAACCTTATCGGGACAGTGTGGGGGTTCGGACAAGTGACGTCGGGGAACGCCGGAACGCCAGGACCTCTTCGGGACCGCGGAACCCGTGTCACGACGCCTAGACCCGACCTCGACCTCGGCGCGCGCGTCTTTTGCCGGGGGCGTGTGCTCGAACGAAACACGTACCCCCCTGGTGTTTTGCCCGGTGCGCGCACGGCTCCGGCACAGCTCGCGCACGGTATTTCTCCCACGTATGTACCGCCCGAAAAGCCGTCTCCCTCTTGGGTGAATTCTCTCCGTAGCCGCGTGAAAGCGTGCGGTACCAGCGCGTAGGCCGAATCGAAAACCGTGGGAGGACTTCCGGTCGCGCTGCGCGCGAGCAGGAAACGACACGCGAATCGGCGAAGCCGTCGGCTGCGAAGCTAGAAACCTATGCTCGGCCATGCCTCGCTCTCGGCGAAAGGCCGACGAGTTCGCTGGACGATTTTGAGCTGCCGCTCCGCCGCGGAGAAGCGCCTCGCGCTTGGTGCGACGCCGCCCCCATCCCCAGGGGCGCGACAATTCGAGTGTCCGTTGCGTCAGCGACGGGTCATCGGCCACCCTTTACGAGAGCGGCCAGCCGCTCCACGATGTCCCAACGCCCGTTCTCGGCAGCAAGCCGGATAGCTCGGGCGATGTCCTCCACGGCGCCCGCGGACTCGCGCACGCTTGAGGTGCTAGTGGGGTAACTCCTGTGGGGGGGTTCGAGTCCCTTTCGAGTCCCCCCCTTCGCACTCAGACGGCCTCCGCTGCGGGAGGCCGTTTCATCGGCCGAAGTGAGCTCGGCCACGCCGATGCCCGTCCACCTCGGTTAGCGAGTCGATGCGCGCCAAGCTGAACGACGTTTGGCTGTCGCGGCGGAGAGCAGAATTCTTCTCCGCGAGTTTCCGACAGAGCGATGCGACCCGCGCAGCGGATATGAGGCGAGCCTGAACCTCGTCGAGGTGCGCGTGCTGACGCCGAATTTGCGCGTCGTCGCAAAGATTGCGTCGATGACCGTGCCTCCCGCGTCGATACCGGCGCTAGCGGTCGGAAAGAAGGCGATCGGTGCGGGTGCGTGTTGAATGTCCCGCACGGTGTTCAGGCACATGTCGTGCAATGCGCGTTGCAGGAGCACACCGATGACCATGAACATTCAGCTGAACGACGCAGCGGGCGCGGCGCTCGCGGACCCGACCGACACCGAGCGCAACTCTGGCCTCAATCTTCCAGAGTGGGCTCAGACCCGGTGCGAACGCCTTTCCGACGACGAAGTGATCACCATCCGCCTCGGCGACGACGCCGACCTGGTTGAGGTCTCGCGTCTTGCCACTGGGGCCCAGGTAACGCGCCGCGCGGAGACGACCACGGCGGAGCGGGCCCTCGACGGCTCGTCCCTCGATACGCCACGCGAAGTGACCTTCGTCGCGACCATCACCGTGGAGGATGCCGACGAGCTCATTGCGTATGCCGACCATCGGCAAAATGCGGGCGGGTCGGCTCCCGAAACGCAGGTCGTCGTCCGGGAGGATTGGAAATGGTTGGGCATCGAACGCCTGCTCGAACGGCGCATTGCCGAGTTCACCGGAGCCCCATCCCTCATCGTGCCCGCTTCTTGAGGCTGGAAGGAAGAAAGACATGGAAACCAACGAACCACGTCCCTTCAAGCACCTCTTGGTTCCGACGGACTTCGGGGAATCGTCGGAACGCGCCGTTGCGCTGGCTGTGGACCTTGCGACGAGGTACGGCGCAGCGCTCACGTTGCTCCACACGTGCGAAGTCCCGGTCACTCCGTACGCAGGTGCGTACGGGGCAGCGATGGACTTTCTGACGCCCGTGCGCGCGGCCGCTCAGGCCAGGCTGGACCAAGCGCTCGCGGAGCTGCGAACACGATTCCCGAAAGCCGATGGCATCTTGTGTGTCGGGAGTCCTTGGCAGGAGATCGAGCAAAGAATCGCCGCCACGCACGCGGATCTCGTCGTCATGGGAACCCACGGGCGTCGGGGCGTGAATCGCATGCTCCTCGGCAGCGTCGCCGAAAAGATCGTTCGAACATCGACCGTGCCCGTCCTCACGGTGCACTGAGAATCGAGGTGTTTCGTGGAAAAGATGCAAGCTGCCGTATTCGTCGAAAAGGGAAAGATCGAGCTTCGGGAAGTGCCGAAGCCGGAGCCCGGACCCGGACAGGTGCTCATGAAGATCACCCTCACGACCATCTGCGGGACCGACGTGCACATCTTGAAAGGGGAATATCCCGTCAAGGCGGGGCTCATCGTCGGACACGAGCCGGTGGGTCGTATCGCCGCCGTCGGGCCGGGTGTGGTGGGTTTCGCCGTCGGAGATCGTGTGATTGCCGGCGCCATCACTCCGTGCGGGCAATGCCGAGCGTGTCTATCGGGACACGGCTCGCAGTGCAGCCACGGCGGTACCGGTTTCGAAGCGATGGGCGGATGGCGATTCGGCAACACGATCAACGGATGCCAAGCCGAATACGTCGTCGTGCCGGACGCTCAAGCGAACGTCGCGAAGATTCCGGATGGCTTGAGCGATGAAGACGTCGTGCTCTGTCCGGACATCATGTCGACCGGGTTCTCCGGCGTAGAAAGCGGTCGTGTCCGCATCGGCGACTCGGTCGTCGTCTTCGCGCAGGGGCCCATTGGGCTCTGCGCCACTGCCGGCGCGCGCCTCGCGGGGGCGACGCTCGTCATCGGTGTCGACAGCGTTCACAAGCGACTCGAACAGGCAAAGAGCATGGGTGCGGACGTCGTCCTGAATTACAAAGAGCAGGACGTCGTGGCCGAGATCAAGCGCCTCACCGGCGGAGGAGCGGACGTTGCGATCGAGGCGCTGGGGACGCCGGAGACTTTCGAGTCGTGCCTTCGCAGCGTGCGCCCGGGAGGTGTCGTCTCGAGCCTCGGCGTCTATTCCGGACATCTGAGGGTGCCACTCGAAGCGTTCGCTGCCGGGCTCGGCGACCACACGATCGTGACCACGCTCTGTCCGGGCGGCAAGGAGCGGATGCGCCGGCTCATGAACGTCGTTCAGGCTCATCGCGCCCCCTTCTGCGATCTCGTCACCCACTCGTTCAGGCTTTCCGAGATCGAAGCCGCGTACGATCTCTTCGCTCATCAACGAGACGGAGTGATGAAGGTCGCGATCCGGCCGTAGACGGTCGATTGCCGGGTGCCGGCGCTCGAACGCCGAAGCCGCAAGAGGCGGAGCGGCGCTCGAACCGGCACCGGCCAGCGTTGGGGGAGGCGACGCTTGGCAACGCTTCCCCGGAGTTTCAGGCGAAGTCTTGGACGTCGATCTTCCGATCGAGCAGTCCTCGGAGTACGTCCATCGGAGTTACGATACCGACGAGCGCTCCGTCGTCGCCGACGACGATGAGACGGTGGCTGCCTGTCTCGACCATTCGGCGAACGGCAAAACGAACTGAATCGGTCTCGCGCGCCGCAAAAAGCACGGGCGTCATCAAGTCGCTCG
>CAZDNG010000123.1:0-9513 GCA_964506835.1 uncultured Polyangiaceae bacterium
ACGCGCCGGAGCGGACGACGAAAAAGGTCGCGAAGCCCTCCTCAAGTACATTCTTCGTCCGCCGCTCGCCACGGAGTGGCTGCTACCCGACTCCGACGGCCTCGTGCGGTCGCTCCGGGCGGCGAAGCTCACGCCGAACGCGCCGGGTCGCCGGGCCGTAGGAGACGCCCGTGACGTCGATTTCCCAGGCGAGAGCGATTTTGGTCGGCATCGGACGAGAGGTGCCGCGCGCTCGGCAGCGGAGGGTGACGGGACCAGGTGGCGTTTTTGCCGGTACAGGTCCGCGCAGAATGCCGTGTAACTGCCGTGTAGGAACCGTGCTCGCACCGTGCAAAACACCGGGGGGGTGCACTTGCGGTCGCATTGGGCGCGAACATAAATGGCGGCCAAAGCGCCGATCCGAGCCCCAAGACCACCGCGTCAGAAACCCGTGATAAGTGCTCTTATCCGCGACGTCGGATGCGACCAGCCACGGGCACTCGTCATCGATGATCAGCGCACGATAACCCGTACTATCACGGTGGGAGTGCCGTCCCGGGTACTGCGCCAACGTCGACCACCAACGCGCGTTTCAGGCCCCTCCCTCGGGGGGCACCGGCGCCGCGTGCCTTCGGCCAACCTTATCGGGATAACGTTTGGTGGGCGTCGGATAGGTCGTTTCAGGGGACGTTGCGGAGCTCTGCAGGACTGCGGAATCCCTCCGAAACTCTAAGATGAATTGGACAACGTCCAAGGCCCGATCTCGATCGCAGCGCGCGCGATCTGTTGCGGAGCGCGCGTTCGAACGAGTCACGCACCCCCGGTATTTTGCACGGTGCGTGCATGGTTCCGACACGGTGTTTTCACGGCATTTAGCGCGGACATGTACCGGCCAAAACGCCGCTTGCCCCCTTTAGCCCTCCGCCGCCGGTCGCGCGGAATTCTGGTCCCGTGCCGTCCAAAATCGCTCTCGCTTAGGAGATCGACGTCACGGGTGCCTTCTGCCGCCCGACGAAGGGACGGCGGCGATCCGCGCACCGCCGCCCCCACGCCAGAAGCGCTCCCGGAACTCTTGATCCACCGATTGCCCGCGAAGGGGATGAGGGACGTGGCGTTCCGCGCTTGGCCCCTGCGGTACGTTGCGGCACTTTTGCCGCATGACGCACGCAGCGGACTCGGACGAGCCGGTCGAGCCCCTGATCCGTCCGCCGAAGCCAGACGCCGATTCCAACGCCTTGGCTCAGCGACGACTCCTTTACGCCGAGCGCTGCGAGAACCTGATCCAGGCGCTGCAACTTCTCAGCGCCGTGCTCCGCAAAACTCTCGCAGGTGGAAACGACACTCGCGACGCGACGGCGCGTGATCTCGCCGAACGCCTGCCTCCCGAGCAGCTCGAAGCGGCGTTCCAGCGGATCGACGCGATGTGGGCGGCGTGGACCCGACCGGATACGGGCGGCGCCCGCAATCGCGAGTCGGTTCAGCGCCATGCGCGGATGGCTCTGCTGGCGGCCGTGGATCAAGCGGCGCAGTTCATTCATCTGACGAAGGTCACACGCGCACTGGCCCGATCGCGTGCGGGGCACGCTCTAAGCGCGGAAGAGGAAACGCTGATTCAGAACAGCGGCGATGTGACAATCGCCGCAGGGCTCCTCGACGGAAAACCCCATACAATAAGCACCCTAAGCGGAGCTCTGGAATACCAACCGGACGACGCTGTCACCGCGGGGACGGCGGCCGATGCCGAGCTGCCCAGCGCGCCGGAACTCGTCCACTGGCTGATCAACCACAACGGGCACCCTGACCTGGCGTCGAAGCTCACCGACGAACAAGCCGATCGCCTCGTGCGCGCCTGGTGGAAGCGCGCTGGTCGTCCTCCCAGCGGAGAAGTCGCGAACTGGAAGGTGATCTTGGACATTCTTGGCGAACTAGACCTCGGTAGATCGGCAAACGTGCGCAAGGATTGGGAGCGCTTCCGACGCGAAAACGGAATGGCACCGCCGCCCCAGCCGCCGAAGCCGCGTCGCCGCACCAAGCCAAAAGCATGAAAGGAACTCACTCGGTTCCGTATTCAGCGAGCTGATCTCAGGCTCCACTTTGGAGCGTGCGAACCACCACGCGCTCCCCCATGCCGCTCGTCGCCGCGTTTCTCGACGCGCCGCTCGAGCGCGCGAAGGTGCTGGCGCAGACGGAGGACGGCCAGCCGTGAGCCGCGGTCGTGGTCGCGTGATGGTCGCGCTCCTCGGTGCTCTCCGCGCCGCGAGCGGCCCGCTCGCGTTCAACGAGGTCGCGATCGGCATGAACGGCAGCAAGACCGTGACGAGGTTTCGACGAGGACGTCCCCGCCGAGTCGTGGTTCCCGCTGGCGATACCGCTAGTCTCCGTCGGGCACTCCGTGGGTTAGTCCGGCGCGGCGACGTCGTGGTCATCGTTGACGATGTCTTCCCGAAATCCGCAAGACGACCGGACGCGACGCGCTACGCGGTAAGTGACCGTTGCACGGGAAACGTGGACGCGTCGGCGAACGAAGTGACCTGCCCTTCGCTGCCGCCGAAGCCGGCGAGCGACTTGTCCACGGATGTCACGACCTCGTCGGGCGCCCGCGGTGCCACGAGGCGGCTCGTCCACGGGCAACGTGAAGCAAATCGCCCTGGGGATCGTCGAACAGGGTCTCCGGGGCCCGCGCATTTGATTCGCGCCGTAACCGGCGGTCCGCGGCGCGAAAATGACCTTCAGCACCTCGATGAAGAATTCGCCCGCACGGATAGCTCGCCCGCTTCGCTCACTGCCGCCGACCGGCGCTTCCTCGACTTTCTGGCTCGCACCGCGTTGCGCATCGTCACCGAGGAGGCGAAGCTCGCCATGAGTTCCGGCGAAACGGAGCCCTCGAAGGAGCAGTAGCCCATGAACATCGTTGGATTGCCGATAGCCGTCTACGCCAGGTACAGCACCAGCAACCAGCGCGAGGCGAGCATCGAGGATCAGGTCCGCCGATGCCGAGAATACGTGGTGCGGGGCGGGGGCAACGTGCGCGACGAGCACCTCTTCCTGGACATGGCGATCAGTGGCGCCAGCCTGGTGAGGCCAGGTTTCGAAGCGATGATGGATATGGCGTCGAAGCGCCCTCCACCCTTCGCGGCGATCGTCACCGAAGATTTGAGCCGCATCTCACGCGACTTTGCCGACTCGGCGAGCGTTTTCCGGCGCCTCAAATACCTGGACGTCCCCCTCATTGGCGTCGACGACGGCATCGACACATCCGCGGCGAACGGCAAGATGGCCTACGCACTGAAAGCGATCGTTTCGGAAGTGCAGCTCGACGACATCCGGGCGAAGACGCTGCGTGGCTTGGAGGGCCGCGCCCACGCCGGGTACTCGACTGGGGGGCTCCCCTTTGGTTACTGCAGCCTTCCGGTCACGGATGGCTACGGGAAGATCGTCGGCCATCGGATCGAGATCGATGCTGAACAGGCCGCCGTGATCCGGCGCGTGTTCGGGATGTATGAGGAGGGCCGCTCGCTCAGCGTCATCGCCAAGGCGCTGAACGACGACAAGGTGCCGCCCCCTCGGGAAAAGACACGGCATCGCCGCCACGGATGGATCGCGAGCACGATCCGCGCGTTCCTTCGGAACTCGGCGTACACCGGCACCTGGAGCTTCGGGAAACGCCAGTGGAGGAAGGTCCCCGGGACCAACATTCGTCGCCCACGTCCTCGACCCGAGCGCGACGTCATCCGGACCGAGCACCCCGATCGGCGGATCATCGACCAGCAGACGTGGGACGAAGTGCAGGCACGCATCCGTCGTGTGAGCGACTTCTACACGAAAGGGAAAGCGGGAGCGCCGCGAGCGTCCGGCCGTCGGACTACCCACGCGCTAAGCGGTCTCCTCAAGTGCGGCGAGTGCGGCGCTTCCATGAGCATCTCCGGCGGCACGTCGGCGAAGTACTACGGGTGCAACGACGCGCGTAAACGCGGGACGTGCGGGAACCGGTTATCGCTTCGAGAGGACGTAGCGCGCGCCCGAATCTTCGCGGCGATTCGCGATCGGTTCGACTCGCGAGAGCGGGTCCGCTACCTCCGTCGGCAGCTCGTCGCGAGCGTGGGGGAGATCGGCCGCGATACCACCTCGAAGCTTGGAGAACGAGAAGCGGGGCTCCAGCGGAAGGAGTCGCAGCTCGCGAACCTGGTCAAGTTCATCACCGATGGCGACGACTCGCCCGCGATACGAGCGGCGCTGAAGGCGATGGAGGCCGACGTGCGTCGGGAGAAGGCCGACATCGCCGCGCTCCGCGAACAAGCCGTGCAGCCGCTCCGTCTACCGGATATTGACGTCATCGTCAGGCGCGCCTTGGACATCGAACGGATGGTCGCGGCGGACCCCGTCGTCGCGCGTGAGGAGCTCGCGCGCTGGTTCGAAGGAGGGCACGTCACCGTCTTCCCGCAGCCGTCGGGGCACTACGTTGCGGAAGGGAAGCTGCTGCCGTTGATGATGTTCACGGAGCCGAGGGTCGGGTCTGGGGGACTCGACCCTCGTGCTACATCCTCAGTTGCGCGGGAAGGATTTGAACCTTCGACCTTCGGGTTATGAGAAATAAAAGCACGGATTTTGCTTCGCTTAGCAAGCTCTGAGAACCATTCATAAGTAACGGAAAAGTCGCGGGATTCGGTCGCATCGCGGCATCACGGGTCGTCAGCTCACATCACGCGAAATCCAATCGCCACGGCATCCTGGCGTCATCGGGAATTTGGCGGGTAAAAGTCCCGAAGGTCGGTGGCCGCTCCGACCTTCGGGCATGCATCCGCACGGCATCGGCGCACCGGGCGGGACGCCCGGCGCGTCCGGTCACAGGAATGCGCTGGGCGACGTTCACATCGTTCGCGTCCTGCATCTGGCCTGCCGACGTCCCAGCACTGGCCCAAGGGGGTCTAACTGTTGGTTATTCCCTGGCTCTCCGGCCACCCGTGTTGACAGCTTGCGACGCCGTGCGCAGGTGAGGACACATGCCCCCTTCTCGCTTGCTTGCGCGTCGTACGACGCGATCGCGTCGTCGTTCGCTTGGTCCGCAGTCCCTTCTCATCCTGCAACTCGATGCAGCGCAGCTCCAGACGGACGGGCTTCATCTGGGCGGAGTCGCCGCATATTCGGCCATCCTCTCGGCTTACGCACTCGGCGCAAGGGTCGAAGTTCGCGATGCCACCACGACGGCCAGCCTCCTTTCGCTGTTCGCCGAATTCGCGACTCAAAAGCGCACCTTCGACGTCATCGTCATTGTTGCTCACTCGAACGCCTCGGGCATCCAGATCGCGTCCGATCGCTTCGCAGACTGGACTGCCTTTGCCGCGTGGCTCAAGCCGCTCCGCCCGCGCCGCCTCCTGCTCGCGGCCTGCCGCGCGGGCAGGTGGGATGCTGGTCAAGCGCTCTTTGCTGCGAACAAGCAGCTTACGCGGATCTTCGCCTGCCCCGTCAACGCATCCTTGGAGTTTGCGAAAATCATGCTGCTCGCCATTCCTTACGTTGTTGCGGAGCGGCGCGTAAGGGACACGCACGTCTTCCGCGCCCATGTCATCGCGATCGGCGCAACCGGTCGGCAATTGCGCGAATGGCGCAAGACGGCCGATAAAGGCAACCCCGACAGCCTGGTGTTTGACTTCGTCGCCGACGCGCTCGATCCGCTCGCGCGCCGGGTGCCCGCAGCTCTCGAAGCAATTCTCAATTCTCTAATCGGACGCTGATCCGTGCCCCAGCAGGCGAAGGCACCGGTAACTCGAACCGCTGACCACGCGTTTCGGGGCACGGATTCGATCGGGCCGCTACGGCCGTGGCCGCGAGCCCCGTGCTCAATTTCTCGGCTATCCTGCACCCATGGGCGACCCCACATACACGGACGCACGCCGGGCCCTGCTCGAGGTGTTGAACGCGATTGAGAATAGTCAGGACAAGTCCTTCGGTCGCGAGCACGCGATAAAGGAAGCGGCCACGAGGCTCGGTCAGTGGGGCGATCGACAGAACGGACGCCTACTCATGGACGCGTGGGATGACCTCTTCCGAGCGGGCGTCATCGGCTACGGACTCAATATGTCGAATCTCGGTTTCAATTTTGCGCATCTCACCGCGCACGGACGGGAGACGATCAAGAACGTCGACCGCGATCCAGCAAATCCATCGGGCTACCTCAACGTGATCAAGCCGCATGTGCAGGAGCAGCCGATCGCACTCTCGTATCTTGCCGAGGCGCTCGAGACGTACAACAAGGGAAACGTCAAAGCGTCTGCCGTCATGCTCGGTTGTGCCGCGGAGGCGCTGAGCCTCTCACTTCGTGACCGTCTCAAGGCGAAGATCATCGCGAACGGAGGGACAGCACCGGCGGGATTGGATGACTGGAGGTTTGCCGTCGTTCTTCGCACGCTGGAAAGCCAACTCTCCCAGCGTGCAGCCGCGATGCCGCGCGAACTCCGTGAGCGGTTTGAGAGCTATTGGCCCGCCTGGACGGGGTTGTTTCGGATGACACGCAACGACGCGGGCCACCCCAAAAGCATCGAACCCGTGGTACTCGATGCAGTACACGGCGCGCTGCTACTCTTCCACGAACAGGCGCGACTAACTTTCGATCTCGCCGTATGGACCGACACTACCTTCTGAGTGAAGGCGCTTCCACTTCGGCGCAGCCTCGTATTCAGTAGCCAACCCCATTCGACAGGATATCCAGTAGCTAACTGAATCCATGGTGATACCCGATAGCTGCCTGTAACATAGCTGCCTGTAACTATGTGGGCATCTTAGTATCTGTAGGATATCGGAAGGCTATCCAGTATACATCGGATATCCGATAGCTAACGAAAAGCACCCCGATTCCGCTTGAGTATCGACTGGTTATCCTCTAGGGTGCCCAGATGTAGTATTCAGTGGGGACCCTATATGCCAACTATAGTATTCGCAAGCCCAAAGGGGGGAGTTGGTAAATCTACCGCCGCCGTGTTGCTCGCTACGGAGCTCGCAAGCCATGGCGGGTCTGTCAGCATGATCGACGCGGACCCGAACCGGCCGCTCACACAATGGGGCAGCCGATCAGGTAAACCCGACAAGCTTACCGTTATCGGAGCGACGACTGAGGATTCCATCATCGACACGATCGAGAGGGCCGCTCTCCAGACGACCTTCGTCATCGTCGATTTGGAAGGCACAGCCTCCGTGATGGCCAGCTACGCCATGAGCCGCGCAGACCTGGTCATCATTCCTGCCCAGGGTTCCCATCTTGATGCGACCGAGGCGGTCAAAGCCATCAAGTTGCTAAAGGAGCAGGAAAAGGCATTCAGGAAGAAAATCCCATTCGCGGTGCTCTTCACGCGCACGAGCGCCGCGATTCGGCCTCGGACGCTGCAGAGCATCGAGGGAGAGTTCGCCCAAAACAAGATTCCCATGTTCGGCACGCAGATTCACGAACGCGAGGCATACCGCGCCCTCTTTGCCTTTGGCGGTACGCTGGCGGGGCTCGATCCCACGCAAGTCGCCAACCTTCCTGCCGCTCAGAAGAACGCGAGCGCCTTCGCAGGGGAGGTTATCGAAACGCTCAAGGCCAGCATTCCGATCAAACAACGTGAAGAGGTGGCGTGATGGCAAAATCGCGCGCCAGCATTTTCGAGGAAACCTCGGCACTCGATCTGGGCGGCTTTGCGCCGAAGCGCGCGATCGATACCAATGCGCCTCCGCCGGAGCAGGTGAAGGCGGTGTCGCAAGCCGCGCGATTCCCGAGCCGTGAAGCAACGGTTCCGAAGCACGAACCCGAGACGCAGTTCAGGCGCGCCGCACGCCGCTACCGGACCGGACGCAATGTTCAGTTCAATGTGAAGGCGCTGAGAGAAACTGTCGACTCCTTCTATGCTGTGACCGAAGCTCAAGACTGGGTGCTGGGTTACACGCTCCAGCGCGCCATCGAAGCGTTGCAACGCGAACTCCAGAACCAGGTATGAGCCGGGCGCGCTTCTACAATCCCCAGTTTGACCTCTTCCTTCCGACCATCGTCGACCTGAAGTTTCGCGACCAGAGAGACACGATGGAGCGCCCGTTCTTCTCGCTGTCGAAGTCGAAGCGCATGAAGCCGATTGAGTACGTCAACGGGAACGACGGCATCTTCGTCACCGTACAGCCGCACCAGGACTACGGCATGGCCACCATCTGGGACGCGGACATCCTCATCTGGGCGGCCTCGGTTCTCTGCGACATGAAGAATCGCGGCACGAACGACATCCCGCGAGAGCTCAAGTTCCAGCCGCACGACCTGCTCAAGGCAATTGCCCGCTCAACCGGTGGAAGGGACTACGCCCAGCTTCGCGACTCCCTTGAGCGCCTGAAGACAACCGTCATTACCACGAACATCCGGAGCAAACGAGGCCAGAAGACTACGATGTTCAGCTGGATCGACCAGTGGGATGACCTCATCGACGCGCAGACCAAGGAGAGCAGGGGAGTCACGCTCACCGTGTCAGACTGGTTCTACAGGGGCGTCATGGAGGACGGTGGAGTGCTTTCCATCGATCCGGCGTACTTCTCGATCACCGGCGGGCGTGAACGCTGGCTCTATCGCGTGGCGCGCAAGCATGCCGGGGGCAACGGTGCCGACGGCTTCGCCATCTCCATGCCCATCCTCTTTGAGAAATCCGGAGCCGAAGGCACGTACCGGCGCTTCAAGTTCGAGATATTGCGCATCATCGAGCACAATGACCTTCCGGGATTTTCGCTCTCTGTTCGTTCAGAAACCGGGGGCGAGCCGCTTGTCCACATGGTGAAGCGCGAACATGCAGGCGAGGGGATGACCCAGCCGTGGACGCCCTACAGGCAACCGCCACGCCCGCGACAGATGCCAACGGGCGACGCGCACCGCACGCAAAACCTGCCACTACTAAACCCAATCATTCGTTCCCTGTCCGAGCGGACGATCGCCCAGATTCGAGGTGAGTTCCCCGGCTGGGATATTTACGCACTCCAGGACGCCTATAACGAATGGATTGACGCCGACCCTAGCAGGGTGCCCAAGAACTACGAAGCGGCGTTTTATGGATGGGTGCGTCAGCATCATGCCCGCAACCGCTCGCAGGTGTCCTAGCCCAGCCGTTCCCGATAACCCGATGGAACCGGCTCGCTCTAGACACCTATCGATAAAATTCAATGGCTTATACAAAAATCATCGGGGTATCAGGAACGCAGTGGAAAAAGCAGGGCGGAGAAGATCACTAAGCTGTGGATAACTATTGGCTTTGCGGTCGTAGCAACGGGTATCAGGAACAACCATTCGGGGTATCAGGAACTTTTCAACGGGGTATCAGGAACATTCATTCGGGGTATCAGGAACAGACCACATCAACACCCGATTGATATTTCAAAAGAACTCTGCCTTCTCCGACTGTCTAACTTCTTTAACTAGAATATTTAACATATCTAATAGCAATCCGTTCCTGATAACCCGAGCAAGCACGGCACTGGAAGTGCGTATTCCGGCGCGACTTGAACGCCGATTCCGGAACGACTTGAACACCCATT
>CAZDNG010000124.1:0-9474 GCA_964506835.1 uncultured Polyangiaceae bacterium
GGGCGTTGCCCGAAGCGGACGGCCCCGGCGCCGTCGATGCGGCGACGGTTCAACGCGTCGCTCTCGCCATCCTGGCCGACCGCGTCGCCGACGTGATGCCGAACCGCGTGCTCCTCGCATTGCCGATCGATCGCGAATGACGACAGGAGGGTCGCTGGTGACCTGGCGCCAGGGTCGTCAGTGACCCTGGTTGGTCGCACGAATAGTCGAATCCACCAGGAATAACGCCGAGAAAGACGCTGGCACTCCAGTTGCTACATCACTCCACGAGATGACCGAACCGCGCCGTGACCCCTCCATGGTGGGCCGCACCCTGTGCGAAACCTATCGCATCATCGCCCAGCTCGGCGTGGGTGCGATGGGTACCGTCTACGAGGCGGAGCACGTTCGCCTCAAGCGTGCGGTTGCCGTCAAAGTGCTCGCCGATCGGTATCGCGAGAACGTGGCCGCTCTGAAGCGGTTTCACAACGAGGTCCGCGCGCTCGCTCTCCTCGACCATCCTCACATCGTCCGCATTCTCGACTTCGCGGTGTCGCTCGATGGACGACCGTTTCTGGTGATGGAGCGGCTCTACGGAACCACGGTCGGCACTCAGCTCGCTTGTGGGCATCGTTTTTCCGTCGCGATCACCGTCGACATCGCGCTCCAGGTCGGTGACGCCCTCGTGGCCGCCCACAGTAAAGGGATCGTTCATCGCGATCTGAAACCCGACAATCTGTTCCTCTGCAGCGTGCCCGGGGGCCGCTCGCTCGTGAAGGTGCTCGACTTCGGCATCAGTCGGCTGCCGGGCTCCGAGGGAGCGCACATCACGACGGACAGCGAGGTCCTCGGCACGCCCGAATACATGTCGCCCGAGCAGGCGCGCGGCCAGAACGAGTGTGTCAATGGTCGCGCCGATCAGTACGGGCTCGCGCTCGTCATGTACGAGATGCTCTCCGGCGTCTCTCCCTTCGCGGCCGACGACATGCAGGTATCGTTGAACAAGGTCGCCGACGAAGTGCCTCCCCTCGTCAGCGAGTACGAACGGAGCGTTCCACGTTCGCTCGCGTTGGTCATCGCTCAGGCCATGTCCAAGGACCCGTCGGAACGCTACCAAGGAATCGACGAATTCATGGACGCGGTGCGCGCGGTCGCGCCGTCCGTACGCGGCCGCTCGATTCCGGTGCAGAGTGAACGCGTGCCGCGCTCGATGACGGTCGCGAAGGGCAAACCCGACGCTGACCCTGTTCGCACGATCGCCCTGTTGTTGTCGCGCACGCGCACCGCGTTCCTGAGCGGCGACGTCACCACGGCGACGGAACTGGCAAAGACGGTGCTCGATGCGTCGGCGCTGTCGAGCGACACGGCGGTCCTCGCCGTCGTCGAGATGGCAGAGCCGCTACTCGAGGGTGTGCTCAGTACGACCCTCGAACCCATGGACCGACGGATCGTCCGCGACACGAGCGAGGCGCGCCTTCTTTCCGAAGTTCAGGCCGACTTCTTGTCCGGGCTCCGTCCGCGAAGCTCGATCAACGACGCGATCCGCGGCTCGTCTCTCTCTCGCTTCGATACCCTGCGCGCGCTCCTCGACCTCGTGTCCCTCGGCGCCATCTGGTTTCGCGCGGAGATCCCGGCTCCTCGTTCCGAGCGACAACTCTCGGCGGCGCGCGAGCCCGTAGCCGCGCCGGCCCCACGAACGCTGAAACGCGCCTGAACGAGCGGCGGCGTCCGCGCTCCGTCGCGACTCGCGCCACTCTCGCGGCCCCCCGCTGCACTCGCGCTCGCGATAGGTGCGCTTGAATCGAGCGCACTGATGTTTTTGCGGGTGCATGGTACGCTTGGCACCGCATGCTCCGTCGTTCACGGTTCGGCGTTGCTCTCGTCGCCGGGGGTCTTGGGTGCTGCGCTCTCGGGTGCGGCAGCGACTCGGGAAATGGCGCGGGCAAGCAGGGCGCGGGCGGTTCCGGCGGAGGGCTGATTTTCTCGATGAGTGGCGGGTCGACGTCGGGCCCGTCGAGTCCGTCGAATCCGGTGCCCGTGCCGACGAACTTCGTTCCCGGCGAATTCGGGGGCTACGCGCTCGGCGAGCCCGTCACGACGGACACCGCCGTGGGCGTCGGCTCCAATGGCGCGGACGGCGGCAACGGGTGCGACGTGCTGGTCGGAGAGGTCCGCGACTTCAAGGGAGCCAACGAAGCGGGCGGTCACCCGGATTTCGAAGCGTTCGCCGGGAACGACGTCACGCCGAATCTCGTCGCCATGACGCTCGGTAGCGACGAGAAGCCCGTCTACGCCTCGCATTGCGAAGCGAACCCGGACCCCGCCCTTTGCCCCTACGGACAGATGACGACCAGCAAAATGTTCTACGACGAGTGGTACCGATTCACCGCTGGCGTGAACAAGCCATTCCTCGTCTACTTCCAGTTCACGCCGAACGGAAACAAGTCCACGTTCTCGAGCAACGCTTTTTTTCCGCTCGACGGGGCAGGGTGGGGGAACTCGCCTCAAGATGGCGCGCGTCACAATTTCGGGTTCACGACCGAGCTCCACACGTTGTTCCAATACAACGGCGGCGAAGACTTCACGTTCACCGGCGACGACGACGTGTGGGTGTTCGTCAATCGCCGGCTCGCGATCGATCTGGGCGGATTGCATCCTTCGCGGAGCAAGACGCTGACCCTCGATGACGCGGCGGCCTCGCTCGGGATCACGCGTGGAAATACGTATCCGCTCGATCTGTTCCACGCCGAACGGCACTCGGTCGACTCCGATTTCCGCGTGGACACGACGCTTGCGTTCTCGAATTGCGGAACGATCGTGCCGGACATTCATTAGTACGCCGTCCGAAAATTTCAGGATTCGGGGCGGCCCTCGAGCGTGAAATAGAAGCACGCGCCTTCGCCGATCTTGCCCTCTGCCCAGACGCGCCCGCCGTGGCGTTCCACGATCCGCTGAACCGTCGCCAGGCCGACCCCGGTCCCCTCGAATTCGCTCTGCGTGTGCAGCCGCTGAAAGACGCCGAAGAGCTTCGATGAGAAAGCCATGTCGAAGCCGGCGCCGTTGTCGCGGACGAAATACGCGGCCTCTTCACCTTCGAGGATCGAGCCGAACTCGATGCGGGCGTCGGGTTGGTGTCGCGTGAACTTCCAAGCGTTCCCCAATAGGTTTTCCATGGCCGCGCCGAGGAGAGCGCTGTCGCCCCGGTTACCGAGCGCGTCGGCTATCACGAACTCCACGGCGCGGTCCGGCTGCGACTCCCTCAGTCTCTCGGCCGTCGCGCGCGCGAGCTCACTCAGGTCGACGTGCTCGTCGCGAATGCTGACTCGCGTGATTCGACCGAGCGCGAGGAGGCCGTCGATGAGCCGTCCCATGCGCTGCGCAGCTTCGCGCATGCGCGTGAGGTAGCTTTGGCCCGCGGCGTCCAGGGTGTTGCCGTACTCCTCCAGGAGTGCGTGGCTGAAACCGTCGATGCCACGGAGCGGCGCTCGCAGATCGTGGGCGACCGAGTAGCTGAACGCCTCGAGCTCCCGGTTGGCCGCCTCCGCGGTTTCTCGCGCGCGGAGAACCTGCGCGACGGCTCGTTTCCACTCCGAAATATCCCGGGCCGCGATCGAGGCGCCCGCGAGCTCGCCCTGCGAATCGCGGATCGGCGAGATCGTCACCGAGACGTCGACGGCGCTGCCGTCCTTGCGGAGTCGCACGGTTTCGAACGGCGCCACGGGTTCGCCCTTCGAGAGAGACGCGGCGAGGTCCCGCTCCTCGTCGCGACGCGCCGGCGGGACGAGCAGCGTATTCGCGCGGCCGATTACTTCGTCGGCAGTGTAGCCGAACAGCCGTTCCGCCCCCTTGTTCCAGCTGCGGATGAAGCCGTCCAAGCCGCTGGCGATGATCGCGTCGCCGGACGACTCCACGATGGCGGCGAGATGAAGTCGCTGCTCGTCGGCTTTACGGGTTTCTTTTCGCGCGCGCTCGGCTTGCAACGTCGCGATGTGCGCCGTGGCCTGACTGCGCTTCGTGATGTTCGCCAGTAGCAAGATCGTGGCGAGACCGGGGACGTAGATCGAGTGCCGAATCTGTCCCTCGGTTGCCGCGGCGCGGAGCGCACACCCGAGCGCGAACACCGAGAACGCGACGACCTCACGAGGCGACTGCACGCACATGCTCGCGCCGGCGAACGTGACGAACGCACCGACCCACCACGTGGAGTCTCCTTGGTTTCCAACCACCAGATACATGTAGTGACCGACGAGGAGGCACAGCCAAGCAGTGAATAGAAACGAAAGGCGCGTCCTGACCCAGGAACTGAAATAGCTCGCGCCGAGCACCAGCCCATTCACCCCCACGACGAAAAGACGCCCCGGCAACGGGTTGAACGAGCCCGGGAGCAGGAGCTCCACCATGAACCACCAAGAAAGATAGATGCCGCCGGCGATCCCGATGACGGTTCGGAGGCGTGCCGTGCCTGCGTCGAGGGTCCAGGGGCTCATCCGGACCCCCTGAGCGGACGAGTAACGGCGGCGTGAATCATGCGCGGGATCGCTCCATCGCCTCGATCAATGCGCGGTCACTCGCACTTCGGGAGGAGCACGTTCACGGCCACCCATCATACCCGGAGCACCGCCGAAGTCCCGCTCGCCGGTTCGAGGGTGCGTCGCTCTGCCGCCGCGAGAGGGCAAAACGCAACGCCCGAACAGTACCTATTTAAACTAGAAGCTGCTCAGCGGACTTCCCTGGTTCGCCACCGCGCTCGCGTAGAACATGCCCGTGAAGTAGCACTCTTCGCTCGTCAGAGTGGGGCCGAAAGACAAGACGGTTGGCGTCGTGTTGTTGTACGTGCAGGCCCACGTCAGCGGACCGCTCGGCACGTCCAACGGCGTCGTGAACGTCGAGATCGGCGGGGAGTTCCACTGCGTCCCCTGGCAAAGCGTCTGAGACGCGGCGGTCGCGGCGAAGTGCGTTCCGCGCTGATGCGTGTGTTCGACGGCCCAGAGCATCTTGATGTCGAACGGAACCGTGAACTGCGAGCTGGCCGTGCTCATCCCCGGTGGAACGCGGAGCCCCGTGTCGTTCAGATAGATGGGTTCAGCCAGGTTCGCGACGGTATTCGACGCGCGACGAGCTCTCGGTCGCCATTCGAAGCGATCCCGAGCAATTCGAGTGACTCGTGCCCGAACACGCGCGGCGGTGGCGATGTCACGGCTCGCCGGCGTGAACCGCGGTGTACGGCGGTTCGGCGCCGTGTGCAGAATCGTGCACGGCGCGTGCGCTCACCGGAGCCTGGCGAGCTATATTGCCCGCGAACATGCGCGAATTCGCTCCGACGTTCCACACCTCGGGTCCCATCCCCGCCACCCTCCGCGAACGCGGCTTCGTCGTGCTTGCGAGCGATTGGACGATCCAGGCGAGCCGCGTCGACCGAGCCGCTCTCGACGACTTCGCGACGTCCTGGAACGACTTGCCGCCCGATCCGTACTTGAAGGATGGAGGGCACTACCGTCGCCGCCGTCATTCGTCGTTCGTCGTCGACGGTGCGCTCTGTCGTCCGGTCCCGCACCGCCCCCACTTTCAATCGTCGAATTACAACGCGCTCCACGGTGGCATGGAGCGTTGGTTCGAGCCGATGCGCGACGAGCTCGTCCGTCACCCGGCGTTTCAACGGCTCGCGGTGTCGCTCGGCGAGCTCTGTTCGGAAGTTTCGGGCGCTCGCCCGTGGTTCGTCGAGGCCCACCAATTCCGCATCGATACCCACGAGGGCATCGGACGCCCGACGCCGGAGGGCGCTCATCGCGATGGAGTCGACTTCGTCGCCGTCTTCTTCGTCGGGCGCGCGCGCATCAAAGGCGGCGAGACGCGGGTCTTTCAGGCGGCGACGCCGAGCGGCCTTCGCTTCACGCTCACCGAACCCTGGTCGCTCCTCTTCCTCGACGACGCGCGCGTCGTTCACGAATCGACCCCCATTCAACCGGCCGAAGACGCCAGTGACGCCCCAGCGCGTGGTCACCGCGATACCTTGGTGCTCACCTTTCGGCGCGACGGATTTCAGCGCCCATGATCGCGTGCGCCCGACTCACGGCGACTCTTCGACCGATCTGAAGGCGATGCGCTTCACGACGACGGCGAGCCGTCGTTCGTCGGCGGATCTGCCGAGCTCCTTCGGCGATACGGCGTAGGCGTAGTGGAGCTCGACTCGGTTCTTTTCTCGAATGACCCGACCCGGCAGCTGGACGAACCGTGTCTCCGGGTCGTCTGCGAGCTCGATCGACGCGACACTCGTGCCGTTCACGACGATCCCGACTTGTTGCCGTCGTCCGGGTACGACGAACGGCGCGAGCAGCAACGTCATGCGGACGTCGTGCCCCGCTTCGAGCGGTACTTCGAGCGTCGAGCTCGCACCGTCGGACCAGACGAAGCGTTCGCTCCCGTCGACCTCGTCGCCCGACCAACCTTCGCGCAGGAAAGCTCGCGCCGCGGAGGTGCCGAACACGAGCTCGAGTCCCTCATCGCCTCCCGCGCGTGGGCGCACGCGCCTCAGAATGGCTCGACCCCCCCACCCGGTGAGCCGCGCGACCTCCTCGATTTCGAAGCGCTCGCGAAACTCGAGAACGTTGGGGCTCTTCTCGTACTCCTCGGGCTCGATCACCGTGTAGACGGGTCGCTTCGCCCCGATGGCCCAGGTGATCAGATCCCTCGCCGACGGCTCGTTGTAGTCGAAGGACTCGAGCCCCGCGTACATGCGAAGCGGCCCCGTGTAGTTGACGGCGCCCACGAGGCTGTCCCGGGGAACGAGATCGGCGACGAGCCGTGAATCTTCGAAGTACGTCCTTTCGAAGCCCTGCATGAAGAGGTGGTGACGTTCGTCGAACCTCAGCGCTCGCGCGCTGCTGAGGAGCGCCGCTGCCGTACCGATCGACGCGATCGCCGCCGTGGGAAGCCCCTTCTGCTTCACCCACTCGAACAGCGCGGCGGTTCCTTCCGCTGCCAAGACGAAGAGGGCCGGGTAAGCAGGAAGCAAGTATCGCGTCCACCACCAGTCGGTGAAGGGATACTTCCACCACGTATAGAGCCCCACATATCCCAAGAACCAGATCGCCAGTGCAGCGCTATCGCGCGGCCGTCTGAGGATCTGGAAGATCGACAAGGGGATGACCAACCCAAACATCGCGAGCGTCGTTCGACCAAAAAAGCCGAGCTGCTCTGCCACGAACTCGGTCGAAAACTCGTGGACGTTTCCGGAGTAAGCAGGCGGGAACGGGCGACCATAACGACCGATGGCGAAGGCGCCCCAGCAGAGCAGCGAGAGGGCCATGCCCATGGCGAGTCTGCGAAGATGCGTCTTTTCCGGCCGAAGCAAGACCAACGCAGGCACGAAGAGCACGTTCGTCGGGCGGATCCAGAACGAAAATCCGAGCGCGGCTCCCGCAAGCGTCGAGCGACCGCGCTCCGCGAGCACGAAGGTGAGCAAGCAAAACGTCGCGGCCGGCAGATCGCTCATCAGCTGCGTGCTGCCCCACACCACGATCGGCGAAACCGTCCAGAGCGCCGCGAACCCGAGAGCAATTCCGTGCCCGCACCGCCGCGCGATCGCGTCGTAGAGGAGCCAGGTGCCGAGAGCGCCGAGGAGCGGATTGACCCAGAACTCGACGTGGAGAAGGCCGGCGAACGCCAGGAGCGCCGGAAACCCCGGCGGCATCATCGAGACAAGCCCGTGCTCGACCCGCTCGTAGCAAAGGGGGACGAGCGCCGGGAACTTCGCGGGGTCCAGACTGCCGTTCAACCCGACGTCTTTGCCGCGGAGGACGAGCGAATCGGAAAGGTACGCCCACGTATCGCAGCCCCCTGCGTAGCGCGACGAAAAGTGGCCGTACGTCACCAGGGCACCGAGGAGGAGCGCGCCGAGCGCGAAACGCCGAACAGGCACCGGCCAGAGGGACCCGGAGATCACTCCCCTCACTTTACCCGGTTCGTTATTCGATTTGGAAATCCGCAAATTTGCCGGATATTTCGCTCAATTTACGTCGTGCGTGCCTCGGCCTCACCGCGCGCGAAGCCCTCGCGCTCATGACCGGGCACCACGGATGTCGACGACGTAGCGTCGATCTCAGTGTGCAAAAGTCGAACACCCGCCCGCGCGAACTGCCGCTGAGGACTGACGGACTACCTGGACGACGACGTCGTCGATGCGGGACTCCTGAGGCAAATCAGGTGGTCACTAGATGCGCCACGTCGAGAAGACGGTGGCGGGTTCAGCGAGGTTTCGCGGCTTTGATCGGCTCCTCCGCGCTGGAATCAAATCGCGATGGAAATTGACCTCGCGACCGGAACAACTGCTGAGCGAACGTGTGCGTTCAAACGAGCTCAATGGTTTGCTGTCAAGGAAGATTGGGTAAGATAATGTGTCTGCGCGAGAGGCGGCTCGCCGACAACGGGCGAGTAGAATTTCGATGCCGGGACTCCGGCGGAGGTCAGCGTTCATGAAGGTTCTTCGACACGTCAATGTGCTCCTTGCTCTCACCGCCATCGGGGTCGCCGGCTGCGGAGCTAACGGAAGCGGCAACGGTGGCACGGACGACGAAACCGGAACCGGGAATCCGCCGACGGGGCAAAACCCGGGCAGCAGCAATCCACCAGTCGGCAGCAATCCGGGCGGCTCACAACCGGGCGGCTCGACGCCGACGGGCACGACGACTCCGCCGACGGGGACCACGACGCCCCCCACCGGCACGACGACTCCGCCGACGGGAACCACGACGCCCCCCACCGGCACGACGACTCCGCCGACGGGAACCACGACCCCGCCGACGACCGGCAACACGGGTCCGATCCCGGGAGCGAATTACGACGCGAACGGCGTGCTGCTTCCGCCGGATCCCTCACTGGGCCTTCAGCTCGTCACGCCGACGTTCACCCTGAACCCCGGCGACGAAGTCTTCAAGTGCTACCACACGATCGTTCCGAAGAACTCCGAGATCGATGTGCACCGCTTCGTGTCGCAGATGACGCCGGGCAGCCATCACTTCATCCTCTACGCGGAAAGCTCGGACGCCGAGGCGGCGTCCAATACGCTCGACAACACCGGGTGCCTCACCGGCGTCGGAGCGCAGTGGGTGTACGCATCGTCCTCGGTGGACAACTACACGCCGATGCCCGACGGCGTCGCGATGCCGATGATTGCCAATCAGCCCCTCGCGTTCGACATGCATTACATCAATACCGGGACGACCTCGCTCCCGGTGCACATCACGTTGAACCTCGAGCTCGCGACCGGCACCTTCCAGAAGGCCGGCGCGCTCGTGAGCTTCAACACGAGCATCAACATTCCGCCGAACGGAACGCAAACGGTGTCCGGTAGCTGCGCGGCGCCCGCGGGCGCGCAGTTCTTCATCGCGAGCACGCACACGCACAAGCACGCGACCGTCGCGACCATCGACAAGACGGTCAACGGACAGATCACGCAAGAGCTCGTGCACACCACGGACTGGGAGCACCCTGCCGTGG
>CAZDNG010000125.1:0-7036 GCA_964506835.1 uncultured Polyangiaceae bacterium
GGCTTGGTCTCCGACTGGTGCGAACTATGTCTCGAGCACCGAGTTATGGGCTGCTCTTTGGTTCGCCGTGTGGCGGCCGTGCGGCGGGCACGATGCCCCCGAGGCCGACCCTCGGACTCGTTTCGAGCTTCTCTTCCAGTCGTGTGCGATCGGCGCCGATGACCTCGCCGTCTGACGTTTGCGCCGACGGCGGTGGATAGTCTTGCGAAGGCGAACGAGGCGGAGCCCCCTCGCTGGTCGCGCCACCACATCCGGCACTCATCAGAACGACGGCGATTCCCAGCGTGCAAAGTCCGACACCACTCATACGATTCTCAGCCATTGAATGCCTCCGCCAGGTACGTAGCTGCATCTCCACTGCAGCCCCTGTGCCACCTGTGCGTCGGGCGTGGCTGACGCAATGCCGTGCAACCGACGTCGCGGGCGAGGTGGGCGGCACGGAATTCATGCTCCTCGCGCCCGGTACGAACGCGAATTGCAGTCGGCGCCCGCGTTTCGGAGCATGCGCGGTGTGCTGGGGCGCAAGATGTGCGCACGTGACGCATCCGATGCGGGGCTCGATGCGAAGGGCAATCCCGAGCGGTCCGCTCCCTGCCCATCAATCGGGCTCTCTGCGTTTGGTACGTACCCTGCAGGCGGACGGTCCAGTGGGGGGCAGAGGCTCGAACGGGAGTAAAAAAATGGGTCTAGATAGCCGCCTTCCAACGCTCTTCGGCCGGCCGACCCTCGTGTCCGATGGCCACACTACGCTCAGGGACTCTGCCCGCGCTCTCCGAGAGCTGTGTGCACTTCCAGAAAGCGTTCATGCTTCGCGGGGCGACGAGCTGCGCACCTCGTTCGAAGGTTTTGCCAAGCGAGTGCTGGCTCATTTCGCTCTCGAGGAGGGCGGTAGCTATTTCGGCACGCTGGCGGAGGATTCCCCCGAACTCGTGGATCAGATCGCCCATCTGAAAGGTGAGCACCGAACGATGAGAACGGACCTCCGTAGCCTCGGTGAGTCTGCGGGAGGGCTCTCCCGGTCGAACGCGTTCGTGATCGAACTCGGCCGATTCCTGGATCAATTCGAAGCCCACGAGCGGCACGAGGCCCGCGTGCTCGAACGATTTTTTCTGGCGGAAGCCAAGGGTGCAGGGTGATTCGCGTAGCCAACTCCCTCCTGCCGACCATTCGGAGCAATAATCAGGTAACCACCGGGTCGTCGGCCGATTGCGGGGACGCGAACGCGTACGACGACCTCGTTGTCGGCACCGGGATGGCGGGGCTGACCATCGGTGCTCTCCTGGCCAAGGCGGGCCGCCGTGTGCTCCTACTCGAGGCGCACGAGTTTCCTGGAGGCTACGCCCACACGTTTCCGATGGGGGACTATCGGTTCTGCGCCCAAGTGCACTACGTGTTCGGGTGCGGCGAGGGCGAGCCTGTGCACGATCTGCTCGATCGTTTGGCGCTCACGGACTCGGTGCGGTTTCGTCGCCTCGATCCCGAGGGCTTCGACCACATCGTCGTCGGCGGGGAGCGCTTTCGGATCCCGAGCGGATTTTCGAAGTCCCGCGACCGTCTAGTCCGCCGCTTCCCCGAAGCGGCGGAGCCACTGCGGCGATATTTTGCAACCGTGATGGCGATCCGTGAGGAGATCTCACGCCTCCCCGACGCGCCGGGCTGGCGTGACCTCCTAACGGCGCCCCTGCGCTTCCCGGCACTACTTCGCTACCGAACCTGGACGCTACAGCGATTCTACGATTCTCTCGGGATGCCGCGCCGACTGCAAGCCGTGCTCGCCGGACAGTCGGGAGACTACCTCTTGCCCCCGGAGCGCGTGTCGCTCCTTCTGCACGTCTCGCTCGTCGCAGCCTACGACCGTGGGGCCTACTATCCGGAAAAACACTTCTCCCACTTCATCGATTCGATCGTCGCCAGCATCCGGGCGCAGCCTGGCTGTCGCGTGCTCTTGGAGCACGACGTGGCGCGCATCGTCGTCGAAAACGGACGCATCGACCGCGTAGAAACGACGAACGGGCAAGAGTTCCGCGCCAGCCGGTACATCTCGAACATCGACCCGGCGCTCACGCTGAAGCTCGCTGGGACGAATCACTTCCCGACGTCTTACCGGCAAAAGCTCGCGTACGAGTACTCGTGCAGCAGTTTCACGCTCTATCTCGGCCTAAAAGGCTGCGACCTTCGCGAGCACGGTTTCGGCTCGTACAACGTGTGGCACTACCCGCACGACGACATCAACCAAATGTATCGGAACCAGCTCGAGCGCCACGATCTCTCGGACCCGTGGCTCTTCCTCGCGACTCCAACCCTGCACAGCGACGCTCCAGGGCTCTGCCCGCCGGGTCATCAGGTGCTCGAGGTGGCGACGAGTTGTGACTACGCCCACTTCGAGGCTCTGCGAAACTCGGACCGCCGCGCGTACAATCGCGAAAAGACGAAGGTGCGGAACGAAATTCTCGACGTCGTCGAAGCGAACTACGTCCCGAACCTTCGTCGTCACCTCGCGATTCGCGTCGCCGGAACGCCTACGACCAACGAGCAGTTTTGCCGAGCTCCGCGCGGGAACGCCTACGGCGCAGCGTTGACGCCCATGCACACGCGCTGGCCCCGCGTCGATTTCGACACTCCCATCGACAACCTGTTCCTAGTGAACGCCACCGCTGGCTACCCGAGCATTGGCGCGACTGTCGCCTCCGGAATGCGCCTCTACGATCACCTTGCCCGCCAAACAGCGAGCCGCCCATGAGGATCGCGGTGGTCGGTGCAGGCATGGCGGGGCTCACGGCGGCTCTTCGCCTCCAAGAAGCCGGCCATGACGTGGAAGTCCTCGAGAGTGGCGCGCACCCGGGTGGGCGTATGTGGTCGATCGAGAAGGAGGGGCTCGGCGTCGACCTCGGCGCGCACATGCTGCTCAGCAGCTTCGGCCGCACGCGCGCTCTCGTGGGCGAAATGGGGCTCGAGGCTCAGTGGTTCGAGATCGACGGCGGCGAAGGCGGTGGTGTGCTCCACGACCAAGAGCTCGCCTCCTTCTCACCCAAGAATGCCTTCGACGTGCTGAGGTTTCGCGGGATCTCGCTCGGGGGCCGGATTCGCTTGGCGCTCACTCTGCTCGAAGCCCGGCGGTGGCTCGGTGACCTGGACTTCTTCGACCTGTCCGTCGGCGACGACACGCTCGACACCGAGGACTGCGACAGCTTCGCTAGACGTCGTCTCGGCGACGAAGCGATGGACTACGTCGTGGATTGCTTCATCCGCACCTTTCACTTCCATGGCGCGCGCCGGATGAGCGCCAAGTACTTCGAGGCGTTGTCAGGTCTCCTGCTCTCACACGGCGAGTTTCGGCCGTGCGCCCTTCGAGGTCACATGAGGGCTCTTCCGGAAGCCATCGCTGCGGGTCTCGACGTCCGGTACTCGGCGAGGGTTCATCGGATCGTGCGCGGCCCACGCTCCGTTGAGGTCCGCACGCCGAACGGATCGGTGGAGTACGACGAGGTCGTGCTCGCGGTGCCCGCCGATGGCGTGCTGCCGTTGCTTCAGGCACCGAGCCTTCAGGAACGGCTGGTCCTCGAGAATGCCGTGTCGTCTTGCACGGTCTTGTGCGTGTACACGCTACCCGCCGAGGTTGCGGGCGATTTCGAGGGGATCTGGGTCCCCTTCTGTGAAAGTCAGGTGGTGTCGGGTCTCTCGAACGACGCCGGCAAGGGCTCCACCGACGGGAAGCGCAGCGTGTTCAACGTGTGGCTCCACGAAGAGGCGGCCGCCAAGCTGCTCAAGGCCTCCGACCTTGAGATCCAGCGCACCGTTGCCGGCGAGATCGAGCGGTTATTTCCGCGCTACGGCAAGCATCTGACGCCCCTCCACGTCCAGCGCTGGCCGCATGCGCTGCCCGTATACGGCGTCGGTCAAGTGACGCGGGTCCGCAATTTCTGGGAAAACGGACAAGGCCAGGGGAACGTGTGGCTGTGCGGTGACTACCTGAACCATCCATGGGTCGAGGGGGCCGTGCGTTGCGGCGAGAAGGTCGCCGCGCGGGTCGCGGGCTGATGCAACGCCCCGGATCATTACGACGTCGCGTACGTGCACCGGGGTCAACGCGTTAGTCCCCCCTGCTCGGCGGGCGTTCTCATCTAGGGCCCGCGCTCCTGGGCGATGAACGCCCAATTGCGCGTGGGCGCAGGAAATGCGCTAGTTTGCGCCGCTCCAGCCGCAGGCCCTCCTGGGCAACACTTCTTCCGAGGTTCCATTCATGTCCGTTTCCCAGAGCACCAAGGCGCGAATATTGGTCGTCGACGACGAGATCGGGGGTCGCTCTGCCCTCGGGAAACTGTTGGATACCGAAGGGTATCTCGTCGATGCCGCGGAGGACGGGATTGCGGCGCTCGCGATTGCCGCCGATCGCCCGCCGGATGTCGTAGTGACCGATCTGAACATGCCCAAGATGAACGGCATGGAGCTCCTCGCAAAGCTGCGCGAGCAAGACCCAGATCTGCCGGTCATCGTGGTCACCTCGACGGAAGAGGTGGGTGCAGCGGTCCGCGCGATGCGCGCTGGCGCCGAGGACTACCTGACGAAGCCTATCGATTTCGACGCCCTCTCGGTCTGCATCGAGCGAGCACTCGAGCGTCGCGAGGTGAGCGTCGAGGCCGAAAATCTGCGAAGGCAGATCCGCGAGCGGGATGTACAGGGACTGAAAGGGCTCATGGGTACGAGCCCCGCCATGCAGAAGGTCTACCGCGTGGCGCGCCAGGTGGCGTCGTCGCGGGCGACGGTGCTCATCACTGGCGAGAGCGGCACCGGCAAGGGGGAGCTAGCCCGCGCTGTCCACTCGCTCGGGGCGCGCGCGGAAAAGCCGTTCGTGACCTTGCATTGTGCGGCCCTCGCCGAGTCTCTGCTCGAGAGTGAGCTCTTCGGGCACGAGAAGGGCTCGTTCACCGGCGCGGACAAGCGCCGGCTGGGGCGTTTCGAGCAGGCCGACGGCGGCACGCTGTTCCTCGACGAGGTGGGCGAGATCCCCCAGGCGACGCAGGTCAAACTCCTCAGGGTGCTTCAGGAGCGGACCTTCGAGCGCGTCGGGGGCAACGAGTCCATCACCGTGGACGTCCGTCTCATTGCCGCGACGAATCGGGACCTCGCAGAGGACGTCAAAGAGGGCCGCTTTCGGGAAGATCTCTACTACCGGCTCAACGTGGTCCACATCGAGATGCCACCGCTCCGGCTGCGCGGGGCGGACATTCTGGTGCTCGCCGAGCACTTCCTCCGGAAATTCGCGCTCGAGAACCACAAGCGCATCGACGGCTTCACCCCAGAAGCGCGCGCCAAGCTCGCGGCCTTCAGGTGGCCTGGCAACGTTCGAGCGCTCGAAAACGCGCTCGAGCGGGCGGTCGTGCTTGCCGAAGGATCGCTCATCGGAGAGGCGGATCTGCCGTTCGAGGTGACCCCCGACGGTCTTGGGGGCCTCCGCATCCCGGGTTCGACGCTGGCCGAGATCGAACGATACGCAATCGTGAAGACACTCGAAGCAACGGATGGATCCACGACCAAGGCGGCCGACATTCTCGACATCAGCGTGCGCACGATTCAATACCGCCTGCACGAGTACGGACTGGGAAAGGCGCCTCGCCCGAACACGTAAACACTCGCCGGCGTTTTACTTCGCAAGAATCGTCACGACGCGAGCGAAAGCGTCCGGCGTGACCGAAACCGAGTCGATGCCTTTTCGGGCAAGGAACGCCGCGAACTCGGGGCGATCACTCGGCGCCTGACCGCAAATTCCGACCTTCCGTCCCTTCTCGTGCGCCGCGCGGATCACCATCTCGATGAGGCGCTTCACTCCCGGGTCCTCCTCGTCGAACACGTGAGCGAGAAGCTCGGAGTCGCGGTCCACTCCCAGCGTGAGCTGGGTCAGGTCGTTCGACCCGATGGAAAATCCGTCGAACAAGTCAGCGAACTCGGACGCCTGTATCGCGTTGTTCGGGATCTCGCACATGACGTAGACCTCGAGCCCATTGTCTCCCCGCTTGAGCCCGCTCTTCTCCATCTCCGAGAGTACGCTCCGTGCCTCACCGAGCGTGCGGCAGAATGGGATCATTGCGACTACGTTCTCGAGCCCCATCTCATTTCGTACGCGGCGAAGCGCGGCGCATTCGAGCGCGAACGCCTCGCGGTATCGCGGATCGTAGTAGCGAGAGGCCCCGCGGAACCCGATCATGGGGTTCTCTTCCTTCGGCTCGAACGCGGCACCGCCGAGGAGGCTCGCGTACTCGTTGGTCTTGAAGTCGCTGAAGCGAACGATCACCGGGCGCGGGTAGAAGGCGGCCCCGATCTGCGCGATCCCCGTGGAAAGCCGGTCCACGAAGAATTCGCTGGGGCTCGAGTAGCTCTCCGTTCTTTTCGCGATCTCGGCAACCGCGGCCTTGTCACTGACGAACTCTCGGTGGAGGAGCGCCATGGGGTGCACTCCGATCCAGCTCGAGATCACGAATTCGAGTCGCACGAGTCCGACGCCGGCGCTCGGAAGCCTCCCGAGCAGGAAGGCATCCTCGGGGTTGCCGACGTTCAACATGACCGGGACCTTCGGCGTCGGCAGCGTCGCCGGATCGACGTCTTCGCGGTCGAACTCGAGGAGCCCTTCGTAGACTCGTCCGTCGGTGCCCTCGGCGCACGACACGGTGACGACGTCTCCCGAAGACAGCCGCTTCGTGCCATCACCGGTTCCGACAACGCACGGGATCCCGTGCTCGCGTGAAACGATGGCTGCATGGCACGTTCGACCGCCGTGATCCGTCACGACCGCCGCGGCGCGCTTGAGCACCGGCTCCCAGTCTGGATCCGTGGCTCCGGCGACGAGAATTTCTCCGTCCTGGAACGAGGACAGCTCCGCGAGCGTGTGGACGACGCGAACCTTGCCTTTGCCGATGCTCGCGCCCACGCTCTTGCCGCGAGCGAGGACCTTGCCCTTGCCCCGAAGGCGATAAAGAGAAAGCGGCGGAAGCTTCGCGCTCCCGAACACCGTCTCGGGCCGCGCTTGAACGATGTAGAGCAC
>CAZDNG010000125.1:7136-8523 GCA_964506835.1 uncultured Polyangiaceae bacterium
AGCGTGGGCTTGTGCACCCAGTACTCATCGGGGTTCACGCGGCCCTTCACCACCGATTCGCCGAGACCATACGCGGCGGAGATCACCACGACGTCACGAAAACCGGTTTCGGTGTCGAGGGTGAAGATCACCCCCGCCGACCCCAAGTCGCTGCGAACCATCTTCTGCACGCCGACCGATAGCGCGACGCTGCGGTGGCTGTAGCCGCGCTCGGCGCGGTAGATGATCGCCCGGTGCGTGAACAAGGACGCCATGCAGTCCCGCACGGCCAACAGCACCTGCTGCGCGCGGTGCACGTTCAAGTAGGATTCGTGCTGGCCCGCGAAGGACGCTTCGGGGAGATCCTCGGCCGTTGCGCTCGAACGCACGGCAACGTCGGTCTCGGTTTTGCCGTATTCGCCGGAAAGCTTGGCGTAGGCGGCGAGGATCTGCGCCTCGACGGCTCGCGGTAGGGGAGCCGCTCGGACGGCTTCGCGGATCTTCGTCGCCTCTCGCGCAGAGGTCGTGACGTCGCGTAGATCGAGCCGCTCGAGCGCGCCGTAAACGGCTCCTTCAAGGTCGTTCTCCCTGATGTGCAGCCGGAAAGCGTCCGCGGTGATGGCGAACCCACCGGGAACTCTGACGTTCCCACCGCTCACGTGGCGAATGAGCTCACCGAGCGAAGCGTTTTTTCCGCCCACTCGCGGAATATCGGACAGTTCGATCTCTTTGAAGTCGATGACGTACTTTGGTTCCACGGTCGGATTGACGGAGCAATTCGCGTACCAGACCCGGGGGAACGCGCTGGCGCGACGAATTCGCTCGCGGGCTCACACGTAGGCTCGGAAGCCCCGTGCAGAAAATTCACCCGTTCGCGAGAGACACGCAAATCGTGCGGGGGCTCACAGCGCAAACCACCACGTGGTCGCGGTCTTCAGTCCGGCGCGAGTCTTGCTCGTGGGCCGACGAGGCCCGTGAGCACTCCGTCCCATTTCCGAACGCTCGATGCGAACGAGGCGGTCGCCGATATCGCGTATCGATTCAGCGAAGTCATCGCCATCTATCCGATCACGCCGGCCTCCGTGATGGGGGAGCACGCGGACTCGTGGTCCGCGGACCGTCGGGTCAACCTCTGGGGCGACGTGCCGGAGGTCGTGGAGATGCAATCCGAGGGCGGCGCGGCTGGGGCGGTTCACGGGGCCCTCCAAACGGGAGCACTCACGACCACGTTCACCGCCTCACAAGGGCTGCTCTTGATGCTCCCCAATCTCTTCAAGATCGCAGGGGAGCTCACATCGTTCTGCATGCACGTGGCGGCTCGCACGGTCGCAACACACGCCCTGTCGATCTTCGGTGACCAATCGGACGTCATGGCGGCGCGCAGCACCGGAATGGCGCTCCTCGCTTC
>CAZDNG010000126.1:0-8452 GCA_964506835.1 uncultured Polyangiaceae bacterium
GCACGTGCTCCCGCGTCTGCGGCATCACGCTGTCCAGCGAGCTCACCACCAGGATTGCGCCGTCCATCTGCGCCGCTCCCGTGATCATGTTCTTGATGTAATCCGCGTGCCCAGGGCAATCGACGTGCGCGTAGTGCCGCTTCGCCGTCTCGTATTCCACGTGGCTCACCGAGATCGTCACCGTCTTCGTCGAGTCTCGGACAATCCCGCCCTTCGCGATGTCCGCGTACGCCTTCGCCTGCGCCAGCCCGCTCTTCTGCTGAACCTTCAGCAGCGCCGCCGTCAGCGTCGTCTTGCCGTGGTCGATGTGACCGATCGTCCCCACGTTGATATGGGGCTTGCTCCGTACGAACTTCTCTTTGGCCATGGGATTTCCTTATACGTTGCCTAGATCTTCACAGATGCGTCACGCGACGTTGGCGTGCTGAATGGGTTGAGTTCGGGTTGGGTCGAGTCATCCGCCCCTCACGCGCGCGACCACTTCGTCTTGGACGGAAGTGGGAACCGGCTCGTAGTTGGCGAACTGCATCGTGTAGACGGCGCGGCCTTGGGTCTTGCTGCGAAGGTCCGTCGCGTACCCGAACATGGTCGCGAGGGGAACTTCCGCGTCGATGACTTGAGTCGTGTTGCCGCGCTGACTCATGCCGAGGATGCGCCCGCGACGCGAATTGAGATCGCCGATGACTTCGCCCATGTACTGGTCCGGAGTCACGACCTCGACCTTCATGAGCGGCTCGAGCAAGTGGATGCCGGCGCGCTTGGCGGCGTCTTGCACGGCCATCGACGCCGCGATTTCGAACGCCGGCCCCGACGAATCGACCTCGTGAAAGCTCCCGTCGTAGAGGCGCGCCGTGACGTCGATCACCGCGTAGCCCGCGAGAACGCCGCGCCCGAGCGCTTCGCGAATGCCCTTCTCGATCGACGGGATGAATTCCTTGGGGATGATGCCGCCGATGATACCGTTCTCGAAGACGAAGCCCGACCCACGGGCTCCCGGCGCGATCTCGATCCGCACGTGTCCGTATTGGCCGTGGCCGCCGGTCTGACGGACGTACCGTCCTTCGGCCTCGACCCGCTTGCTGATCGCTTCGCGGTAGGCGACTTCGGGTTTCCCGACGTTCGCTTCCACTTTGAACTCGCGCTTCAGCCGGTCGACGATGATCTCGAGGTGGAGCTCGCCCATGCCGGCGATGATCGTCTGTCCGGTTTCTTCGTTCGTGTACGTGCGGAACGACGGATCTTCGTGAGCGAGCTTCTGGAGGCTCACACCGAGCTTGTCGACGTCGGCTTGTGTCCGCGGTTCGATCGCGATCGAGATGACCGGCTCCGGAAACACCATCTGCTCGAGGAGAATCGGCTTCTTCTCGTCGCAGAGCGTGTCGCCGGTGCGCGTGTCGCGCATGCCGACCGCCGCGTAGATGTTCCCCGCGGCGCACTCCTTCAGCTCTTCACGCTTGTTAGCGTGCATCCGGAGGATTCGACCGAACCGCTCGCGTTTGCCGCGCGTCGCGTTCAGCACCTGCGTGCCGCTGGTGATCGTTCCGGAGTAGACCCGAAAGAACGTCAGGTTTCCGACGAACGGGTCGTTCATGATCTTGAACGCCAGCGCCGAGAACGCCTCGCCGTCGTCGGCCTTCCGCTCGATGTGCTTGTCCCTGTGATCGGGGTCGACGCCTTGAACCGGCGGGATGTCGATCGGTGACGGCAGCAAGTTCACGACGGCGTCGAGCATCAGCTGGACGCCTTTGTTCTTGAAGGCCGAGCCGCCGAGCACCGGGACGAACTTGAACGACAAGGTGCCCTTGCGGAGCGCGGCGTAGAGCTCGTCGTCTTTGACCTGGTCGAGGTTCCCCGCGAGGAACTTCTCCATGATCGCGTCGTCGACGTCCGCGCAGGCTTCGATCAAGGCTTCGCGGAGGCTCCGGCACTTTTCCTTCAAATCGTCGGGAATTTCGACCCAATCGTATTTGGTGCCCTTCGACTCTTCGTCGAAGATCGCCGCCTTCATGCGGATGAGATCGACCATGCCGCGAAGCTGGTCTTCTTGCCCGACGGGCCACTGAATCGGCACCGGAACGCAACCGAGGCGCTCCCGCATCGAGTCCAGATTCATCTGAAAATCGGCGCCCGTCTTGTCGAGCTTGTTGATGAACGCGAGACGCGGCACGTTGTACCGATCGGCTTGACGCCACACGGTCTCGCTCTGCGGCTCGACACCGTTGCCGCCGTCGAACACCGCGATCGCGCCGTCGAGCACGCGGAGCGATCGCTCCACCTCGATGGTGAAGTCGACGTGGCCCGGCGTATCGATGATGTTGATGCGGTGCTTCTTGCCCTCGTACGGGCCGATCTCCGGCGTCCAGAAGCAGTTCGTCGCGGCGCTGGTGATCGTGATGCCGCGCTCCTGCTCCTGCTCCATCCAATCCATCGTCGCGGCGCCGTCATGCACCTCGCCGATCTTGTGACTGATGCCCGTGTAGTAGAGGACCCGCTCGGTGACGGTCGTCTTGCCCGCATCGATGTGCGCCATGATCCCGATGTTTCGGGTTCTTTCGATGCTGAATTCGCGGGCCATGGGTCGAGACTCGGGACGGTTCCTTTTCGGGACGCTGGTAAGACGAAACCCCCTCTGGTCCTGGACTCCCCACTTTTTTGGGGAGCCGCTCGTCGGCCAGAGAGGGTTCGGGGTACGTCGGTGGCTTGTTGCCGCGAAGAGCGGCGCCGGTGAGCGTAACCCGATCCTATTTCGTCTTGGGCATGCTGGGCTCTAGTGCTCCTTCAAGTCGTGGGGCGTCGGACGACAGCGCTCACCAGCGGTAGTGCGCGAAGGCTTTGTTCGCCTCCGCCATGCGGTGCGTGTCGTCCTTCTTCTTCACGGCGCCGCCGCGAAGCTGGGACGCGTCGACGAACTCCGCCGCCAAACGCTCCATCATCGTCTTTTCGCCGCGGCCGCGCGCATGAAGCACGAGCCAGCGCATTCCGAGCGCTACTCGCCGTTCCGGGCGAACCTCGACGGGAACCTGATACGTCGCGCCGCCCACGCGCCGGCTCTTCACTTCGAGCTTCGGCTTCACGTTGTCGAGCGCCTTGCGGAACACCTCGAGCGGGTCTTCCTTGAAGCGGGCTTTGATGATCTCGAAGGACCCGTAGAGGATCCCTTCGGCGGTCGATTTCTTCCCGCCGATCATCAAGGTGTTCATGAACTTCGCGACCAATTTGTCGCGGTGAACCGGATCCGGGAGGATCTTGCGCTTGGGAACGTCGCGGCGGCGAGACATCTATCGATCAACCCTTCGGGCGCTTCACGCCGTACTTCGAACGCTTACGATTTCGGTTCGCCTTGTTCGTGCTCGAGGGGCCAGCGGCGCCCGAGGCGTCGAGCGTTCCGCGAACCACGTGGTAGCGAACACCCGGCAAGTCCTTCACACGGCCTCCGCGAATGAGCACCACGCTGTGCTCCTGGAGGTTGTGTCCTTCACCCGGGATGTAGCTGATGACTTCCATGCCGTTGGTGAGCCGCACGCGGCAAACCTTCCGAAGCGCCGAGTTCGGCTTCTTCGGTGTCGTCGTGTAGACACGCACGCACACGCCGCGCTTTTGCGGGCACGAGCGCAAGGCAGGAGAAGCAGTTCGCGTGCGAATCGCTTCGCGACCGTGACGGATGAGTTGCTGTATCGTGGGCATGGAACCGGGGACTCGAGGGGCGCTGAGGGTAGCCGCGGCCTCTCCGAAGTCAAGCGCCGTTCGACCTCGGGCGGCCCTCTTTTTGCCTGTGTTTTCGGGGTGTCGACCCGGCCCGCCGCGCTCCCCTCACGGATGAGCAGTGGCCCGGGGTTCTAGAGTCGCGCCGTACCTTCTTGGACGGCGTGCCAGAGGTCGGGCGTGAGGGGCACGTACCCGTCGTCTTGGCGAACGTAGACGCGGCCGTCTTGCGACGCCGGGTCGATGCCGTCCTTTCGGAGATTCGCTTTCTGAATCTTGAACGTCGCGGTCTTGTTGATCGCGTCGATGACTCGGACGAACCGAGGCTGCGCGTATTGAGGGAGCTCCTGTGCGACCCGCCAGAACGAGCGCGGGTCGAAGCCGTTCTCACATACGACCGCGGCGAGGCCCGCCTGGCCTTCCATGCCCGGCACGTGGATCCCACACACCGTCGTTTCGAGGACGCCGGGTACCTGCGAGATCACGTCGGCGACTTCGGCGGTCGAGACGTTCTCGCCCTTCCAGCGATACGTGTCGCCGATGCGATCCACGAAGTAGAAGTAGTCGTCCTCGTCGAAGCGCATCAGATCGCCGGTGCGGTAGTAGCGATCGCCGTGCTTGAAGACGTTCGTGACGATCTTCTTCTCGGTCGCCGCGGGGTCGGTGTACCCGCGAAATTCGCTGGCGGCGCTTCGCGGCTCGGCGTCGAGCCGGTAGAGCATCTCGCCGATCTCGTTCGCGTTGCACTCGATGCAGAAGCCTTCTTCGTCGCGCACGTATGCGTCTGCATCGATGTCGTAGCGCACGATCTTCAGCGCCGAGAGCCGTCGAAGAGGCATACGCCCCACGGCGCCCACGCGGCCGCTCATGTTGATGAGGATGCCCGGGGCCTCGGTGGCCGCGTAAAATTCACGGATGTGCGGGATGTCGAACCGCTTCTGAAACGTTTCCCAGACGTCGGGTCGAAGCCCATTGCCGAGGGCGACGCGGATCGGATTGTTCAATTCGGCGTCGGAGCGCGGCGTGTTCACGAGGTACCGGCAGAGCTCGCCGATGTAGATCATCGCCGTCGCGTTGTAGCGCTGCACGTCTTCCCAGAACGCCTTCGCGCTGAACGTCGCGCGGAGTGCCATCGGCGTGCGCGTCTTGATCGCCGCGCCGGCGCCGAGGAGGAGCGCGCTCGAGTGGTAGAGCGGCAGCACGCAGTACAATTTGTCGCCGGGCTCGAAGCCGAAAAAAAGCGGCCCGAATGCCGAGGCCGCCGCGAAGGCTCGCGCATGGGAGATCCGGCAAGGCTTCGGCAAACCCGTCGTGCCCGACGTGTAGATGTAGACGTAATCGTCCATCGCCCCGAGGACGACTCGCGGGAACGACCGCGCCGGAGCCTCGGCCAATCGATCTTCGAAATCGCCCGAGTTGAAGACGAAGACGCGATCGAGCTGCGCCCTCAGATCGACGCGCGAACGGATGGCCTCCACCGAGCGAGCCTCCACGACGGCGATGCGCGCCGTGGACGCGATCACCGCGTGCGAGAGCGGATGCCCCTCGAGGTTCGAGTTGATCAGCGCAGCCGTCGCGCCGACCCGATTGATGCCGAAGAGCGTGGCGAGGTAGAGCGGCGAGTTGGTGCCGAGAAGCGCGACCACGTCACCGCGGCGAACACCCTGGCTCGACAGCACGTGCGCGACTTGCGACGTCTTGTCGTCGAGGGCGCTCCACGTGTAGCGCTCGTCTCCCATTTCGAACGCGAGCCCGAACGGATCGCGCTGAGCGTTCTCGAGGATGACCTTGAGAATGCTCACGTCGGCGTCGCCTCGCGCCCGCAGGAGAGCCGGTAACGTGTACCGAACCGCCCTCGGGATGAGGCCGAGCTCGATCTTCAACGCGTCGCGGGCGGTCGGAGACGTCACCGCGTGACCGAAGTCACCCAGGACGCCTCCGAGCACCGCGAGGGCACTCTCATCCGAAGCACCCACGTTTTAGATCACTCCTCGCCGACGACAGACGAAAGCTCGGAAGCCGCGGGCCGCGTGTACACCGGAGCTTGGACCGCTGCGCCGCCCTGGTCGTCGACGATCATCTGCAAGCGCTTGTACGCGGGCAGACCCGTCCCGGCCGGGATGAGGCGACCCATGATGACGTTCTCCTTGATGCCGCGGAGATCGTCGGTCTTGCCGCAGATGGCTGCCTCGGTGAGCACCTTCGTCGTCTCCTGGAACGACGATGCGCTGATGAACGACTCGGTCGACAACGACGCCTTCGTGATGCCGAGAAGCATCGGCTCTGCGACGGCGGGTTGACCGCCGCGCGAGATGACCTTCGCGTTCTCTTTCTCGAAGATGTGCTTCTCGACCTGCTCGTCCACGAGGAAGTTCGTGTCGCCGATCTCCTTGATGCGCACGCGACGGAGCATCTGCCGCACGATGACCTCGATGTGCTTGTCGTTGATACCGACGCCCTGCAGGCGGTAAACCTGCTGGATTTCGTTCACGAGCCAAGCCGCGAGTTCCTTTTCTCCCTTCACGCGGAGAATGTCGTGCGGGTTCGCCGGACCGTCTTGGAGCGGATCGCCTGCGCGCACGTGGTCGCCGGTCTGCACCTGGATGTGCTTGCCCTTCGGGATGAGGTACTCGCGGGATTGATCCGTGAGCGCCCCGCCGTCGGCGGCGAGCGGCGTCATGACCACCTTGCGCTTGCCCTTGGTGTCCTTGCCGAACGACACGATGCCGTCGATCTCGCTGATGATGGCGTGATCTTTCGGCTTTCGTGCCTCGAAGAGCTCCGCGACGCGAGGCAGACCACCGGTGATGTCCTGCACCTTGGTCGTATCGCGCGGGATCTTTCCGATCGCCTCGCCGGGGTGAATCATTTCACCTTCCTGCGCGACGATGTTGGCGCCCACCGGCAAGAGGTACCGCGCCTCGAGCTCGGTGTTCGGGATCTTCATCGGCTCGCCCGTGGCGGGGTCGATGATGGTGATGCGCGGACGGAGCTCGGCCGCGCGCGACTCGATGACGATCTTGCGAGACAAGCCCGTCACTTCGTCCACCTTCTCCATCACGCTGACGCCCTCGACGAGATCGCCGTACTGAGCGATACCGCCGACCTCGGTGAGGATGGGCATGGCGAATGGATCCCACTCGGCGAGGATCTGGCCGGCCTTGACGCGATCGCCGTCCTTGGCCTTGAGACCCGCGCCGTACACCAGGCGATGGTGCTCGCGCTCGCGGCCCGTGTCGTCCATGACCACGAGCTCGCCGTGCCGGTTCATCACCGACACCGAGCCGTCCTGCTTGGTGACGAGCTGGGCGTTCCTCAGATGCAGGATACCGTCCGTGCGCGCTTCGAGTGCGCTCTGCTCGATCTTGCCGCGGGCCGCCGCGCCACCGATGTGGAACGTGCGCATCGTGAGCTGAGTGCCCGGCTCGCCGATGGATTGCGCCGCGATGATGCCGATGGCCTCACCGATGTTGACGCGGTAGCCGCGCGCCAGGTCGCGGCCGTAACACATCGCGCACACGCCGCGACGGGTCTGGCAGGTGAGCACCGACCGGATGACGACCTCTTCGATGCCCGCGTCCTCGATCTTGCGGACCAGGGCTTCGTCGAGCTCGCTGTTCGACTCCACCAGCACTTCGCCGGTGAGCGGATCGACCACGTCTTCCAGCACCACGCGGCCGAGGATGCGGTCGCCGAGGGGCTGAATGACTTCGCCCGCTTCCTCGAGCTTCGCCACGCGGATGCCGTCGAGCGTGCCGCAGTCGTATTCGGACACGACGGCGTCTTGCGCGACGTCCACGAGACGACGGGTGAGGTAGCCGGAGTTGGCCGTCTTGAGCGCCGTATCCGCGAGACCCTTACGTGCGCCGTGCGTCGAGACGAAGTACTGCAGCACGGTGAGGCCTTCACGGAAGTTCGCCGTGATGGGCGTCTCGATGATCTCGCCCGAAGGCTTGGCCATGAGACCGCGCATGGCGGCGAGCTGACGCATCTGCTGAGTCGAGCCTCGGGCGCCCGAGTCGGCCATGATGTAGACGGGGTTGAAGCTCGACTCTTCGAGCTGCTTGCCCGTCTCCGGGTCGGTCATGATCTCTTTCCCGATCACTTCCATCATTTCTTCGGTGACGCGATCGGCGACGCCGGCCCAGATGTCGACGACCTTGTTGTAGCGCTCGCCGTCGGTGATGAGCCCCTCTTGGTACTGATCCACGACGCGCTGGAGCTCTTCCTGCGCGGCGTCGATGAGCTCCTTCTTCTTGTCGGGGATCACCATGTCGTCCATGCAGATGGACACACCGGCGCGCGTCGCGTACTCGAAGCCGAGCGAGCGAAGGCGATCGGCGAGAAGGACGGTCTCCTTGTTTCGATGTTTGCGGTAGCAAACGTCGATGAGCGCGGAGAGCGCCTTCTTGTTCATCACCTTGTTGACGTAGTCGAAGGGGATCTCCTTCGGCAGCACCTCGGAGATGAGCACGCGCCCGACCGTCGTGTGGACGACGCGGGTCCGCTCGTTGCCGTCGTCGTCGCGATCGGTCACGCGGACGCGAACGCCGGCGTGGAGGTCGACCGCGCCGCCGTCGTACGCCATGCGCACCTCGTTCGGCGAAGCGTAGACGCCGCGAAGGTATCCTTCGACGCCCTCGCCCTTCTGCTTGAGGCTCCCGTCACGGAAGCACCCCTTGGAGAACTTCCGCTCGCGCGTCGCGTAGTAGAGCCCGAGCACGATGTCCTGCGTCGGGTTGATGATCGG
>CAZDNG010000127.1:0-4713 GCA_964506835.1 uncultured Polyangiaceae bacterium
TGCGCTTGTAGTGGTTGTACACCGCCACCGCGAGGATCTTCTTCGCGCGGTCCTGACCGACGACGTACTCGTCGAGGATGCTCTTGATCTCCTCGGGCTTCGGGATCGGCTCCGAGCCGCCATGCGGCTCGTCCTTCTCTACCTCTTCGGCGATGATGTCGTTACAAAGCGCGATGCACTCGTCGCAGATGTAGACCGTAGGCCCGGCGATGAGCTTCTTCACTTCCTTCTGCGACTTGCCGCAGAACGAGCAGCAAAGATTCCCGTTCGATTCATCGCGCCGCCGTTCAACCATCGATCACCTTTGCTTGATCTCCAAACATCACGAAAGCCACGCCAAATCCGCACATTCAGTCTAGGTCGCGCCGCGAACCCTCGCAAGCAGCGCGACCCATTGCTCGGGGGTTTCTTTCGCCCCCTTTACTTTTGCACTTTTCGTCCGTTTGGCGTCCGCTTGGCCGTTCAGCTTCGCCCTGGGCAAGTGCGTCGCGGCGTACGCGCGCCATCCGTCACCGAGCGAACGAAGGGGGACTGCGACGTTGACCGTGACACAAGACGACGCCCGGCCCCTGAGTTGTTTCCATGCAGAGCCCTCGCGACCGGAACCATTCGAAGCAACGCTGCTTCGAGCCCCCGCTCTCGTCGATTCCCCTCGGAAGAAAACGGACGCTACCGATCAGTCCTTCTTCTTCTTGTCGAAGATCTCGTCGATGAGGCCGTATTCCTTCGCCTGGCCTGGCCCCATGTAGAAGTCGCGATCGATGTCTTTCGTGATGTCGTCGCGGCTCCGACCGGTGTGATCGACGAGGATCTGCGTAATCACGTCTTTCATGTGGCGGATCTCTCGAGCTTGGATCTCGATGTCCGTCGCCTGGCCGCGCGCACCGCCGAGAGGCTGGTGAATCATCACGCGAGAGTGCGGCAAGGCGTATCGCTGACCCTTCTTGCCGGCACCGAGCAGCACGGCAGCCATGCTCGCCGCTTGGCCGAGGCAGAGCGTGCTCACCGGGCAGCGCACGTATTGCATCGTGTCGTAGATCGCCAGGCCGGCGGTGACGACGCCACCGGGGGAGTTGATGTAGAGCTGGATGTCCTTGTCCGGATCCTCGCTCTCCAGGAAGAGAAACTGCGCGATGATGATGTTCGCGACGTCGTCGTCGACGGCGCTGCCGAGGAACACGATCCGGTCCTTCAAGAGCCGGCTGAAGATGTCCCACGTGCGCTCGCCGCGGTGCGTAGTCTCCACGACGTGCGGGTAAATGACGGCGCTACTCGTCCTCTCGAGGACGTCGAGCGCTTGCATGCGGGTCTCGGGTCGTTTCATGTTCGAGCTTCTCGTCACGATATCTTGGCCTTGGATTCGATGATGTCGAGCACCTTGTTCTCGAGAATCATCCCGATCAGCATTTCCCGCTTTTTCGGGTCGCCATATTCAGCGCGAAGCTTGGCGACGTTCTTCCCGGATTGCTTACTGAGTTCGGCGAGCCCTTCTTCGATCTCGGGGTCGCCGATCTTGATGCCTTCCTTCTTCGCGATCTCGGCCATCAGCAGACCGGCGCGCACCTTCATCTCGCTCTCCGCCTGAATGCGCTGACGCAGCTCGGGAGGGATGGTGCCGGGCCGGCCCGATCGACGCTGGAGCTCGACGACCTCGGACTCTGCGACCCGCATCTGCTGTTGCACGAGCGAGGGCGGCACCTCGATCGGGTTCTTTTCGACGAGCGTGCGGACGAGCGACTCGGCGACGGCGTTGTCCGACTCTTCCTTGAGACGTTTCTCGACTTCGGACGAGAGCTCCTTCTTGAGGACGTCGAGCGTCGCGTAGTCTCCGAGGTCCTTCGCGAACTCGTCGTCGAGCTCGGGGAGCACGCGCTCCTTGAGATCCTTCACCGTGAACTTGAACGTCGCACGACGGCCTTTGAGCGCCGGGTGCGGATGAGTCTCAGGAAGGTCGACCTCGACCAGAGCGATCTCGCCGAGCTTCTTGCCGGTGAGGCCAGTGTCGATCGCCGGGAGCAGATCGCCTTTGCCAAGCTCGGTCTGGAGATCGTTCGCACCAGCATCGACGACGACGTTGCCGTCCACCTCGACGGTGTAGTCCACGGTGACGATGTCGCCGGCCTTCGACGGCCGTTCCTCGGCAAGCGGCTCGAGGGTCGAGTTCTCACGACGAAGCTGAGCGAGCTCGGTCGCGAGATGTTCGTCGGTGACTTCCACCTTGGGGCGCGCGACCTCGAAGCCGTCGAAGGCGACTTCGCCGATCTGCGGCAACACCTCGACCCTCGCCTTGTACGAAAACGGCTGATTTTCGATGATTTGGCTCGGCTCGATCGCGGGCTGCGCGACGGGCTGTACGTTCTGGTCGCTCACGGCCTGGGCGAACGTGTTGTCCACCAAGCGCTGCGCGACGTCCGCCGCGACGCGAGAACCGAAGTAGTGGACCAGGATTTTTTTCGGGGCCTTGCCCGGACGAAATCCCCTCACCTTGGCGGTCTTCGCCAAGGTCGAATAGGCCTTGTTCAGCTCGATCTTCACCTGGTCGGCCCCTACGCGAACATCCAGCTCGACCAGCACCGGACTCAACTTCTGAACGGTCACTTCCATGGGAGCGCCCTCCGTGCCACGTGGCGTGAGGAAGGTCAATCGAGTCCTCCTGGCCAACGAACGGGCCCATTCCCAAAAGTCGACGCCCCCGCGGAAGGGCAGTCCGCGGGGGCGTTAAGGTGTCCCGTGGGAGGCCGGGACGACGACGCGCGAAGGATGCTCCGCGCGCCGTCAAGGTAAGTAAGGTTCGGTCTCAGTCTTCCAAGTCTTCTGCTTCGGCTTCGGCAAGCGCGGTCTCGAACGGGTCGAGGTCGAATTCGAGCTCCGGTTCGTGCGAGCCCTGAATCTCATCCATCGACCATCCGATCCGCATGCCGGGACGGATCTCCTGACGCTCGAACTCAGCGAAGCTGCGGTAAGCTTTCGGAAGTGACATTCGCGATATTCTCCTCGGGCAACGACGTTCGGGGTTCCGGTCCGGGCAGCTGTGCGGCGGGCGCCGTTCCAGCCAAGTTAGGTAGGGCTCAGTAGGACTTGCACCTACATCTGAGTACACAGTACGACATCCGATCGGACCGTCCAAGAAATCCAAAGTTGTGGCCCCAGTTTCGATAAGGGAGTGAGAGCACCGGATGCCCAACGTCATTGCGATCGCCAATCAGAAAGGCGGGGTCGGCAAGACGACGACGGCCGTGAACCTGGCCGCGAGCCTTGCGGCTGCGGAGTTCCGGACCTTGCTCGTCGATCTCGACCCTCAGGCGAACGCGTCGAGCGGGGTCGGCATCGCGCCTCACACCGTCGAGCGAACGATCTACGACGCGCTGATCGGCAGCGCGTCGCTCGCCGACGTGATCCAATCGACCCCGATCCCGACGTTGTGGGTGGCGCCGTCGAGCCAGGATCTCACCGCCGTCGAATACGAGCTATTCGAGGAAGGCTCGCGCGGGCAGCACTTGCGACGGGTGCTCCAGCAGCCGGCGGCGCAAACCTTCGACTACATCGTGATCGATTCACCGCCGTCGCTCGGCGTGCTCACGTTGAACGTCCTGGCCGCCGCCGATCGCGTGATCGTGCCGCTCCAGCCCGAATACTATGCGCTCGAGGGCATCACCTACCTGATGGCGACGATCGATCGGGTGAAGGGCTCGCTCAATCCGAACCTTACCGTCGAAGGCATCGTCCTCACGATGTGGGACCCGAGAAATCGCCTCGCCCATCAGGTCGCCGAACAGGTGCGCCGCCACTTCCGCGTGTTCGACGCGATCATTCCGAGGAACGTGCGGCTCAGCGAAGCGCCGTCGCACGGGCTGCCCGCGCTCCTCTACGACGTGTCGAGTAAAGGCGCGCAGGGGTATTTGAGCCTCGCGCGCGAAGTCATCGGGGCGCATCCGTGACGGGACCCGGGGGAAAGCCGCCGCGCGGGCTCGGTCGCGGCCTCGACGTGCTCTTGCCGACGCGCAAAGAGCCGGTGACGACCAGCGGTCAGAGCTACGGCAAGGGGAACGTCTTCGAGTGTCCCATCGAGAAAATCATTCCGCAAAAGGGACAGCCTCGTCAGCACTTCGATAAAGATCGAATCGAAGAGCTCGCGCAATCGATTCGCGACCACGGGCTCATCGAGCCCCTCGTCGTCCGCAAGCTCGGCGACCAATTCGAGCTCATCGCCGGCGAGCGTCGCTGGCGTGCGGCGCAGCGCGCGGGCCTCCGCGAAGTCCTGGTCGTGGTGCGCGAGACGTCGGCGAAGGATGCCTTCGAGCTCGCGCTCATCGAAAATATCCAGCGCGAAGACCTGAACGCGATCGAATTCGCCGAAGCGCTCTCACGCTTGCTCGAAGAGCACGGCTACACGCAGGAGACGCTCGCCGAACGCGTCGGTAAAGATCGCTCGACCGTCGCCAACGCGCTCCGCTTGCTCAAGCTGCCCGATCGTGTGCGGCGTTTGGTCGTCAAGGGCGAGCTCAGCGAAGGACACGCGCGCGCGCTTCTGGGGGCACCCGACGAGGCGAGCCTCGTCGCGCTGGCCGACAAGGTCGTGAAGGGCCGCCTCAGCGTGCGGCAAATCGAATCCTTGGTCCGCGGGCAAAAACGCGGGAACGGCAAGAACGGCGCGGAAGCGGGACCGAAGGGCAAGAGCGCCGCGGTGCGGGACCTCGAATCGCGGTTGATTCG
>CAZDNG010000127.1:4813-6421 GCA_964506835.1 uncultured Polyangiaceae bacterium
GCGCCGACCGCGCCGGACGGATCGAGCGCGGCGGCCTTCGTCAGCTCGGCCTTGGCGCCCTTCTTGTCTCCGTGTGTCCGCTTGTCCTGCCCGAGGTAATAGTGCGCAGGGGCGAATTTCGCGTCGCTCGCGATGGCGGCCTCGAAATCCGTGCGCGCTCCCTTGTCGTCGTTCTGGCCGTGCTTGCAGATGCCGCGCTGCACGCGAAGCTCTGGGTCGTCCTTGATGCCGATGGCCTTGTCGAGCGCCGCGACGCAGTCGTCGAAGTCTTTCAACTTGCCGAGGAGGCGCCCCGCGGAGGCGAGGACCGCGACGTCGGTGCTCCCGAGAATCGGCTTGAGCTGCGCCGTCGCGCCGGCGGCATCGCCGCTTTCGGCGAGCGCCTCGGCGTAAAGAAAGCGAACCTCTTTGTCGTCCGGAGCTGCTTCGACGGCGGCCTTGAAGGCCGGGACCATTTCCTTGCTCCCCGTGGCCTCGAGCGCAACGGCCTTGTCGCGGAGGAGCGCCGGGCTATTCGGCGCGTTCGCGAGTCCCGCTTTGGCAGCAGCGAGCGCACCGGCCGCGTCGTTCTGGTCGAGAAGCACGCCGGCGAGGTTCGTGCTTGCCTCGACGAGCTTCGGATCGAGCGCGAGCGCTTGCCGATACTGGTCGGCGGCCGATTTTCCGTCTTGGAGCCCTTCGTCGGCGACCCCGAGATAGAACGCCGCTTGCGCGTCCCTCGGTGAATCCTTCACCGCCTGATCGAGAAGGGCCTTGGCCTTCGCATAGTCGCCGGCCTGGATCGCGTCCATTCCCTCCTTCACCTTCGGGCTCGACGCCGCAGCGGGCGGAGCGGCCGCGGATGGAGAATCGTCGAGAGGCGGCGGTTCGCTCGGATCCGCGGGCGGCGGCGACGAGCCACCGCAAGCGAGAGCGAACGCACCGAGAAAGGCCCAGTAGGATTGCCGCAGGGTCCGCTCGTTCGACATGGATCGTTCCTCTACCAAAACAGCGCCCGGGTCGGGCGAAGGCGCGACCTTAACCTGAAGCTTCGACGCGCGCGATGGTCGAGAGGAGATGGTCCTTCAACGCCTCGATCTTCGGCTCATCCAACATTTTTCCACCGGTCCCGTTCGTGACGTAGAACACGTCGGCGACGCGCTCACCCTCGGTGTTGATCTTGGCGAACGCGATGGACAGGCCCGCGTGCTGGATCGCGCTCGAGAGCCAGAACAAGAGAGCGCGACGGTCGCGCGTGATCACTTCGATGATCGTGTGATTGGTCGCGGCACGGTTGTCGACGTTGATCTTCGTGGCAACCGGCGGAGTCGGTCGCGACACCCAGCGCGACGACGCCGGCGATCCCGTCGCGAGCTCGACGGGATCGGTTTCGCCCGCGAGCAAGAGTCGGAGATCGCGCTCGAGTCCGGGAACGAGACGCACCGTCCCTGCCGCTTCCTGACCGCTTCGGACCCAGAACATATCGAGCGAGCGCGTCGTGCCGTCGGGGCCGAGCCAGGAATAAACCTGAGCGCTCAGCACCTTCAGCTTCGCGTGACTGAAGGCGGCGGTGATCATCGCGAGCAAGCCGGGCCGATCGTCGGCGACGACGCAGAGCTCGACGTAGGG
>CAZDNG010000127.1:6521-8416 GCA_964506835.1 uncultured Polyangiaceae bacterium
GACGCGACGTAGAGTTCGTCGAGCATGCGACGCTTCCAGCTCGTCATCGAGCCGGGGCTCGTCGTCGACACGTCGACCAAGGTCAACAAGTAGAGCTCGCGCAAGCCCTCGGACCCGTGCACTTCGCTGCAAAACTCCTCGAGCGTCCGCGGGTCGTCGATGTCGCGACGCGTCGCAACGTGATACATGCGGAGGTGCTTCAGCACGTGATGCGCCACCTCGGCTGCGTCGGCTTCGCTGAAGCCGAGACGAGCGAGGATGTCTTTGGCGAGGTCGGCGCCGCGCTCGGGGTGATGTTTGCCGCCGCTGTCCTTGCCGATATCGTGCAAGAGCGTGGCGAAGAAGAGCGCATGGGGACGCGAAATTTCGGCCGCCAGCCGGCACGCAAGGGGGTGCTCGCTCGCGAGATCGCCGCGGCAGAGCGCGCGCAGCAGATCGACCGCCGCTACCGAGTGAACGTCGACCGTGTACACGTGATAAATGTCGTGATGAACGCGGCCCACGACCGGAAGAAATTCCGGAATCATTGCGACGACGAGCCCGACGTCGTGTAAATCGTAGAGCACCGAGCCGCGCTTCAGCTTCGTCTGTTGAGCGACGCACACGAGTCGCACGAAGAGCTCCGCGGCCTCGGGGCTCTTTCGCAGCGACTCGCAGAACTCCGGATTCGCGACGGCCCGCGCTATCGACTGGCGCGCGAAATCGTAGACCGGGACGTTTCGCTTGACGGCTTCGTCGTACACGCGGAGCGCGAGCGCGGGGTCCGTGAAGAGCGCATCGGGATCGACGAGCGACACGGCGTCGCGTTGCAGCTTCAATCCACGTCCGATAGGCGTCTCGCGCGGGCGCCGGCGCGGCGGCGGCTTCGCCCGCGTGAGGATCATTTCTCGCGCGCGAGCGACGTTCCGGGCGTGCCGGTAGTAGTCGCTCATGAAGCGCTCGACGGCGGATCCGCCCGAGCCGTAACCGAGCTGGTCGGCGAGCTTCTCTTGTTGCTCGAAGCTCAGCCGATCGGCGCGGCGCCCCGCCGAGAGGTGAAGCAAGTTGCGAATCCGATAAAGGAACCCGCGTGCGGCGTCGATCTCCGCCCATTCTCGCGGCACGAGGACGCCGATGCGGACGAGCTCGCTCACGTCCGACACCTGCCAGCGCGCGCGCGCCGACCAGTGTGCGATGTCGAGATCGCGCAGGCCGCCCTCGCCGTTCTTCACGTCGGGTTCGAGCAAGAACACCGATCCCCCGAAGCGCTCGTGACGCTCGTGCGCTTTTGCCTCGAGGGCGTCGAGAAAGCCGCCCACGTCGCCGGGCCCGAAGACACCTTGGAACGCGCGCTCGAGGAGATGCACGCCGACGTTGCTGTCGCCGGTGATCGCGCGCCAGTCGAGGAGCGACGTCGCCGTCGGCAGGTCGCGCCGCGCGAGCTCGAGCACGTCCTCGGTCGTCACGACTTGGTGACCGATGTTCAGTCCCGCGTCCCATAACGGATAGAGCAGCGCCTCTGCTGCCGGTCCGGTGCTGGCCGAGTCCTTTTCGCACAACATGCGAACGTCCAGGTCGCTCGCGGGCGCCAGCGACGAGCGGCCGTAGCTTCCGACCGCGGCCAGCGAAAGCGGACTCCAAGCGCCTTCGACGCTCATGGCGGTGCGCGCCGCGTGGAAGAGCGCGGACAAAAGCCCGTCGTAAATCTTCGCGTAGCGTCGCCCCGCCGGCAGGCCCGCCTCGAGGGCACCACTGCCGATCATCGACTCGACGCTGGCGCGGTGCTGACTCAAATAGCGACGCAGCTCGGGTACGAGCTGGAACGACAAACGTTCGAGCAGGGGGCGCTCGGCGGGGACCAAGTGAGCCATCATGATTTCGGGGGTCTAGGCCCGCGACGGCGGCTTATAGCAGCC
>CAZDNG010000128.1:0-8408 GCA_964506835.1 uncultured Polyangiaceae bacterium
CGGCTCACGATGTCGAGTGTCGAAGCGCTGGCGCTCTTCAACACCGTGAGGAGGACGCCACGCCGTCCGTTCGCGCGAACGAGGCTCGTCTGCGGGGAGAACCCGTCGCGCACGTTGGCCACGTCGGCGAGGGTTACCGTCGCACCCCCTGCGCTCTTGATCGGCAGCCGCGCGAGCTCGTGGACGTCATCGGGGCTGCCGTTCAGGCGAAAGAGCAGCTCCTGCGGACCGATCTTCGCCGTCCCCGACGGCAGGACCAGGTTCTGTGCCTGGATGGCGTTGCTGACGTCGTTCGGCGAGAGACCGAGCGCGTAGAGTTTCGGGAGATCGATGTCGACCATCACCTGTCGTTGCTTGCCGCCATACGGCCACGGCATCTGCGCCCCTTGAACAGTGGCGAGGCCGGTGCGAAGAAAGTTGCTGGTAGTGTCGAAGAGCTCCTGCTCGTTCATCGTGTCGGAGTGCACCGAGCCCTGCAAAACGGGCACGTTGGAAGCGCTGTAGTTGGCGATGAGCGGCGGCGTGGCGCCCGTCGGAAATTGCTTGAGCAGGGTCTGGGAAACCGCGGTCACCTGAGCGTTGGCCATTTCGATCTTCGTGCCGGGATGGAAGAAGACCTTGATGACCGACACGCCGTAGAGCGATTGGCTTTCGATGTGCTCGATCCCGTTCACGGTCGTGGTCAGTGCGCGTTCGAAGTTGCCCGCGAACCGCTGTTCCATCTCGTTCGGTGGCAGACCGCCGTACTGCCAGACGATGGCAATCACCGGGATGTCGATGTCGGGCAAGATATCGGTCGGCATCTGGAGGACCGAATAAACTCCGGCCACGACGATGAGGAGCGCCATGACCACGAAGGTGTAAGGGTGTCGGAGGGCGAGACGTACGATCCACATGACGAGGCGACTCTCTTGGGCGATTGGGTTCTCGGCTACGGAAGGTGTCCGGTCGCCGCCAGCATGGTGAGCCGTGCTTGGCGCGCGGTGTCCCCGGCAACTTCGGCCTGGGTCTCGGCATCACGCGCTTCTCGCTCGGCATCGATGACCTCGATGTTCGTCACGGCGCCGGCCCGATACGCGAGGTTGGCGAGCTCCAGCGCCTGTTCCGCGAGCTTCGCCGCGTCGCGCGACGAACGAAGAGCAGAGTCGGCGCGCCGCATGCTCTCGAACGCGGCTCGCATGTCGGAGCGTGCTTTTCGCAGCCCGGCCGTGTACGCCACCCCCGCTTCGTCGTGCAGCGCGCGGTGCTCGTCGTGCTGACCGTAGCGAAGGCCACCGTCGTAGAGGGGCACAGTGAGGAGAAGCTCGAGCTGATAGCCGCGTAGCGGTACGGTCGGCGTCGCCGGGCTCTCGTAGAAGGGCTCCGCGACGCCGACGACAGACGGCATGTAGTCGGACCACTCGTCCTTGACGACCTTGCGCGCCGAGCGCAAGTGCGCGTCGAGTGCAACGACGTCGCTGCGGTGAGCGGCTCCATCGAGGCCCTCCTGGAGGCTCGGGGGCTCGGCGACGTTTGCTTCGCCCGCAGTATCCACCGGGCCCTCTGTTCCCGTGAGAATCCCCAGTGCCTCTTCGGCTGCGGCGAGCCCGGCGTACGCCTCTTCAACCAGGGCCTCGTCCGTCGCCACTTCCTGGGCGGCGCGGACTTCGTCGAGGCTGTTGCCGATGCCCCCGGCGTAGCGCTGATGCGCGTAGTCCGCGTGCTGCTTCGCCGTGTCGTGTGCTCGTTCGTCGACCTCGATGACAAATTTCTGCGCATAGACGGCGAGGTAAGCCTGGCCCGTCGCGAACGCGACGGTGCGCCTCACGTCCTTGCGTTCCGCCGACGTCGCGTCGGCGTCGAGCCGCGACTCGGCCGTGCTCAGCCACTGTCGCGTCTTCAAGAGCGGCACGGTCAGCGTGAGATTCGCAGTGAGCTCGTTCTGAGCCAGAATGACGGCGCCGTTCTCGACTCGGTTGCCGTCCAGGTGGGTGACACCTCCGTTTCCGTCGAGGGTCGGAAGCCACGCCGCCTTCGTCTCGCGCACTACGGCCTCGGCCCGACGCACCTCGAGCAGGGCGGTGGCGTACGTGGGATTTCTCGCGAGCGCGCGGCCGATGGCTTCTTCCATGGTCAACCGCGTCGCGGGCGTCGCCAGCTCCATCTGGAGCGACGGCGACTGTGCCCAGGCCCCGGTCGCCGACAGCGACGCCGTCAACACCACGCATGCTGCGCTCGAGTTCGTGAAACGCATCGATTCGCCTGCTCTCGCTCGCACCCATCGCAAGCCTCGTGCCTGACTGCTTCACGGCCCCGAACCCAAACGGACTTCGCGGCGATTTCGGTCGCTCGTGCGAACTTCGCACGACGCGTGAATGCCGAATCCGCATGCGCATGACGACCCAGCGGCTAAACAGCATCGAATCGTTTCCGACGACGCTGGCAAGGTCCTTGCCCCTATCGGCGCCATGCGTCGCTCGTCGCTCGGTTGGGTTGCAATCCTCGCGGCGTTCACACTGGCCGGCGCGGTCGTCATCTGTTCCGCCCACTCGCTGGAGCAACGACCGTCGCGAGCGACCGACACAGTTCGACCCGAACCGACGTCCGACACGGCCAGGATGGGTCGCCGGATCTTCACCGAGCGTTGTGCCGTGTGCCACGCGACGAGTCAGCAGGCGGCGCAGGGGCCCGGGCTCGGTGGAGTGCTTGGACGGAAAGCGGGCTCGACTCGCTTCGCCTACTCCCGACCGCTGCGCGATGCGAACCTCACGTGGAACCGCCCGACGCTCGATCGATTCCTGACGTCGCCTGCGGCTCTCGTTCCAGGCACCGCGATGCCAGTGTCGATCTCCAGCGACGTCGAGCGCCGTGCGGTCATCGACTATCTCGCAACCCTTCCCGCGAGCGATCCCACGCGGCTCGTGACCGAGGCTCGGACCGAGTACCGCGCGACTCCGGCGCCGCCGGAGCTCCTGACGGGACACGCTGCGTTCGGAGACTTCCACGGCGACGGACCCGGAGTGCGCCGACACTTCTCGGTCGCTGACCTTCCGCAGCCGTTCGCGACGCCGTCGTCCAAAAATGGTCCCGATGTCGTCTCACCGCCGCCCGATGCGCGTCCGTACGTGCCGGACGGGTTCCGGGTCGATATCTTCGCGCAAGGTTTGCTCGGGCCGCGACTCATCCGGGTGTCGCCGTCCGGCGATGTATTCGTGGCTGAAAGCCAGGCGGGTCGGGTGCGGGTACTCCGTGCGGCGGACGGCGCGCGCGAGGCAGCGCAGAGCGAGGTCTTCGTCGCGGGACTCGATAGGCCGTTCGGTATCGCCTTCTTTCCACCGGGTAACATGCCGAATTGGATCTATGTTGCCGAGACCAACGCGATACTCCGGTTTCCGTACAGGAACGGAGACCTGAGCGCACGGGGTGGTGCCGAGACCATCGTCGCGTCGCTCACGGAGACGACCGGCGGTCACTGGACGCGCGACCTCGTATTTTCCAGCGATGGCGCTCGAATGTTCGTCTCGGTCGGCTCCGCGTCGAACGTCGCGGAGGGCGACGTTGACGAGCGCAATCGGGCCGATGTGCTGGTGTTCGATCCGAGCGGCAAGAATCGCCAGATCTTCGCGAGTGGCATTCGTAATTGTGTGGGCCTTGCGGTTCAGGCAACGAACGACAATCTATGGTGCTCCACCAACGAGCGCGATGGACTCGGCGACGACCTGGTGCCGGACTACGTCACGCGGGTGCAGCGCGGCGGCTTCTATGGCTGGCCCTGGTACTACCTCGGGGATCATCCGGATCCGCGTCATGCCGGCGCACATCCGGAGCTCGCCTCGACGGTGCTCGTCCCCGATGTTCTCCTGCAGCCGCACTCGGCACCTCTGCAAATGACGTTTTACGATTCCACGGCCTTTCCACCGAAGTACCGCGGAAATGCCTTCGTCGCCTTGCACGGTTCCTGGAACCGCGCAAAACGCACGGGCCCCAAGGTGATCTCCGTCCCACTCCGGGCGGGCGTTCCTACCGGCGAATACGAAGACTTCATGACCGGCTTCGTCGTGAACGACGGCGCCGTGTGGGCTCGTCCCGTCGGGATTGCCGTCGCCCACGACGGCTCGCTTCTGGTGAGCGAAGATGGAAACGGAACGTTGTGGCGCATCCCCTACACCGGTGAGTGATATGGCCGCAGAAGAGCCTCTGGCCGCGCACGAGGACCGCGACGCGTTCTCAGTGGATCTCGTACCGCTTCAGTTTCTCGTACAGCGTTCGAAGTCCGATGCCCAGCTTCGTCGCGGCGAGACGCCGGTTGCCGCCCACAGCGGCCAAGGTGAGAAGGATTGTCTGCCGTTCCAGCTCCGCGAGCGACCCTCCGGCGTTGAGCGTCGCGCCTGCGGGCCCCGAGTTCGGCCCCGTCATTCCGGATACCTCTTCGCTCGTCCCTGTCGGCGGGGCCTCTCGCAGTGTCGCTTCGCGAACGGCGGGCGGGTCCGAGACCCGCTGTCGAGGTAGCCCGGTGGAGGACCCGGGGAACCAACGCGCATCGACCGTTAGCTCCCCTTCCGACGACATGATGAGGGCCCGTTCGACGACGTTCTGCAGCTCGCGGATGTTACCCGGCCAAGAGTATGCGTGAAGCAGCTCCAGGACCCGCGGGTCGACAATCCGCGCTCGCGTCCCGGGCCCCTGACCGCGATTCGTGAAGTATTCGACGAGCAGAGGAATGTCCTCCTTCCGTTCGCGCAAGGGAGGCATCTCGATCGGGAACACGTTCAGTCGGTAGAAGAGGTCGCTCCGAAATGCGCCCGCCGCAATCGCCGAGGGAAGGTCCCGGTTCGTGGCGGCGATCACACGCACGTCGGCGGCGATCGGGTGGTGCCCACCGACGCGCTCGAATTCTCTCTCCTGGAGCACGCGCAGCAGCGCCACCTGCGTCTCCGCCGGAAGGTCCCCGATTTCATCGAGAAAGATGGTTCCGCCTTGCGCCTGCTCGAAACGTCCGGTTCGTCGTTGCATGGCCCCCGTGAAGGCGCCCTTTTCGTGACCGAACAGGTCAGAGGCGATCAGTGATTGCGGAATCGCAGCGCAGTTCACGCTCACGAACGGCTGCGAGCGCCGGGGCGACCGGTCGTGGACGGCGCGCGCCACGCGCTCCTTCCCCGTGCCAGTCTCCCCCAGAATCAGCACGGTCGCCTCGCTCGGAGCCACCGCCTCCACCAAGTCGAGCACCCGCCTCAAGGCGCGACTCTCCCCGATCATCCCCACCCTGCCGTCTGGCAAGGGAGCGCTCTCGATTGCCTGCGCGTGCGCCCGCGGGAGCGACGTCCTTGTGAGCGCACGCCCGATCGCCTCCAGCAGCTCGTCGACCGGAGGCGGCTTGGTCAGAAACTCCTGAGCGCCGGCCTTCATCGCTCGCACCGACGTGGGAATGTCGCCACGACCCGTAAGAAAAATGACCGAGAACTTTGCATCGAGCTTCCGCTGGAGCTCGAGCCCGGTCATGCCCGGCAAGTCCAGATCGAGCACGAGGCAACTTGGTCTGCTTGCCCAGCCACTTTCCAAGAACTCGCGCGCCGACCCGAAAGCCTCGACGGGCCACCCAGCGGATCGGATGAGGTTTCCCACCGACTCGCGCACCGACAGATCGTCATCCACCACGTACACCGGAGCTACTGAAGAAGTCACGATGCCTCCCATCATTTTCCATGAAGCGCCGTCTCGACCGCGTTCAATATCTTTTCCTCGTCCAGCGGCTTGGACAGGTATGCCAGAGCGCCGTCTTTCAGGGCCCGCAAGCGCACTTCCTCGTCTGACGCATGCGCTGTCATCAAGATCACCGGCAACCGCGGGCAGGTCAGCGCAAGATGCCGCTGCAATTCCAGCCCACTCATCCCGGGCATGCGCACGTCCGTAATCACGCAAGCGGTCTCGCCGAGGGCAGCAGACGCGACAAGCTCTTCCGCCGAGCCGAATACGTTGACGGCGTGTCCGACCGATCGGAGCAAGCTCGACACGGATTCGCGGACACTCGCGTCGTCGTCGACAACAGTGATGAGGGAAGGCGCCATTGATCCGTCTTCGCAATAATGGCCGCCGCGAGTCGGAAGTCGACTACACCTTCGTATAGGTGAGGCTGGCGAGGCTTGAAGTCCGCACGCGGCGGTGCCAGCGTACCCTCACCACGCCACTTCGGGATAAGGCCTCGTGACGAACCTTTCCAACGACGTGTTCACCGCCAAGAGGGAAGGCGAGTTCACTCTCCACCGAGGCTCCGGCGACGGCGTTGACTCAATCCTGATTGTCGCTCCAGCCGGGGAATACCCCGCACGTGAAGCCGTCAGGCGCCTCGAGCACGAATACGAGCTCAGGACCGCGCTCGATAGCGAGTGGGCTGCGCTGCCGGTGGCACTCGCCCCCCGCGGTGGTCGGATGACGCTGGTACTCGAGGACCCTGGGGGCGAGGCGCTCGATCGCCTCTTGGGCAGACCGCTCGAGGTGACGCAATTCCTACGCATCGCCATGCCAATCGTGGCCGCGGTCCGCCAGATGCACGAGCGAGGCATCATCCACAAGGACATCAAGCCGGCGAATGTCCTCGTAGACACGACGCGCGAGCGCGCGTGGCTCACCGGGTTCGGCGTTGCTTCGCGCCTGCCTCGGGAGCATCGAGCTCCAGAGCCGCCCGAGGTGGTAGCTGGAACGCTCGCCTACATGGCACCGGAACAGACGGGGCGAATGAACCGCTCGGTCGACTCCCGCAGCGATCTCTATGCGCTGGGCGTTACGTTCTACGAGATGCTGGCGGGGACGTTGCCGTTTACGGCCGCTGACCCGATGGAGTGGGTCCACTGTCACGTGGCCCGGCAACCAGTACCGCCCGATGAACGGGTTCCGGGCATCCCGGGAGCGCTGTCTGCGATCGTGATGAAGCTCCTGGCCAAGACCGCCGAGGATCGCTACCAGACCGCCGCCGGTCTCGCGACCGATCTGCGGCAGTGCCTTCTGGCATGGGAGGCGACCGGCCGCATCGAGCCATTCCCGCTGGGTCAGAAGGACGCGTCGGACCGTCTGGTGATCCCGGAGCGGCTGTACGGGCGCGAGCGCGAGATCGCCACATTGGTGGCTGCCTTCGACCGCGTCGTGGCTCGGGGCACTCCCGAGCTGGTCCTGGTCTCCGGGTTCTCCGGCATCGGCAAGTCCTCCGTGGTCAATGAGTTGCATCGAGTGCTCGTTCCGCCGCGCGGCCTCTTTGCCGCCGGGAAGTTCGACCAGCACGCGCAGGACGTCCCCTACACCACGCTGTCCCAGGCATTCCAAAGTCTTGTCCGCCATATCCTCAGCAAGAGCGACGCCGAGGTCCGCCGCTGGCGCGACGCCCTGTGTGAAGCGCTCGGCCCGAACGGCCAGCTGATCGTGAACCTCATCCCCGAGCTCGAGCTGCTCATCGGCAAGCAGTCGCCCGTTGCGGATCTCGCGCCCCAGGACGCGCAGAACCGTTTTCAGCTGGTCTTCCGTCGACTCATAGGAGTGTTCGCTCGACCAGAGCACCCGCTCGCACTCTTCCTCGACGATCTGCAATGGCTGGACCCCGCGACCCTGGTGTTGCTCGTAGACCTGGTCACCCGGCCCGAGGTGGGCTCGCTCCTGCTGGTCGGCGCGTACCGGGACAACGAGGTCAGTTCCTCCCACCCGCTCATGCAGACGCTGGGGACGATTCGCGAAGCCGGGGCCCCCGTGCACGACATCGTGCTGGCCCCCCTCAGCCTCGATGAGGTCGGTCGGCTTGTCGCCGATGCCCTCCACTGCGGAGCGGAGCGCGCCGAGCCTCTCGCGCGGCTCGTGCACGAGAAGACGGGCGGCAATCCCTTCTTTGCGATCCAATTCCTCATGATGCTCGCGGACGAGCTGCTCCTGACCTACGACGCCCGTGCAGGTGACTGGACCTGGGACGTCAACCGCATCCGGGCCAAGGGTTATACCGACAACGTGGTGGACCTCCTGGTCGGTAGGCTGAACCGCCTGAGCGACCAGACGCGGGACGCGTTGAAGGAGCTGGCCTGCCTGGGGAACACCGTGGAGATCGCCACCCTGAAGGTGCTGCACGGGGACTCCGAGCAGGCAGCGAACAGCGGTCTCTGGGAGGCAGTCCGCGCCGGGCTCGTCTTCTACCAGCACGGCAGCTACAGGTTCTTGCACGACCGTATCCAGCAGGCCGCCTACTTGCTGATTTCGGAAGTGGACCGCGCTGCGACGCACCAGCGCATCGGCCGCGCTCTCCTGGCGGGCATGACGCCGGACGATCTGGATCAACATCTGTTCGACGTCGCGAACCAGCTCAATCGGGGCCTTGCCCTCGTGGTCGACCGTGACGAGAAGGCGAAGGTGGCGACCATCAATCTGCGTGCGGGGCGAAGGGCGAAAGCGTCGGCCGC
>CAZDNG010000129.1:0-8087 GCA_964506835.1 uncultured Polyangiaceae bacterium
GAAGCGGCAGGGGGTGCGGTCGCGCAGCGAGCCGCGGGGGACAAGGTCCCCCCACTAAAATGAGATGCGCTCACCCTTCCACGCGGCGTTTGAGGGCTTGGTTCATGAAGACGTAGCCGCGGGCGGCTTTGGTGATCGTGCCCGCGAGAAGACGCACGAGGATGCCGGAGAAGTCTTCGCCGTGGACGAAGCGGGTCTTGTTGGGGGCGAGCTCGATGAGGCGGAAGAAGTGCTCACCGGCGAAGAGTTGCGGGAAGAGAAGCTGACCGCGCCAGCGGAGCTCGCGATCGGCGTCGACGACGAGGAGCTTGGTCCGGACGCGCAGATCGCTGCCGTTCGGCGGCGTGAGGAGGACGTCGAGGGTGGCGCCCACTTCGAGGGGGCCGGCGACGGTGGGGATGAAGGGATTCCACTCGGGATACAAGGCGAAGTCGGTGAGCACTTTCCACACCGCGGCAGGGCTGGCGTCGATCTCGATCTCGGTTCGGATTTCCATGCGTTACGAAGTCCTCGACGGGCGACGATAACCGATTCTCGGCGCGTGCGGAGAACGCGACCCACCGGCCGGTGAACGGATCGTTTCAACGCCAAGGAAAACAAGGGGGCTGTGGAGGGGGGTGTCGGAAGGGTCACCTCCCTTGCGGGCCGGGGCGTCGTGTAGACTCTGCGGTGGGGTGAGGGGCGGCCTCAAGGATCCCGTGCGCTATCGTGAGTTAGCTGCTCGATGATCCCTTCTCGTTCCAAAGCGCTGGGGATCTCCGCGGGGGTCCTGCTCCTGGCCGCGGCGGTTCCGGGGCTCCGGCTGTTCGTCGCGCCGCGGACTTTGTACCAAGCCGGCGGCGTGACGCTGGAGCGCGTCGATGAAGCGACGGTGCCGTACTCCGAGCACCTCGATGCCAAGGAGGACGACCTGGTCCTCGCGAACAATCGACTCGAGGTCGTCGTGGGGGCGTCGGCGGACACCGCGGCTCGCCGCCAGGACTACGGCGCGATCCTGGACGTGACGGGTCCGGCGTTCGCCGACGACGGGCTCGGCGCGATTCGCACCGTGCTGAGCCTCGGCGGCAAGCGAGTGGCGCTCACGACGACGCGGGTCGAGCCGATCCTCAGCAAGGATGGGCCGGGGATGTTGGTCCTCGAAGAGGCGATCGGAGCGGGCGTGTCACTGATGACGGACATCCGTCTGTCGAAGAAGCGCGGGAACGTGATCGACATCGTGACGCGCGTGACGAACGCGGCGCCGCACGCGCTCACGGTGCGCGTCGGAGACTACGTGGCGTGGCCGGGCACGGCGACGTTTGCGCCGGGTCACGGCGACGTGGAAGAAGCCGGTCACGAGATGCTCCCGTGGATCGCGCGGCGCGACGATCTCACCTACGGGCTCGTGTTCCCCGACGCGCCCGCGGACGTCGAGTTCCGGGTTCAGCAAAGTGAGACCGATCAGACGTGCTGGGCGCCGCCGGTCGAGCTCGCGCCGGAACAGACGACGATGTATCGACGGGCACTGGTCGCCACGCGTCGCGGCGCTTCCGAGGTCGTGCGCGTCGCAGCGGCGCTCACGCATCAGCCGCTCGCGACGGTGGTCGGCGTGCTCGATCCGGCGCCCGCGTGGGCGCACCTGACGGTCGTCGCCTCGGACGGCACGATCGCGCTGAAGGACGAAGCGAAGAGCGACGGCTCGTTCCTGCTCGCGCTTCCCGAAGGTCGCTACACGGTGATCATGCAGACACCGGGTGGTTACGACCAGGCCACGGTCGACGCGCGCGCGGGCGACAAGCCGACGAGCTTGAAGTTGCTCGTGCCTCAGGCGGAACGGCTCGATTTTCGGATCACGGACGAAATCGGTCGCTCGATGCCGGGGCGCCTCATTCTCGTCGGCGTCGACGGCACGCCGGATCCGAGCTTCGCGTCGATTCCGCGGGTCAGCGCGGCGGGGAACGAAGTGCACACGACGACGGGCGAAGGACGGATCGACATTCCGCCGGGCCACTACCGCGTCATCGCGTCGCGTGGCTTCGAGTGGTCGGTCGTCGAAAAACGGATCGAGGTGAAGCCCGAGCAAGGCGTCGCGCTCCGCGTCACGCTGTCGCACGACATGCCGACTCCGGGATGGATCTCGGCGGATCTACATCTCCACGCGAAGCCGAGCAGCGACTCCGAACTGTCGCTCGACGATCGGATCGCGTCGCTGGTGTCGGCGGGCGTCGAGTTCGCGGTGGCGACGGATCACAATCACGTCACCGACTACGCGCCGACGATCGAACGCTACGACGTCGGCTCGGTGCTCGCCGCGACGAGCGGCGTCGAGATCACGACGCGCACGTGGGGCCATTTCAACGCCTATCCGCTGCCGCCCAAGTCGAAGGCGCCGCCGTGGGCCGTGGATCCGCCGGAGATCTTCAAAGCCGTGCGCAGCATGGCGCCCGACGCGGTGATTCAGGTGAATCATCCGTGGATGCCCGGCTATGGCTATTTCCAGCGCTCGGCGTTGAACGAACGAACGGGCGCGCACTTCCGGAAAAATTTCTCTTTCGACTTCGACCTGATCGAGGTCGTCAACGGGTGGGAGCTCGGCACGGTCGACGTGCTCGGCCGTAACCTCGTCCGTTACTTCGATCTGTTGAACCTCGGGCATCGCTACACTGCCGTCGGGAGCTCCGATTCGCACAAGCTCACGAACGAGTGGGCCGGCTATCCGCGCACGTACATCCGCGTCCCGGACGATCGCCCCGATCGCGTCACCGCGCAGGAAATCGCGACGGCGCTCAAGGCGGGGCACGCGATCGTCTCGATGGGTCCCTTCGTCGAAGCGCGGATCGGCGAAGCCGGCCCCGGCGACACGGTGCAGGCGAGCCCGGGCACGGTGCCCCTCGACATCACGGTGCGATCGGCGGACTGGGTGCAAGTGAATCGCGTCGACGTGATCGTCGACGGGGACACGGTGGACAGCTTCGAAGTGGGCGAAGCGGACGGCGCGAACAACGTGCGCTGGGCGAAGGTCGTCGACGTGCCGGTCGCGCACGACTCTTGGGTCGCCGTCGTCGTGTCGGGCACGCATCCGGTCGACGAAGTGCTTCCCGGGCTTCACGTCGCGCCGTTCGCATTCACCAATCCGATTTACGTCGACATCGGCGAAGCGTCCGTGCCCCCACCGCGACGCGCGCGCGCCGTGTCGCGCACCAAACCAGAAGCCGTCATCGAGGTGCCACTCACCGATTCACTCCCGGAAGCCGGCGAACCGCCGGACGCCGCTTCTCCGCCCGAACCCGCGCCGGAAACGCCGTCCGCCGCACCTTCCGACGCGCCGCCCGCGCCGGATTTCTAGCGTTCTCACGACGTGTTCGCGCCGGCCCGCGTGCGGGGAATTTCGCCGCGCCCCACGGGGAGCTACGGCGAGTAGACTCGCCGGCGATGTTCGGAAAACGCCGTTCGCTCGGGCTCGGGTTCGGGGTTTGTTGGTCCGCCTTGGTGGTCGGCGCCTGCGCGCAATCCTCGTCGGAGGGGTGCCACTATCAAGGCTGGCAAGGCCAATGCAAACTCATGGACGTGCGCACGACGCGCACCATCGAGCGGTTTCCGATGTCGTACGTCGTCGTCGAAGCCGCCTACGATCCGCAGATGGCCGAGGGCAGGTTTTCGCCTCCCACATTTCGCAAAGAAGTGCTCGCGCCCGCCGAAGACGAACAAGACGCGGCCGACTATTTGAGGAAGTACCCTACCGTTCCGTGTTCGGTGCTCGAGCCCGAAGGCGACCCGTGCGCGCCGAAGATGGTGGCGGACATGCCGGAATACGTTCCGCCGGCGGAAGCGCCGAAGGCCGAGGGCCCGGTGGGCTGCGCGAAGATCGAAAGCCAGGATTCGTCGCAGATCGCGCCTGCGCCGATCACGCTCCCGGGTCCCTTTCAATTCGACGAAAACTCCGCGAGCGCCTCCGACGACGTGCGCAACATCGTCAATCAAGCGGCGGCCCTCGTGAAGGCGGATCCGAAGATCGAGTGCGTCGCGATCCGGGCAAAAACGTCGCCGGGCGAGTCCTTTTCGCTCGCGAACGAGCGCTCTCAGCTCATCAAGAATTTGATGCAATCCGCCGGCGTCGATCACACGCGGCTCATCATCTTCGAAGCGACGGCCCCGTCGTTCACGGCGAGCCCCGAAGAGCAGGCCCCGCCGCAGGAGAGCCGCCGCGTGTACATCACGGTCGTCGTGTACGCCAAAGGCGCGCCGTGAAGCTATCTCATAAACCTACTACGCCCCCCGCTGCGTCGGTCGGCCTCCTCGAAATACCAGCGTATGCCTGCGTCGGCCTTCCTAGCATCGGGGGGCTCGCTACGGTTTCTGAGATAGCTTCTGTTTAGCGCCCGCCGGAACGCGCTGCCGACAGGAACGCCCGCCAGAGCGCACGGATCGCGTGAAAGCGCGCGTCGGGGTCGATCGCGAGCGCGAGCTCGACCCAATCGTCGATGATTTCGCCGAGATCCGGACGCTTCGCGAAGAGGCTCGGGCGCGGCGCGCTCGACGCTTCCTTCAGCAAGACGGCAATGTCCTTCGACACGAACGGCGGCGTGCCCGCAAAGCATCGATAGATGACGGCACCGAAGGCGTACACGTCGATGCGGTGGTCGATCGCGTCTTGTCGTCCCATCCACGTCTCCGGCGCGATGTAACTCGGTGAGCCCGCGATCCAATCGTGCGCCGTGAGCCCGCGCAGGCGCGTGAACTTGGCGAACCCGAAATCGATGAGCCGAACGCCGCGGTTCTCGGACAACACGAAGATGTTCGCCGGCTTCAGATCGCGGTGCACGATCCCGATCGCGTGCGCGGCGTGCAGCGTCTCCACGACGGGCTCGAGAATGCGCGCGACGTAGTCGAGCTCGACCTTGTTCCCGCTCGCCTCGATTTTTTCGAGCGCGTCGTCGAGCGGCTCGCCGATGAGCAACTCGGTTACCAGCGACATCGCGCCGTCGTCGGTCCATTCCTGATCGAGCACGCGCACCGTCGCCGTGCCGTGCAGCGACGCGAGCGCGCGCGCTTCGCGGAACATCCGCTCCGTGGACTCCTTGTCGGTCCCCGGTTTCAGGATCTTCAGCGCCACTTCGTCCCCTTCGCGACGATCGCGCGCGCGGTAGACGGACGATTGACCGCCCTCGCCGAGGAGCGACAAGATCTCGTACCGCCCGCCCACCACCTGGCCGGTCCGATCGGGCGGCAGGGAACGCGACATCGAACCAAAGCGTACGCCTTCGGCGCGACGCTTCAAAAGAGGATTCGCATTTGCCGGGGTTTGGTATCTTGCGGAGGTGTCAGACCTACTTCTGAGTGGAAAGCGGGCAGTCGTCACCGGCGCTGCCAGTGGTATCGGTCGCGCCAGCGCGAAGCTCTTCGCCGCGCAAGGCGCCAAAGTCATCGTGTGCGACGTCGCCGAAAAAGGCCTCGCCGAGACGGTGGACGCGATCCGGAGCGCGGGCGGCACCGCGCGCGGCATCGTCGCGAGCGTCTCCGACGAGGTCGCCGTGAAAGGCCTGGTCGACGCCTCGGTGCAGGCCTTCGGCGGCCTCGACGTCTTCTACGCCAACGCAGGCGTCTCGGGCGGGCTCGTGCCGCTCCTCGATCTCGAAGCGGACGCGTTCCGCGCGCTCCTCGAGGTGAACCTCATCGGTCCGTTCCTCGCGATCAAACACGCCGCGAGTTACATGAAGGACCACGGCGGCGGCTCCATCATCTGCACCGCGTCCGTCGCCGGCATTCGCTCGGGCGCCGGGTCGCCGCACTACAGCGCGAGCAAAGCGGGTGTCATCAGCCTCGTTCAGACTTCCGCGTACCAGCTCACCGGCACCGGCATTCGCGTGAACGCCATCTGCCCCGGTCTCATCGAGACCGGCATGACGCAACCGCTCTTCGACTACGCGCGCCAGACCGGCAAAGAGAAGAAGATCGGACAGCTCAATCCGCTCCGTCGCGGCGGCGTCCCCGAAGAAATCGCCAACGTCGCCGCGTTTCTCGCGAGCGACCGCGCGAGCTACGTCAATGGTCAAGCCTGGGCCGTCGACGGCGGACTCACGGCGAGCCTGCCCATCGTGCCCGGGAAAATGGCGTAGCCGAATCGGGCGCCGCGGCCGCGATCGGAAAGCGATGCCGAGCCGAATCGCACTCGTCGTCGCGGCGCTCGTCGTCGCGCTGGGGCTCGGTGCGTTGGTTCCTGCGGTGGGTGCGGCGCCGGCGCCGATTCCGGTCGTCGATCTGCACGTCGATCTCTCGTATCGGGTGAATTTTCGGGGCGGATCTCTTTCGACCGGGTCCGGTCAATACGTCGCGTCGAAGCTCGTGAACGCCGGCGTGAGCGGCGTCGTGCTCCCGCTCTACGTTCCGCGCGACGTCTCGCCGACGGGCCCGCGCGCCGTCGATCTCGACGATTCCCTCACGCATCTCCTCGCGCTGATTCCGCAAACGCCGCCGTTTCGCGCGCCGGGTTGCGCCGATCCCGCGGGCGGTGTGCGCACCTGGTTCGCGTTCGAAGGCGCCGCGCCGCTCGCCGACGATCCCGACTCCATTCCGCGATGGGTCGCGCGCGGCGTTCGCCTCTTCGGTCTCGTGCATTCGTACGACAACGCGCTCGCGACGTCGTCCGGCACGTCGCCGCCGCCCACGACGGGCCTCACCGACAAAGGTCGCGACGTCGTGCAGCGCATCCAGCGCGCGGGCGGCATCCTCGACGTCTCGCACGCCTCCGACGCTGCCACCGACGATATTCTCGCGCTCGCCGAAGCCGCGCACGTCCCGGTCGTCGCCACGCACTCCGACGCGCGCGCCCTCGCGCCGCATCCGCGCAATCTGAGCGACGCTCAGATCCGTCGCATCGCCGCGACCGGCGGCGTCATCGGCGTCAATTTTCATTCGCGCTTTCTCGTCGCGCATGGCAAAGCGACCCTCGCCGACGTCGTCCGTCAGGTCGACTACCTCGTGCACGTCGCCGGCATCGATCACGTCGCGATCGGCTCCGACTTCGAAGGCGACATTACGCCGCCGCGCGAGCTCACCGACGTCAGCGGCTTCCCCCACCTCGCCGCCGCCCTCATCGCTCACGGCATGTCGCGCCCCGACGTCACGAAGGTCTTCAGCGGCAACGCGCTCCGCGTGCTCTGCCCGCCCGCGGGATGACCTCGACCGGGGCTTCCGCGATCCCGGCGGTTTCCGCGTCCGCTGCGCGGCAGTGCCGCGTCGGGGCGAACGACGATACTTCGATGCATCGAAGTATCTCGATCTGCACCGTGTGCTCCGTCCGATGGGGTCCCGAGCGGCGAACGAAGATACTTCAATGCATTGAAGTATCTCCATCTGCACCATCGACCCTGCTCGCGAGGTCGTCGCGGCGGCGAACTGGCGCTCGCGATTTCGCCAGCGTCCGCCTCTCTACTAGCCCTTTCCAGTCCTACTCCACGAAATCCGCGCGACTACGCGGCCGGCGTGTCCCGGACGACGAGGTCCGTGTCCCGGACGGCGAGGTTGCTCCGCTGATCCTGCAGCGAGCGTCGAAGGTCGCCACGTGGAGCGAACGCGGCGCACGAGATTCCAGCGTTGCCGTGTTTTTTTGGGGGGCGCCCTCGGAGACCCGCCGCGTCGTCGACACGACGAAGCGCGACGCGCCGGGTGCCCCAAAATAAATAACGAAAAAGCGCTGGCGCCACGTCTGACGCGCAACTCGAGGGTGCGGGTGTTCGATTCGACGCGCGAAGTGATCAACGAGGGTCCGGACAGCGTGACGGCGCAGCTTTCGAGTTGCCCGGCTCGACGAATTGAGGCTAGAGCGGGCTTTCGGGCCGCCGGCGCGGTGGTGGTCGGGTCCGAGTGACGGGGTAAAGGGAATCCAATGCGCTCTCTTCTTATATCGACGTTCGTTCTCTCGGCGACCGGCGCGCTTGCGCTTGCATGCGGCTCCACGAGCAACAATTGCCTCGAGGTAAAAAACTGCGCGCCGAGCGGGACCGGCGGTTCGTCCGGCTCCGGCGACGCGTCGACGGGCGGCGCCTCCGGCACGGGCGGCAAAGCAGGGAGCGGGGGAGCGACGGGCGGGACGTCGGGAGCGAGCGGCG
>CAZDNG010000130.1:0-7916 GCA_964506835.1 uncultured Polyangiaceae bacterium
ACGCCGGCGAAGCAGCTCACGCCGCCGTGCGCCTTCGCGACGTTGTTGATGAGCTCCTGGATGAGCACGGTCTTGCCCACGCCGGCGCCGCCGAAGAGCCCGATCTTCCCGCCCTTGCGGTAGGGAGCGAGCATGTCGATGACCTTGATCCCCGTTTCGAAAATCTCGACCGTGGTGCTCTGATCCACGAACCCCGGCGCGGGGCGATGAATCGGCGACTTCGACTTGGACTTGATGGGGCCGCGCTCGTCGACCGGCTTGCCGATGACGTTCATGATCCGGCCGAGCGTCTCGGGGCCGACGGGCATCATGATGGGGCTACCGGTGTCCTGCACCGGCGCGCCGCGAACCAGACCCTCCGTGGAGTCCATCGCGACGGTGCGCACGACCGATTCACCGAGGTGCTGGGCGACCTCGAGCACGAGATTGTCGGCCTCGGCCGAGATGTTCGCGTTCGAGACGGTGAGCGCGTTCAAAATCTTCGGCAGCTTCCCAGGAGGGAACTGGACGTCGACGACAGGTCCGATGACCTGCGTGATCTTGCCGGTCGTAACGGTGGGTTTTCCGGGAACCGTGATGCTATCGCTCATCGCCCTTTTTTTCCTCGATCCGAGAGGTCGTCCGGCCGTGGAATTTTCGACCCGAACTAGTCGACGCGGCGTGTATCACGAGCCGGCGAGGCTGCCAACGGGTCACGCTACACTTGCGCAGCGGCCGGCGCGGACGCGCCTCATTCACCGAAGAGGCGGAGCTGGCCGCGCTTTGGCGACGACCCCGACGTTTCCTCGTCGCGAGCGGAGCCAGCTTGCGACGACACGGACGTTTCGGCGCCGCGACTTGCGCCCCCCTCCATTCGCTCGTGCCGGCCGAGGCCCACCCTTTGCCGCACTGTCTCGAAGAGCCGTTGAATGGCCTCCGCGTACTGGCCTTCGCCGCGCATGCGCGAACCGAAACGGGGGTCGTTGAGCTCGCCGCCGCGGACCTCGCGTGTCCGTGCGAGCACCTTCTCGGCCGTGAGAGGAAATCCGTCGCGGAGCCGGTCCTCGAACACGTGCCGCACGTTTCCGGGCAGCCGGAGCATCACCATCGACGCCGACCGTGCGCCGGCGTTCGCCGCCGCTTCGAGAATGTTCGGGATGTCGCGATCGGTGAGACCGGGAATGACCGGCGCGACGTTCACGGAAACGTCGATTCCCGCCTTCGCCAGCCGTTCGACAGTGAGCATGCGGCGAGCCGGCGTCGCAACGCCGGGCTCGACGAGGCGCGCGGCGTCAGCGTCCCAGAACGGCACGCTGAGCGTGACACCGAGCGAGGCGACGCTTGCAATGGATTGAAGGACGTCGATGTCGCGTTCGACGAGCGGCGCCTTGGTAATGACGTGCACTGGATTTTTCGCCTCGGCGAGCACCTCGAGGCAGCCGCGCGTGAGTCGATAGCTCGCTTCGAGCGGCTGGTAGCAATCGGTGTTCCCGCTGAAAAAAATCGTCTCTCGCCGCCAGCTCCGCCGGCCGAGCGCCGTTCGGAGGAGCTCGGGCGCTCGCCGTTTCACCACGATCTTCCGCTCGAAATCGGTGCCGCTTCCGAAGCCGAGATATTCGTGGGTCGGCCGCGCGTAGCAGTACCAGCAGCCGTGATAGCAGCCGCGATACGGGTTCACGCTGTAGGTGAACCCGAGATCCGGGCTGTCGTTCTTGGAAAGAATGTTTCGTGTGTCGTCTTCGTAGACCTCGAGCGGCATCGCCGGCGGCTCGCCGAGGTACTCGACCCATTGCGACTCCCAAGGCGAGCGCGGGTTTCGTCGTGGCAAGGCGCGGACCATGATGAATCGACGATACTGCTCACGGGTTCAGTATTCAAGGTTCCGTCGAAAATAGCGAGACTCCGACGATTCTCGGGCTTCTCGCGGCCCGAAATTCTGCCAAGCCTTCAACGTCGGGCGCGTCTCCGAACCGCGAGTCCACCTCACGGAGACGGCTGAGCCAAGTTCCGACAGATGCCGCTGAAGAAACCGACGTGATCGCCGACGAGACCATTGAACGTGTTCGCCGTGATGCGCGCATCGTCACCTTCGTCGGTGAACGAGTGAAGCTCACGAAGCGAGGACGTTCACACCTCGGCTTGTGTCCGTTTCACAAGGAAAAGACTCCGAGCTTCCACGTGAACGAAGAGCGCGGCTTCTATCACTGCTTCGGGTGCGGTGCGTCGGGGGACACGATCAAGTTCTTGCGCGAGGTCGACGGACTCTCTTTCGTGGACGCGATCCGGTACATCGCGGAACGACAAGCCATCGACATCGTCGAGACCGGTTCGGACGCGGAGCGGCGCGAGCACGCCGAAGCGCGCCGCCGTCGCGAGGAGCTCTTCGCCGCGGGCGAGATCGCTGCTCGATATTTCGAACGCATGCTCGAGTCGCACCCGCTCTCGCACTATGCGGTGGCCGAGCTGAAGAAACGCGGTCTCGACCCTGCGCTCACGGAAGGACCGATGGCCGAAGCGCTCCGCGCGTTCCGGATCGGTTACGCGCCGTACGGCTGGGACGGCCTCATGCGGCACCTGCGCGATTCGGGTTCGCCCGTGCGCCCCGCCGAAGCGGTCGGGCTGGTCGTGCCGCGCAAGCGGGGTCCGGGCCACTACGATCGTTTTCGCCATCGATTGATGTTCGCGATCATGGATCTCGACGGCAAGATCATCGGATTCAGCGGACGCGCGCTCGGCGAACCGACCGCGGAAGAGCTCGCGGCGCAAGGCATCGAAGCACAGTCCGCATCCGACGAACCGCCCGCGAAGTATCTGAACTCGCCGGAATCGCCCGTTTACAAGAAGCGCGAGGCCGTTTTCGGTTTGTTTCAAGCTCGGCAAAAGATCCGGAGCGAAGATCGCGCGATCGTCGTCGAAGGAAACTTCGACGTGGTGAGCCTCCATGCGCGCGGCATCACCAATACCGTCGCGCCGCTCGGAACGGCGTTCACGGGCGAGCAAGCGAAGCAGCTTCGACGCTACTCGCAGAACGTCGCGCTGCTCTTCGACGGCGACAACGCGGGTCGACGCGCGGCGCGCGCCGCGCAGGAGCCGTGCCGCGAAGCCGGTCTCGTCGCGAACGTCGCGACCTTGCCGGAAGGACGCGACCCCGACGACCTCGCGCGAGCCGGCGGAGCCGAATCGGTGCTCCGCTTCGTGAAATCGGCGAAGAGCATGCGCGAGTACTTGATAGACAGCGCGCTCTCCTCGGGGTTCGTGCAGGCCGACCAGCGGTCGCGAGCGGCGCGCATCCGCGCGGTCGAGGATCTGATCAAAGCAGAGACGGATCCCAGCGAGAGAGCGTTGATGAAACTTCACGCTGACACCATCGTGGCTCGCATGGGCGAGCAGCTCGACATCGGCGACGAGAGAACGTTCCAAGCGTTGGCATCGGTCGTGCATCGGGCCGCAAACGGCGGCGCCGGCACGATCCGCGCCCCACTTGCACCTACGCCGGAGCGCGCGCGCTCGCGGGGGCGTCGACCCGAAGTCGGGCTCGACGTATTCGGTGCCATCCTCGATTTCCCCGAGCTTCTCGAATCACTCGACGTCCTCGAGGGGATCGCGCTGCTCGAAGGCGAAGTAGTTGCCGGCATTGTCGCATTGCGTCAAGATGCGACATTGGTAGAAAACCCCGAACAACTGCTTGCTAAGCTGCCACCGTCGATCCATCCATTCGCGGCTGCACGGCTGGCCGCGCCTCGGCATCAATCGGTGGACGACGCGAAAGCAGAGCTCTTGGGAAACGTCGAGAAGTTGAAGAGGTTGGAGCTTTCGCGCCACAAGTCCGAAGTGATTGAAGAGCTCGTGCGCGTGCAAGCGTCAGGTGATTTCGATCGCGAGATGGCGTTGCTCGGCGAGCAAGGACGCCGCGCCCGCGAGCGGCACGGGCTGTGAGCCCAAACAAACTGAGAGAGAGGTATGCGGTGGGAGTCAAGAAGTCGGACCGCCCGGTGAAACGCAGCATGAGTTCTCCTAAGAAGAGTCCCGCGCCGCCTCTGGTGAAGCCCAAGCAGGGCCCCACGCCTGCCGCTGCAAAGGCGAAGACCAACGGCAAGGCCGCCGCTCCTCCGCTCGCTGCGGCTCCGAAGGCGCACGACAAGGCCAACGGCAAGTCGAACGGCGCCGTGAAGCCGACGCGCAAGCCCGAGCCGCAGAAGATCGGCGGCAAAGGTCAGAAAGGCGCGCCGCCTCCGGAATCCGACGACGACGATCCGCCGTCGAGCGAGGACGCAGCGGACGGCCCGCCGAAGAAGAAGGCCAAGGGCAAGGAAGTCGACGACCTCATCACGCTCGGCAAGAGCAAAGGCTTTCTCACCTACGCGGAGGTGAACGAAGCGCTTCCCGGTGACGACGTCGATCCCGATCAGATGGACGACGTCCTGAACGTCCTCGACAACGAGGACATCGAGATCGTCGACGACGCGTCGAACCTGAAGATCGCGCCGGCGAAGCGCATGGCCGACGACGACGCCCCCGCGGCACGCAGCAAGAGCAACGGCGAGAGCGAAGCGCCCGCGTCGAACGCGCAGCCCAAGGGCTCGGAGAACGACGAAGGTTACTACGGGCGCAGCAACGACCCGGTTCGCATGTACCTCCGCAAGATGGGCAGCGTCGCTCTTCTCACGCGCGAGGGCGAAGTCGAGATCGCGAAGCGCATCGAAGAAGGCGAAAACGAGATTCTCGCCTCCATTTTGAACAGCCCGATCGCCGTCCGAGAAATCATCGACATCGGCGAACGGCTCCGCAATCACAAGATCCGCGTCAAGGACATCGTTCGCGACGCCGAGGACGAGGAGCACGAGTTCGACGAGGAAGAAGCCGATCGCCGGATCATCCGCCTCATCGATCGCGTGAAGCGGCTCGACAAGAAGAACGTCGACCTCCACGAAGAGCGACGGACCGCGGTCGAAGCGCGCCGGAAGCTCATCGACAAGGAAGTCGCCGAGACGAAGGTCGAGCTCGTGAAGACACTCCAGGAGATGCGCCTCAACAAGAAGACGATCGACAAGATCGTCCAGAAGCTGAAGAACATCATCCAGAAGGTTCAGCGCGCCGAATCGAAGGCCGTCGACCTCGAGAAGCAGGTCGGCGCGACGAAGTCGCAGCTTCGCAAGATGGTGCGCGAAGCGAAGGACAACGAAGAGGCCGCGGTCGAGCTCGCGCGACGCCTCGGGCTCGACGCGACGTCGATCACGATCGACAACATCGACGACACTCTCCGTGACGCGCAGCGCGGCGTGAAGAAGGTCGAAGAAGAGCTGAAGATCGATCTCGACGAGACCAACCGGACCTACGACGCCATCCAGCACGGTGAGCGGAAGGCCGAGCGCGCGAAGGCGGAGCTCGTCGAAGCGAACCTCCGGCTCGTCGTCTCCATCGCGAAAAAGTACACGAATCGCGGTCTCCAGTTCCTCGACCTCATCCAGGAGGGGAACATCGGCCTCATGAAGGCCGTCGACAAATTCGAGTACAAGCGCGGCTACAAGTTCAGCACGTACGCCACGTGGTGGATCCGCCAGGCCATCACGCGCGCCATCGCCGATCAGGCCCGGACGATCCGCATTCCCGTGCACATGATCGAGACGATCAACAAGCTCATCCGCACGTCGCGCTACCTCGTCCAGGAGTACGGGCGCGAGCCGACGCCGGAAGAGATCGCCGAGAAGATGGAGCTGCCGCTCGACAAGGTCCGAAAGGTCCTGAAGATCGCGAAGGAACCGATCAGCCTCGAGACGCCGATCGGCGAAGAAGAAGACAGCCACTTGGGCGACTTCATCGAGGACAAGAGCGTCATCAGCCCCGCCGACGCGGTCATCAACATGAACCTCAGCGAGCAGACGCGGAAGGTCCTGAAGACGCTGACGCCGCGCGAGGAGAAGGTGCTCCGCATGCGCTTCGGCATCGGCGAAAAGAGCGACCACACCCTCGAAGAGGTGGGCCAGGACTTCGAAGTGACGCGCGAACGCATCCGTCAGATCGAAGCGAAAGCGCTCCGCAAGCTCCGCCACCCGAGCCGCTCGAAGCAGCTGAAGAGCTTCATCGAGAGTTGAACAGGGGGCGTTTGCTGCGAGCACACGCCCACCTGACTGCTCTCGGGTTGCCCACCCGCGCCGCGCTGACGCGCGTCGACCCCTCCCCGATGCGTCCTCGCGCGCCCCCGCGAGCGCATCACCCTACGGCGCTCGCGCGCTGCGGGCGCATGGGAGGGGTGCAGGGGTCTCAGTCGTCGTTGTACGTCGCGCCGAGGCGTTTCAGCGCGGCCTTCGCCTCTTCGCGGTACGGCGAATTGGCGGCCCCGAGCTTCAAGAACGCCTGCCAGTGCGGGATCGCGGCGGGCTGAGGGCCGAGGCTCAGCGCGGCGAGCCGATGCGCCTCGGAGAGCCACGGCGGGGAGTCGCCAGCCGCGGTGGACAGATCGATGGCCTTTTTCAACTCGGTGGCGGCCGCCGCGTTGTCGAGGTGGAGATTCAGAAGCTTGCCGTAGTGGAAGTGCCACTCGGCGTCGTCGGGCTTCGCCGTGATGGCCTTGAGCCACTCGGCGCGCGCGAGGTCTTCTTTGCCGAGATCGTAGTAAGCGAGCGCGAGATCGGCGTGGGCCTCGTACCGCGAGGGCCGAAGCGAGAGCGCCTTGTTCAGATCGTCGACCGCGTCTTTCGCGCGGGTCTCGCGGATCCGGAGAATGCCGCGCTGCCAGTAGGCGTCCGCGAGGCCTTGATCGAGATCGAGGGCTTTTTTCAGCGCGGTCGTCGCTCTCGCGAGGTTGCCGGAGTCGTTCGCGGCCCAGCCGACGTAGAGGTAGTACTCGGCGTGATTCGGATCGATTTGGAGCGCTTGCTCGAACTCCTTCAAGGCGTCGTTCAAATTGTGGCGAGCCATGAGCGATCTACCGAGGCAGTAGTGCGTCTCGGCCGACCCTTGGCGCTGCTCGAGCACTTTCCGGAGTAGCTTTTCGGCCTCGACGCCGTCGCCGGCCTCGGCCTTGCCACACCCGACCTTGAGCATCAGGTCCGGATCGTTCGGTGCTTTGGCGAGCGCCGATTCGTACTCGCGGAGCGCTTCTTCGGTGCGGCCCGACTCCTGGAAGAGGATGCCGCGCTCGAGCGCCAGCCCGGGAAAGTCGCGGTCGATTTTGGCAACGTCGTCGAACGTCGCGAGCGCCTGATCGAATTGGTGCTGGCGAGTGAGTGCCGTGCCGACCAAAAACTTCGACTCGACGTCGTCGGTATGTAGCTCGAGTGCGCGCTGGAACGCAGCGAGTCCGTCGGCGTAACGACCCTGCGTCATGGCGACTTTGCCGAGCGCCTTGTAGAGCGCGGGCGACGCGGGCAGATGCTTCTGCGCGTCGGCGAGCGTCGTGCTCGCGGCGTCGAGTTCGCCGACCTGGCTCAGCACCGAGGCGAGCGCGATGTAAGCCTGCACCGTCTCGGGATCGTCTTTCCCGGATGCGATGGCGTCGCGGTACGCCGCCTCGGCCTCTTTTCGGTCCCCGAGCGCCTCTTCGACCCGGCCGTACCAGTAGGCGACCTGCATCTCGTTCGGGTAGCTCTTCTTGAGCTTCACGAGCATGTCTTTGGCTTCGCCGAGACGCTCGAGCTCGAGGCTCGACTTCGCCACGCCGACCTGCGCCGGCACGTAGTCTGCGTCGGCCTGCGCAGCCGCTTTGAAGCGTGCGATGGCTTGCGAGTAGCGAGCGGCGCGGAACAGCGCTTCGCCCAGGCCCGACAGCGCGCGAGCCCCCTTCGCGCTGGCCTTCACCTTGTCGGCGATCTTGACGGCTTCGCCGAATGCTTCTTCGGCTTGCGAGACGCGACCGCGATTCAGGTCGATCTCGCCGAGGAACGTCTCGGCCTCGATGCGCTCTGCGGGGCCGGCGTCGGCGGACGCGGCCAGCACTT
>CAZDNG010000131.1:0-7620 GCA_964506835.1 uncultured Polyangiaceae bacterium
GATCAGCGCATCTGCCCGCTCTGCGGCACCGAGATGACGACGGTCGGACATTCGATCTGCGAGCGGATCAACGTCATTCCAGCGCAGATCATCGTCGAGCAGCGCGTCGACGAAACCGTCGCCTGCCCCAAAGACGACACGATCCTCTCGGCACCGTCACCTCCCGCCATCATCGAGCGCGGCAGGCTCGCCGACACGCTGATCGTCGAAGCCACGTGCGACAAGTACATCGAGCACCAACCGATCGAGCGGCAGTGCACCCGCTTCGAGCGCGCCGGCGTCGCGATCACGCCGCAGACTCTCGGCCGCAGCATCGCGGCACATCTCGATCTGCTCATGCCCGTCGCTCGCCTCATCGCGGAGCAGACCCGCGCCCCGGGATTACTCGGCACGGATGCCACTGGAATTCCCATCCTCGATCCCGACGTGACCGACGGCATCCGTACCGGCGCGATGTGGGCTTGGACCAATGCGCGCTGGGTGACGTTCTTCTATTCGGCAAGCGGCGACGGAGACAGCGTGCGCCGATTCCTCGGCGACGATCTCTGCCGCACCGTGCAGTGCGACGGCACCAGCGTTACCAACATCATCGAACGCGCCGGCGGAAAGCGACCAGGATGTTGGGCGCACGGACGGCGCCGCTTCGTCGAAGCGGCTCGTTCCGGTGACGGCATCGCGCTCGAGGGCGTGCGCAAGATCGCCCCGCTCTTCGCCGTCGAACGCGCGTCCGCACTGGCCGGCGACACCGCCGAACAGCGGCGGGCTCGGCGCATGGAGCACAGCAGCCCCGCGATCCATGAGTTGCGCGCCTGGCTCGACGAGCACCGTTCGCTCGTGCCGCCCAAGACGCCACTCGGTCAAGCCCTCGGCTACCTGCATCGGCAGTGGCATCGCCTCATTCTCTTTCTCGAGGACGGAAACGTCGAGCTGACCAACAATCGCCGTGAGCGCGAGTTGCGAAGGTTGGTTCTGGGGCGCAAAAATTGGCTCTTTACCTGGCTCGATCTCGGCGGCGAACGCACTGCGTCCATCTTGACGATCGTTGCCACCTGCATCGCGCACGACGTCAATCCACGCGCGTACCTGCATGTAATCACGAGGTGCATCGTGTTCGGATGGCCACAGAAAAAGCTCCGCGAACTCTTGCCCGACCGGATCCTTGGCTCCCATCCGCAGCTGTACGTCGGCGACCCTTCCCTGCTCTCGCTGCCCGACAGGCCATCGCTTCTCGCTCCTGCGTGAAGCGCGGGCGATTTGCATTCAGAGCGAACACGGTTGCAGCGAGACCGTGGCGAAAGCATGGAGCGGTCGTGCCGCCCATCTCTCCCTCGCCACTCTCGGACCGAGAATTCGACACCCTCTCCGAGTTTCTCGATGCGTACTCGCCCTTCGACTTCGACGGACTTCTCGGCGTACTCCACGCCATCGGCGTCGCACCAGCCATGGTCCTGCCCTCCGCGTGGCTTCCCGTCATCGTGCCCGCCAGTTTCGGTGATCTCGACGTCAACGGCGTAAGCGCCTTCGTCGATCTCGTGATGCGTCAGTACAACCATGTCATCGACGCGCTTGAACGAGACTCCGTCATCGTACCCTTGACCGATGACATCGATGGGTGTGAATCCTTCGCTGCCGGCTACGTCGCAGCAGCCGCCATCGCCCCCGAGTGGATCGGCAACGACGACCGCTGGTCCTTCGCTGCGCCGATCGCATACCTCGCCGATCGCCTCGAGTACGTTCCCGAGGCTTTGCTCGCCGACATCGAGCGCAATCTTGCTCCGGATCCGAAAAAGTACCTTCGTGAACAGCTCGGCAGCATGGTCGTCACGACCAGTGCGACGTTCGAGAAGTACCGGCGAGCGCACGCGCACACTCCGCCACCCCCGCGACAAGCGCCCGTCTCCCGCCGACTCGGTCGCAACGACCCCTGCACCTGTGGCTCAGGCAAGAAATACAAACGGTGTTGCGCACGGCGCGCGTCTTCACACTCGTGACGTCTTCGCGCCCACGGCCCTCAAGAACGACGCCAGGCCGGCGTTCAAGACGTCTCTCGTGAACGGGTTACTCTTTTTCGTATGTGGCAAAGCGCGAACGAGGGGTAAGACGGCTTCGGGGTGTATCGGCTTGCGGAGCGTGATCGCCGCGTCGCACCAGGCGCCCGAGCGAAACGGCGGGGAGCCGCTTCGCTCAAGAGCGAGTAACGCAGACATTCTTGATCTGCCCACCGAACGGCGTCGTGCGGGCGGACCGGCCCACTTGCAGCAGTGCCAAAGGACCGAGGTCTACCGTACCGCCGTTGGGCACCGAGTTGTCCAACTGTCCGTCGATCGTGATGGAGAGCGTGCCGGCAACCCGAGCCACGACGACATGGTGCCAGATACCGTCGTTGATGGCGTCGATGCTATGCACGTTGACCCAACCTGCTCCGTCGCCGATTTCGGTTATGATGCGCGTCGCTTGTTCGGCGATGACCATGTGTTCCGAGTAAGGATCGCAGGCTCCCCGTTGCTCGAGAAGCGGCCCGTCGGTTACTGCCGTCGTCGCTAGCACGTCGAAGGAGATGTGAAAGTCGGCGGTCCCGATGCCGCTCAGATCGGTGACGCACAATCCCGAATCGTTCGATGCGCCGCCCGAACCGGCCGTTCCGCCCGTGCCAGTCGCGCCCCCGGTGCTGAACGCGCCGCCCGAATTCGTTGCGCCGCCCGTGCCGGTGATGCCGCCAGCGCTCGTGCCCCCAGTGCTCGCGCCACCGCCAGTGTTCGGCGCGCCTTCGCGAGCTATCGTCCACGGCGAGCAAGACCACTCGGAGCGGCGCGCCGCGTCTCCGCGCCCTGGAGGGAGAGTCGTGAGCGGGACGATCCGTCGCGCTCGCGAGCCGAGCATGAGGGAGCTCGCGCAGTACCCCGAGCTAGGAGAAATCGAGCCTGAGCGGCTTGGTCGACCGCGCCGAGAAGCGCGGGCTCGTCGAGGGGGTCGCGTCGCCGGGCGATGGCCGCGCCACGAACGTTCGGGTCACGGCGCGCGGGCGCAAGCTGTCGCGCGCCGTCGAGGCCGAGGTGACCGTGGAGGTCGCGGCCCTCACAAGCGCCTTGTCGAGCGCTGCCACTTCGATGAGGCCGAACGACCAAAGGTCGCAAAGGGGTTCGATTATCGGCGCGCGGAATCACCCTTCTCGTTGATCGGAATGCGCCACACGAGGCTGCTCCGCGCGACGAATGCGTTCGGGATCGTCAGTTTGCCACCGCTGATCGGATCGTCGTTGCCGTTCTGTTGATCCAGCCGACGGAAGAAGCTCGTGCCAGCGAAGGCAGTCAACCAGACGGACTCGAATAGGCGAACACCGACCTGAGCGCCAGCGACACCGACGGAGTACGCGACGTGGTCGATGCACTCCGAAGGATTGGCGGTTGCTTCGTTCGCCGCTGTCGCGGGATTGTCCGATGCATTTGCTGCGCAGGGCCAAACGGCCGTGACACGCGGGTCGCGGACGGAATAGGAGTTTCCTCCGATATCGGCGCGTAGGCCCATTTCGAGACGCTCGCCGATTGTGTACTTCGCGCTGACGAGAACGGGAACAAACGCGAGTATTTGGACGCCATCGAGCGGCTTCCATTCTGCCGAAACAGCAGGCAGTGGGAGCAGGGACCCAAAGGCGTATGTGACGATCGCCCCTGCACCGAGCGAAAGGCGGGGTGAAAAGGAATGCGTTCCGAGAGCGAGCGCACTCAGGTGGAACAATGCAACGTCGAAGCCGAGGAAATCGCCGGCTAGCTCCGGTGCCAGTCGAAGAGAGAGCGCCCAGTCGTTCGGCAGGAGCTGCACGGCGAGCAACGAGGCGCCAATGGAATGAAATGCGCGCAGTTCGGTGAAATTGGCCGGTGTGTCGTAGTACGACACCGAATCGAAGTGATACGTGAGGCCTGGGATCAAGAAAGTGTGGTTGCCGAGCGGGACGGGGAGATTCACGCTCGCGTTGAACGCTGTCATGGCGGCTTTGGCGGGCGGACGGCTGAGAAGGTCCGCAGGGGGGACGTATTGGCCGCTAACCTCCGCGAGGTCGGGCAATTGGGCATTCGCGTGTCTCGCGACGAGCCACTGCGAGCAAGCCCATGAACACCAGCGCCGCGAGCGTCATGGACTTGCGCTCCTCCGGCGCCCAAGCGTGCACCGCCACCATTAGAGCAACGAGGACCGGCATCATGACGATGATGAGTATTTCGAGAATCGAGAACATCGGGTCGCGGATGGGCTGGTCTGGAGACGCGAGCGAAAGGAATCCAACGATGAGCGTGACGGCGTAGGCCAACAGCAGTACGACAGCGATCGCTGCTGAAACCATTCCGAGCCGGCGGGCGGTTGCCGTGAATTCGACGGACATGCGATCCTCCGAGGAGAGAAGAACTACTCCAAGGGCTCTCGGCCGGTCGTACGATGCAGTAATTTTCCCGCGCGCTAACCGCTCGCCGAGTGGCGCACTGGGCCAAAACGCCGCCATCGCCCCTGGTTTCGTCGAAGTTTCTCGATGTTGATTGGTTACGAAGGCGTGGACACACGCGTTCGGGCAGCTCTGGGAGCACGTGGAGCGCGTCGTCGTGGACTACGCACCAGCCGGCGGAGCCCCTGAGGACCTCGTCCATGGACGTTCGTTGCCGACCTGCGACACTGTGGCGTCTTGGTGAACAGCCTCGACCCTTTGCGAATCCGTTACGGCGCCTCGCGAGAGGCGATCGCACTTCGAGCGATCGCTCCAACGGACCAAGCGTGCGCGTTGGCGATCGTTTTCTGAGAGGCTCAAGCCAACGGAGGAACGACGGGCCCCTCGGCGAACCGTCTGGCGCGCCGAAGACACGGATCGCGGTCGCATTTGGCATCTCCGTGGCGATCGGGGTGATCTTCGGATTTTGTCCCGCTCGCAAGGCTGCGCGAATGAACCCAAGCGACGCCTTTGCTTCGAACGAGGGAGCCCGAGAACGACCGCCAATGCCGCCGAACGGATCGTTTCGTGCATCGCGGAGAGTGGATGCCGAGCATCGATGCAAACAAACGCCTCAACCACCGACCGCACGCAGCGTCGGCGCGAGCCCCGACCCCAAAGGCCGAACCCGAAGGTACTGACCCCAGACCCCGTCGCGCACAAGGTCCCGCAGCCGACGCGTTGTGCGTCCGCCGCACGAAAATCTCATGAACGAAAAAAGCCGCACGCCGTCGGGAGGTACCCTCTGCTCATCCACGAGATAACGAAGGAAGAATGCCAGGAGAGCCTGAAACGAGCGAACTTCGGGCGGCTTGGCTGCGCCCGCGACGACCAACCGTACGTCGTCCCGATCTCGTTCGCGTTCGAGGAAGACTACGCCTACGCATTCTCGATGCCGGGTCAAAAGATCGAGTGGATGCGGGACAATCCACACGTCTGCCTCGAGGTGGACACCGTGAAGACCTGGAACGATTGGACGAGCGTCGTCGGACTTGGCCGATACGAAGAGCTCTCGGACACGCCCGAATTCTGGATCCAACGAGAACATGCTCGCAAGCTCCTCGACGCGCGGGCTACGTGGTGGCTGCCGGGCTCAGTCGCACTCGAGGGTGAGACCCGCGACCGAAAACCGATTGTCTACCGCATCTACCTCGAGCGGATGACCGGTCGCCGTGGTGTGCCTGCGCCGGACGAAACGACAGAGGTTCTCGCTTGAGCGACCGTCCGCAGATTGTCGCCCCCGAGAACGCCCGCCGCAACGGCGGCCACGGCTAAATCTCGATGAGCACCTTGAGCGCGCGCGTGGTCGCGGCGTTCGCGAAGGTTCCGTACGCGTCGAGAACGCGGTCGAACTTGAAGCGATGAGTAGTCAGGAGCTTGGGATCGATCTTTTTGGACCCGAGAACGTTGAGCAACATGGGGGTGCTGACGGTATCGACCAACCGCGTGGTAGTGGTGATGTTGCGGTCCCACACCCGTTCAAGGTGGAGATCCACTTTTTTCCCATGCACTCCGATGTTGGCGATCGCTCCCCCGTTATCTTGGGGGCAAACCTGCGGATGGTCGACTCAAGTGGGAACCGCCGTGGCCGCTGAAAGACTCCCCGAGAGATGCAGACCGCGCAAGACGTCGAGCGCCGTGACGACTCCTACCACCGCTCCACTGGAATTGGTCACGACGATGCGATGAACGGATCGTTCCGCTAAGATCCCAGCGGCATCGACGAGCGGTGCGTCTTCCGTGATCGACACGACGGAAGTCGACATGAGGCTCGACACTTTCTTCTTCACGACCGGAGCAGCCTCGCGAGCCAGATCGGTGTTGGTGAGCACGCCCACGAGCTTGCCGGTGTGGTCTCGAACGGGAGCCCCGGAAATGAAATCCGCGGCCATCGTCCACACGGCAAGGCTGATGGGTTCGTCGGCCTCGAGCCAAAGCACGTCTTTCGTCATCACGTCTGCGACTTTCATGTGAACGAGTCTAGCAACTCAAAACGGGAACTGCTGCAATGCCTGTCGATCGGGTTTCACGTATCTCTGCGCACCGCTGTGGAGTTCTACGCACCCACAGGAATTGCGTCCCTTCGAGCCACCGGTGGCCAACGTCGAAACACAACCGCGTGTTAAAAGCCAGGAAGCCGAGGCCGAGAAGCGCCTGCGGAAGCTCATTGCGGAGCAGACGCGGCTCGAACGGGCCAAGGAGGCGTACTTGCTGAGGGCGGTGCGGCGAGCGGAGACGGCGCTCGAGGCGGTGCCTTTCTGAATGGCGCTCTCGACCGTGCATGCGAGTATTGCCTGAAAGACTCGGAGTCCCGCCGCGGTAGCGCCTGTCGCGGCTCGCCAGGCCCCGGAGAGCTGGATCTGCCAGATTGGATTCGGATTCGTGGAGACGGCGCGACGAGCGTACAACTGAGATCCAAATGAATAGTTCGACCGCAACCTTGGCTCTCGAGGTGGAGAACCTGTCGGTGGGGTTCGCGCGAACCATCGTGATTGATCATCTGTCTTTTCAGGTTCCACGCGGCAGCGCGCTCGCGATCATCGGACCGAACGGTGCGGGCAAGAGCGTTCTCGCCAAGGCGTTGATCGGCTCGCTGCCGTACGATGGAAGCGTCAAGTGGGAAGAAAATGCCAAGATCGGATACGTGCCTCAGAAGCTCGATATCGAGCGTGACTTGCCGATCACGGGACGTGATTTCTTGCGCGCGAAGGCGGCCGTGTCGCGCGCCTCGGAAAGCGACATAGCAAAAGTCTTGGTGCAGGTCGGCCTCAAGGCGGAATCGGTTGGAAAGCCCATCGGAGCGCTGTCCGGCGGCCAGTTTCAGAGGTTGCTTGTTGCGGCGGCGCTCATCGGACAGCCGACGATCTTGCTGCTCGACGAACCCACCGCAGGCGTGGACGAACCTGGACAGGAGAGTCTCGATCAAACGATTGACCAGCTTCGCCAGCAAAATGGCCTAACGGTCTTGTTCATTTCGCACGATCTGAGCGTCGTTTATCGGTATGCCAGCAACGTCCTGTGCCTCTCTCGCACGCACCCGTGTTTCGGCGCCCCGAGGGCCATTCTCACGCCACAGCTGCTTCAAGAGATCTATGGCGCTCCCATCGCATTCCACCTTCACGATGACGCTCGACCCTAACGCCATCGCG
>CAZDNG010000132.1:0-6653 GCA_964506835.1 uncultured Polyangiaceae bacterium
GCGATGCACTCGAACTCCTCGATGTGCACGCTCGTGAACACGTCGTCTTTGACGATGCGCTCGGAGACGAGAATCGAGTCTTCGAAGTTGTACCCCTGCCACGGCATGAACGCGACGACCACGTTGCGACCGAGAGCGATCTCGCCCATGTCGCAGGCGGGACCGTCAGCGAGCACGTCGCCTTCCTTCACGACTTCACCCGGCCGAACGATCGGCTTCTGATTGTAACAAGTGCTCTGGTTCGAGCGCTGGTACTTCATCATCGGGTAGATGTCGGGGACCTCGCTGCCTTCGCCGGAGGTCGCGCGAACGACGACTCGCGTCGCGTCCACGCTCTCCACGACACCGCCGCGACGGGCGACCAAGCACACGCCGCTGTCGACCGCGACTCGTCGCTCCATTCCGGTGCCGACGAGCGGCGCCTCGGTGACGACGAGCGGCACGGCCTGACGCTGCATGTTCGCGCCCATGAGCGCGCGGTTGGCGTCGTCGTGCTCGAGGAACGGAACGAGCGCGGCGGCGACGCTGACCATCTGGTTCGGCGCGACGTCGATGAGCTCGATCTGCTCCGGCAAGGCCATGCGGTACTCACCGTTGAACCGCGCCGAGACGAGGTTCGAGGTGAACTTACCCTTCGGATCCATCTCCGAATTGGCCTGGGCGATGTACTTGCCCTCTTCTTCGAGCGCCGAGAACCACTGCGTCTCGTCGAGCACGCGCCCCTCGTTCACGCGGCGATACGGCGTCTCGACGAAGCCGTACTGATTCACGCGCGCGAACGTGGACAACGACGCGATGAGGCCGATGTTCGGACCTTCCGGCGTCTCGATCGGGCAGATGCGTCCGTAGTGCGTCGTGTGAACGTCGCGCACCTCGAAGCCCGCGCGTTCACGGGTGAGACCGCCTGGCCCGAGCGCCGAGAGACGCCGCTTGTGCGTCACTTCGGAGAGCGGGTTGGTCTGGTCCATGAACTGCGAGAGCTGTGAGCTGCCGAAGTACTCCTTGACGACCGCGCCGACCGGCTTCGCGTTGATCAGGTCGTGCGGCATCAGGGTGTCGATCTCCTGCGACACGCTCATGCGCTCCTTGATCGCGCGGGCCATGCGGACGAGGCCGATGCGGTACTGGACCTCCATCAACTCGCCGACGGCGCGCACGCGCCGGTTGCCGAGGTGATCGATGTCGTCGACCGAACCTTTTCCGTTCTTCAGATCGATGAGGTGACGAACGGTCTGGAGGATGTCCTCGCGGGTGAGCGTCGTCTGACCGAGCGCCGGGCGCTGCTCTTCGGTCGCGTCCTTGTAGAACTTGTAGTTCAACTTGAGGCGGCCGACCGTCGAGAGGTCGTAGCGCTCCGGGTTGAAGAACAGGTTGTTGAAGAGCGTCTTGGCCGTCTCGAGCGTCGGCGGATCGCCGGGGCGGAGCCGGCGATAGATCTCCATGATGGAGTCTTCCGTCGTCTGCACCTTGTCGGCGATGAGCGTGTCGCGAAGGAACGGACCGACGTTGAGGCCGTCGATGAAGAGGACCTTGAACTCCGCGATGTTCGCTTCGCCGAGCCGATCGAGCGTGATCTCCGTCACTTCCTCGTTGCACCCGAGGAGGACTTCACCGGTCTCCTTGTCGACCACGTCCTCGGCGCTCACCTTGCCGATGAGCTCCGGCACTTCCATCGCCAGGCGATCGATGTTCGCGGCCTTCAGCTTCTTGATCGCGGCGCGGGTGAACTTGGTGTTCTTCTTGACGACGACTTCGCCGCCGACCTTGATGTCGCGAGTGGCGCGCTGGCCGGCGAGGAGATCGAACTCCAGGCTCTTGGCGAATTTGCCGCCCTTCTCGATGTAGATCGTCTCCTTCGCGTAGAAGCGATCGAGCAGATCCTGCGTCGTGTAGCCGAGCGCGCGGAGGAGCACCGTCGCGTGCATCTTCCGGCGGCGGTCGATGCGAACGTAGATGATGTCCTTGTGGTCGAACTCGAAGTCGAGCCACGACCCGCTGTACGGGATGATGCGCGCCGAATAGAGGAGCTTGCCGCTCGAGTGCGTCTTGCCCTTGTCGTGATCGAAGAACACGCCGGGGCTGCGGTGGAGCTGCGAGACGACGACGCGCTCCGTTCCGTTGATGATGAAGGTCGCGGTGTCCGTCATCAGCGGGATTTCGCCGAAATAGACTTCCTGCTCTTTGATGTCGCGGACGATGCGCTCGCCGCCTTCGACGACGTCGTACACCATGAGCTGCGTCGTGACCTTGATCGGCGCGGCGTACGTCATGCCGCGCTGGCCGCACTCCTGGACGTCGTACTTCGGCTTGTCGAGGTGGTACGAGACGAACACGAGCTCGCTCGTGCCGTCGAAATCGCGGATCGGGAAGACGCTCTTGAACACGCCCTGTAGCCCGATGTCTTTCCGCTCTTTGGAAACGATGTCGGACTGAAGGAACTTGTCGTAACTCGTCTTCTGAATGTCGATGAGGTTCGGAATGTCGACGGCCGTCTTCACTCGACCGAGGTTGGTGCGGTGCCGGTAGTTCGACTGGACCTGTGACGTCATCTACGCATCTCCAAATTCGTTGCGGGAACAGCCAACACAAAACCCGGCGCCTCGCGAGCAGCTGTTTTGCTCGCGAGGTCCCACGTTCCGCCGGTACGGCCTGCCTCCGACATGCGGGAGGCAGGAGCGACTAGCTTCGGTTGTCGTAGCAAGGGCGTCGATCTCGACTTCCTTACTTGACCTCGACCTTGGCGCCGGCAGCTTCGAGCTTCTTCTTGACCTCTTCGGCCTCCTCCTTGCCCACGCCTTCTTTGATGGGCTTCGGAGCGCCTTCGACGAGATCCTTCGCCTCTTTGAGGCCGAGGCTGGTGATTTCACGAACGGCCTTGATCACCTGGATCTTGTTCGCACCGCCATCCGCGAGGATGACGTCGAACTCGGTCTTCTCTTCGACCGGCGCCGCAGCAGCCGCGGGACCGGCGCCGCCCGCCATCGCGATGGGTGCCGCGCTGACGCCCCACTTCGTCTCGAGCTCTTTCACGAGCTCCGCGATCTGAATGACGGGAAGATTCGACAGGTAATCGACGACCTGTTCCTTGCTAATTTCAGCCATATTCGATGCTCCTTGATTTCTGACGGATTAAAAACTTTGGGTTTGGTCTGGGACTGATCGAAGAGCGATCAGCCCTTTTCTTTTTTGGCGTTGAGGACGCGCACGAAGTTGCCGGCGGGGGTGTTGAGCAACATGACCATGCGCTGGGCAGGGGCCATGAACGTCGCGAGCAGCATGGCGCGCGCCTCGTTCTTGCCGGGCATCGTCGCGAGCTGGTCTTGGACGCCTTGGCCGTCGAGGACCTGCCCTTCGAGAACCCCTGCCTTGATCTTGAGCTTCTCGTTCTCTTTGACGAACTCCTTCAAGACCTTCGCCGCGGCGCTCGGCTCCTCGTAGCTCCATGCGATCCCGGTCATTCCCCGGAGAGCGACGTCGAGCTTCGAGAGCCACGGGGCTCCCTTGAGGGCCTGGCGCACCAGCTTGTTCTTGACGACTTTGTAGTCCACGCCGCGGTCTTTGAGGCCGTTGCGTAGCTTCGTGACTTCTTCGACGGTCATCCCCTGGAAGTCGATGAAGACCGCGGAGGTCATCTTGTCGAACTTCGCCTTGATGACGTCGATCTGTTCGGCTTTTTCGGTGCGAAGCATCAGTTCTCCTCCTCACGTGCGCTCACGACGCCGGGATCGATCCGGACGCCGGGGCCCATCGTGCTCGAAATCGTGATGCTACGGAGATAAACGCCCTTCGCCGTCGAGGGCTTCTTCTGCAAGAGCTCGCGAATCAACGCGAACGTATTTTCGGACAGCTTTTGTTCGGCGAACGACAGGCGGCCGACGCGGCAATGCACGACGCCCGCTTTGTCGACGCGATACTCGACCTTGCCGGCCTTGGCCTCGCGAACGGCGCGCGCGACGTCGACGGTCACGGTGCCGACCTTCGGGTTCGGCATCAAACCGCGTGGGCCGAGGATGCGGCCGAGCTTACCGACGGTGCCCATCATGTCCGGAGTGGCGATGCAGACGTCGAAGTCGAGCATGCCCTCTTGGACCTTCTTCGCGAGGTCGTCCGAACCGGCGAAGTCGGCGCCCGCGTCGAGCGCTTCCTTCTCTTTTTCGCCGCGAGCGAACACCGCGATGCGGACGCTCTTGCCGGTCCCGTGCGGGAGCACGAGGGCGCCGCGAACCATCTGGTCCGCGTGCTTCGGATTCACGCCGAGGCGCACCGCGAGATCGACGCTCTCGTCGAACTTCGCGTAGCCCGCCTTCTTGACGAGACCGATCGCCTCGTCGATGCCGTGTCGCTTCTCGCGATCGAACGTCGCCAGAGCGACTTTTCTTTTCTTCGTGACTCTTGTCATCGTTTCACCTGTCGCTGGTCTGCGGCTCGAGCGAGCCTCCCAGTCGTCTTGTTGTTAGAACGAGCGGAGCGAGCTCCGCTCGAACGCAGGAATCAGCCGACCTCGATGCCCATATTGCGAGCCGTCCCCGCGATGGTTCGCGCGGCGGCTTCGAGATCTTTCGTGTTCATGTCTTCCATCTTCTCCTTGGCGACCGCCCGAATCTGGTCCCAGGAGAGCGTGCCGATCTTCTTCTTGTTCGGCTCGGGCGAGCCGGCGCCGGGCTTCTTCGAGCTCGGCAGACCGAGCGCTTTCTTCAAGAGCACGCTCGCGGGCGGGCTCTTCATGATGAAGGTGTACGAGCGATCCGCGTAAACCGTGATGACGACCGGGATGATCGTGTCGCCGAGCTTCGCGCTGCGGGCGTTGAAGTCCTTGCAGAACCCCATGATGTTCACGCCGTGTTGACCGAGCGCCGGACCGACCGGAGGCGCTGGGTTTGCTTTGCCCGCGGGGAGCTGAAGCTTGATGTACGCGTTGATCTTTTTCTTTGCTGCGGCCATGGGCTCTACCGTTTCTCGACGTGACTAAAATCCAGCTCGACGGGGGTCGGGCGGCCGAAGATGCTGACCATCACCTTGAGCTTCTGCTTGTCCGGCTTCACTTCCTGAACACTGCCGGAGAAGTTGGCGAACGCGCCGACGGTCACGCGGACCTCGTCGCCTTCCTGGAACTGCTGGCGCGGCTTCGGTTTGACCGCGCCCTCGGTGATGCCCTTGCGGAGATCCTCGATATGAGGGGGCTTCACTTCCTGAGGCTTCTGATTGCCGATGAAACCCGTGACCTTCGGCGTCTCTTTGACGAGGTGCCAGGCCTCCTCGCTCATCAGCATTTCGACGAACACGTAGCCGGGGAAGGTCGTCTTCGCCCGCACGCGGCTCTTGCCGTCCTTGCCCTGGAGCGTGACGCTCTCCGAGGGGATGAGGACTTCGCCGAAACGCTCGTCCATTTTGTATTGGCGGATCCGCTCGCGCAAGGCCTGCTTGACCTTGTTTTCGTAGCCGGAATAGGTGGTCACGACGAACCACTTCATCCGGCGTCCGCCCGGCTCAGCCGCTTCCAACGTGGCCTTGGTTTCCATTTCGCTCGTCATGCGCCGTACACCAATGTCGTCAAGAAGCCCCACAGGCGATCGAGAATGCCCACGTAGATGGTTGCGATGGCGCTGGCGACGATGACCACGATGGTGCCGTTGGTCACCGTCTCCCGAGTCGGCCAGACGACTTTGGAGAGCTCGGCGGCCACGTCGTCGCACCACTGACGCACCGTCGGCTTCCGGAAAAGCTGAATAACCGTAATGATCCCGATGACCACGCCGACGACGACCGTGAACTCCGGCCGTTCATCCTCGCCATAGAGGAGGAGCTGCGGAACGGCCCGCACGGCCGGCGGCCAAGCGGCGAGCGCGTTCCAGATCCCCGCGAGCACTTTGCCGGACACATATGCGACGACGAGCCCGACCACGAAGAACGCGACGTGGACGTATTTCGCCGAGCCGAGCTGAGTCGGAGAAGCCGCCTCAGTCTCGGCCACCATGAGCTCGTCGGGCGAAAGATCGCCTTCCCCGGTTTCGGGGGTCGGCTCCTTCGTGATCGTGTCGTCTTCGGCCATCGGTTTCTCAGACTCGTTCTTGTTCGGACGGCGAGGTTGCAGGGGCGGAGAGACTCGAACTCCCGACCCGCGGATTTGGAATCCGCTGCTCTACCAACTGAGCTACGCCCCTAGACGCGAACCTCGCTGGCTGCGAGGACGCACGCATCTCGGCGCTCTCGGTGCTCGACGTACTTTCGTACGCCGCCGCGCCTCACCCGCCGATCTGCATGCGCCGTCTTTGCCATCGAGTCTCGCTTTTTCAAGTTCATTCCTTGGAGCCGGCCTCGCTGGGCCTGCTTCTTCACGTCTCTTGTTTCGCGCCGTGAGGCCCCGATGGGCCTGCATCTTCATGGTTTTTGGCGGCAGGGTCGGCCTGCTGCTCGGTCATCGGGTTTCTTCGTGCGGAGTGTGCTTGTCGCAAATCTTGCAGAATTTATTGAGTTTCAGAGGGGGAGCGCCGTCCCTGCGGGCCTTGGTCGTTCGGTAGTTTCGAGAGTGGCAGGTCAAACAGGCGAGAGCGACGTCCACTCTGCTGCGGCCCGTTCTGGCGTCCGCGCGTCGCGACAATGCTCGATTACTCGAGGATCTTCGTGACGACGCCGGCGCCGACGGTTTTGCCGCC
>CAZDNG010000133.1:0-5770 GCA_964506835.1 uncultured Polyangiaceae bacterium
GCCCGGCTCGGATCCGGTGGGTCGGACGATCCGGATTCGCGCCGTACCGTTCGTGGTTCTGGGCGTTCTCGAGCGCAAGGGACAATCCCCCATGGGGAGCGACTACGACGACGTCGCCTACATTCCCATGCGCACTTTTCAGAATCAGATTCAGGGCGGCCTTCAGAAATTCATCGCCGGAATCATCATGGTGAGCGCGGTCACCAGCGCGGACACCAAGCGCGCGCAGACCGAGATCACCGGGATCCTCCGGGACCGTCATCACCTGGGGACGATGGACGATGACGACTTCAACATTCGCAACTTGACCGAGATCGCCAACGCTCAACAGCAGGGCACGAAAGCGTTGACGTCGCTCCTCGCCGCGATCGCCATCGTGTCGCTGGTCGTCGGGGGGATCGGCATCATGAACATCATGCTCGTCAGCGTCACCGAACGGACTCGAGAAATCGGCGTGCGCATGGCCGTCGGAGCGAAACCCTGGCATGTCCTCGCGCAATTCATGGCCGAAGCGCTCACGCTCTCGATGATCGGCGGCATGATCGGAGTGGTGCTCGGGTCGAGCCTTGCGAAACTTGCCGCGTCGAAGCTCGGTTGGTCCTATGTGCCTCGGCTGGACACGGCGGTACTCGCGTTTGCGTTCAGTGCGATGGTCGGCTTCGTGTTCGGTCTCTACCCGGCGAGAAAAGCGGCGCGGCTCGACCCGATCGACGCGCTACGCTTCGAATGAGCACTCGCTCGGCGTCTCGCGGGTGCCTTCATTGACCGAGACCGAGCGTCTGTCGGAGCGCCTTTCGGCGCCCGTCGTCGACGCCGATCGCACACGAAAAGACATGCTACGAACAACTCCAACCGCGCGCCTCGACGATGCGGCGTGGGCCGGCGCTTGCTCCGAAGCGTTCACCGAGCGCGTGTACGCCAACGTCGTCGTCGCGCGTCGCAAGTCCTGTCTTCCGGACGCCCCGTCATCCTCCACGAGCTCGACGCGGCCGAGCACGTCGTGATCGACACCGGTGATTCGCTCGACACAGGGCTCGCTGGGCTTGCCGCACGCCTACCGGTTTGGCCTCGAGGGCTCGACCCGCGAAGGCGACATCGGCGACTCGAGCGTAGGACGAGCCGTTCAGCGAGTCGCGAGCCACAGGTACACGAGCGCGACCGCGAAGAGGGCGGCGATGCCGATCGTCATGATTGCGGCGTCTCGGTTGAAGGGGCGACGCTCCTCGCGTCCCGCGTCGAGGCGCGAGGATTGATTCAGGTTTTGAACTTGTGAGGTTGCCATGTGCGTTTCTCCGTCGAAACCCACATTGCACCCGACGTGCCGGCTCGCGGACGGCGCCGTTCTCGATGAAAGAAGCGACATTTCGAAATGTGACGTAGGTGAATCGGCGGGGCGGGCGCGCAGAATTGGCGCTGCCGCGCATGAGGTTCGCGATGACGCCCTCCTCGGCCTCCGGCGCGCTTGCTCGGGCGCTTAAAACCTCAGCAGACCTGAACCCCGACCGCTACGCCACCAGCTCGACTCGGAAGTCCCAGGAAATCAGCGTGCTCCAGCGCGCATATCGCCCCCGCGCAACTGAACGAGGACGCGCACTTACGCGACAGAGCGGAGTGCGCGTTTGCCGTTTGTGGCCACGCCCGTGTCCACTGACCGCTGCCCGGCCGCCCTTCGGTCCTCCAACTCAGCACGACGCTGACTGGAGGGGCGCTCCTGCCTTGCCCGACGCAGGAGGGAACGGGACACGGCGAGGGCCAGCGCGGCCGACGGAATTTCGGGGCAAGTGGCGCATCCGTTGGATCGACCATGAAGGGAAGCGGCAGTCGGACGTGTTCGAGTCGTACGCCGAGGCAGAGCGCGAGCTCCAGGCGCGCCAGGTCGGGGCGGATGAGGTGCGCGCGGGCCGGCGTCTTCCCTCGCCCGCGCACCACACGTTCGGCGAGCTCTGCGACTACTGGCAGAAGCACCGGGCGCAGTCGAAGCGGAGTGAGAAGGACGACCTGAGCATCATCCAGAAGGACCTCCGACCGGCGTTCGGCGGGCAGCGGCTTCGCGACGTGACGGTGGAGGCCGTCGACAAATTCAAACGGGAGCGAGCCGGCCTTTCGCCAAAGGCGGTGAGCAACCATCTCCGTGCGAGCCGGCGTCACGTTCCGCTCGTGGATGTTCTGCTCCCGACGTCGAAGGCGTGGAAGCTTCGCTGCCGACGGCGACCTCGTGTTCCCGAATCAGGTCGGGCGCATGCTCGAACCATCCCGGCGGCTACCAGGTTCGCCGCGCTGGGCAAGACGGTTGCACATACCGGATGCTGCGGTGTTCGGTTTGCGAGCGTCCCGGCGTAGCAAAGGTCGGAGGGGTCGCGGGCTGCGCACAGCAGCCTCGAGTGGTTTTGGCCTCGAAGCCTTCCTCATCAATTGCTCCCGAAGGGAACGCCATCGGCACTTTGCGCGAAGTGGCCGAGGCCGAAAAGTGACGCCGCAGCTGCCGACGGTGCGATCACGGCTTCCCGTCAACGACGTGCGGAAGAGCTGATTCGAACGCATGGAAACGATCTCCTCCACGATGAATGGCGCGAAGTTACGGAGGAAGAAGTGACGCATTCAGACGAGTACACCGCGCGGGTGATTCACGATTTCTACGACGACCGAGAGACCGTGGAGAATCTGCTTCGCGAAAAAGGACGGCTGCCGGGAAAGTAGCTTCCTCCACTCGCGAGGAGCGCTTCGAGCTCGGCAACCGGCCGCCCGAGCCCAAACGCGATTTGCGTGATGCTGCCGCGACGCGGCCGTCCGCCCTTCGCGCCATCGACTCGCTCGGCACGCCCGTCCGCCGCGTGAACTCCGCGCGCGCCGCGATCTTCTCGGCGAGTCGGTCGAGCTGTTCTTCGCTCAGCCCGGGCTCACCGGCCACGTCTTGGGCCGCGTTCGGCCTTGAGTGCGCCGGGTCGACATGGCGAAGACACCACTCCCGTTGTTCAGCAGGACGCCGACGTTCGCGCTGCCGTTGTTCGCAACGGCGAGGTCGGCGTTCTTGTCGCCATCCAGATTTTACTTTCGCCCGCCCACCCCCACAGCCGAGCCCGGCGAGTGCGGCTGCATGTGATCGCCAACGATCGTAAACAATTCACGCCACAGAGTTACCCTGGACACCAGCCGAGAAGCTTTTTGCGCACTCGATGGGTCGAACCTCTAGGCCACCCCGAATGAGGCGAGTACGCTCTCGCGCGCGACCGGGCGGAGAAACTTTGCGGCACACTCGCGCTGCGAGTCCTCGCGCACGAAGCGGCGGAGTGATCCGCTCGAAGGAGGACCCCACAGATGACTTCAAAGCTTGCCTCGAACCATGGCTCGAAAGAGCACTCTTCAACGGGCGCTCGACGGCGCGGTGTCGGCCCGTCCGCGTTCTATCTCGCCGCAGCTCTCGCGCTGACGGCGAGCGCCTGCACGTCCGACGACAAGAAGACGGGGAACGCCGGCGATGGAAGCACGGGAACGGACGCCGAGTTCGAGTCGTGCCTGGCGAATGTTCAGTCGCTCTGCATCACGCACGACCAGGACACCGCGGCGAAGATGCAGGTGCCGTGCAAGGCGATCCAGTTCATTCCTATCCCGCTCACCGACGGCACCCAGTACGGACCGAAGACCATCGACGCAGGGCCGTACGCTTCGAAGCTCGACTGGAACCAGGGCGCCGGCACGGCGTACGTCAATCAGGTGAATATGACGAGCGAGACAACGATATGCGATCCAACGGGCATCGACACGTTCATGGAGCCCGCCGCGGCCACCGCCGACCTGAAGAACCTGCGCGGGCTCGATCCGACGCTCTACACGATCTTCCGGCCCGCATGCATGAAAAAGGGCGAGACGTACCCGGTTATCAGCTGGGCGAACGGCACCTGCGGCTACCCACACGGATATGCCCCGCTCCTCGACACCATCGCGTCGTACGGCTACGTCATCATCGCCTCCAACTCGGTGTGGACGGACACGGCGCCGAGCGACGGCGTCCAGGAGCGCGCGATCGACTACGCCGAGTACCTGAACGAAGACACGACGAGCCCCCTCTATCACCGGCTCGATCTCACCAAGGTCGGCGCGATGGGACATTCGCAAGGAGCTGCAGCGACCATCAAGGCCGCCGCGGACTCCCGCGTGAAGTCGGTGATCTTCTGGAACTACGGCACCACGAACGACAAGCCGTTCCTCACGGTGTCCGGAGACCACGACGTCATGTCGCCCACCATCGACACCATCTCGGCGCTGGCTGACATATCGACACAGCCCGCAGAATGGATCTTCTTTCACCAGATCCTCCAGACGGGCGGCAACACGACCGGGCACCTCGTGCTGATGGAGCAACCGGATCGCGTCTGGAAGATGGCCGTCGACTACTGGGACTGGCAGCTCAAGGGCAACGAGGAAGCGAAGAAGACGTTCGTCGGAAGTGACTGCGGTCTCTGCACGACCCCCGACCAGTACGACTACGGCGTCAACAGCGTCCTCTCGGGCATCCCCCGTCCAAGCGACGCAGGCTCCCCGAAGGGCGGTTCTCCGGAGGCCGGTTCTCCGGAGGCCGGTTCTCCGGAGGCCGGTTCTCGCTGATCGTCCGGCTCGAGTTCGGCACGACCGTGCCAGGCCCAGCTCAGCGCTGGGCCTGACTGTCGCGGTGCCCACCGCCCCGGGACCCCCGACGCGATTCGCTTCCCTGATCGCGGGGCCCGATCACCTTCGGTGTCGACCGCGCCTGGTTCGGCTACGCCGGACCAGACTTGCGCGGTCCGGAGCGTCCGATGGCGGTCGTCGATGGCGTCCCCGTCTTCCTTCACGTGTCCCGTGATGATGACGGCCGGTTCTTCGTCGAGTGTTCGGTTTCAGGATTTTCGTCGCCGTTCGTCCACCGTGCATGAGCTTCGAGCCTCGCGACGTAATTTCGATCGAGCCAGACCGGCAATGACTGCCCCTTCTCCTCGATCCAGTAGACGATCCTGGAGATGGCTCCGTCAGCCTTGGCTAGGATCTGGATGTGGGGCGTGAGATCCGAGAGCGCCTTATGAATGTCCTTCGGCCGAATGTCGCTACGCCACCTTTCGACGCTACCGTCGGCATCAAACCTCGCCAAGCGGACAACCGGGACGAATCAATCGTTGGCGTGACGGGGCAGCCGCTTTCGGCTCGCTACGTGACGAGAGACCGCTCAAAGTCCGACGAAATCGCGGTATACAGCCCGCGTTGCGCCCCCGCGCAACCCCGGCCGGCGGAGATGCCGGCCTTTCCTTTGGTTCGGTGTTCGAACCGCCGACTCGCATTCATTTCGGCACGGGCGGCGCATCGGTCCATGGGTTGAAAACGGGTGCCCCTGCACGACGGTGATCGCTTTCATCGCGGGAGACGACCGTCAGCCTATGGTGAAGCGCCGTCGCGGCGATGATCAGATCGGGCTGTGAGAAGGTGAGCGCATATGTTCGCGACGGCCGCCCGCGAGCGACCGTCATTGGCGATTGCAGGTTCTACGCCACCAGCGCCACCCGGACCTCACAGAAACAGCGTGCTCCAGCGGGCATATCGCCCCAGCGCTACTGATGCTCAGCTTGCGTGCTCGCGTGCGTAGGCGCCGGGGGTCGTGCCGACGAGACGCCGGAAGTGCCGGTTCAACTGGCTCTGATCGAAGAGCCCGACTCGGTGCGCGACTTCGCTCGGCTTCACGCCTGCCGCGAGGAGCTCCTTCGCGCGCATGATGCGCAGCCGCGTGAGGTAGGCATGAGGTGGTAGG
>CAZDNG010000134.1:0-5504 GCA_964506835.1 uncultured Polyangiaceae bacterium
TCTATGGTGGGTTCAACTGCCCGGGCACGGCGGCGCCCTGGACGTACAACGGCACGGCGCACGCGACGGTGAAACCGAGCACGCCAAGCCCGGCGCTCGACATCGAAAGCGCGACGCAAGCCGTCGTCATCGCCGACATCGCGTTCACCGCGATGGACGCGCCGAAGCCGCTCGCGGGCCAATCCGCCGGGTCGAGCATCGGTGCGATCGTGAATGCATCGACGAACGTCACTTTCGAGAGAGTGACGATCACGGCGGGAAATGGGGCGGATGGGGCGGATGGGGCGGATGGGCCAAAGGGCGCGGATGGAGCGGCGTCCGGAGACGCGCCGATTGGCGTTGCCGCGTCGTGTGACAGCGGCGCGCCGGCTTCACAACCCGGTGGTGTGTGGAACGGTGCGAGCTCTTGCGGCTCTTTTGGGGGGACGGGCGCGACCGCAAGCAAAGGAATTGGATCGGTCGGTGCTGACGGAACTCCTATGGACACGACGGTAAACCCACCCAATACGCACAACGCGGGACCCGCTGGCACGATCGTCGGAGCGTCGGTCGCCGTCGGAGGCTTAGGCTCGACAGGGAACGATGGAACTCTTGCTGGTCAAGCAGCGACGCAGGGTACGTTCGTGCCTGCGGGTTACGCGCCCGCAGACGGGAAACCCGGTGGTGACGGTTTCCCCGGTCAGGGCGGCGGAGGCGGTGGCTCGAGCGCCGGTAACGGGACGTGCGTCGGCGCAAGTGGCGGAGCGGGCGGAATGGGGGGATGCGGCGGAGGTCACGGTGAGGCCGGCAAAGGTGGCGGCGCGTCGATCGCGCTGCTCGTCTGGGATAGCGGCGTGACTTTCGACACGGTCGCGTTGGTCACGGCGAATGGCGGCAAGGGAGGCGCGGGGGGGAATTCGGAGATTGGGGGAGCGGGGCAAGACGGGGGTAAGGGGGGCCCAGGCATTTCGGTTCCGAGCATCATCGGCAGCGGGGGAAAAGGTGGCACCGGTGGAAATGGAGGACTCGGTGGATCTGGTTCCGGCGGCACCGGCGGCCCGTCGATCGCGATCGTATTCCACGGCACCGCACCGCAGGAGCGCACGCTGACCACGACGTTGGGCACGGCAGGACCAAAAGGAGCCGGAGGGTCGGTCGAGGGCTCCTCCGAGAACAAAGCTCGCGACGGCACCGATGGCCTGAAGCAGGCTGTCTACGAGCAAAAGTAGCGAAGTCGGCGGGGAGCGATGGTCGCGGTCCGTCGCCGCGGCTTGCCGGTTCGCGGCCGTTCCACGCCGCTACTGCACAATCCCCTCCTGCCGAGCGCCCCGCAGAAACCACGACGCAACTCCGCCCGATACGACGTCGGCCATGATCCGCTTGCTCGGGCGCATCGATGCATCTAGATCGCCGTCCGGCGCGTGCGCGGGGTCGTCGATGAAGGTCGTAGTGACCTTGTCAGCGACGGCTGACGGCCGACTGAGGGGTGCTTCAATGCGGCGGGTTCTTTCGGCTGTGGTTTGGGCGGCAACGGCGAACGTCGTGGCGTGCGGCAGCGACCGTAAGTTCGTGGTGGTCGACGAGGAGCGTCGAGCGGAGGCGCACAGACGGCGAGCGGCGGCGGTCCGACGGCGAGCGGCGGGTCGAGCGGAACGGCGAACGGCTTCGGTGGTCAGTCGACGACGGGCTCTGGCGGAGTCGGCGCAACGGGCGGCGCATCGACGGCGAGTGGCGGCGCACCGAGCAGCGGCGGCGCCGAAGGTTCGCGCGGAGCGAAGAACCGCGACGGCGGAAGCACGGGCGGCACCATCTCGTCGGGCGGCGCGACGAGCAGTGGCGGCGCGACCAACGGTGTTCCCGACGCTGCGCTCGACGCGGGCTGCGATCCGTCGAAGGAGCCCGGCCAGGAGACGTGTCTCGTCACGGACGAGCATGCGGTGTTCGTCGCGCCGGGAAGCGGAACGGGCAAGGGAATCGAGTCGCCGGCGCGCACGATTGCGCAGGGCATCGCGCTCGCGGCGCAACAGGGTCTCGTCAACGTGCTCGTGTGCAACGCGACGTACGCGGAGTCGTTGAGCATCGCGGCGTCGACGCACGTGCACCTCTACGGAGGCTTCGCGTGTCCGTCCGGCGGATCCCCGTGGACGTATCACGCGGGCTTGAGTGCGCGCGTCGCGCCGACGACGACGCGGAGCTTCGTGGCCGTCAACCTGGTGAGCAACACCGGCGGCAAAGGTGGCCGCGGCGGCAACTCCGGAACGGGAGGGGACGGTGGTGACGGCGCCTCGGGCGGTGACTACTTGTTCACGCCGATCATCGAGGGCGGCGGCAACGGCGGCAACGGCGGCAACGGCGGCAACGGTGGCCCAGGTTCCGGCGGCACCGGTGGTCCGTCCATCGGACTGGTCGTGCACGGCGCGGCGCCACCGGGCGGCATTGGCTACCAGCTCGGTACCGGGGGAACTGCCGGGCCCGGCGGTGTGCTGAACGGGACGACCACGAAGGCGCCCGACGGCGCAACCGGGCTCGTGCAGCAAGTGCACACCGACTGACGGCTATTTTTTAGGGGGCACCCGCGGCGGCGCGGGCGTCGCGGAGACGTCGCTGCGCCGAGTCGTGCGGCGGCCTGCGTCATTCGCCGGCGCTGTTCGGCGCGGGCGCGCAGTGGTAGCGAGAAACGATGACGGATCTCGATGTGCGCTGTCTCGACGCTTTCCCGAAGTGGCTCCGCACCTTGTCGGAGGACGCGCTCGATCTCGCCCTCGTGCTCGACGACGAGGAGTCGTCGGAAGCGACGCGACACGCCGCGGCGCGCGCGCTGAACTATCTCTTCAAGTCGCTCGATCTGATCCCGGACGGCATCGAAGACCTCGGGCTCCTCGACGACGCGTTCGTGTTTCGAGCGGCCGCGGCGCTCGCCGGCGAAGAGAGCATCGGGAGCACGCCGATCATCGCGCGGCTCGCCGAGGACGCGGCCTTGGTGCGCGAATTTCTCGACGCGGACTATCCGCGCCTCGAAGCGTTCGTCCGGGGTCTCGACGACGCCGTCGCGCGCGGCCGCGTCACGCGAGAGATCGTCGGTGACGTCGCCGTGCGCGGCGCCTTCGCCGGCGACGTGCGCGGCTGGGCCGGCAGCTACGTCGCGCCGCCCTTCGGCCGCGACGTGAAGAACCTGGTGAAGCTCCGCGCGTTCCTAAAGACGAAGCTGCCCGCCTAACGCGCGCTCGTAGACTCACGAGGACGGGATGCAGGGTCCGATACAGCCGACATATTGAGCAAAAGGCACGAAAATGCCCACGGTCCTCCGCAGCGGCCCGTATCGGTTATACTTCTACAGCAACGAAAACGATGAGCCGCCCCACATCCGTGGAGCGAGCTAGCCGGCATCCAGCGCCTCGTGGAAGCGCACGAAGTTCTCCTTCTCGGAGAGTGGAATGATTTCGCAGCCAGAAGAAGCCCCTAGCACCCGCCTGACAGGACTCTACTTCCTAGAGGATAGCTCTGCCTTGATCGTCTCTTTCGAGGACGGACGGCAACTCCTCCTGCCCCTTGTCTGGTACCCGAAACTGCTTCGAGCGACCTCCGAGCAGCGGAGCAACTGGCGCCTCTTGGGGCATGGCACCGGCGTTCATTGGCCCGACCTGGACGAAGATCTTTCAGTGGCTGGAATGCTCCGAGGCGTGCGCGCCGCGCCGGAGCGGAAGCCGTCGACGTGGCATCACGATGTTCGACCGAATCCGGGAGCGATGGCCGTCATCCGAAGCATGACCGAAGCCTGGGTGCGTCTTCGCCCTAGAGCCTTTCTGTCGGCAGATCCGCGAAATGCGTTTCCGGTTGACGATTTTCGGGCGTTCGCAGCTTCCGAGATCATCGAGCGACTAGTCGCAGCCAAGCACGTTCACGAAGCGAGCGAACCGGAGGTTATCATTCACCTCGCAGAGGCCGAAGCACGCTCATTGTGGGGCGAGCGCTAGTCGCTCCCGTCGCTCGCGCCGAGCCGCCGACGGCTCCGACGCCGAGGGAGCCCCACCCAAACAGTTATTGCGGGCTCAAGCGGCGGGGTTCGCCGCGTCTTTCTTCGGTTCGGCGACGGTGCTCTGGCCGTCGCTCGAGATGATCTCGTTCAAGAGCTCGCGGCACTCGGGTTTGCCCTTCAGGTGGCTGATGAGCACGCCAGAGCCGCGAGTGAAGGCGTCCTCGAATTTCAAACCTTCGCGGGTGCGCGCGGCGACTTTTTCACGGCCGGACGCGAGATCTTCTTCGAGGGCTTCGGCGTAGCGGGCGAGCTGGGCGCGGAGATCCTCGATCTGACGGCGGAGATCCTTCGCGGTCGTCTCGCGGGCGGCGCGCTTCGTTTCGCGCTGCTTGAGTTGCTGGCGCTTCACTTCGACCATGGCGAGCGCGGCGCCGCTCTGCTCGAAGATGGCGCGCGTGCCGCGGCCTCCGCGCTCGGCTTCGGCCGCGCGAGCGACGGCGTCTTGCGACTGGTGCTCGGCGGCGGCGAGCTCGGTGCGCGCGGCTTCCTCTTCCTCGGCGTGCGTCGCGGCGTCGCGAAGCGCACGTGATTCTTCCTGCGCGAGCTCTTCCACTTTGCGGCCGATTTCGGCGCGGAGCGCGCGACCCCGTCGCTCGAGGGCTTCGAGACGGCGAGTGTGGCTCGCGATTTCGCCTTCGAGGCCGTTCGCTTTCGCGGCGAGATCCCACGACGTCGCGAGCGCCGCGAGCACCTCGGGCGGCGCGTTCCCGGAGGGATACGCGCGCGCGACCATGCGCGAGAACAACCCGGAGCGGCTCGCCCACTCGGTGACGTTCTGCGACCGGGGCGGCGGCGGCGGGAACATTTGAGGAGTCGGCTGAGGCTCGCCACCCTCCTTGTCCCACGCTTGAGACGGAAGTGAGCGCTGGAGCGCTTTCAACTCTTCGAGAAGATGATGACCGTCTCGGTAACGCCGCCGCGGATCCTTTTCGAGGAGGCGCATGATGATGCGCTCGGCGACGGGGTGACAGTCCTTGCGGATCGAGCTCGGCTTCGCAGCGGGATGGTTGCGCTGCATGTCGAGCAACGTGTCGCGATCGCTCGACCGGAACGGGAGCTGCCCGGTGAGCATCTCGAAGAACAGGATGCCGAGCGCGTAGAGATCCGACTGCGGCCCGGCTTGTTCGCCGCGCGCTTGCTCCGGCGACATGTATTCGGGGGTGCCGAACACCGCGCCCTTCGGCGCGAGACGCGGATCGTGCGCGAGCGCGGCGAGCCCGAAGTCGAGGATCTTGACGAAGTCTTTGCGGCCGCCGCGCGCGGTGAGGAGGATGTTGTCGCTCTTCAGATCGCGATGCACGACGCCGAGGTCGTGTGCGCGCGCGAGCGCCGCGCCCATTTGCTCGAGGATGTCGACGCCGCGCTGAATGGGCATCGGCCCGCGCGAGATCTCGGCGGAAAGCGGGGTTCCGACGAGGTACTCCATGACGAGATAGAGCTCGCCGTCTTCCGTCTCGCCGATGTCGTGGATGTCGATGATGTGCGCGTG
>CAZDNG010000135.1:0-5338 GCA_964506835.1 uncultured Polyangiaceae bacterium
GCTGACGAGACCCTCGCTTACGCTCGGGGCCTCGCAGCTTAACGCGGGCCGTTAGGCAGCCGGGGCAGAGGCAGAGCAGCGGGGCGAGATGGCAGATGGCTTTCTGTTGAAGGCGGCGCGCGATCGCGACCAGGTGGGTTGTCGCATCTGGCAGCGACGGCCACCTGTCGTTGCGCGCGGGTGCTGGCAGCGCCGTAAGCCTCCGATGCGTTCTGTCAGCGTGGCGAGCTGCAGGGTTGGTGCAGACCGCCTCGAAGCCAAGACTGAAAGGATGTCGCAAGCTGTGACCGACTTCTGCGAGGCTGCGAGGTTGTCGCGAGACCACGGGGGTGTCGACCTGCGAACCCGGCGGCTGAGCGGCTTCGCCGCCAGGAGGCGTCATGGCATTGAGCCAGCGCGGGAAGCGAGCTGCAGCCGACGCGCGTCGTGCGAGCAGGCGAAGGGAAGGCACGGTCTTCGCGAGAGCAGCAGCGTGATGGCGCTCGGAAGCGCCGCGCTGGTGGTCGCTCGCTTGGAGAGAGTGCGCCGCATGCGAGCTCGATGGGTCGTGTCGACTGGGAGGTTGGAGGGCAGAAGCAGATCGCGCTCGCGAGGTCCGACGGCGGTGGAGGTCGCGGTCTCGATGGCGACCGAGGGCGCGTGTCTTTCTTCCAGTTGATGCAGAGGCACGCCGCATGCCTAACTCCACGTTGAAGCTGACGAGACCCTCGCTTACGCTCGGGGCCTCGCAGCTTAACGCGGGCCGTTGGGCAGACAGCCGACCCCCGAGGCTGCACGGGAATGCCCGAGGTTCATTCTCTGGCGTGCTGCTTGTTGAACATTGTATTCCGACCCAGAAAGTGGATCAGAAGTTTCTCTGTTCGATCTCGTTCTGCCTTCGCTCCGAGTTCGATGTAGGCGCCGCGTTCGACCAACCTGCGGAAAAACCACTTGTCATTCTCTTGGTGCTGAACGTTACGCCGACGGAGACTGTTGGTTTGTCCGATGTAGATCGGGCGATCGGTTCGATCATAGTAAACATATACGCACGGCGCTTCTGGAATGGTCTTGTCGTCCCAAGGGGAGAAATCGTTCAGCTGCCCACCGCCAGCGATCTCCTCTTCCTTCTCGAGTTCATCCAGGACCGGTTCGGGCGGCGACTGCGTGACTCCGAGGGCGCGAACGAGCCGATCGCGCGTCTGCTTCCATGGGTTCCTCACCCTCCCGGTTTCGATCTGATAGATCGCTTGTGCTGTAATCTCGGCCTTCTCGGCCAACTCCTCGCGCGTCCACCCGCGTGTCTGTCGTTCATTGTACAACCACTCGCCAAACGCGCTGGTTTGTTCGTCCTCCCCTTCCGCGTCGTCGCCTCCTGAGTCGGCTGTCTTTTCTAGCCAGGCATTGACCGCCTTTCGCAGATCGCCTTGCGGCTGAGACGTCCCGCTCTCCCACGTCGAGACGGCCGCCTGGGACACTCCGAAGCGCTCAGCAAGTGCCGCTTGGGTAAGCCCGGCGTGCACGCGCGCCTCTCGAATTCGGGTACGAAAATGTCTCCCCATGAAGCAAGTCGAACACAACCTGACGGGCGCGACAAGTCGGCGATGCGCGATGCTGCCCAACTCTGCGTTGCAGCTGACGAGCCCCTCGCATACGCTCGGGGCTCGCAGCTGAACGCGCGAACGTTAGACCGACGTGCCTCTAGCGAGCGCCGTCGACGGTCGCACGGAGTCGCAAAAGTTCTCGGTCGTGAAGTCGCTCGGGCACGTCCTGGCGAAAAGGCAGTGCGGACTCGTTGTCAGGCGGCGAGTATTCCAAGTGTGGTGGCCACGGTCGACGAATTCGACTTGTCCTGGTCGTGCCGGACCGAGCCGCGTCAACCGCGAGAGCGTCGCGCTTGGGTGAAACAGCCCGCCCAGCGTCGGTGCACTTCTCCGGTGGCGCGCTCATTCGACGTGGGGCAGTATTTCGACGTGACCAAGCCGGCGATCGATCTCTCCAAGTTGAGCGCGGACGAAAAATTTGAGCTGCTCGATGAACTCTGGCTCAGCCTCCGACCCGAGGATCTCGCACTCACGCCCGAGATCCGAGCAGAACTCGACCGACGACTTGACCGGATCGATCGGGAAGGTCACAGCACGACTCGGTGGGCCGAGGTCCGCGCCAAGATGACGTCGCGATAGCTGTGACCGAAGTTGTCTTTGAGCCCGAGGCTGAAGTCGACGCACTAGACGCCTTCGCCTGGTACGAGGGTCACCGCGTCGGTCTCGGCCTGCTCTTTCGCAACGCCATTGAGACGGCCCTTGAACGTATCGCCCGCGAACCGTTGGCATTCCCGATCCAGCATCGGGATCTGCGACGTGTATTTGTCGAGCGCTTTCCGTACGCGATCTACTTTCGCGTGTATCCGGATGTGGTTGCGATCGTCGCCGTGATGCACGGTCGTCGGGATCCACGAATCTGGCAAGAGAGACCCAGACGCGGTCTAACTCCGCGTTGAACCCGACGAGTCCCTCGCTTACGCTCGGACCTCGCAGCTGAACGCGCGAACGTTAGCCAGACCATCATCCGTGCATGCGCAAGTTCGACCATGACGTACTCGACCCAGGCTCATTCCTGATTGCCGTGCTGTCGGAGTGCCCGTCGGGTTCCCATCTCGAGCTCGAAGTTCTCTCGCCGCCTGCTCTCGCACGAGCACTTGCGCCGTTCGCGCACCGACCGAACTGCTACATCGTCGACTCCACCACCCGCACCACGATTGCCGCGCTCTTGGCCATCCACGGCAGCTCTCTTCGCGCGACCTGGCTTGCACTCCGCGCACCGGACGATTCGCGAACGTGGTTCGAGGCCCCGCACTTTGGCGAGTTCGGCAAGAACACCGTACTTCTTCACGACGCCTTCCCGGAAGCGCTCGCGATGCGTCTGAGGGATAACAGCGTCATGCTGTTCGACGACGCCGAGATCCCCGTTCCGTGACCAGAGCTGGCTAACATGCGGTTAGCCTGACCCGGGCGAGCCGTGAATCGTGCGGTCTGCGCGATGGTAGGATCCGAACATTGGGCAGGCGGTGGCGTCGCGGCGTAGAGTCACCGCTGGCGGCGACCCGCACCGTGACCCGTCGTGAAACTCTGCGTCCGTCGCGGTGGCGTCGCCCGCGTTTGCGACGCAGAGGTCCTTTGCCACGCACCGAGGGTTTCGCTGCGGTCGATGTCACACACCGCTCCTTCCGCCTTTCTGCTCGGTCGCATCCGCGCCGCGCTGGCGTTTTTTCAGCAAGTCCGGGAACCGCGGTGTGGCGCTTGCGCGGCTCTCGCGGCGGGCACATTCCTCTTCGCGCAGTGACAGAGCTCCTCCCCTGCCCAGGGTGCCGGCGACACGTTCGGCGAACCGAAACGACGTGTCCGTTTTGCGACGCCGCGATCGACGTGCGGCTCGCGGGGATCCCTCGTCGGAGGCGTGCGCCGGCCGGGCTCGGGCGCGCGGCGCTGATGACGTTGGCTGCTGCGAGCCTCGGGTCGGTGTCGTGCGATGGCGGCAGCCCCGGAGTTCTGTATGGCATTCCACCGCTGGTCGGAGGAGCGGGCGGCGTGATTTCGTCCGGCGGCACGACGGTAGCGGCGGGTGGCACGGGCGGCACGACTGGGAGCGGCGGCACGCTGCAGCGCGGCGACACCGCGCTGGACGTCGAATCGTCGCCGGTCGACGCCGCGCTTCCGAACGACGAGAAGTGACCGGCGGGGCCGCGCAGCGCAAGCGACCACTCGAGCGGTCGGGGTGGGTTGGTACTGCAGCGCGCTTGTGAGGAACGCGTTGCGGATCAGGTGACACGTACATCGTACGTGCCGCGAGCCTTCGGTGGGGCAGGCTAACTCTGCGTTGAACCCGACGAGCCCCTCGCTTACGCTCGGGCCTCGCGGGTTAACGCGCGAACGTTGGGCAGACTCCGTGAACTGTGTTTCGCGCGGGCAGCTTCAAAAAAATGCCGCTCGGCTCAGCCTGGCGGCCGTTGAAGTACTCGGACCTTCTTGGCGTCGGCCAGTGCCCAATCAAAGTGAAAGTCTTTGCCGCGTCCCTTGTGATAGGCGGTAACGATGCATTCGCATTCGAGCTGATCCTTTGGCTGCGGATTCGCCCGCTCAATCTCGTTGTTGACGCGCAACCAAACGTGATCCGTCACAACCCGGCCGTCGACCGCCACGTCCTTCAAGAGTATCATTGGTTGCCTTCCATGCCCGTTGAACGTGATCACTTTCCCGACGAAGAGTCGTCGCTTCCCCCACAGATGAGCGAGCTCGCCTCGCACAGGTGCGGGGGCGGAGGTAATCATTCGACCGATACGAGTCGAGCGGTCGAGCTCGGACTGCTTAAGCTTAGCGTCAAGTCGCGCCGCCAATTCGGGGTCATGCGCGACCGCGCGGCTCGCATCCTGCGTTCGTCCAATCGCGAGGTACGAAAGTGCTCTGTTCCAAGCTGCGAGCTGAGCCTTGGGCATCCTTCCTTTCGTGGTGCCGTTCATGTCGGCGCTTTCGCTGTTCGTGACGGTCGGCAGTCGACCTGGAGGTCTTGCAGCCAAGCCTATCGCAAATCGCGTTCTCCGCCGCTTTCGACTCGTCGGCGCGCCAAAAATGCACGCTCGCCTAAGGTGGCGCAGTAGCGACGTCGAACATTTCGGAGACGCGGCGGATCGGGGTGCGCGAAGTGTGGCGGACCCGTTTGAGCTGCCCAACTCCGCGTTGCAGCTGACGAGACCCTCGCATACGCTCGGGCCTCGCAGCTGAACGCGCGAACGTTAGGCAGCCGGGGCAGAGGCAGAAGCAGCGGGGCGAGATGGCAGAGGGCATTCTGTTGAAGGCGGCGCGCGTGCGCGACCAGCGAGGTTGTCGCAACTGGCAGCGACGGCCACCGGTCGTTCCGCTCGTGCGCTGGCAATGCGGTAAGCCTCCGATGGGTTCTGTCAGCGTGGCGAGCTGCAGTGTTGATGCAGGCCGCCTCGCCGCCAAGACTGAAAGGATGTCGCGAGCTGTGGCCGACGTCCGCGAGGCTGAGAGGTCATCGCGAGACCACGGGGGTGCCAACCTGCGAGCCCGGCGGCTGAGCGGCTTCGCCGCTGCGAGCGCAATGGCTGTCGGTTGGGTTGGAAGCGAGGGCTGCTAGCGACACGCGGGACGCGAGCGTGCGACCTGAGGCCATGGTCTTCTCGAGCTGTGAGCGTGATCGCGCGCGAGGCCCCGCGCAGTTGGCCGCGCGCCTGGCGAGCACGCGCCGCACGCGAGTCCGATGCGTCGTTTCGGCTGGGAGGTTGGAAGACAGATGGCGCTCGCCATCGCCACCGTCGACGGTCGGGAACGCGGTCTCGATCGCG
>CAZDNG010000136.1:0-5244 GCA_964506835.1 uncultured Polyangiaceae bacterium
CCTTCGGAAAACGACCCACCAAGTTCCCCATGTTCACTCAGTTCGACACCACCAACACGGTGCGCGCCGACGAGATGAAGGTGATGGACTACATGGGCATCAACGGGCGCACCGGCCTCCTCGACGATACCGACGTCGCGAACGGCATCGTGATGTCGCGCCTCTACAACGTCGTCTACTACACGGAAAAGCACGGCCATCTCGATCCCGACTATGTCGCGTCGAAAAAGGATCTTGCTGCGGCGGGCAAGATCGCGGCCGCATCGCCGTTCGTGAATCGCGTGCAGCACTTGAAGCTGATCGACGAGGCAGCGCCTGTGCCGCTGAAGATGCTCGCGGACGACACGCTCGGCGATTCGAAGTTCCGCGAGTGGCTCAAGACGCACCACTTCGATCCATTCACCGCGGACGAACGCCGACGGCTCGGAGCGGGCGCGGAGCAAGCCGTTCACATCGCGCTGGATGAGTCGGCGCAATACCCGGGCGTCTACTATTACAGCCAGCGGTTCCGCGCTTCGACGATCATCGATTTCTTTGCCCAGGTCACGAAGCTCGCGCACGAGACGTATCCGCCGGGAATTCGGACGACCCAGAACTTCAGCGATGGATCGGTGCTATTCGCGAACTTGTACGCGCAGGGCAACGACTACTTCGACTATTTCAAGAACGGCGCTCTCGACGTCGCGCAGAGTGAAGACTGGACCGACGGAGGTTCGTCGCGCGAGCTCGCGGCTTGGAACGTCGCCCTGCTGCGCGCCGCTACCCGCGAAAAACACCAGCCGATTCACATGTACGTCATCGCGTACTCCAATCGACGCCCCGTCGAGGTGAAAATCAAAGCGATGGAGGAGTTGTCGGAGGGCGCAAAGCTTTTCAATTTCTACGACTACCTGCCGAAGTACATGGGCGGCGATCACGGGTTTGCGGAATTTCCGATCATGTTCCCGGCGATCGCCGAGCTCACCCACGAGGTCGGGGCGGCGGAAGACGTGCTCATGGACGCGATGCCGCGCCCCGCCGAGACGGCGATTTTCTATTCGATTCCCGGCGACATCTGGACCGTCGGTCTCGACTCCGCGCCGGGCATGGAGCGGATGTTCACGTACCTCGCGCTCCGTCATGCGCAGATCCCGGTCGACGTGCTCAGCGGAGAGCAAGCGCGGAGCGGTCTCCTCAAGCAATACAAGGTGCTCTACCTCTCGTCGGCGCAGATCGACCAGAAGGACGTGCCCGCGCTCGCGTCGTGGGTAAACGCGGGCGGCACCTTGGTGCTCACTCCGGGTGCCGGGTCGCGCGACGAGTGGAACCGCGCGAGCGTCGCGCTCGACCAGGCGTTGAAGTTGTCACGGCACGAGGTCGAGCCGCTCGAATCACTCAAGGCAGCGAGCGCGGGTTATTGCGCCGCGATCAAGTCCAAAGGCGCCGTCGAATTCGTCGCAGGCAGCGCGCTCGGAACCGATTGGCCCGCCGGCGCTGCCGAGGTCGTTGCCGGACGACAGTCGTTTGCGGCGAGTCCCGACGCAAAGGTTCTCGCCCGTTTCAAAGACTCGAACGACGCGGCGGCCGTGGCGCTCTCGCGCGGTCGAGGTTCGGTCGTTCTCTGGGGTTTTTACCCTGGAATCGATTACGGATGCGGCGGTTTCCTGCCGTGGAAAAACCACGACAACGTGGAACAAGTGCATCCGATCGGCGTACTGGCGGAGGCGCAATCCGTCCTCGATCCGGCGCATCCGAAGCCGGCCGACGTGCGCATGCAGCGAGTCGAGGAGTGGGGCATGTTGCCGTTCCACTATCCGCCGGAGCTCCGCGCGTTCGTGACGGCGCCCGCGGTGGGCGCGCGTGTGCCGCGCCCTGTCGTGCCTTCGGTGTCTCAGGTCGTCACGGCGTTTCTCGAAGGGAAGGCGGGATGGGCCGTCCCGCTCGCGAACGCGACGGGCGCAACCGTCGACAAGCTCGAGATCGTCGTGTCTCCCGGTCGCGCCGTGAACGACGTCTTCTCGTCGCGGCTCGGAAAGCTCGCGGTTCAGCCTCGAGGTGGCAACGCGTTTTCGGTGTCGCTGCCGCTCGAGTCGACTGACATCGTGTACGGCGCCTGGAAGTAGTCCGGTCGCCGCCTCTTCCTTGCACTTAGGCCGCAAGCCATGCCTGGAACATGAGCACGGCCCAGAGCGCCTGTTCATGGTCGCGCTTTCCAGTCAAATGCTCGCTCCAGGCCGTCTCCACCGGAGCTGCAACGAGATAGTCCGATTCGCGGAGCCGCTTCGGGCTCAAAAGATCGCTCGCCCAGTCGCGGAGCGGACCGCGCAGCCATTCGGCGAGCGGCACGGCGAAGCCCATCTTCGGCCGTTCGAACAACGACGGAGGGACGTGCCGCGAGAGCACCTGTCGCAGGATCCATTTTCCCGTGCGATCGCGCGCCTTGAGCGACTGCGGCAAACTCCAGGCGAACTCGACCACCCGGTGATCGATGATCGGAACGCGCGCTTCGAGCGAGACGGCCATGCTCGCGCGGTCCACCTTGGTGAGAATGTCGTCGGGCAAGTACGTGGTCAGATCGCGGAACATCATCGTGGCCGCGCCGTCGGCGCCGAGCGCCGGCGCAACGTCGACGGATTCCGCGCCTCCTTTGACCAGGTTCGCCGGCGCGTCCCAGAGCGAGACCAGACGACGGTAGAGCTCGTCGGGCGTCGTCACGTCGAGGACGCGCGCGAGCTTGTGCACCTTCGAGCCCGGAGTCCGGAGCTCGGGCAAGAAACTGCTCCCCACCTCGAAGACGCGATCCCACGCTTGCGTTGGAGCGGCGAGGAGCAGATTCGTCGACGCGGCGCGGACAGCGTGGGGAACTCGCCGGAGCGCGTCCCAGACGATCGGGCCCCACACGTGACGATTGTACCCGCCGAAGAGCTCGTCACCGCCGTCCCCGGAGAGCGCGACGGTAACGTCGCGTCGTGCGAGTCGTGACACGAGAAACGTCGGGATTTGCGACGAGTCCGCGAAGGGCTCGTCGAACATCCGCGGTAGCAGCGGGATCACCGCGCGCGCGTCGTCGGAGGTGACGGTGAGCGCCGTGTGCGCCGTGCCGAGGTGCTTCGCCACTGCGGCGGCGGCGTCGGACTCGTCGAAGGCCGCACCCTCGTTTGCGATCGAGAACGTGCGCACCGGCGACGCGCTCGCCCGTTGCATCAACGACACGACCGTCGATGAATCGATACCGCCCGACAAGAACGCGCCGATGGGCACATCGGAGACGAGCCGGAGCTTCACCGCGTCCGCGAGCCGTCGCTCGAGCTCGTCGATGGCGCCGGTTTCGTCGCCGTCGAACGGGTGCGACAGTCCACGAGCCGCGACGTCTTTCGCCGACCAAAAGACGATCTCTCTCGCCGCCTCGAGCCGGGGAGCGGAAAACGTGACGATGGTTCCCGGCGCGAGCTTCTTTGCGGCGCGATAGATCGAGCGCGGCGAGGGCACGTAACCGAAGCGGAAATACGACGTCAGTGCGTCGCGGTCGATGTCACGGGAAAATCCCGCGTGGGCCGTCAGCGCTTTTAGCTCGGAGCCGAGCACCAGGGTGCCGTTCGCGTCGCCGAAATAGAGTGGCTTGATCCCCAGGCGATCACGGACCAACGACAGCGCGGCGCGCTCCTTGTCCCAGAGTGCGAACGCGAACATGCCGACGAAGCGTTCGACGGCGCGTTCGAGCCCCCATTCTTCGATGGCCGCGAGCATCACCTCGGTGTCGGAGTGGCCGCGGAGCTCGAGTGCGCGCCCGCGGGACGCCTCGATCTGCTTCCGCACGTCGGCGAAGTTATAGACCTCGCCGTTGAATGAGAGCACGTAGCGCCCCGTCGCGGAGACCATGGGCTGATGTCCTTCGGCCGACAAATCGACGATCGACAAACGGCGATGTCCGAGACCAATACCGTGCGCGCCGTCGACCCAGACGCCCCAATCATCGGGGCCCCGGTACGCGATGGCATCCATCATGGCTCGTGTGCCCGCGAGCAAGTGCTCCGCCGTGGTGCTTCGCGCCGTCCAACTGCCGCCTATGCCGCACATGCCTCGATGTCGCTTTCTTTTGGTTTCGTGCTCATGAGGGCGAAGGCCGCGCGCGGAAGATAGCGCGCTCGATCTGCATCGCGCGACCCCAATGTCGCGCCGTCGGCACCGTGAACGCTTGTGCCCGCGACGCGGTTGACGGGTTCCGAAGCGGCCCTTAAGGTGCGGGCGGTCTTCGGGACGCTGCATGAGCACGCCTGTCCTTTTCGTGACCTGGGACGGGCCCGATTCGCCGTATCTCGAGACCTTGTTCCTGCCCGTATTCCGGGAACTGACGCGCTGCGGTTTTCCTTTTCGCGTGCTTCAGTTCACCTGGGCGTCCGAGGAACACGTCCAACGACAGGCGCGCGCTGCCGAAGCGGTGGGCGTCGGGTACACGTCGTTCCCGGTGCTGCGCGGCCCGGCGGCTCCCTCGGCGCTGGCCATGATCGTGGCGGGCGCCGTTGCGGTGGGGTTTCACGCGAAGCGGCACCGCGCGAAAGTGATCCTACCGCGTAGCATTCTTCCTGCGGCCATGGTGCTCGGGGCAGGTTCGGTCGCGAAGTGCACCATGTGCTTCGACGCGGACGGCCTCCCTGCCGACGAACGCGTGGAATTCGGCGGCTGGAGTACGAGCGGCGCGACGTATCGAGTGTGGCGGCAAATCGAGGCCCGCGGCGTTCGCTCGGCGGAGTCGGTCATCACTCGGACCGAGGCGGCAAAGGAGATCTTGCTCGAGCGCGCGGGACGAAGCGCGCTCGCCGACAAGATCTTCGTAATCCCGAACGCGCGAGACCCCGAGTCGTTTTCCCCAGGCACGGAGGCGTCTCGAGCCGCTGCGCGGGCGTCTTGGGGCGCGACGCGCGACGAACCCTGCCTCTTGTACGCCGGATCCGTGGGGCCGCAGTATTTCCCGGACGAGATGCTGTCTCTCTTCGAACGAGTGCGCGCGAAAAGGAGCGACGCTCGCTTCATCGTGCTCACCCGAGACGTCGAAGCACTCCGTTCGGCCCTTCGGCGCGTCCCCGTCGACGAGTCGCGCGTCGTCGTGCGCGCCGTCGAGGCATCCGATGTGGCATCGCACATCGCGGCTGCAGACACGGGGCTCGCGCTGCGTGCTCTGACGTTCTCGCAGCGGGCCGTCTCTCCGGTGAAGGTGTCGGAATACTTGTTGTGCGGGCTCCCCGTCGTCGCGACCCCGGTAGGTGA
>CAZDNG010000137.1:0-4787 GCA_964506835.1 uncultured Polyangiaceae bacterium
GTCGGGGCGGGCAGATTCGAACTGCCGACCTCACGGACCCGAACCGTGCGCGCTACCAAACTGCGCTACGCCCCGGAAAAGTCGCTACTTCGTTCGCTTCGGGCGCGGGAGGATGGGCTCATGAGCGACCATTGTCAAGCGTTTGCGGCGTGGGTTTCGAGGCTTGTGGTATGCCGCATGTCATGGCCCTCGTAACGGACTACCTGGTGCTCGGCAGCGGAGTCGCGGGGCTCACGTTCGCGCTGTCCGCGGCGCGCCACGGTCAGGTGACGGTCGTCACGAAGCGCGCCCGGGACGACACCGCGACGCAATGGGCGCAAGGCGGCGTGGCCGCGGTGCTCTCGTCCGCCGACTCGTTCGAGCGCCACGTCCAGGACACGCTCGAAGCGGGCGCGGGGCTTTGCCACGCCGTGGTCGTCGAGCTGTGCGTTCGCGAGGGGCCCGACGCGATCCGCTGGCTCATCGAACAAGGCGCGGAATTTTCACGCGCCGACGACGGCTCGCTCGATCTTGGACAAGAGGGCGGACACACCGCGCGCCGCGTCGTGCACGCCGGAGACATCACCGGTCGCGAGATCCAGCGCGCGCTCGCCGAGGCGGTCGCGCGCGAACCGAACATTCGCGTCCTCGACTGGCACATGGGCGTCGACCTGATCACGCTCACGAAGTTCGGTGGCCCCGACTATTGCGTGGGCGCGTACGTCCTCGACGAAAAAGCCGGCACGGTGGAGACCATCCTCGCGCGGGCGACGGTGCTCGCGACCGGCGGCGCGGGCAAAGTCTACCTCTACACGTCGAACCCCGACGTCGCGACGGGCGATGGCGTTGCGATGGCGTATCGCGCGGGCGCCGAGATCGCGAACATGGAATTTTATCAATTCCATCCGACGTGCCTCTATCACCCGAAGGCGAAAAGCTTCCTCATCAGTGAAGCGCTTCGTGGCGAAGGCGCGGTGCTCCGGCTCCCGACCGGCGAGGCGTTCATGAAACGCCATCACGAGATGGCGGATCTGGCGCCTCGCGACGTCACGGCGCGCGCCATCGACTACGAGATGAAGCGCACCGGCTCCGAGTGCATGTTCCTCGACATCAGCCACAAGAGCCCGGATTTCGTCCGCGAGCGTTTTCCGACGATCTACGCCGAATGCCTGAAATTCGGCGTCGACATGACGCGGGAGCCGATCCCGATCGTCCCGGCGGCGCACCACATGAGCGGCGGCGTCACCTCCGATCTGCACGGCAGAACGTCGATCCCCGGGCTCTGGGCCATCGGTGAATCCGCGTGCAACGGCCTTCACGGCGCCAACCGTCTCGCGTCGAACTCGCTCCTCGAAGGGCTCGTGTTCGGCCGGCGCGCGGCGCAAAAGCTCGGCCAGGAGCGAGCGACGCCGTGGCAAGCGCCGGACGTGCCGGACTGGGAAATCGGCTCTGCCGTCCCGAGCGACGAGGCCGTCGTCATCACCCACAACTGGGACGAGGTCCGCCGGCTCATGTGGAACTACGTCGGCATCGTCCGCAGCACGGCGCGGCTCCGGCGAGCCGCGCGTCGAATCGCGCTCCTCGAAGAAGAGATTCGCGACTATTACTGGCGTCACCTCGTGACGCGTGATCTCCTCGAGCTTCGAAATATCGCCAACGTCGCCGAGCTCATCGTGTCGTGCGCCGCCGCGCGGCACGAAAGCCGCGGCCTCCACTACACGATCGACTATCCCGCGTCGGACGATCGCTACCTCTCGGACACGGTCGCGAAGCGCGGCGTCGTTCCGTATCTCCGGCGACCGTGAGCGAACGCATTCCGTTCAGTTACCCCCTGGCCGTTGCGTGGACGGGGCTCTCCGCCATTTTGATGACCTTGCTCCTCAAGGCGAGCATCCTGATCCGCCCCTCCGCGGCGATGGACATCGTGCAGCTCGGCGGCGTGGAGGCTTTGGTGTTCGTCCTCTGCACGTTCGGCGTGCTGCGTCTGCACGCGCCGGAGACGCCGCTCCGCGCCGCGCTCGGGCTTCGTCCCACGCACCCGGTCCTCGCCGTCCTCGGGCTCGGGCTCGGCTTCGTCCTTCACTGGCCGGCCGAGTCGATCGACGCCATCGTCGAGCACTTCTACCCGACGCCGGAACAAGACGCGGCCGCTCGCGCCGCGCTCTTGAGCACGCATTCGCCGGGCCGTCTCGTCGCCCTCATGCTGGTGGTCGCGTGCGTCGGTCCGTTCGTCGAAGAGCTATTTTTTAGGGGCGCCTTGTACGGCGTGCTCCGTCGCGGGCACTCGCTTCTCGGCGCGACCGCCGTCACCGCGTTCTGCTTCGTGATCGGCCATCTCGACTATCGGATGTGGCCGGCTCTGACCATCGTGGCGGTCGCGATGACCCATTTGCGCGCCGTGAGCGGTTCGCTGCTCCCCGGGCTGGCGCTCCACGTCGCGTTCAACGCCGTGACCATCCTGGCGGTCGTGACCGGCGAGGTCTCGGTGGCCGGCCCGATGAAGATCGAAGCGCTCCCCGTCGCGATCGGGTGGGCCGCGACCCTCGTGCTCATGTTCGGAGTGCAGTACGTTGCGAGCCGGACGAAAGAAGCCCATCGCGGCAGAGCGGAGGACGCCGAGTGAAGCCCAAGGTCGCGCTGTGTCTGCCCGGCGGGGGCGTGACGGGAGCGATGTATCAGATCGGCGCGCTCGCGGCGCTCGAGGACTCGATCGACGGCTTCGACGCGAACGGGTTCGATCTCTACGTCGGCACGTCGAGCGGCGGCACGGTCGCTGCGTCGCTCGCCGGCGGCATCGCCGTTCAGCGGATGTACCGCGCGTTACTCGACCCCGCGGACGTGTTCTTCCCGCTCGAACGCCGTCACATCTTCCGCGCCGATCTGCGGGAATGGGCGCGCGCGGTCGGCACGATCTTCAGCGCTGCCCGGCACGGTAGCGTGTCGATGTTGTCGCGCGCGCCGGCTCCCACGCCGCAGGCGCTCTGGGAAGAGCTCGATCGGTTCTACGACTCGCTTCCGGCCGGCGTCTTCAAGCTCGAGGGTTACGAGCGGTTTCTGGAGGATTTCTTCGCCCGGCGCGGCGTGCCGAACAACTTTCGCGCGATGCCGAAGCGGCTCCGGATCATGGCTCACGACCTCGACAGTGGAGATCCGACGTTCTTCGGCGGCCCCGGGTTCGATCACGTGTCGGTGTCGCGCGCGTGCGCCGCGTCGACCGCGTTGCCGCCGTTCTTTTCGCCGGTCCGGATTCGCGATCGCTTCTACATCGACGCGGGCGCGGCCCAGGTCGCGCACCTCGATGCGGCGCTCGAGGACGGCGCGGACGTCATCGTCGTGGTGAACCCCATGGTTCCGGTGCGCGTCGCGACCGTGCCGACGGGGCACGGCCAGCGCGCGAGCGTGCGCGACAAGGGTTACCTGTGGGTCGCCAATCAAGCGATCCGGATCGGTATGCACACCTTGCTCCGCGAATCGGTGACGCGGCTCCGCGAGAAGCACTCGGTCGCCGTGATCCTCATCGAACCCGAGCCGACCGACGGCATCTTGTTCATGTTCAGCCCCGCGAGCTTCACCGGACGCCGGACGATGCTCGAGTACGCCTATCGCGCGACTCGCGAGCGTGTTTCGGGGTGGCTCGCCGGTCGTGACGAGCTGGTGTCGAGAGCAGGATGGACGAGTCGCGTCACGCCGTCGAATTGAGCGGCCCCGTCGTCGTCACCCGACGGAACGTGCTCGGCGTTCTCGTCGGGGCTCTCGTCGCCGTCGCCTGCAAGGACGACTATCGCATCGGCGAATACGTCTGGGTCGAATGGGAAGGGCGCCAGTATCCGGCGTACATCGTCGATCAGAAGAGCAAGGCGAAGTTTCGCGTCCACTACGACGGCTACGACTCGCGCTGGGACGAAGACGTCACGCTCGACCGCATTCAAGGCCGCATCGTCGGCCCCGCGTCGCCCCCGCCACCGCCCGAAAAAGTCGCTCGCGCCATGGGCATTGCCCCCGCGCCCGCCAGCTCCGTCGGCGCGCCCAGCCGCTACAACGTCGGCGATCGCGTCCGCGTCCGCTGGCACGGCTCGATCTACAACGCGACCATCGTCTCGATCCCCGGCCGCGGCAATCTGCTCGTGCACTACGAAGGGTACGGCGCGGAATGGGATGAGACGATCTCGGAGGATCGCGTCGTGGGGAAGAAGTAGCGGCGCGACGCGGGCGGACGGGATCGGGAGATCGGGATCGGGATCGGGAGATCGGGAGATCGGGATCGGGATCGGGAGATCGGGATCGGGATCGGGATCGGGATCGGGATCGGGATCGGGAGATCGGGATCGGGATCGGGAGATCGGGATCGGAAGATCGTGATCGAAGATCGTGATCGTGAACCGGATCGGAGGGCGTGAGGGCTTGCTCCTTCCTTAGTGTGCCAGCGTGCTCGGTCGCGTCCAGGCCGGGGCCGCGCGGAGCGCGGGGGGCTTCGCCCCGCCTGGACGCAACCTGCGCGCGCTGCCGTGGGGACGGGCGAGCGCTCGCGACGGGCGGGCGCAGAGGAGAAAAGACAAATGGCTCTTCAAGTGGCAGCTCTTAGTCTCGAAGTGATTGCGGCGCTTCGTCCGCTGGTACCTCGTGTGCGGCGGTGCGATCGGTCGCTGGCGGATCAACTCGTGCGTGCGGCGAGCAGCGTCGCGTTGAACATCGCGGAGGCGGAGTATTCGGATCCAGGGAACAAGCGGGCGCGGTTCTTCACGGCTGCGGGAAGGTAACCGTTGCACGGACCCCACGTGGTCAGACGGTGGCGAAGGCAGGCACAAGGA
>CAZDNG010000138.1:0-4746 GCA_964506835.1 uncultured Polyangiaceae bacterium
TCGAAGCGATGGGAATTTCGACGCCCCCGCATGGGGGAGGGCATCGAAATTCCCCTGCAAAGTACACGAGTGACTCGTCCACTCTGTCTCTCATGGTGCCTCGATTCCAGCGAATCGAGGCACTAGCTCCGAGCGTTCAGTTCGACGACGAAACGAAGACGTCGGTGCCGACGGCCGCGTCGGCTCCCCGAGCAGAGAAATAAAGGGTCGAGCAAGCGTCGTTCGGCGTCGCGTGGTCGCGCGCGCCGAGGTCGACCACGCCGGCGAACGGCGCGGCGAGCGTCGCCCGCCACGTGGCCCGTTCGGTGTGCGAGGCTTCGTCCCAATAGAACAAAGTGAGGCCGTCGGCGGCGACCCCGGTCGGACGGCGCCGGTGGCCGCATACGGTGAGGAGCGGTTCACCCGCGACCGGCGTGCCGATCGGCCAATCGACGTCGCTCGCGCGTGTCGATTCGAACACCGTCTCGACCTGATCTGCGCCGAATCTCGAGTAGTACAACGTGCGGTCGTCGCTCGAGACGATCGGATCGCCGAAAAACTCACTAACGGTGAAGAGCAATGCTTGATTGTCGAGCGGGCCGAACGACGCTTCGCTCGGCGTGTCGTCGAATGCATAGAAGCGCCCCATCCGGGTGTACTCGGCAAACCCTTTGCGGTCCTTCCGAACGACGACGAGCCGATTTCCGTCCGGGCTCAGCGCCGGTCGCTCGACCGCGTAATAGTCCGTGTCCGCGCCGATCGCGCCCGCAGGCTCGAAGGGGTCCGAACGGGCCCCGCGATCGGCGTAGTGCAGCGTCGGCGTGCCGCTCTCGACGGAGAGCCACGCCATGGTGAGCTCGTCCGGCGTAATGGAACCAAAAGCGACGTCGACCCCGGTTTTGCCGTCGGCAATCGCGTGGGCCGCGCTCCACGAGGCGTTGAGCGTGCACCGTGCCGCGCCCACGCTCACCGGCGCCCGGACCCCGCCGTCGAACTCGCACGCGGCCTCCGGCGCACTGTCCGCCACTGCGACCATCGACGCCTCTGCACTGGCGTCCCTCGACGGGCCGTCGGCGGACGCATCGACGCTCGCGTCGAGGGACGGCAAGACGGCGGTTCGACCCCCCGCCGAAGCACGCGTTCCGGCGTCCACGTTGCCCAGCGTCGAGTCGAAGCCCGCGCCCGAGCAACCGAACAGCGCCTGAAGCGCGACGAAAACGGCGACCGATGCTCCGCGATTCATTGGAGACCCGGTCATCATTGCGACGGCAGGCAGCTGTAGCTCTGCCTCCAGTCGACGAGAATCGGTGCGGCGAACCCGTCGGACGATGCGTCGAGGTTCATCGTAACGCGGAGGTATTTTTGCGACGGTTGGCCGCCGTTTGCGAGCGCCGCGCCCACGTCGGCGCCGACCCAGCTGACGGTCGGGGCTCCCGACGCCGTGCCGACGGTGACCGGAGTTGCCGTGGCAAGCCCGCTGGTCGATGACGCCACTTGGGCCGAGAAGACGATCTTGCTGTCCGAAGGCGTCACCGTCTGCCAATCGAAGAAGCGCCACACCGCGGTCGTCTCGGTCGGACAATTGCCGACGTAGTCGCGCGTATAGATGCCGTTCGGGAAATCCGGAACCGGCGCAGGCGGCTCGCAAACGCCCGTGATGCAATGCGAGCTCGGATACGCGCAGCAATCCTTGTCCGCGGAACACGAGCCACCGTCCGCCGAGCACACGCTCGGATTCGTGGCCACGCAATGCCGCGTCAAGGGAGTGGTCGCCGGCTGGTCGATCCGGCACGAAGCCGCGGCGGGCGCGTTACAGCAATCGTCGTTCGACGTGCACACGGACGCGGACCCGGTACCGACGGGTTTGCACGGGTCGAGCACCCAGTACGCGCGCTCGTTCACGTAGCTCGATTGCGTCGGAGCCGCGAGGTTCTGATTCGGCAGCCAAAACCCGGGGTGGCTTCGATCCACCGTGGACGACGTCGCATCGTCGACCGCAGAAACCCAGAGCTGGCTCGCGGTGCACGACGTCGCGATGCCCGGAGGGTTCAAGGTGTTGCCGTAGGGTCGCGTGCTCGTGAACACCGCCCAGCGGTAGCCGCCCGCCGCGACCGGTAGCATCGTCGGCTGATACGACTTCGCGGCGTCCGCGGGTCGCTCGCCGGTATCGAGATTCGCGAGCTCGATCGCGGTGCCCGTCCCCGACGAATCGATCGACCACAATCTGCCCGGCGCGCCGTAGTAGTTCGTCGGCGCCATGTTGCCGTAGCGATATCCGGTCTTGCCGTCGCACGTGGTGCAGAGCTCGGTCGGCGTGCTCGTCTGAAAGACGATGCTGCGTGAATCGGGCTCCCACACGGGCCACTTCATCACGTCGCCGAGCGGCCACGTGTTGCGGACCGAACGCCGATTCGAGAACGTCTTCGACGATTCGTTGAAGTCGAAGGTCGAGAGCCCCTTGCGCCACCCGGCGCCGTCCCCCGAATCGCCGGTGATGAAGACCAGCTTCTTGCCGTCCGGCGAGAACGACGGCACCATCATCACGGCGGTTCCGAGTCCCCAGTTGTTGCTCGACGACGCCGACACGTTCACGGGCGCTGTTCCCGGTGTTTTCGAGAGCTGCCACACGACGTAGGGGTCGCCGGTGCCATTGTTGCCACCGTTGTTCCAAGCGAGCCCACCGAGACCGAGGTCGCCGCTCGCGAAGAGGTGATCCTGGGGGATGACTTCGTACGGCGTCGACGGAGACGACCACCGGAGATGAGCGTCCGCGCCGCCGCCGTCCTGGTAGTAGTCCATCTTGACGTCGTAACGCGTGCCCGCGGTGAGCGTGATCGTTCCGCTTTTCTTGGTGGACCCTTGATCGACGTAGTCGTCGACGAGAAGCACGTTGTTCACCCACAAGCGCACGCCGTCGTCGGCTTCGGTCTCGAACGTGTACGTCTCGGCGAAATCGGCGAGCACCTGCCCGGTCCACCGCGCGGAGTACGTCGTCGATTGCAGGCTCGCGTCGGGCGATCCGGTACTCCAATCGAAGTCGACGGTGCCGTCGACCCGGTTCACGTTCGGGCCCGTATAGTCGATGTTGTCGTAGTACGTGACGGTGAGCCCGTTCTGACACGACGCTGCCGTCGGGTGCGAGCACGCGGCGCTCGCGCCGGAGCAGTAGTCGTTCGTGCAGGGATTGCCGTCGTCGGCGCAGGCGGCGCCGATCGTGGCGAACCCGTCGACTGGACATGTCGGGCTCGTGCCGGTGCACGACTCGGCGACGTCGCAGACGCCGGCGGAGGCACGGCACAGCGTTCCGGAGGTGACGAACCCGTCGGCCGGACACGTCGTGGAAGTGCCGGTGCACGACTCGGCGAAGTCGCAAACGCTCACCGCTGCGCGGCACAACGTGCCGGAATTGCCCGCGGTATGCGTGCAACCACCGGCGCTGCACCCATCGACCGTACACGGATTGCCGTCGTCGCAGCTCGCGCAGGTTGAACCCGCGGCGCCGCACGCCGTCCCCGACTCGACCGCGAGCGAGAGACAGACCCCCGCACTCAAGCACCCGCCGCAGCACGAACCCGCGGTGCAGACGCCTCCGGGGCACGCGATGCCGTCCGCGACGTTCGCGTGACCGCAGCTGCTCGAGCCGCACGAATCCGCGGTGCACGGATTACTGTCGTCGCAAGGCGAACAGGTTCCCGACTGGGCGAACAAATGATCGGACGGAATCGCGACCGAGCTCGCCGCCGACGGGGGTTGCCACGACGCCACCATCGAGGCGCCGCCGGTGTGCTCGTAATAGATGATCTGGACGTCGTAGCGGACCCCACCCGTGAGGTTGATCGTCCCGCTCCGAGTGGTCGCGCCCTGATCGAACCAATTGTTGACGACGGTCGTCCCGTTCACGGACAGGGTGCTGCCGTCGTCGGACGTCGTCGAGAACGTGTAGGTGCCGCTGACGTCGGCGAGTACCTGGCCCGTCCATACGATGTAGAAATTGTCGCTGTTGATGGTCGGCGAGCTCGGGGAGCCGGTGGCCCAGTTGAAGTTCACGTTCGCGTCGACGCGCGTCAGATTCGCCGATCCCGAAGGGCCCGTTGCCGGCGGATACGACGCCGCTATGTAGTTGTAATAGGCACCCGTCAAGCCGTTCGCGCAAGCGGTGGGGACGAGGTTCGTGCAGGCGCCGCTCGGTGTGCTGCACACGTCCGTCGTGCACGTGTTCCCGTCGTTGCAGCTCGTGCAGGCGCTTCCGGTCGCACCGCACGCCGCCGCCGATTCCGACGCGAGCGCCGTGCACGTCCCTGCGCCGTCCACGCCGCATCCCGAGCTACAGCACGCCCCCGATTCACATCGCCCCCCGGTGCACGCCGTTCCATTCGACGACGTCGTCCACGCGGTCGTGGTCGTCGCCGTATTGCAGCTCTGGCAGCCATTCGATGGGTTCGCAGCGCCGTTCGCGTAACACGCGCCGCCGATGACGCAATTGCCGGCGATGAGTGTGTTCGAACACGCGCCGGTCGTCGTGTTGCAACCGTCCGTCGTGCAACTCAAGCCGTCGTTGCAACTGGAGCAGGTGGCGCCCTTCGCGCCGCACACCGTCGCCGACTCCGACGCGAGCGCCGTGCAGGCTCCCGACCCATCCGTGCCGCAACCGCTCGTACAACACGCGCCAGACTCGCAGCGACCGCCCGTGCACGACGCGCCGTTCGAACTGTTCGTCCACGCCGTCGTGCTCGTCGCGCTGTTGCACGACTGGCAGCCGTTCGACGG
>CAZDNG010000139.1:0-4746 GCA_964506835.1 uncultured Polyangiaceae bacterium
CATCACGCGTCTGCGACCGGTGATGATGACGGCGCTCGCGATGATCATCGGCATGTTGCCGATGTCGCTCGGACTGGGGGAGGGGGGCGAACAGAACGCGCCGCTCGGACGCGCGGTGATCGGCGGCCTTTCCGTCGCAACGTTCACGACGCTCTTCTTCGTGCCTGTCGTTTACGCCGCGCTTCGCGCAAAGCCTCCGCGCGCGCCCGAGTTGGAAGGAGAATCCCGTGACGCCATCGCCTGACTCATCGCAACCCGTTCTTCTCGAGGCCGGCACCCACGGCGAGGAGGGGGCCTTCGATCCGGCGCGTTTTCGTCCGACGAAGAAGGGGCTAGCGTGGGCACTGGCCGCGACGGCCGGGCTCCTCGGGCTTCTCTCGCTGGCGGGCGTCTTGCCGCGAGTGCTCCACAAAGCGGCCATCGCCGACGAAGCGCGCGCGATCGCGGAGGAGCCGGCGAGTGTGGCCGTGGTCCGCGTCGAACGCTCCACGGAGGCACCGAACCTGTCCTTGCCGGGTTCGGTCGAGGCGCTGCAGGAGACCAGCGTGTATGCACGCGCAAACGGGTACGTCCGTGCGTGGCTGGTCGACATCGGCGCGCACGTCAGGAAAGGACAGACGCTGGCGGAGCTCGAGGTGCCCGACGTCGACGAAGAGCTGCGGCAACAGCAAGCCGCGGCCAACCAGGCGCTCCAGGGAGTCGCGCAAGCCAAGACCCGACTCGAGCTCGCGCGGACGACGAATACACGTTACGGCGCCCTCGGCCCGAAGGGGGTCGTCTCACAGCAAGAGGTCGATCAATATCAGGCTGCCTACGACGCGCAGCGCGCGGACGTCGCCGCCGCAGAAGCAGCCCACGGAAGCACGTTGGCCGCCGTACGGCGTCTTCAGGATCTGAAGAGCTTCGGTGTCCTCGTCGCTCCGTTCGATGGGGTGGTGACGCTACGCACGGCGGAGGTCGGGCAGCTCGTGACTTCCGGGACGGGAATGGGACAGCCTCTTTTCAAGATTGCGGAGGTCGACACGGTGCGCGTGTTCGTCAACGTACCCCAGCTCTACGCCTCCGCCGTTCGGTCCGGCATGCGCGCGACGATGACGATCTCCGACCCGAGCGGCCGCGTTTTCGAGGGCACCGTCGCGCGCACGTCCAACGAGCTCGATGTTGGAACCCGCACGCTCCGCACTGAAGTCGATCTGCCGAACCCCAAGGGTGCTCTCATCGCAGGCATGTACGGCCGCGTCTCGTTCCATTTTCCCGGGCCGCCTCCGGTGCTCTTCGTGCCCGCCACTGCCGTGCTCATCGACGCCCACGGCACGCGCGTCGCGCGCGTGCGCGCCGGTGTCTTGTCGTGGGTGCCGGTCGAGATCGACAGCGACCTCGGAGATAAGTTCGCGATCTCGGAAGGGCTCTCGGAGGGCGACGTCGTCATCCTCGCTCCGAGCGATCGCTTGGGGGAGGGGATGCGAGTCCGCCCGGTAGCAACCTCGTCGAGTTCAGGATGAACGCCAGCTCCGACGCGACGTGGATGAACGCCGCGAGGAGCGGGTTCAGAAGGTTCAAGGCGGCGAGCAGAACGCCGACGCCGTCGACGAGGAGGGTGCCGACGAAGTTCTGCATGATGATGGCCCTGCATCGGCGGGCGATCCTCATCGTCTCGACGAGCTTCAGGAGATCGTTTCCGAGAAGAACGACGTCGGCCGCTTCGCGCGCGATTTCGGTACCCGACCCCATGCCGATCCCCACGAGCGCTTCGGCGAGCGCAGGCGCGTCGTTGATCCCGTCGCCGACCATGGCCACTTTTCGACCGGCCGCTTGAAGACGCTTGATCTCGGCCGTCTTCTGCTCGGGCAAGAGGTCCGCGAGCACATTGTCGAGACCTAGCTCCGCCCCGACGGTCTTGGCGACGGCAGCGGCATCACCGGTGAGCAGCACCAAGTGGAGCCCCATGGCCTTCAGCTGCTCCATCGCCGCCTTGGCTTCGGGGCGAACCACGTCTGCCACCTCGATCCCCCCCAGGTACTTTTCGCCGATGGCGACGTGGATGTTGCACGATGCGTCCTCGTTCTCGATGACGACGCCTTTCTCGCGAAGCAGTGCGACCTTGCCGACGACGAGCTGCGCTCCGGAGGAAGAGCAGACGATCCCGCGCCCCGGCGTGTAAGCGAAGTTTTCCGCGCGCGCCGCCGTGACGCCTTCCGCCTGCGCCTTCTTCAGGACGGCCGCGGCAAGGGGATGCTCCGATGCCGACTCTGCGGTGGCGGCAGCTTGAAGAAGGTCGCGGATCGAGACGCCGGGTGCTGCGCGGACGGCGACCACCGCGGGAGTTCCGAGCGTGAGCGTTCCCGTTTTGTCCAGGACCACGGTATCCACATGGCCGAGCGCTTCGAGGTGGATCCCTCCCTTGATGATGGACCCCAACCGGGCGGCTCGACCGATCGCGCCGAGAATCGCGAGCGGCGTTCCGGCGGCGATCCCGCAAGCGCCCGCCACGATGACGACCGAGATCGTCGCGCGTGCGTTCCTCGTGATGAGGAAGGTCAGGACAGCTGCGGCTAATGCGAAGTAGACGAGGTATCCCGCCAGGCGGTCCGCCGTCTTCTGAATGGGGGCCCGCGTTTTTTCGGCTCGCTCGACTGCCTCGATGATTCGAGCATAGGCGGTGTCCTTGCCGACGCCGAAGGCCTTGACCTCGAGAACACCCGACTGGTTCACCGTGCCGGCGAAGACCTTCACGCCAGCCGTCTTTTCGACAGGAAGCGACTCCCCCGTCACCATCGCCTGATCCACGAACGAATGACCCCCGACGACCTCGCCGTCGACGGGGACGCGGCTTCCTGGTTTCACGACGACCACATCGCCGAGTCGTAGAGCGTCGGCCGAGAGCTCCTCGGTTCCTTCGCCCCGGCGGACCGAGACGCTGCGGGGAAGGAAATCCATGAGGTCGCGGATCGCTTTTCGCCCACGCCCCACGGTCAGGTGCTCCAGCACCTCGGCAATGAGGACGAAGAGGACGATCACCAACGCGGTGAACGCCTCGCCGATGCTGAGCGCCGCCCCGAGAGCGATCGTCATCGACAGCTCCATCGTCATGCGGCGTTCGAGAAGCGCCGAGACTGCCTCCTTGAAGATCGGATAGCCGCCGGCGAGCGTGGCGCCCCAGGCCACGAGGTCGAAGTTCGCCACGGGGCGCCACAGGTGAAGCCAAGAAACGGCGACCGCGACCGCGACGAACCCGATCCTCAAGAGCTCCAGGCGATCGAGCCCGTGTTCATGCCCTTCGTCGTCGTCATCGACGTCGTGCGCGGGATCGCGCACGTGGGTCTTTTCCGCCGGCGGCATGAGGGCTTTGGCCGCCGTCTCGTCGAGGGGCTCGGGTGTAGGCTGCATATCTTCTCCAGCGCGCTGCTGTTCGCGACGAGAGCGCGCGCGGAAAAAAAGAGGAGTGCGACCCCCGGTCCCTCTCCACCTCCAATCTATGCCAGACACGGGGGCTTGCGGCAAGCCCCGGGTCCTGCCGCACGGATCGGTCATGACGAACCATGCAGTGGTGATTGCTGGAGGCGGTCCGACGGGGTTGATGTTGGCGGGCGAGCTCGCGCTTTCGCGCGTCGACGTCGCCATCGTCGAGCGGCGCGTGAGCCAGGACCTCGCCGGCTCGCGCGCAGGAGGCCTCCTTTCACGCACCATCGAGGTGCTCGATCAGCGTGGAATCGCGGACCGCTTCCTCTCGCAAGGAAAGATCATGCAGGTCGGGAGCCTCGCGACGATCCCTCTCGACATCAGTGATTTTCCGACTCGCCACAACTACGGGCTCGCGTTGTGGCAGAGCCACATCGAGCGAATCTTGGCCGCCTGGGTCGAGGAGCTCGGGGTACCGATCTATCGCGGACGCGACGTGACGGGCTTCGTCCAGGATGACACCGGCGTCGACGTCGAGCTTTCCCCCGTTGGGGACCTGGCAGCGGCGCCCGAGGGCCGTTCGCTCCGGGCGGAGTACCTCGTCGGATGCGACGGCGGTCGCAGCGTGGTCCGCAAGAACGCCGGCATCGAGTTCCCGGGGTGGGATCCGTCCCTCAGCTACCTGATTGCCGAGGGCGAGATGACCGACGAGCCCGAGCTGGGACTTCGCCGCGATGAAAAGGGCGTCCATGGCCTTGCCAGACTCGAGGAGGGGAAGCGCGTGCGCGTGGTGTTGAACGAGCAGGACGTGAGGCAAGGCGACGAGCCAACCTTGGCCGATCTTCGCGCGGCACTCGTCGCCGTCTACGGGACCGACTTCGGTGTTCACCAGGTCACGTGGCTCTCGAGGTTCACCGACATGGCTCGGCAGGCGGCGTCCTACAGAGAGAGACGAGTGCTCTTGGCCGGCGACGCAGCGCACGTGCATTCGCCGGTCGGCGGCCAAGGACTCAACATCGGCGTCCAGGACGCCGTGAACTTGGGTTGGAAGCTGGCCCAGGTCGTCAACGGCACCTCGCCGGAGAGCCTGCTCGATACCTATCAGGCCGAGCGACACCCGATCGGTGCGCGCGTGCTCAAGACCACCTTGGCGCAAACCGCGCTCAGCCGCGGCGACGAACGGACGAACGCCTTGCGCGAGACCCTGTCCGAGCTGCTCCAGATGGACGAACCTCGCAAGCGATACGCGGCAATGATGTCTGGTCTCGACATTCACTACGACCTCGGCGCGGGACACCCGCTGCTCGGGCGCCGCATGCCCGATCTCGACCTGGTCACCGAAAGCGG
>CAZDNG010000140.1:0-4562 GCA_964506835.1 uncultured Polyangiaceae bacterium
CGATCCGGGATGTGGCGGAGAAGTCCATCCTGACCATTGAAGGGCTGGGCACTCCCGGCGCGAAAGGCAAGGTGCTGCACCCCGTGCAGGAGGCGTACCTGGCCGAGGGCGCCTTTCAGTGCGGCTACTGCACGCCGGGGATGATCATGGCCACGGTGGCCCTGCTGGCCGAGACGCCCCAGCCGACCGAGGCCCAGATCATCACCAAACTCAACCGGCACCTGTGCCGCTGCTGCGGCTATCCGAGAATCCTCAAAGCCATCCAGCGCGCGGTCGCCCTCACCGCAAGCCCAGCCAAGTGATTATGAAAGCGCCTGCCCCCGTCCCGCCCCCCGCGCCGGAGCTCCCGTGACGCTCAGCGCGGTTCAGCTTGAGGAGCTGACATGACGGGCGCGAGCGAGAAAGGCCTCGGGGCGCAAGGCTTCAAGGGTTGGATCGACGGACAAACGTTCTGCCCGATCGCGTTGTCTACCGGTCTTGGGATCGGACTCCTCGCGCTTGCGATCTGTAGGGTCGAAGCGATATGTCCGCGCTCCACCTCTCTCGTCTTCGGCGCGCTGAGAGACAACACGCCGTGGACGCTCATGACGGCGATAGTCGCGGGCCCGTCTGCTTTGCTCACGTGGTACTGGCGCACCGATCACAAGAAGCGAGATATCGACCAGGCCCGCACCGAGGAGATCAACTCGCGCTTCGCTAAGGCAGCCGAGTTGCTTGGCGACGGTCACGGTGGAGGCATCTACGCACTCGAAGCTGTCGCTCAGGACGCTCCGGCGAGGTATCACAGCGTGGTTTTCCAGACGCTTGTGACGGCGGTTCAAGGTTGGTCGCCATGGCCTTCGGCTAACCAACCTACCCTCGCGAACGAACATGTCCGGTTCGTGCTGGTTCAGGCGCTCGTGCGGGCGATTGGAAAACGCGACAAGTCGCACGATGTTGACCTGCTCGTCGACCTCTCGTCGACCGATCTCACAGGCGTCGATTTCGGCGGGCTCAACTTTGATGGTGCGAGGTTCGACGGTGCAAACCTGTCGAGCGCGATTCTGAGAAATGCGAGTTTCCTCGGAGCAAGCTTCGGGAACGTCAAAGCGGTGGCCACTATGGTCGACGGCACCACGCTCGTAGACGCAGTCGCCGCTAAGCATCTCCAAATTGGTGGGCTTCCTGACAATGCAGGCGCCAAGGCGATGTGGGCCAGTGCACTCAAACGCGCCGGCGGTGAAGCGAAGGAGAACTAGCGATGGTTCGAGAGACCCGCATCCGCCTCGGCGCTTTCGGCCGGAAGCGCTTCGAGATCACCAACTGCACCGACGCCGAAGCGGTTCGCCGCGAAGCGAAGATGCGGGAGATCGCGAGTGACATGGTCGACGCTGGTCTCGCGGCCGACGCTGTGCCCATTCTGAAGCGCATGGGCGCGGCGACGGATGCCGAACAATTCCGCGGCGCCGTGCGGCTCGCCGAAGGGCTTTGCTCGGGGCGAATTGGGAAGCCGAAGGCGTCTGGAGCTTCGATGACGTTCCGGATGCTCGGCGAGGAGTGGACGAGCGGAAGGCTTCACCGGCGTTTCCCTGACCACGTCCGCGACAAGGATCACGACGCCGACGCCGCACGTCTCGCGAAGCTCTGCGCCGTTGACGTGGGAGGAGGCACGCTCGGTGACGTCCCGATCGGCTCCTTCGTCGTCGACCATGCCGAGGCGGCGATGGCGGGCTTGCCGGAGAGCGCGAAACGGCCCTCCACGCGTCGACACTACGCGCAGGTTCTACATCGCGCGCTTGCGCTTGCCGTCTATCCGCTCCGACTCATCGCGGCGAACCCTCTTCCCAGAGGCTTCATGCCGAAGGTTGGGAAGTCGCCGGCCCACGGATACCTCTATCCCGACGAAGACGCGAAGCTCCTCGCCTGCAGCACCGTGCCGCTCGAGGAGCGCGTTCTGTTCGGCTTCCTCGCTCGTGAGGGCGTGCGGCTCGGCGAGGCCCTTTCTCTTCGCTGGCGCGACCTGGATCTCGAGCGCGGCGTCGTCAAGCTCGACGGGAATAAGACGGACGACCCGCGGGCGTGGGCGCTCGACGCCGGTGTGGTGGCCGCGCTCGTCGCGTGGAAGGCTCGCCGGGGCGACGCGGCCCAGCCAGACGCGGCCGTGTTCGTCGACACGAACGGAGGCGCCTTCGAGAGCACCAGGCTTGCGGTGCGCTTTCGCGCGGCCCTGCTTCTGGCGGGAGTCGACCGAGCCGAGCTCCACGTTTCGACCGAGGCGCGCGCCCGAATCCGCGTCCACGATCTTCGCGGCACGTTCGTCACGTTGGCGCTCGCGAACGGCAAGAGCGAGACGTGGGTGGCGGACCGAACCGGGCACCGCTCGTCGATCATGATCAACCGGTACCGGCGGCAGGCGCGGCAGGCTTCCGAGACGGCCCTCGGAGCGCTGGCGCCGCTGGTCGAAGCCGTGCCAGAGTTCGCCCGTGCCACCCCGAAGCCGCCGCAAGGTGGGCCAACGGGTGGGCCAGAAATCGATAAGGCCCCTTGGCGGAATGGCAGACGCAGGGGATTTAAAATCCCTAGCCAGAAATGGCGTCCCGGTTCGACCCCGGGAGGGGCTACTGCCGTCCCACGATTCGTCCACCCAGCTGGACGGATCGCCCGTTGCGCTCACCCCACCTTGCGCCGGATGAGCCCGTTCACGGACGTCTTCTTCGCGGCCGCTTCCTTCTCGAGCCGCTTCCAGAGGGCGACCGGGAGGCGGACGGAGCGCACGGCCGTCGGTTCGCCGGGCGGTCGGCCCCGACGCACGACGGGACCGACGATGCACGACGGTATCTCCCAAAGCGACCACAGCGCGATGCCCTCCGATGGGTCGTAGTCGGCGAACGGATTTCCCCGCACGCGCTTCCAGGTCTCGAGATCGACGGGCTCGTCAGTCCAATCCTTCGTAGATGCGGACCTGCGCGGCGCTCGCTTTTCTGGCGCTGACGATGCGGATCGCGTGGCGGCCGACCTTGGCATGAACGACGAAGGGGACGCGGCTCGACGCAGACGCGCCGATGAGGATGAGCCGGTCTTCGTACGACGCCGCTTCGTTGCGGAGGTAGACGCCCTTCGGGTCTTCGAAACAGGTCGCGGCTTCTTCGAAACTGACGCCATGTTTCTTGTGATTCTCCCGCGCCTTCTTCACATCCCAGGAGAAGCGCACGTGATTCTTGTAACACGGAAAATGCGGAGCGGGCCGGGCAGGTATTCGTCGAATTGCGTCGTCGACGCGGACCTGCGGGCCTCAGGGTGCGCGAGGATCTCGCGCGTGATATCGTCGCGTCGTGCGAGCAAAGGATACGACCTCCGAAGCAGCCGCGGTTCAGACGGAGGTCCACCGTCGCATCGGTGCGCGCGGGCGATTCCAATTGGCGATCGAGATGAGCGAGCTGTCGCGGAATTTGGCCGCCGTTGGCCTTCGGGCGCGACGGCCCGACTTGGATGAAGCGGGAGCGGCAATTGAGTTGATTCGGCAGCTCTACGACGTGGACCTCGGCAGACGGTGAGCGTTCACGATCTTCTCGGCCGAGTGCGCGACGCCATGCGAAAAGCAGGCGTTCAGCACATGCTCACCGGATCGTACGCGAGCTCCGTTCACGGTTGTCATGTCAGTGCCCTAGGGCCACTCGTTGCCAGCCGCAGCAATCGTGGTCCGGTTGGGATCGGCCTCGGCGTACGACGCGAGGTGCTCTGACCGGTCGAACTGGTTTTGACCTGGTCCGCGGAAGTGCCGATTGGGCGCGAGATCCGACCACGGACCCCTCCGAAGCGCCCAGGAGCCTCAACTGTATGGTCACGACCTTCCCGAAGCGCCTGGGAGCCCCGACTCGTATGGTCATGACCCTTCCGAGGCTCCCAGGAGGCCCGAAAACGGTTTCGCGCACGTCCTAAAAGGCTCGTCGGCGCTGTGACTGCAATGAGCGCCACCTTTTCGGGGCCCCCGGGAGCTTCAAAGTGGTGACGCCGACCGATCCGCAGCTCCTGGGAGCTTCAAAGTGGTGACGCCGACCGATCCGCAGCTCCTGGGAGCTTCAAGGCGGTGACGTCGACCGATCCGAAGCTCCTGGGTGTCCTCGGCGTCCCGAGGAGTTCACACAGCGCGGGCGTACGGCGCGGTAGAAGTCGCGCGATGCGTGGTCTCGGGCTCGCTGTCGCCGGTGTGCTGTTGCTCGCCGCGAACGGGGCGTTCGCGACCGACGATTTCCCGCCGGTGATTGCGAACAAGCTTTCGCTCCCGCAGGCGCCGGATTGCACCCTCTGTCACAACAACGAGCAGGGCGGCCTCGGCACGGTGACGACTCCCGTTGGCTCCTGGTTCTACGGAAATGGCTTGCGGGCCTACAATGAGTCGACCCTCACGTTCCTGATTTCGAAGTCGGAAATGAAGGGTCAGGACTCGGACGGGGACGGCGTTCCCGACATGACCGAGCTGCGGCAAGGAACGGATCCCAACGTCCCGAATCTTGCGGACGGGGGCGTCGGTCAGATCGAGACGCCGCTCACGTTGAAGACGGGTTGCGCGATCGGCGGCAAAG
>CAZDNG010000141.1:0-4344 GCA_964506835.1 uncultured Polyangiaceae bacterium
CCCTCACAGGTTCACCTGCAGGCGCAAGGTCCACTCGTCGTTCTTGAAGTCCGCGGGGACACCCTGCGCATTGCGCCCCATGCGGTCGTTGATGAAGTCGTACTGAAAGAGGAGCCGCGCGCGTCCGGGCATGACGAGCCCGACGAGCGGGGAATACGTCATGATGCGCTGGGACGCGGGAGACAGCGCGGCGCGGCGCGACTCGAGGAAATCCGCGTTCGGATCGTAGAAGTCGTAGCGAAAGCCGACGACGCCGTAGCGCGTGATCTCTTGAGTGAACGCGATGTAGTAGCCGAGCTCTCGGACGTCGGCGCCCGTCGCGATCGGATCCGCGACGTAGAGCCCGCGATCGAGGTTCGCCGCGCCGACGATCTCGGCGTAGAGCATCGACCAACCGAGGCTCGTCTTCAGCAGCGCCTGCACGTCGGCGCCGATGGCCCAGCGCGAGAACGTCTTGGACGGCTGCGCCGAGACGCCGGTGTTACCGGTCAGCTCGGTGAGCTGCACGCGCCCGTCGCCCGAAGTGTCGCTCCAGGTGAGGAAGCTCTTCGACGGCAAGGTGCCCTTCGAGAATCCCTTGCCGCGGTTGTAAGACACGCCGCCTGCGATCACGAAGTCGCGCGCGGGCTTTGCTTCGGCGCCGAAGCGCGCGGTGACGTCCTTGTTCGAGTTGGGGTCTTGAAGCTGAAAGCCGCTCTTCTCGTCGAGCGGTTCACCGTTCGTCACTGCCACCGAGTAGCGCGCGAACCCGAACCCACCCGCAAAGCGGACGCCGAGGTCAGGTTCGCCCGGGAAAAGCGCACGGGACGCCTGCGTGCGTTCCATGAACCAGCGGACCTTCGGCACGTACGGCACTTCGAACCCGAAGGGCAGATCGAACTCACCCATCGTGAGCATGGCGATGGGCGGCTGGTCCTTGTCCTTCGAGCGCCCATAGACGAGCGACGCCTCCGCTTTTTGAACGCGCATCACGGGGCCGTTCACGGTGTTGCCGTCCAGCTCGAAGCGAATCTGGGCCCACTGCCAGTCGCTCGTGACGAGGAAACGTCCGCGGCGGAGCACGAACCGATCGCGGTTCAATGCAGCGCCGCTCGGATCGAGCTGATTGGCGGAGTCCTGATGAAACTCGTACTGGCTCTGCAGATAACCCGAGAGCACGAAGTGGCTCATCGACGCGAGCGACGAAACCCCGGGCGTCAGCGGGTATCCCGCTTCGTCGAGGATCGAATCAGTGCCTTGCGTGTCCGCGTTCGCGTTGGCGTTCGCGGCTGCTTCCGGCGCGGCATTCGCCGACGCGCCGCCTTGAGTGGTGGTTGCCGGCGCTGCTGCGGCGGGAACGGGCGCGGGCGTTGGTGGTGGAGTCGCTGCTGGTGGCGCACTCGGCGCGGGAGTCGGTGACGTAGTCGGCGCGGTCTCCGCTTCCACGGTCACGTCCGCGTCGCTGGCTCCGGGCGTCGAAGGCGCGTTCGGCGGCGGCGCACTCGGCGCAGCGCTCGGCGCGTTGGCCGTCGGAGGCGCTCCGCTCGGGGGGTTCGGCGTGGACGGCGCCGAGCTCGGGGTCGGCGAAGAAGAATTGGGGGGCACAACCGGTGCCGCAGCACTCGGCGTTGGATCGGCGGCGAACGCCGCTTCGGGGCGCAACAGTCGGAACGCGACTGCTACGGCCGCCAAGGAACGGAACGATGACAGCTTCTGAAAATTGAGTGACATTTGCGGAAAGACCTCCGCTCACCAACGCGCGTTCCCCCCTCGCGCGCTGGTGAGCTCGGCCACGAGACTCAGGGGATAGCGGGCAGCGTCGTGGGCACGCCGGCGCCTGCATTGTCGAAGTGAATGCAGTTGCCGGAGTTCGGCGTGCACTGATTGTACCAATCCGTGCTGACCACCGGAGTGGTCGGAGCGGGAGTGCCGCAGAAGCAAGCCGTCGGGCCGCCGGCGCATCCGCCGCCGTCGGTTCCGCCTGTGCCACCGGTTCCGCCGGTCGAAGGACCGCCGTCACCACCGGTGCCGCCGGTTGCCGGACCGCCATCGCCACCGGTGCCGCCGGTTGCCGACGTTCCGCCGCCGGTCGCACTGCCACCGGTCGACGACGTTCCGCCGCCGGTCGCTTTGCCACCGGTTCCCGACGTGGTGCCGCCAGTCGACGACGTGCTGCCGCCGGTGCCGCCCGCGTCCGCGTTCGACGGCGGTGCGGGGTTGTTGTCGCTCGAGCACGCGGCGAACGCGCCCGCGGTCGCGAACACGGCCGCGAGGATGAAAACCTGAGATTTTTTGATCGAGTAAGTCATGTTCACTTCACCTCGCAGAAGCCGTAGTTGCAGACATTGCGGCCTGCGGAGCAGTGGGTGCTGTCGACGGTGCCGGTCGCCGCCGTACAGGTCTTGCAGTCAGCCGGTGCCGTCCCCGTCGCGTCCGTCACGTACGCGCAGGTGCAGTCCCCCTTCGGTTGGTAGCTCGCGAGCTGGCCCACTTCCGTGGTGCGGCTCACTTTCATTGCGCAGTCGGGAACCACGCCGTGCGTTGCTTCGTACTTCAGGAAGTCGAAGGTCGTGAGCGTCGTTGCGCCGGTGAGGACGTCGAGGACGACCTGCGCGTCGGGGTTGACGGCTTTGCCGTCCCCGCCGACGAACGTGTAGAGATGCTCGGGTCCCCAGACGGCGTAGTGACCGTCCCGGACGTTCGCCTTGTCGAACGAGCCCTGCTTCGAGTCGGGCAAGAACGCGCAGGTCTGTCCGTACGCCTGGAAGGCGAGCGGGCGCACGTCGTTGGGGTGCGCGGCCGTGACGTCCGCGGCGAGAATGCCGATCGCCGCCTTGCCTTTGGTACCGGAGATCGTTCCGGCGAGCTTGGTCTCGAGGTTGCCCCCCGAGGATTCCGTGTAAGGCCCTCCGCCCGTTCCGTCCGGTCCGCTGTTAACCCACTTTGCGCCAGGAACGTTGATCGCGACGCCGAGCATCGCCTGAGTTCCCGAGCCGCCACCGCGTTCGAAGATCACGCTCGGATCGTTCCATGGCGTGATCTGCTTGCCGGCGGCCGCGCCGAATCCGAACACCATGTAGGCGGCTTCGGCGGTGATCGCCGTCGCGTCCGACCCGCCGGTGCCGATCGGCACGGCGAACTGCATCACCTGATTGAACGTATGAAAGTCGTGCGCGTCGGCTGCCACGGGGGTGCCGCATGTCGAGGCATAGACGTCCGATGCCCCGATATCGGCCGACACGCCACCGGGATCGAGGGTGCACCCGGGGCTGGTCTTGGCGCCCGTCGTCGCATCGAATGTATCGGCGACGAGAGTGCCCGGAGTCAGGGTGTTCGTCGCGTCGCCAGAAGCTACGCTCATTGCGGTCACGCCAACGCACGAGCCTTGAGAGACGTAGACGACGGTGACCGGCGACGCCGCAGTTTCGAGTGCCTGGGCGACGCCGCCGATGGCGCTCTCGAGGGCGGACGAGCCCGTGATGTAAACGGGATGGGCGAGACTGCTGCAGGCGGGCGGATCCGCCGATGCGTTTTGCGCGAGCCCAGTGACGGCTGCCACGGCGGCCACCACCTGCGCCAAGTGAGAAAAGCGTAAACAAGACCTCATGACAGTTCCTTCCTGCGGCTCGACGGAAGGGCCGAGCGCTTGCGCGGAAAGTAGGGAGGAGGTGCAACGACATGTCGTCCATCCCGCGAACTTTTTGTGACGCTCTCGACTTCGCTTCGTTGCTTCAGTGACGACGAGGTGACGGAGTCGCTGCTGCCGCGTGACGACGTTGCACCGCGTTGCGGTGACGTTCGCGCAACGTTTCGTGGCAACCGAGTCGCTCGAATAGCCACGCCGCCGGTCAAGCGCGGTAACGAACGGGTGACGTGACGACTCGATCAGTCGGCCAAACCAGCCGCAAGGCGATCCGAGTATGTCGAGTAGAGCGTTCCCTCGAAGAACCTCGCGGCCACGGATTCACGGGACGCTCAGACCGTGTGAGCCACGATCCGCGTTCAGGGCGTCGTCCAAACCAGCCACGCAAGCGCGCAGTTGCGCGGCGCCCTGGATGCACGCGTGCCACGTTCAGAGCTCCCCGGGCCCCCGCGCCCGCTTCAACTCCCCCCGCGTCATCGGCCCACGCAACCACGACATCGCCCACCGTGGCTGCAGCAACGTCACCGCCGACTCCGCGTGCACGTCGCGCATGACGAACCAGCGCGGCAACAGGCGTTGCACCGTCGCTCCGAGTGTTCTTCCGAGATTGGCGTCGTTGGCGGCCAATCCGTCGATGACGCGGGCTCGGTCCGCATCTGTCTGCAATCGGCCGAGGCACCAGACGCCGGCGTTGCCGAGGGCGCGGTAGTCGAGGTCCATGG
>CAZDNG010000142.1:0-4296 GCA_964506835.1 uncultured Polyangiaceae bacterium
CTGCAACGCCAGCGTCCCCATGCCCCAGCCCCTCCACACCGGCGCCGTCCCCCAAGGCGGCGGCATCCACAACTATCCGACGCCGGTCACCGATATCGATCGCTTCAGACATGACGATTTTCGGCTCTGGGTCCGCGACGCCGAAGGCCACCCCGCCGCCGTCGTCCCCGTCGGACGGAGAGGCTCCGGAATTTCGTCAATCCGCGTTATTCACTCGACCCCCGGGTCGAAACTCAACCGACGTCACGTCGCCGCCGAGAAGAAGGGCAAATGCCTGGAGTTCGGCGGCAGAGCCGCGATGGCAAGGCAAGCGTTTGCGAAGCAAAAGGGGAAGAAAAAAACGCGCCGTGAAGTGGGGTGAATGGATGGCGGTGGGCGTGTGCCTGCCGTCTCTCTCAAATTAGCGACGGCGCCGGTGCGCGTGGCGCCCTCTGCAAAAAAAGTGGCGTTCCGCGCGCGATCCGCCCTCTAGCCGTCGTGGTTCTCGGCGTAGCGGTACGACCCCGAGACCGATGCACGATGCGCCGAGAAGTGCGACTTCAAGGCCAAGAAGCGCTTTTCGAAGCCGTTCCATGACAGATACGCCAGCACGTAAGAGGCGACGACGCCCGCGAGAACGTACGCGACGCCAAACGTCCACTCTGATTTGGCCATCTCAGCGAGGCGCGGTGTCTTGGCGATGAAGTCCATGGCCGCAGAGTGCAAGATGAGATGGAACACGTACATTCCATAGCTATATTTGCCTATTGACCTCAAGAAAGCGCTCTGAAGAGCACTAAGCCACGCACTGGTCTTAAACTCCCCGAGTGTAGTTGAGGCAATCACCCACGCAGCCCCGGTGGCCAAAATCGAGTATCCCACTGTTTGCACGACTGGACTGCTGAATCTAAAGCCACCAGACAGTGCCGCGGTAACCGCGAGAAGGCCGCCGATGGCGATCCCGACCCGACGCGACGAAAAGCTACGCAGGCGAGGGAAAAGGCTTTTGTCACGGATCATGACCGCGACGATAGCGCCGGCAGCCAGAGTATCGATGCGCGCTGGCGTAAGCCTGTGACATGCTTCGTCCGGAAAACCCGCTAGTTTGAAAGCGATCCGAAGCCCTAGGGCAAAGACGCACACCGCGACGCAGGTATGCAGCAAGCGTCTCGAGCTGAGAGCGTACACAAGGATCGGCCAGAGCAGGTAGAACTGCTCTTCTATCGCTAGCGACCAGAGATGGCCGAGGTACCGGACCTCGCGACCGAATACGTCGGTCCAATTGGACAAATAAAGCCAGAACCAGACTTGTCGGTCAGCGCCAAATAGCGCTGCGCCGCGGGTACCGGTAACCCACGGCAGGACGACGAACCATAGAAGCAGCACGCCGTAGTACAGCGGGAAAATCCGAAGCATCCGACGCATGTAGAACGACGAGAAATAGTTATCGGCGCTACGTGAATCTAGAAGGATGCCGGTGATCAAGAAACCCGAAAGCGCGAAGAACAAGTCGACTCCACACCAGCCGCATTGAAGCGGTCGAATCAGGGCCATTCCTAAGCGGGAATGGGTGTGAAGCTGGAAGACCCGCGCAAAGTGGAATACCGTGACCATCAGGATGGCGATCCCGCGAACGCCGTCGAGGGCAGGCATCGGTCTGGAAACCGCCGCTCTGACGCGAGCGAAACTTGCTTCCGATTCCGAGACGTCGGAGGGCGAAGCGTCTGCGGCGGCAATCATGTTCTTCCTTCGACGCTAACTCGCGCTGGCGTAACAAGATTCGGCATTCGCTGCAACATCGATGGCACGACTGTCTTGATGCGGAATGCCACAAGTAGCGTCGCTTTCTATTAGAGGAACGACCCGCGGCCTTCCAGAGAACCGAGACGAAACGTGGAATCGGGGCTCATGGACAAGAGCTTCATGAAAAAAAATCACGCGCTCCGACGACAACGCGTTCCTGCTGAGCGTCCGTCATTTCTGGAGAGACCGGAAGCGATAGTGCCTCTGCGGTTACCCGCTCCGCTTCGGGCAAGCTCCCGAAGGGATGCCCGAGAAGCGCGAGCGCGGGCTGAACGTGAAGGGGACGATCGTAGTAGAGCGCTGTTTCGATGCCTCGTTCCCGCAGGAATTCGCGAAGCGCGTCGCGCCGTCCATGACGCACCCGAATCGTGTAAATGGCGGCGTTCCAGTTCTCGAGGGGTCCTCGTCGTGGGAGCTCGATTCCCGGTAGACCGGAGAACGCCTCGTCGTAGGCGGCCGCGTGGCGACGGCGGGCGGCGAGCCAGCCATCGAGGTGCGCGAGCTTCACGGAGAGCACGGCGGCCTGCAGCGCGTCGAGGCGGTAGTTGCCACCAAACTCGAGGTGCTCGCCGCGGCGTTCGGCGCCGTGTTCGCGCAAGCGACGGCACCGCGCGGCGACTGCGTCGTCGCTCGTGACAACCATGCCACCGTCGCCGAGCGCACCGAGCACCTTCGCCGGAAAGAAACTGAAGCACCCGGAGCTACCCCACGCCCCCGCGGCGCGCCCATGGGCACGCGAGCCAAACGCCTGCGCCGCGTCTTCGACGAGCGCGAGACCGCGAGCTTGGCAGATTGCCTTTAGGCGTTCGACGTCCGCTGGCACTCCGAACAGATGCACCGGCAAGACGGCCCGGGTCCGTGCGCAAATCGTCGACTCGACCTGGTCCGCGTCGAGGTTCAACGTGTCGGGGTCGACGTCCACGAACCGCGGCACAGCGCCGGCGCGAACGATACTCTCGGCGGTCGCGAAGAACGATAGCGGCGACGTGATGACCTCATCACCGCGTTCGATCCCGGACGCAGCGAGCGCCATCACCAGAGCGTCGCTGCAAGACGACACGCCGACGGCGTGCCGCACGCCGAGATACCTCGCCGCGGCCGCTTCGAACCGAGCGACCTCTTCGCCGAGGACATAGACGCCCGAATCGACGACACGAAGCACCGCGTCGCGAAGTGCGTCGCCGAGCGACTTGGTCTGTGCACGGAGATCGACGAAGGGTACGGCGCGTTCGCGGTCGTCGTTCACGAATTGCTCCGCGGTTCTTCTTCCACCGTGGCGCCGTCCGAATTCAGTCGATAAAGGCGCCCTGTCGCGGGACAGACGGCGCGGCCGCCGTCGTCGAACCGGAGGCGTTCGCCGTGCGCGCTCATCCATCCGACGCTTCGAGCGGGCGTTCCGACGACCAGCGCGAACGCCGTCACGTCGCGCGTGACCGTCGCGCCGGCACCCACGAACGCGAACGGGCCGATGACGACGCCCGGCAGTATCGTCGCGTTCGCGCCGATCGTTGCGCCACGCTCCACGCGCGTCGTTCGATATTCGCCGCGCCGCGACACCGCGGCGCGCGGGTTCTTCACGTTCGTAAACACGACGCTCGGTCCGCAAAACACGTCGTCGCCCAGCTCCACGCCGTCGAAGACGCTGACGCTGTTCTGGAGCTTCACGCGATTCCCGACAACCGCGCCACCGCCGACGAAGCATCCCTGCCCGAGCGTACAACCGTCGCCGATGCGAGCGCCGCTCATCACATGGCAGAAGTGCCAGATCCGCGTCTCTGCGCCGACGTGCGCCTCGGCTTCGACGACCGCCGTCGGATCGACGGACGCGGACGGATGGACGAACGACGTCACCGTCGCCGCATAGCCTACCGCGTCGGCTGCGTGAAGTTCAGCGTCGCTCTGCGCCGGACTTCAGCTCGGCGAGGCGCCGTCGCCTGGGCCGCCTCGGCCACCCGGCGGGCGCACCACCGGCTCGTCGGCGCTGTAGCCTTCGCGCTTGTAGTAATAGTAGTAGCGGTAGCCGTACTCGTTTCGATTGAGATCGACGGCGTTGAGCACGACGCCCACGGTTCGGCCGCCCACGTCACGCAGCGATCGAACGGCGCGACGAGCCAGGTCCTTCGACGTCCGGAACGCGCGGACAACGAGCAACGTCCCGTCGACGCTGGCCGAGAGGATCGCGGCGTCCGTCACCGGCACGACGGGAGGGCTGTCGATCACGACGCATTCGAAGGACGCCTTGAGCGCCTCCAAGAGCTTCGCGAACGCTTCGCTATGGAGGATCTCGGCCGGGTTCGGGGGCAACGGCCCGGTCGTTACGACCGAAAGATTCGGGATCTGCGTCTCTTGCGCGATGTGCGCAACGGACGGCGTGGCTTCGAGGATCGCCGTCGTGATCCCGATGTCTCGTTCTTTTCCGAAAATCCGATGCAGTCGCGGCCGGCGCATGTCGCAATCGACGAGCACGACGCGCCGCCCGGCCTGCGCCATGGCGATCGCGAAACAGCACGCGAC
>CAZDNG010000143.1:0-3704 GCA_964506835.1 uncultured Polyangiaceae bacterium
GCTATTTCTTGATGGACCTCGGCGACAAGGCCGACCACGCGCTCGCGCGCGGCGATCACGCCGCGGCAGCGAAGTACTACGCCGCGGTCGTGAAAGCCGTCCCCGACATGAGCGTCGGCTACTCGAAAGCGTGCACCGAGTACGAGGCCGCGGGCGATCTCGACCACGCGACGGAATATTGCGCCGGCGCGCTCACCGGTGAGGGCGTCACGCTCACGGATTTCTCGCACTACGCGCGCGTGGTTCTCGAGAAGCCAGGAAATCCGTCTCAGAAAGACGTGACGAATCTCTCCTCGGTCATCGCGCATCTGAAGGAGAAACCGGAGTCGCGCTCGGTGGCCTGGGACATCGAATGCAACCTCGGCGTCAGGCTCGCCGATCGCGCGCGCCTCGAGACCTGCGCACCGGCGCTCGCGAAGCTCGCGCCCAACGAGCCGAAGGTCGTGTTCTATCAGTGGGTGCTCGCGCTCCAGCACCGCGACTACGCCGCCGCGTGGAACCTGGTCGATCGCGCGAAGAGCACGCACCGAGAACCCGAGCGCGCGAAAGAGATGGCGGAAGCCACTTTTCGCGCCACGCCGATCTGGCGGCGCGGCTTCCGCGATTGGCGCATCGGCGCGCTGATCGCCACGGCGTTGTTCGGCGCACTCGGACTTGTCCTATTCCGGCGTAAATCGGTCTCGGAACAAGCGGGCGCTTGAACCGGCCGAGTGCGTCTCACTCGACGCAGAGCACCGTCACGTTGAAAAATTGCTCGCAGCCTCGGTCGTCGGTAGCGGTCAAGGTGAGCGTCTGACGACCGGGCGCGACGCACACGTATTTCGCGTCCGTCGCGCTGACCGGTTTCACGCGACTGCCGGGCGTGCTCGACCAGGAGAAGAACAAGCGCCCCGGGCTGTTGCCGGCGATCGCATGCAAATCGCCGGTGCCGCCGATGCCGTTCTGGAGCGGCGCCACCAAGACGAGCGTCGGCGACGAACACGTGTCGACGAATCCGCCATCGAATCCGCCGTCGACGATGCGCACCCCGAACGTCGTGGTGCTCGGGCTCGACGTGCACCCAGCGGCGATGAACACGACAGCGAGTCCGCAACGGAAGTCGTGCCACGGCCGTGCGCCCCGGCGCATCGCGCCCCCGCGCAACCGTCGCGTATGCATCGCGCCGCGGGGCGCGAGTGGCACGTTCAGAAGCTCCCTTCCATCGCGGCGCCGACGTTGCCGTTCCCGACGACCGGCCCCGCACGGAACGCAGTCGGCGATTCGTGATGATCGTGATGGTCGTGACGAACGAGCCAGATGATGCCCGCGGTGGCGAGCGACGCGATACTCACCCCCACGCCGACGAATCCAATCGCTCTCGCCGTACGCGCGTCGCTCGCGAACTGCGCGTGCCGCGAGACGTCACTCGCCGTGCAGTTCTCGCTCGTCGGGCAAACGTGTTTGGCGTCGTTGTTGCTCCACGAATATGCCGCAAATCCGGCTCCCGCCGCGATGACGCCCGCGCCGACTCCGCCGAGCAGGAAGAGCTCCACGGTGTTGTCGCGGCCTTTGGGCTGAGAAGCATCCTCGCCAGGGGTCGCGGCAGCAGGCGCAGCGGGACTCGCGGGAGCGGGCGGCGGCGCGGGCTCGGTGGCGAACTCGGGGATCGTGACCACGATCGTCGCACCAGGTTCAGGGACGTCGATGTTCTTCGTCCAGGATTTTTTGCCCGAAGCGGACGCGACGATCGCGTGCTTGCCGGGATCGATCGGGACGCGCTGACCCCATTTTTCCTTCGCGAGCGGCTCGCCGTCGCTCGCTATCGCGAGGCCGCTCGGCGCGCTCGTCGGGTCGACGTCGACGACTAGGTTATCGATCTTCGACTCCAGCGCCGCGGCACGGTCGCGCGCGAGCTGGGCTCGGTCCGTCTGCTTCGCTTCTTCCGCGCGAGCGGCGACCGCGCGAAAGATGATCACGGCGCTCGCGTTCTTGCCGAGGTGCTCCCGGCAATCCGCCAGGTTGAACAAAGTGCCGATCCCGCGGTCGAGTGCGAGGCTCGCCTCGAATTTCTCGCACGCCTCTTTGTAGTGACCCGCTTGTGCGAGCTCGCGCCCTTCCTTGAAGATGTCGCGCGCGCGCTCGACGTCGGTCGGCGGAGCCGCACTCGCCGGGCTCGTTTCATTCGGCGCAGTCGTCCGTGCCGGGCTCGCGTCGGTCGGCGGCTCGGCCCGCGTCGTTCCCGCGATCGACGCGAGACCCAATAGGGCAGCCGTCGCGACGCTTCCTGCGGAGCCACGCGCGCGGGTCATCGCTCACCTCGTGTCATCGAACAGATCTTTCGAAGGGCTCGCCGAACCGACGGAAGCCGGCGAGGTGGTCTCGTGCGTTTCCGCTTTCTTGGGCGCCGGCTCGGTGGCGGCGACGGCAACGGGCGGGCGCCACGCGAGCGAGTCGTGAATGACCACTGCGTTCCCCGATTCCCCGTGCGAGCCCGACGGTGCCTTCGTCGTCGACGTCGCCTTGGGCGGCGCCGGCGCCACGACGGCGCTCACCGCCGGTGGCGGCGTCGGCTCGACCTTCGCCGGCAAGATCGCGGACGCGGGATCGAGCGGTGCCTCGACGGATCGATCGCCGAGATGCATCGAACCCGCGACGACCGCGGTCACGCCTCCGACGAGAGCCCCGATGAACGCCGCCGCGACGAGCCACGACGGCCCCGGAAATGGCTTGGGCGCGGCTCGAACGGGACTCGCCAGGACCGGCACGATCGCGCGAACCCGAGGAATCGGAAGCGGAGGCGGCTCCGTGAACCGCTGAGTATTTCTCGAAATGCGTTCCACCGAGCCGAGCGCGTCACCGGACGCGTACGGCTTCAATGCGACGACGAAATCGGCGATCGACGCGAAGCGCTGGTCCGGTTCCTTCTCGAGGCAATGCTGCGCCGCTTGTCCGAGCCCGAACGCTACGTCGTTCGCCGACGCATCCATGGCGGCCGGCGGATCCGCCACGATGGCGGCCAGGAGTGCCGCCTTGCTCGACGCTCGAAACGGAGGGAGACCGGTAATCAGCGCGTGCAAGATGCCGCCGAGCGCCCACACATCCGTTTTTTCGTCGACCGCGCCGGGATTGCGAATTTGCTCGGGAGCGAGATACGGCAACACGGCGATGAACTCGTTCGGCCGCTCGCGACTCTGGGCGCGATCGTCGAATGAGCCGAGCGAGGCTTGGCTCCCATCACCGAGACCGGACACCTTGATTCGCGGCGAACCATCGGGGCGCCGGCTCAGCACCACGTTCGTCAAGTTCAGCCCGCCGTGCGCGATCCCGAGGCGATGCGCGTCGGAAATCGCGTCAGCGGCTTGAATGACGTACTCGACCGCTTCTTGAACCGGGAGCGCGCCGCGCACCGCGAGCACCTCTTGCAACGTCCACCCTTCGAGCGCTTCGGCCACGAAGAACGGAACGCCGGATTCGAGCCATCCCACGTCGAGGATGCGCGCCGCGTGTTCACTGTCGAGACGCGCCGCCGATCGCGCGTCGTTCAAGAAGCGGCTCGTCAGGCTCGGTCGTCGCGCGCACTCGGGGCGCAGCGAGGTGATCGCCACGTTCTGGCCCAGCTCGACGTGAAAGGCGCGCACCGTGACCGCGGTTTCGCTGCGACGCACCACGCCGCCAACGCGATACTTCGCCGCCACCATCACGCCGCGGCGGAGCTCGCCGTAGCG
>CAZDNG010000144.1:0-3527 GCA_964506835.1 uncultured Polyangiaceae bacterium
GCTCGGCGACGCCGACGCCGGCACGACGAGTCCGCCGTCGAACGTCCAGGTGTGCTCACGCGAATATTTGCCGCGCCGAAAATCGCCGTCGGACATCTTCCACGCGATGCGCGCACGGTGTTCGGACATGAAGGCAAGGATATCAGCGGTCCAACGCCTGCACGTGGACGGCGCGCGACGCAACGGGAGCCCTACGAGCTCGACAACCGAGCTCGTGGTGGGCGGAACAGGGGTCGAACCTGCGACGTCCGGCTTGTAAGGCCAGCGCTCTACCGCTGAGCTATCCGCCCGTGAGCCGGCCCGAGTCTAGCTGCGCGGTCGCGGCTGTCCATGACGAGTCGCGTCTGACGGAACGCGTCAAGAACTCTTTCCCATCGCGGTGTCGCTGCTGCCTCAACCGAGTTGAGCTGCTCGAGAGAGCACCCCGATGAGCCGAGTCGAGCAAAAAAGGCGGGCGGTTTTTGAGCCACACAAGTCGCTACCAAAACCCCGCGGACGGTCGCCTCGAGTCGGAACCACTGTAGGCGCGCGTGAAGCGAATGAGACTCGGATGAGCGACGCGTCATCCACGGACGCGGACGCGCGCGTTCGAAAAACGCCGTGACGATTCTCGTGAGGGAGACGTCGAAGAAGCCTTTGATCTGCGGCTGTTTGTCGCTTGTCGGGCTCAGCGAACGTCGGTAGGTTGAGCGAGATGGGGGATCTTGTAAACCTTCCGACCGGGCAACCGGTGACCGAACACGGTATCTACCAATCGGCCTGTGGCTGCCGAACCGCGCTCACATTGCTGGTCGGGCAAGTGCTTCCCACCTGCCTTGGATGCGACGAAAATGTCGGGTGGGCGCTGGTCCAGAAGATCCAGCCCTCACGTCCGCAATCTCAACGCATCGCCGAGCGAAGCACGCGACCCCCGGCTCAGCGGGCCGCAGCGGAGAAGCACGTCACGGAGCCTCCGCCGAAGTCGCGCCGCCCACCTGCCGCGCGAACCTCCGAGAGCGGCACACACCCCAAGGTGCCGACTACTCGACGACGCTTCGACTCCGCCTCCGGCGACGATTGAGCGGACGCTATGCGCGAGCGCGGAGCACGCGCTTCACCACGACCGCCGACGCCGCTTCAGCTCGCGCCGGGTTGTTCGATGGGCAACGACGGGAGCGGTGGGCCGCCGTCCGACGGCGCTGCGACGGGCGCGCCGCCTTGCCAGAGCTCGCCGCCTCGGTATTCGAGGAGGAGCCGTCGCGCCCCGAAATAATCTTCGGGTGAGTCGAGCACGAGCGCCTCGCGGAGCACGTCGTCCATGTGATCGACCAGCACGATGCGGAGCGCACGGAGAACACGGCGCGGGATTTCGCGCAGGTCCTTTCGATTGTCCTTCGGCACCATCACGACCTTGATGCCGCCGCGATGTGCCGCGAGAAGCTTCTCTTTCAAGCCGCCGATGGGCATGACCCGGCCGCGGAGCGTGAGTTCGCCGGTCATCGCGAGATCGTGGCGCACAGGCACCCGCGTGAGCGCGCTGGCGATCGCGGTGGCCATCGTCACGCCCGCGCTCGGTCCGTCCTTGCGAACGAAGTCCGGGAAGTGAACGTGAACGTCGTTCTTCTGATAAAAATCCGGCTCGAGCCGGAGAACACTGGCGCGTGAGCGGATGTAACTCATCGCCGCCTGGCCGCTCTCTTCCATTCCCTTCTCGAGGAGGCCGGTAATGACGAGCTTGCCCTTGCCGGGAAGCACCGTCACTTCGCAGTCGAGGATGTCACCGCCGTAGTCCGAGACCGATAGGCCATGCACGAGTCCGAGCTCGTCGTGCTCCTCGGTTCGTCCAAGACGATATTTCGGCACGCCGAGATACGTAGGAACGTCCTTCGCCTTCACTTCGAGTCGCTGGCCTTTGCCCTGCTTCACGACCTTCAGGGCGACCTTGCGACAGATGCTCGCGACCTCACGCTCGAGCGATCGGACGCCCGATTCCTTCGTGTAATGGTGGATCACCGTCCGGACGGCGCTCTCGCCCATCATGAAGTCCACTTCCTCGAGCCCGCATTCGTGCTTCTGGCGCGGGACGAGGTATTTCAGCGCAATGTTGAGCTTCTCGAACTCGGTGTAACCGCTCAGCTGGATGATCTCCATACGGTCCTGAAGAGGTACCGGGATCCCGCTCAGCGTGTTCGCCGTCGTGATGAACATCACGTCGGAGAGGTCGTAGTCGAGGTCGAGGTAGTGATCGTTGAAGTTGTGGTTCTGCTCGGGGTCGAGCACCTCGAGCAACGCCGCCGCGGGATCGCCTCGAAAATCCGTGCTCATCTTGTCGATCTCGTCGAGCAAGAAGACGGGATTGTTCGATCCGACCTTCTTCAAGTTCTGGATGATCTTGCCGGGCAGCGCGCCGATGTACGTGCGCCGGTGGCCGCGGATCTCGGCTTCGTCGCGAACGCCGCCGAGCGACACGCGGACGAATTTTCGACCCGTCGCGCGCGCGATGCTCTTCGCTAGGCTCGTCTTGCCGACGCCGGGCGGACCGACAAAGCACAGGATCGGGCCCTTGAGCTTCTTCGTGAGCGCCTGCACGGCGAGGTACTCGACGATGCGCTCTTTGCATTTCTTGAGACCGTAGTGGTCCTCGTCGAGGATCTTCTCGGCCTCGGCCAGGTCGTACCGCTCGTCGGTCTTGTCGTACCAAGGAAGCGCGAGCACCCAGTCGATGTAGTTGCGCACCACCGTCGCTTCTGCCGACGTGGGGTGCATCATCTTGAGCTTCTTCAGCTCTTTTTCGACCTTGCCGCGCGCCTCTTCCGAGAGCCGCTTCCCCTTGAGCTTCTCTTCGATCTCTTGCAGCTCGTTCTTGAACTCGTCGCGTTCCCCACCGCCGAGTTCCTTCTGAATCGCCTGCATTTGCTCATTCAGGTAATATTCCTTCTGCGTCTTCTCCATCTGCTTCTTGACGCGAGAACGAATCTTCTTCTCTACCTGAAGAATCTCGATTTCTGCCTGCATCAGCTCGTAGAGCCGCTCGAGACGCTTCTTGGCGTCGTTCATTTCGAGCAAATCCTGGCGATCGGCGAGCTTGATGGTCGGTAGATTCGCGACGATGGTGTCAGAGAGCTTCGACGCGTCGTCGATGCTCTGCACGCTCATCAGGACTTCGGGCTGAACCTTCTTGTTCAGCTTCACGTAGACCTCGAACGTACTTTGGACGCTTCGGATCAGCGCCTCGACCTCGACGTCGTCGGCGACCTCGTCCTTCACCGCCTCCGTCTCGACCACGAAAAAGTCACGGCTCTCGGTGAAGCGCCGAACGCGCGCGCGCTGCCTGCCCTCGACGAGCACCTTCACGGTGCCGTCGGCCAGACGGAGCAGCTGCACGATCGCGCCGATGGTGCCGAACGTGTAGATGTCGTCGGCGCTCGGGTCGTTCGTCTTCGCGTTCTTCTGCGCGGCGAGGAAGATCTCCTTGTCGCGCTGCATCGCTTCATCGAGCGCCGCGATGCTCTTCTCGCGGCCGACGAAGAGCTGCGACACCATATGCG
>CAZDNG010000145.1:0-3439 GCA_964506835.1 uncultured Polyangiaceae bacterium
GCACACCTGGACGTTCGACGGCGGACTCGTCGTGCCGGCGTCGGCGTCGCCGAGCGTCGTCCCCGTGCCGTACGCGACTCCGGCCAACATCGACCCAGAGGAGGCACTCATCGCCTCGCTCTCCAGCTGTCACATGCTGACGTTCCTGGATCTTGCGCGTCGCGACGGGGTCGAAGTCGTGCAGTACGACGACGACGCGGTGGGCTCGATGACCAAGAACGAACACGGCGTGTATTGGCTCAGCGACGTCGAGCTACGCCCCGCCGTGCAATACGTGGCAGGCAAGGCGCCGAGCGCCGAGCAGGAAGAGCGACTCCATCACCGGGCGCACGAGGGATGCTTCATCGCCAACTCGGTGAAGACGAGCGTCGTGGTCAAGCCGGTTCGGGCCGGCGCCGCGCCCTGAGCGGCGCCCCGTCCCGCGAATTAGCGGCGCGGCCGCGTCCGATGCGCGCAGCGAGCGCGATGCGACCCGTCGTGCCGGCGTCGGTGTGCGGCCGCGTTGACGGTGGGACCCCAACAAGATCGCGGTGACGCACGAGCCCGCGTTTCTTTGGCGCGCGAGGCTCCGCTCGCGCGGATCGCGGAGAACTCGATGATGGCCCGCGCTGCGCGCGGCGAGTCGATGCGTGTGCGGTGTGTGGCGACGCGCAAAGCATATCGCGTGGGTGAACTCGGCGACGAATGCGCGAGAGTCACGTTCTACCGATTCGTGTAAGGTGCAGTTCACTGGGCAAGGGCGAGCCCGCTTTTCTTTTACGCGTCGAGTCGAGCTCGCGTAACTCGGTTCGACGCTCGAGGTAACGATGATGATGCGACATGCGATGATCGAAGCGGGGCTGTTCACGATCCTGTTCGGAATGGGGTGCAGCTCGAGCTCGAACCCAGGAACGAGCACGCCGGCAACGGGCGGCAGCACGAGCACCGGCGGAGCCGCCGGGACCGGCGGCAGCACGAGTGCGTCGGGGGGTTCGAGTACCGACTCGGGCACCGTTGCGACGGCTCACATCGACCGCAGTGGGCTCACGGACGTCCAAGGGCCGATCGACTACTCGGACGGCAATTTTTGGATCTGCCGTCCGGGCAACGACAAAGACGAGTGTCTCGACGACCTGACTGCCACCGAGTCGAAGAAGGACAACACGACGGACGTCGTGAAGCGCCCGCCCGCGACGGACGCGCCGGTCGATTGTTTCTACGTGTACCCGACGATCGACCTCACCGGTCCGGGCAACATGACCGACTTCCACGACATCTCGCTCATCCTCGATCCGCTGCTCAGCCAGGCCGCGCCGTTCGAGAGCATCTGCAAGGTGTACGCGCCGCTCTATCGCCAAGCGTCGCTCGGCAGCGGCACGACCGACGGCGGCGTCGCGTTTTCCGGAGACATCAACGTCGGCATTCAAGACGTGGAAGACGCGTTCGACTACTACCTCGCGCACCTGAATCACGGCAGGAACTTCGTCTTGATGGGGCACTCGCAAGGGACGTTTGCGATGACGAAGCTCATCCAGGACAAGGTCGACAAGGATCCGGCGATTCTCGGTCACATGATCTCGGCCGTGCTCCTCGGCGGTGCGGTGACCGTGCCGACCGGCAAGCTCGTCGGAGGAAGCTTTCAGAACATCCCGCTCTGCACGACGCCCGGCCAAGTCGGCTGCGCCATCGCCTTCAACAGCTTCGCGGCCGAAGCGCCTCCGCCCGCCAACTCCGTCTTCGGTCGAGCCGCTGCCGGGAGCGAGATCGCGTGCACGGCGCCCGGGCCGCTCGCGAACAACAGCGGCGCGCTCCAGGGCAGCTACAGCCCGAGCAAGATCTACCAACCCATTTTCGTTCCCGACCTTCCCACGGGTGGATTCGATTCGAGCACCCTTCCGACGCCGTTCGGGCTCTATCGCGGCTTCTTCAGCGGCACGTGCGTGTCGAAGGACAACGCGCACTACTACGAGATCGCGATCGACAAGACCGCGGACGATCAGCGCCCGACGCCGCTCTATCGCAGCACGATCCTCGAAGGCGTGGGCTTCGGTCTCCACATCACCGACTACAGCTTGTCGCTCGATGACCTCATCGCGGCGGTGAGTCTCCAAGTGCAAGCGATGAAGTAGTCGCTACCGCCAGCGTTCGACGCCCCCGCGGGCTAATGTAATCCGGTCGCCTCCGTTTCTCGTGCGTGCGAGAAACTCGTTCTAGTTTTTCGTGACCTGCAATCGCAGCGTCGCGCACTACTCGCTCGACGGGAGTCGATCACATGCACACAAAATTTGGATGCGACCGGATTGCGTACGTCCTTGCACTCCAGCTCGGCCTGGTCGCCTGCAGTGCTTCCAGTGGGCAAACCAACGGCGACGTCGGGGCGGGGGGCGAGAGTGGCTCATCGTCGTCGAACGGCGGCGATACGGGGACGGGCGGTACGACCGGCGAGGGCGTCGGGGGCTCGACCAGCCAAGAGCCACCGCCGAATAGCGGCGGCGCGACGAACGGCGGATTCGGCAATTCCGGGGGGACGCCGGTATCTGGCAGCGGCGGTCAAAACGGCGGCGGCGGCGGCACGGCTTCGTCGGGAGGTTCGGGCGGAGCCGGCGGCGTTGGCGGTACGACCGCCGACGCAGGGACGGGCGGGACACCGAGCGCCGACGCGGGCGGAGGGTCCAACACCGACCCCTGCGCCGGCGGCGAGGTCGGTAGTGCCGGCACGGGGATCGGCACCGGCAGCGAATACGGCGCCGTGAAGTACCAGCTGCCGCTCGACAACCAGATCGTCGACCTGAAGACGACCCTCGTCGTTCCGAAGAAACCCACCGCGCTCGGCACGCTGTTCATCTGGCCCGGCCTCCAGTGGCTCGGCGGAAGCGATCCCGCTTCGCTCGGGAACGGGATCTTGCAACCGGTGCTCACGTGGGGTTCGTCGTGCGCGCCGTCGATGCCCCAGGACTACAGCTCTTGGTGGATCTCGGGGATGTACGTGAATGTTTCCACGAGCGCCGCGGGACCGACGGGTTGCGCGGGCGGCGACTCCATGAACGTGGCGGACGGCGACGCGCTCGACATCGACATGGCGCTCACCGGGACGACGTGGAAGCAAACGATCATGGATGAAGCGACCGGAAAGCCCGTCGACTTCAGCATCGACTTGAAGGGGCAGTCGCAGGACTGGGCCACGTGGGCCATCGAGCTCCCCGTCGGAGGCGGCAACGTCGCGCCGTCCGAGGGCGTCGTGTTCAAAAATAACGTGCTCACCTTCGCGAAGAAGGCGAGCACGTGTCAGCCGGATCAGCGCGGCCCGAACGATACGTTCACGGCGCCGCGAGCGTCGACCGACGGTCTGAGCTGCTGCATCTCGCAGATCGTCCTGCGCGCGAAGGGCGTCGCTCAGTAGCGGTTGCGCAGCGAGTGATTGTTCCTGGGGGGCGTGCCCGCCCCCCTCGCCCGTTCCGGG
>CAZDNG010000146.1:0-3372 GCA_964506835.1 uncultured Polyangiaceae bacterium
GCGACGCCAGCACGTGGACGAACTCACGTCAGGACGGGGCACGGCGAGATGAAACAATGAAACGCCTCCGGCGGCTTCGATTCGAGTAAACTTAGCAAGGCGCGGGCGCGTTCAAAATCACCGGCCGCTTTGCCACCTCGTACGCCGCGAAGATCGCGTTCGTCGGTATCCCCCGGGACCGTGATCGATCTCGCCGGAACAGCCCCGGAACCGCGCGAATTGTCGCCGCGAATAGCCCCGGAGCAACCGCCCTGTCGTTTTTGACACTATGGGAGGGGGCGGCCGCCGCGTACTTTGATTCCCCGTCGGACATGCGTGAGGTGGACGAGCACAACCAGAGGGGTGCCTCCCGACCCGATAAGAACGGTGACCGTCTACATGGGTCATGCGCGCTGTAGCGAGGACGGTCCGCCACACTTCGAGCCCCACCTCGGCGAATGCGACAGCCGTACGGTTGTGCCGGAGCCTGCGACACACCCTGAACGATGCACTGAAAGAAGTGACACCGTGCGAGCAGCCATGAACACACCTATTGTTGTTGCTATGAAGCTTCCTTGGTTGCTTCTTGGCGCCGGCCTTTCGCTGGGGTGCGCGGGGAACACGCACTCGAGCGCGGCGTTGCCCGACTCCGGGGCTGGTGGGACCCCTGGATCTGGCGGTGGGGGCGGCTCCGTCGCGTCGAGTGGCTCTGGGGGCAACGTCTCCGGCGTCGGCGGCGGGCTCTCTTCGGGGGGCAGCGCGGGCAACGGCGGAAGCGACGCGACAGGGGGCAATATCGGCACCGGCGGAGTGGGTGGCACGGGCGGCGTCGGCGACGCGAGCACCGATGGAGGCCAGGACGGCAGCGTCGCGCCGGACGCGAACGCGGAGGCGTGTCTCGTCCGCGAAGCCCAGCCGTGTCACGGCACTTCCACGTCAACGTTGCCCGGCGTGTTCACCGAGCTGCTGCCGACGCGGTGCAGCTACACGGTCCGGGAAGCGACGGCCGGAGTCGATGTTCCGTACACGGTCGTCGTGAACTCCGAAGTGTCGGGGGTTCTCGCCCGGCCGCTCGACGTCGGCGGGTGCTGGCAACCGGACCAGACCGGGTTCGAGACGTTCGTGGAAGTGACCGGTGGTGGGCAACACTATTGCCAGTGCGACATCGGTCTGTGTCGGGATCCGATTGCGCTCCAGCACGACCTTGCGCCCGGCTGCCGTTCGGCAAGCATCCGCTGGGAGGGCGTGAACTGGTCCGGCCCTTCCGACACTGGCAATCCGAAAGGTGCCGCGTTTCCGCCGGGAGAGTACGTCGTGGAGCTCCGCCAAGCGGGCTCGTTCTCGAGCGATGCATCGGTGCGCACCTTCGAGATCGACGCGTCGATGACCGTGACAATCACCCCGTAGGCTCACTCTCGGGTGGGGGGCCCCGGCGCTGGAGGCCGTTCGAGGGCGACTTTTCCCCTCGTCAGCGGCGAGCGTGATGGGAGATATCCGTTCATGCGCTCCTTCGCCCTCGTCGCGCCCCTGGTCTTCGCGCTCCTGGCGGCCCGAGACGCCATCGCCATCGATCCGTTCGAGATCCAGGTCTATGACGGAACCGCTGATTCGCCCGGCTCGGCGGGGCTCGAGCTTCACGTGAATCGCGTGATGGACGGGGTGAAGACGTCCGTTCCGCCCGAGCTCCCGATGCATCATCAGACCCACTTCACGCTCGAGCCATCGCTTGGCGTGACGCCATTCCTCGAGCTCGGCGGGTATCTTCAGACGGCGCTCCGCGCCGACGGCACGTTCGACTACGCGGGCGTGAAGCTGCGCACGAAATTCATCATTCCCCAGAAGTGGAGCTCGCGTCTTCGTTTCGGGGTGAATCTCGAGATCTCGCTCTTGCCCGAACGCTACGAGCGAAGCCGTTGGGGGTCCGAGATTCGCCCGATCGTCGCGTACGAAGACGACCACGTCCTCGCGGCGTTGAACCCGATCGTCGACGTCCCGCTCGGCTCTCCGGACGCGGCTCGTGGGCCCACCTTCGAGCCGGCTGCCATGGTGAAGGCGAAGATCGCGGGCGCCGTCGCTGTGGGCGTCGAGTATTACTCGGCATTCGGGCCGATCGCATCGCCGCTGCCGTGGGGCGAGGAGATGCACTACCTCTACGAAGCCGTGGATCTCCTCGCCTTCCCGAACTTCGAACTGAACGCAGGCGTCGGCGAGGGCCTCACTGAAGCGAGCAACCCGGTCGTCGTGAAGGTCATCCTCGGTTACTCGTGGGATCTCTGCGGCGCCACCGACGCACGGTGATCGATGGCGAACCTTGTCGTCACCTCGCAGCCGTCCTTCGTCACGACCAGCGTGTGCTCGAACTGCGCCGAGAGGCGACCGTCGGCGGTGACGACGGTCCACCCGTCGTCCTTGATGATCACGTTGGCGGTTCCCTCGTTGATCATCGGCTCGATCGTGAACGCCATGCCCGCGCGGAGGCGCATGCCCGCGCCGCGCGTGCCGGTGTGCGGGACGTGCGGCTCCGCGTGCATCTTCCGGCCGATGCCGTGGCCGCCGAAGTCGACGACGACCGAATAACCCGCCGTGTGCGCGACCTCGACGATGGCCGCGCCGATGTCGCCGAGGCGCGCACCGTCGCGGACGACGGCGATTCCGGCGTCGCGGCAGCGGCGCGCGGTCTCGACGAGGCGGATGGCGGCCGGGGTCGCAGCGCCGATCACGAACGTCGCGGAAGTGTCGCCGTGAAAGCCGTCGACCATCGTGGTCACGTCGACGTTCACGATGTCGCCGTCGCGAAGGACGTCGGTCTCGCTCGGCATGCCGTGGCACACGATCTCGTTCCGGCTGGTGCACACGGCCGCGGGAAATCCCTTGTACCCGAGCTGGCTCGGCACTCCGCCGCGATGGTTCGTGTCCTCGCGCACCCAGCGATCGATCTCCGCCGTGGCGATCCCCGCGCAGAGGCGCGCCCCGATCGTGGCGAGCGTCTCCGCGGCGATCCGCCCGGCGCGGCGCAGGCGCTCGACGTCCGCCTCCGCGAAGAGCTCGATCGCCATGCCGGCAGCCTTCGCGAACGGAAGGCCGGGGTCCAATACCGTTTCGATCTGTCTGCCCGCCGCGATGCCTCTGCTACGATGATATCGACATGAGCCTCTCGCAGATCCGCTACTTCGTCGCCGTGGCCGAGGAAGGAAACATGACGCGCGCGGCGAGCCGGCTGCACATCTCCCAGCCGCCGCTCAGCCGCCAGCTGCGAATGCTCGAAGACGAGCTCGGCGCGCCGCTCCTCGAGCGTACGCCGCGCGGCGTGCGCCTGTTGCCGTCGGGCGAGCGCTTCCTCGCGCACGCTCGGCGCATCTTGCGCGCCGTCGACGAGGCCGCGATCGCGGCGCG
>CAZDNG010000147.1:0-2596 GCA_964506835.1 uncultured Polyangiaceae bacterium
TGCGGAAATCGCCCGATCGTGAACGCCCGGATCGGCGCATCGTGAACACGGAAATCGGCGCATCGTGAACAGCCGGATCGGGGGACGTGAACGCTCGGATCGGCGTCGTGAACGCCGAAATCGGGCATGGTGAACACGCCGCGAAAGGGCGGGTGACGCGGGCAGTCGACTCTGAGACCGGGGGCTCCGAAAGGAACCACCTGGATGGCAACGGAGCGACTGGAAGTGCGACAGATTCGAGAGATTCTAAGATTGCGGGCGCAGGGCCGCACGGTGCGCGAGGTGGCGCGGAGTCTGGCGATCAGCGTCGGCGCGGTGCAGAAGACGGCGGCGCGGGCGGGTATTGCCGGCGTGACCTGGGAGATCGCCGAGAGCCAGAGCGAGGCGGTGCTCGAAGAACGATTGTACGGGCGACCAGCGAAGCCAGGTGATGACCGGCCGCGACCCGACCCGGTCTACTTGCACCGCGAGCTGCGACGCACCGGCGTGACGCTCGAACTGTTGCATCTGGAGTACCTGGAGGCGCACCCGACGGGTCTTCGGTACACGGCGTTTTGCGATGTGTACCGCCGATGGTTGTCGAAGGCGGGCGTGGTCATGCGCCAGGTGCACAAGGCGGGGGAGAAGTGCTTCGTCGACTACTCCGGGAAGAAGCCGGTGTACGTGGACGCGCGCACCGGCGAGGTCGTCGAAGTGGAGTTGTTCGTCGCTGTGCTCGGCGCCAGCAACTACACGTACGCGGAGGTGACGGCGACGCAGCAGGTCCCTGACTTCATCGCCGCGCACATGCGTGCGTACGCCTACTTCGGCGGAGTGACGGAGATGACGGTGCCCGACCAGTTGAAGTCCGGGGTGACGAAGGCGTGCCGATACGAGCCCGGCGTCCAGCGCAGCTACGCCGAGATGGCGCGGCACTACGGCACGGCGATCGTGCCGGCGCGGCCCTACAAGCCCCGCGACAAGGCGAAGGTCGAAGTAGCGGTGCAGATCGCGCAGCGATGGATTCTCGCGCGTCTTCGGAATGTGACCTTCTTCTCGCTCGGGGAGCTGAACCGTCGCATCGCAGAGTTGCTCGAGGACATGAACGCGCGCCCGATGAAGAAGCTTGGCGGCGTCACGCGACGGGAGCTCTACGAACGTTACGACCAGCCGGCGCTGCGACCGCTTCCATCGGAGGCCTACGAGATTGCCGAGTGGGAGGAGCGCACCGTCAATCTCGACTACCACGTGGAGCACGAAAAGCACTGGTACTCCGCGCCGTACGAGCTCGCGCAAGAGGCCGTGTGGGTGCGTGCGACGGCAACGACGATCGAGGTATTTTCCCTGGGGAACCGTGTCGCCTCGCACGCCCGCAGCGCGCTCGCGTACAAGCACACGACCAACGCGGCGCACATGCCGGAGGCGCACCGCCGCCATTCCGCGGGCGTGGACGGCGTGATCGCGTGGGGCGCGTCCATCGGCCCGATGACGGAGGCGATGGTGCGCCGTCTCATCGATGCCAACCCGGTGCGTGAGCAGGGCTGGCGCTCGGCGCGAGGGCTTCAGCGCGTGGGAGAGAAGCATGGCCCCGAACGCACCGAGCTCGCGTGCGAGCGAGCCCTGCGTCTTGGTGCGCGCTCGTACAAGATCGTCGCGAACATCTTGTCGCTCGGGCGCGAGAGCACGCCGCTGCCCGGTGAAGAACCGACCGATGCGCCCACCATCCATCACGAGAACGTCCGCGGCCCTGACTACTACCACTGACCGAACAAGGAGAAGCCATGCTGAACGAACCAACAATCGAAAAACTCCGAGCCCTGCGCCTCGCCGTGATGGCCGACGCATGGGTCGAACAGAACAAGGAGGCCAAAGTGTCATCGCTGACTTTCGACGAACGATTCGGATTGCTTGTCGACGCCGAATATCTCGCCCGTGACAACCGGCGACTGAACCGGCTGCTGAAGGACGCGCAGCTCAGAATCCCCGGAGCGTGCGTCGAGGACGTCGAGGCGTCCGCCGAGCGCGGCTTGGACAAGGCGCTCGTGCGTCAGCTCGCGGGTTGCGGCTGGGTGGCTGAGCACCTCAACGTGCTGCTCTCGGGTCCCACCGGCGTCGGAAAGAGCTACGTCGCTTGCGCTCTCGGTCAAGCAGCTTGCCGTCGCGGTCACCGCGTCATCTACCGGCGCGTGCCCCGGTTGCTCGACGAGATCGCCCTCGCACGCGCAGAGGGAAGCTACGCCCGCATGCTCGGCCGTTTCGCGAAGGCCGAGATCCTCGTACTCGACGACTGGGGCCTCGGAACGTTGCGCGAGGCCCAGAGACACGACTTGCTCGAGGTGATCGAGGACCGATACGGACGTGCGTCGACCGTCGTGACCAGCCAGCTTCCGATCCCGAAATGGCACGAGTGGATCGCCGACCCCACTTTGGCTGACGCAATTTTGGACCGCCTCGTCAACAACGCCTACAAGCTCGACCTGAAGGGCCACTCCCGACGGAAGGTCAAGACCAAGAACGACAACTGAGCCTCGACAGCCCGCGTCGCTCCGCTCCGATCACGCGACCGACAAGTGATCCCGATGCCCGAGACGGCTGATCACGATGGGCGATATACGCA
>CAZDNG010000148.1:0-2493 GCA_964506835.1 uncultured Polyangiaceae bacterium
GTAACCGTTGCACGGACCCCACGTGGTCAGACGGTGGCGAAGGCAGGCACAAGGAGGAATGCGCAGGCGATTTACCTCGGAGGAGCGGCAGCGGTTCGTGGATGAAGTCCGGACGACGGGAGCTTCGGTGAAGGAGGTGGCCGCTCGCCGGGGATTGGACACTTCAATCGGGTACCGATGGATGCAGGCAGCGCGGGAGGCGGGCGCGCCGAAGTTCGCGAGGTTGGTCGTCGCGGGGTCGCGGCCAACGGGCGTGATCGCGATCGAGGTCGGGGGTGCGCTCATTCGTGTCGAAGCAGGATTTGATTCGGAGCTCCTGCGCGCGGTCGTTTCGTCATTGAGCGCCGCGTCGAGATGATCGCGCACGGGATCCCGATCTACGTGGCGCTGGAGCCGGTGGATATGCGATTCGGCTACGAGCGGCTCGGGGCATTCGTTCGCGAGAAGATGCAGGCAGAGCCGAGGTCGCGCGCGCTGTTCGTGTTCGTGGGCAAACGCGGCCACACGATGAAAGCGCTGACCTGGGACGGCACGGGCGTGATCGTCGTTCACAAGAAGCTCGACGCGGGGAAGTTCGAGCTGCCCAAGGCGACGCGCTCCGGCGACCAACACGTGATCGTGAGCGACGCGATCTTCGAGGTGATCTACAAGGGCGTGAGCGTCACGCCGCGGGCGCCGCGTCGACGCGTTCACTGAGCAAAGCGAGACGCTTTTTCTTGAGCGTGGTGATCGCGCTCGTGTATAGGAAAAACGTGTCGAGTGAGTCGACAAGAGCGAAGCCCATGTTGTCGCGGGCGGAGCTCTCTGATCTAGTCGTGGCGCTGCAGGTGGAGCTCGTCGGACTGAAGTCGCGCGTGACGGAGGGCGAGCTGCAAAACGCCTCGCTCCGCGAGACGATCCTCAACCTGACTCACGAAAACGAGCTCCTGAAGCGCCGCATCTACGGCAACAAGACCGAGCGCACGCAGACGACCGAATTGCAGCTCACGCTCGGCAGTTTGCTCGACGCCGATCGGCGGCTTCAGAAGGAGCTCGATGACGCGGTAGCAGCGGCGCGCGGCAGCGACGAGGAGAGTGACGCACAGCCGCCGAGCCAAAAGCCCAAAGAAAAGCCGAAGGGTCGACGCGACCTGTCGATCAGCAACTTGCCTCGTTTCTTGCTGGAGATCTTCGACGAGGAGCTGGAGAAGACCGGCAAGCGGATTGGCTTCGAGGAAGGCCATCAGCTCATGTATCGCCGCGGCGGGTTCTCCGTCCTCGTCAAACGTACGGCGAAGTACGAAGTGCCCGGTCGCGATGGCCCGACGGTGCTCGGCGTCGCCACGCCCAAGACGCTGTTCCGGCGCGGCTTGCTGCACTCATCCGTCGTCGCCTTCATCCTCGTGCAGAAGTTCTCGCTGGGCGCGCCGCACTATCGGCTCGAGCAGCACATCGAGGATCAGGGTGTTGAGCTCGACCGCAGCACCATGTGCCGCTACGTCGAAGAGGCGGGCGGCAGCCTGGGCGCGACCATCTGTCACGCGATGTGGCAGGAGGCGCTGAGCAGTGCCGCCGTGATCTCGACGGATGCGACGTCCGCCATGATCCAGCCGGAAAAGAGCAAGGAAGGCCTTCGCCAGGCGTGCAAGAAGGGCCACTTCTTCACCGCCGTCGCCGACTGCGATCACGTGCTGTTCGCGTACACCGAGAAGCACAACCAAGACTTCGTGAAGAAGCTGTTCGGTGGCTTCAGGGGCTTTCTGCAATGCGACGCGAGCAACGTCTACGACGTCCTCGAGCGTGGACCGCCAAAGGACACCGACGAAGGCGTCACGTTGGTCGGGTGTTGGGCGCATTGCCGGCGGTATTTTTTCGAGGCCGCCGTCAACAAGTACCCGGTCGGGATCCAGGGGCTGATGCGCATTCGCGCCATCTACGCCGCTGACGACGCTTTTCGTTCACTGCCACCCGTGAAGCGGAAGGAAATGCGAGTGCAGCATCTGCGGCCGTTGATGGAGAGCTTTTTTCAGTGGGTGAAGGACGCGCGCGCCAGCGCTCAAGGGCGAAATCTCGCAACCAAGGCGCTCGGCTACGCGTTCAACCAGGAGAAAGAGCTCCTTCGCGTGCTCGACGACGCCCGTCTGCCGCTCGACAACACGCGCTCGGAACGCACACTTCGAAAAGTGGTCGTCGGTCGGAAAAATTGGATGTTCTACGGCAGTGACGCGCATGCGGAGAGCGCCGCCGCGATCTTCTCCATCATCGCTTCTTGCCGCCTGCACGCCATCGATCCACATCAGTACCTCGACGAGATCCTCCGGCTCCTGCCTTACTGGCCGCAGGACCGCTACCTCGAGCTCGCTCCGAAGTATTGGAACGCGACCCGCGCCAAGCTGGATCCCGACGAGCTCGACGCTCCGCTCTGCTCGTTCACGATCCCGGCGTAGTCCGTGTTCCGCGCGCCGATAGTGCGGGTGCGCGCCGGCTGGAACGTGGGGTTCGTGCATCGGTTAC
>CAZDNG010000149.1:0-2435 GCA_964506835.1 uncultured Polyangiaceae bacterium
CAGATGGCGCTCGCCATCGCCACCGTCGACGGTCGGGAACGCGGTCTCGATCGCGTGCGGGGGAAGCGTGTCTTGCTTCCAATTGATTCAGAGGCACGCCGCATGCCTAACTCCGCATTGAAGCTGACGAGGACCTCGCTTACGCTCGGACCTCGCAGCTTAATGCGCGAACGTTGGGCAGACGAACTCACGTCGGCCTGAAGCGTTGCTCGACGTTGCCTTATCGCTGATCGAGGAAGTCGGGCGAGGCGAAGAGGTTGCGTCGGCGGAGCGGTTCGGGGCCGGCTCGTCTCGCAAGCTCGCGTGTGCGGGGCATCGACTCGAGGCCCGGATCGAGAAAGAGCGGTTCGACCTGACCCCCGATCGACGAGGTCCACGGCGGCGCGGCCTTACCGTCGCGGGAAGCCAGGAGTTCTGTCAGCGCAGCGGCGACGACCATTTCGCGTGGCGTCAACCCGAGCGGGCGATCGCATCGATCCCATTCCAGATTCGCTCGACGCGCGTCGGCTACCCATTGGCGCGCAGCCAAAAGGTCTCCCGCGAGGACGGCTTGAACGAGGTTACGGAGATCCATGAATCGACTCCCATAGATCATGAAGCGCGTACGAGGCCTTGTCCAGCTGCGGCGGCGGCACGAATGGCTCCAGGCGGGCCCAGACCTCTTGAATTGATCCTTCGATTTGCGAAAGCAAGAGTCGGGCGTCGGCCCGGTCGATCGCGTCGCGCCAGGCGGCGAGCTTCATGGCTAGAAGCTGTTCGACGGATGCTGCGCGCGCGAGCAAAGCTTCGGACTCGTACAGGACGGCGCCTCCGGTGACGCGCGTCATGAAACCTTTGGCCCCGTCGTTCAGCCAGTCCTCAGGCAAATCGAGGCCATCGGCGACACGCGCGGCGGCTGCACGGAGTTTCGATGCTTCTGGTGCAAGGAAGTACGCATCCACGTCTTTCGTCGTTTCTCTCGCATTGAACAAGAGAACGAGTGCGGCTCCCCCGACAACCACGATTTCCCCGTGCTCGCCCGCCGCTGCAAGTTCGTCGGACAGCGCGTCGAAAGCCGTTTTGATCTTCGCGGCGGAGAGGAACACCTCGGAGAACGTATCACGGACCGTTCATGTCGCTGCCCAACTCCGCGTTGCAGCTGACGAGACGCTCGCTTACGCTCGGGACTCGCAGCTGAACGCGCGAACGTTAGCCAGACTTGGAGATGCGAACCGTGGACGCGATCGAGTGGCATGACCCGTGGCGACCCGTTACAAATGAGCTAACAGCACGTCGCCTGCAACACGAGCTGCGTCGGGAGACTGCGCGCCCTCACGCACTGCACGGTCATGTCGCCGCCGCGATCGCGCAGCGAATCGACAATGACGACGTGTTGTTCGCCGTTGACGGTCGGCTTGCTGTGGTTCATCTGACATGGTCGGCATCCTCTCCGGAAGACCCTTCGTGGCCCTCTACGCGCTTCTTCATCAATGAAGCGGAATTCTCCTCGATTTGCGTGATGCCAGACCATCAGCAGTACACGAATAGTGACGACATTGAGGCCACGTTGGGCGCTTCGGGAAACAACACGAGCGTTGCTCGCTTGAGACTTTCGCAACTTGCCGCGCTTGTTCATGCGCGCGTCCAAGCGCAGTCGTTGGGATGGCCCGAAACTGGTGCCTTGATGGTCGGGAACATGGCACGCATGGCTCGAGCGATTTCGGGGCTTTCTGACGAGTTCTGCTACGACGCGGCAATCCTCACGAGGAGCCTCTTCGAACACGCGGTAAAGTTTGCCTGGATATGCGCGAAGCCGTCGGATCACTTCGAACAGTGGAAGCGAGCCGACCTGTTGAACCGCCAAAAGGCGGTGAACGACGCACAGGCGGTGGGGATCGCGGAGATCGCAGACATCAGCGTGCCTGAGCCGAGCGAAGTGGTGGGAATTCCATCTCTCACCGCAATGTGCGACGTGATCGATGCTTTCTGGTTGCCACAGCTCCCGGGTGGAGTGACGTTGAAGCGATACTCCTTCCGAGGTTGGTACGTTGGCATCTATCGTCACTTCAGCGCGGCGACCCACGGCGAAGGTCTCGCCGTACAGACGCTAGTCTCTAAGTCACCAGCTGGTCTGGTCCAGGACTTCTCAGCACGAACGTTCGAACCCGCTTTCAAGGTTGCGCCGTTCATTTTTGCGATGGCCCTTTTCGTGTCTAGTCGAACATTTGGCGGGCCAACCGATTCGGATATCCTTGCTGCTTTTGGCGAGAGCTCCGCGTGATCGCGGAAGCCGGCGTTTGGAGCGATTCTGAATGGTCCGAGGGCGTTAGAGCTTCGTCACGAATCCTGTCGTGTCGCGAATGGGCCAGGGATTTCCTGGCTTGCGCGGACCAGTCGCTGGCTAACTCACGCCCTGAGGCTGACCGCAAGTGTTTAGGGAGAAGGTAGGGCGGCGA
>CAZDNG010000150.1:0-2200 GCA_964506835.1 uncultured Polyangiaceae bacterium
GTTACATCTCGCGGCGCCCCGTCGTGAATGCCGGCCGCGGGCGGAGTAAAGGCGCGCCGACTCAGTTTGCGGCGGGGATCTGCCAGGGAAAGAGCACTTCGTCGCGGTCAGCGGCGCGAACGGCTTCGACGAGGTACTTGGTCGGATCGACGTCGTGAAGCTTCGCCGTCTCGAGGAGCGTGTAGAGAATAGCGGCGACCTCAGTGCCTCGACGTGATTTGGAACCGTAGTGATTTTTGCGGCCCACGACCGGACCTCTGATCGCGCGCTCGGTCGCGTTGTTGTCGAGCGGCACGAGTGGGTTATCGACAAAGCGGGTGAGTCGTTCCCAATTCGCGATCGCGTATCCGGCCGCTTTTCCGATCGAGAGCGTCTTCAGAACAGCTTGGCTCCAGAGCCACGTCTTGAGCTTCGCAAGCACTTCCGCCGATTCAGTCCGGCGCAGTTCGGCTTTGCGCGTGATGCCACCACCGGCGCGCTCGTCGATCTCATAGAGCTCACCGATCCAACCGAGCGCAAGGTTTGCTTCCGGATGATCCGGAGCGGCTTCGTCGAATTTTCGGAAGACGTGCGCCCAGCAACCCGCAAGCGTGATGCCGGGACCGTCTCGAGCGCCAGCTTCGTGCGTTTTGAGCGCGTCGCAAACAATGACACCCTCGTACCCACCGACGAGTGCTTTGAACGTCGCCGCGCCTTTGTCGTCACGGATCCGGTGACAGACGACGCCCGGAGCTGTGACACACCACATTTGCCAAGGCTTCGTCGCGCCACTTTCGAGCCTGGGCCAGCCCGTCTGATCGAGGCCAATCACGGGCTGAGCAAGTGCGTGTTTGAACAGCGCGACTTCCGTCGTCGCAAGGCGATGACCGAGCGCCGAGAGTTGGTCCCAGAGAACCTGCGTCGGCACGTCGACGCCGTGCCGACGGAGGATCCGCTCCTGTCGAGCGAGCGGGATGTGATCGAGGTACTTGTCGAGCGCGACCTTGATCGCGAAGCCGAGCGAGTAGCGCCCACCGCGCACGGCGCGCTCGGGTCCGAGCGCGGTCTCGACGCAGCTTCCGCAACGGCAGACGTACTTCTGCTGTTTCACTTTCACGAGGCGGTAGCTGATCTCGACGAAGTCGATCATCTCCGACGTTTCGAATTGTCCCGCCATCGGATGAAGCGCCCCGCCGCAGCTCGGGCACGCGCGATCGGCGTCATCGAGCTCGAAGACGCGCTCCTCGAGCGGCAATCGCGGCTGCTCCGTCGCGCCGAAGTCTTCTCGCTTCTTCGGCTGTTTCTTCGGCGGGGTCTTCGCCGCCTCGGCTTCAGCCGATTGCGATTTCTTCGTGAGCGTTTCGATGAGGGAGAGCGTTTGCTGCAGCTCCTCGGGATTGCCCTTCAGCGCTTCGAGCTCCTCGCACTTGGCCCGCAACACACGCAGTAATTGCTCGATCTGCACTTGCTGTGCGAGAGCGATGCGTCGGAGGTGCTCGATGTCCTTCTCGCGTCGAAGGTCCACGTTTCTTCTAGATCATATCGATCGATCGGGAGCAAGCGCATTCGGCGTCACGATGCTCGGCGACAACGTGCGCCGTCCGATGAGATCGCAGCCCTCGATGAACAACGCGAGCTCGCTAGCAGTCAACTGCACCGCGCTGCCGTCGTCGCGCCACAGCGGCGCGTAGCGACCGCGCTCGAGTCGTTTTTGAAAAATGCAAAGCCCCGTGCCGTCCCACACGAGAACCTTGCAGGCGCCGCGTCGCTTGTTGACGAACAAGAAGAGATCGCCGCTGAGGGGGTCGCGTCCGAGGCCGGTTTTCACCAAGCCGAAGAGTCCGTCGTAGCCCTTGCGAAGATCGATCGGCTCCGGGTATGCGAACACGCGAACGGACCGACTCGTCCCGAGGATCACTCGAGCTCCCGGAGAACGAGCGTCGCCTCCGCGAGCGTCACACCCTCGATTCGAAATCCCGACGGCGAGACCACGGACACCGTCTTCGCACCCGCTGCGTCGGCGACGACGCGAACCGGCACCATCTGTCGCACGCTCGCGCCCGCGCTCCATCGCAACACCGTGCCAGCAACGATCCCAAGCTCGCGCGCGAGCTCCGACACCGTGCGCCCCGCCGCTCGCTCCTTCACGATCCACGCCGCCGCTCGCCTCTTCAGCTCCGCGGACACGCATCGTCCACGCCGTGTCGCGATCTGATCCAAC
>CAZDNG010000151.1:0-2177 GCA_964506835.1 uncultured Polyangiaceae bacterium
AACTGGCCCGCGAGATCGAGGCGCAAGGCGTGCGCCGGCAAGTCGTGGCCGACATGTTCGGCATGGCCCTCCGTTCGTACCAGAAGAAGATGCGTCGACTCACCGAGAGCGAAAGCGCGCGCGCGCAGACGCTCTGGGAAGCCGTGCTCGAGTTCATCGAAAAGGAGCAGCCGACGCGGAATCGGATCCTCGAGCGGTTCGAGTTCGACGGAGAGCGCGAAGTCGCCGCCGTCGTGAAGGACCTGATCCGCAGCGGCCTCGTATGCATCACCGGCTCCGGCGAACAGGCCGTGCACGGCGTCACCAGCGACGCCATGCGCGACAAGGTCGAGCACCAGCAGGATCTCGACGCGGTCGCCAACCTCGCCTGGCTGAAGATTTTCCGACACGAAGCGGACACTCGACAAGAGCTCGCGACGGCGCTCGGGGTCGACGCCGCGCTCGCCCGCGCCGCGGCGGACGAGCTCGTCCGTTCCGGACGGGTGACGGAACAAGACGGCCGGCTCATTTCGGGCAACGTCGCGCTGCCCCTCGGCGCGGAGCAAGGGTGGGAAGCGGCGATCGTCGACCATTTTCGCGCGGTCGCCGTCGCGATCGCGACGAAGGTTCGGGTGGGGCTCAGCGGCGCGAACGCGTCGGATCGCCTCGGCGGCTCGACGTTCACGTTCACGGTGACCCCAGGGCATCCCTACGAAGAGGACGTCTATACGCTGCTTCGAAAGACGCGCCTCTCGGCCCAAGCCCTGTGGGATCGCGTCGCGGCGCACAACGAAGAGCATCCACCCGACGCGGACGCGAGCACGCGGGTGTCGTTTTACGTGGGGCAAGCATTGGAGACGTCGGAGGAGTGAGCTCCGCGTCGCAGTGAGGAAATCGACATGATGAATAAACTTATCCGGGGTGCTCTATTTGCGACGTCGTGCGCGCTCGGCGCCGCAGGGGTCCCGTCCTGCGCCGGCACGACCGTCGGAGTGGGGACGGACAGCAACACTCACTGGCTCTCGGACTGCCGGAGCGACGCCGATTGCGGGTCGCTCACGTGCCAATGCGGCGTGTGCACGAAGGCCTGCACCGACGAATCGGGATGCGCGGGCCTGGATGGAAACACCGCGTGCAAGACCGCGAGCTGCTCGTCGGTCGCGACGAAGACGTGCACCGCGACGTGCACGGTCCCCGCGGATTGCCCTCACGGAGGAGCAGGATTTGGGTGCGAATCGGGGATCTGCGTCGCAGGGATGAGCCAATCGAGCGGGCGCAGCCCCGGAGGCTTCCCGCCGGACGCCGGCACCGGGTGCCCGACGACGTTCGTCGATGGCGCGGCGTGCAGCGGCCCTGCAGGCTCGTGCTGGACCGCGTGCACGAACGGATATCAGAGCCAGTTCGAGTGCGACGGCGGACACTGGGTTGCGGGCAAAGGGCTGTTTCCGTGCACCTCGTCGCCAGGGTTGCCGCCGGACGGTGGCGAGGACGGTGGCTCGCCGCAGAAAGACGGCGGGCCAGCCGTCGGAAACCACGACGGGGGAAACGGCACGGCCTTCTCCAAGTTCTGTCTCGACTCGTCTCAGTGCCGCGTCGTCACGAATGCGTGCTGCCCGGCTTGCGAGGCGCCGACGATCGACGATAGCAGCGCAGTCGATTCCTCGAGCGTCGCGGCTTGGTACGAATCGCAATGCCGGAATGATGCTGGCGGGCCATGCGTCACCTGCGAGCAACCCCCGGGCGCCGTCGCCGCTTTGTGCGAGCCTTTGCTCACGCCCGACGGTCCGATGTTCGGCACCTGCGAAGCCGTCGATCTCAGACCGTATGCCGCGTGCACCAAGGACGCCGATTGCGTCGTCCAGACCACCACGTGCTGCGGCCAGTGCTCGGACGATCCGAATGCCTTCGTCGCCGTCAGCGATCCGCAGGGGTTCCTGAACAACACCAACGTGACGAGGGCTTGCGTCGCGGATTGCGTCGCGTGCACGGACGACGCGGGAGCCCCGCGTCGCGGTCCGAGCTGGCTCCACGCGAAGTGCAATTCGACGCTCGGAGCGTGCGTGCTGCAGCAAGATCCGCACTGACTTGGGGCGGACTGACGAGCCCCGTCGCGGAGGGTGAGCCGCGACGGGGCAGTGGACCCGGACGCGCTGGCGCGGTGCGGACCGGGTTGAAACGCGGCGGAATGTGGCTGCGCT
>CAZDNG010000152.1:0-2171 GCA_964506835.1 uncultured Polyangiaceae bacterium
CATGCCGATGATCATCGCGAGCGCCGTCATCATCACCGGTCGCAGACGCGTGATGCCGGCAAGCCACGCGGCCCGTCGAGCGTCGACTCCGTCGCCCCTTTGCTCGTTTGCAAACGTGACCATGAGGATGCTGTTCGAGGTAGCGACGCCGATGCTCATGATCGCTCCCATCAGCGCAGGGACCGAGAGGGTGGTTCGCGTCGCGAAGAGCATCCACACGATGCCCGCGAGCGCCCCGGGGAGCGCCGACAGGATGATCGCGGGGTCGAGCCAGGACTGGAAGTTGACGACCATGAGCAGGTACACGAGCCCGACGGCCGCGATGATCCCGTAGGAAAGCCCACGAAAGCTCGCGTTCATGCTCTCGACCTGTCCGCGCACCGCTATCGACGTCCCGCGAGGCAAGGTCTTCTTCGCTTCTGCGATCAGCCGATCCACGGAGTCCGACACCGAACCGAGGTCCGTCCCCTGCACGTTGGCCTGAACGTCGAAGGTCGGCAGAATGTCGTAGTGCGTGATGTTCACCGGAGAGAAGCTGCGGTGGAAAGTCGTCAGGTTGCCGAGCATTTCGGGTGATTCGGCTCCCGGCAGATGCACCGGTGTCTGGCGGACGGCATCGAGAGAGTCGACCTTGTATTGAGGCGTCTGGACGGCGACGAGGTACTGGACGCCACGCTTCGGGTCGAGCCAGAAGTTCGGCGCAACCTGTCCGCTCGAGCTCAACGACACCAGCGCGTCGCTTGCGATGTCGCGTTCGGTGACCCCAGCTAGACTGGCCTCCGCGCGGTCGACGTTCACGCGAATCTCCGGCTGGTTCACCACCTGTGCGAGGTGTACGTCCACGGCGCCCGACACGCGGGAGATCCGCTCGCGGAGCGCGTTGGCGACCTCGTAGTTCCTCTCCACGTTGGACAAGGGCCCGACGACCTGCACGTCGATGGGAGCCGTCAGACCGAAGTTCAGCACCTGAGTCGTGATGTCCGGCGCGAGGAAGAAGAAATCCGCTGACGGCCAATCGACTGCGAATCGCCGGCGCAGCGCCTTCACGTACTCCGCAGTCGGCCCGTGCCTCTCGGCGAGCTGGACCATGACCTCGCCGTCCGCCGACGAGATCATCGAAGGATCGCCGAGCGCCAGGTTCAAGCCGCTGATCGGCATGCCGATGTTGTCGATGACCGTCACGATCTCGTTCTTCGGGATCACGGCGTGAACGACGTCTTCGACGCCCTCGAAGAGGTGTTCCGTCGTCTCGATGCGTGTCCCGGCGTTGGTTCGCACGTGAAAGCGAATCTGCCCGGCGTCGACGGCGGGAAAGAAGTCTCTGCCGAGGTTCGGAAAGAGCAAGCCGAGCGACGCGACCACGAAGGCTCCGAAGCCGAGCGACACGGACCGCTTGTGGTCGAGCGCGAAGTCGAGGTAGCCCCCGTAAAGACGGCGCAGACGCTCGAAGTGAGCGTTGAACCGTTCGTGCACGCGGAAAACGATGTCCCGCCTGCTCGCGGATCGCTGCGTGTCGCCGGAGTAGAGATCGACCTCGGCGGCGAGCAGGTAGTGCACCAGGGTGGGGACGAGGGTGCGCGACAGGAAGTAGGACGTCATCATCGCGAACACGACCGCCATGCCGAGGGGCGTGAAGAGCGACCGCGCCGCGCCGGAAATGAACGTGATGGGGATGAACACGATGCAGATGCAGAGCGTCGCGACGAACGCGGGCACTGCGATCTGCTGAGCGCCGTCGAGGATGGCGCGAACGAGGGGCTTCTTCATCGCCATGTTGCGGTGCACGTTCTCGAGCTCGACGGTGGCGTCGTCGACCAAGATGCCAACGGCGAGGGACAGGCCTCCGAGCGTCATCAGATTCAGCGTCTGTCCGAGACAGGCGAGGACGGTCAGGGAGACCAGGATAGACAGCGGAATGGAGATGACGACGATGAGGGTGCTCCGCCAGCTTCCCAGGAAGAGGAGGATCATCAACGCGGTCAGGCCGGCCGCGATGGAGGCTTCCTTGACGACTCCCTCCACGGCAGCCCGGACGTAGAGTGACTGATCGAACAGGAGATCCAGCCTGTACGCCGGCGGCAGCGTCGCGAGGAGGCCGGGCAAGGCGGCCCGAACGCGGCTCACGATGTCGAGTGTCGAAGCGCTGGCGCTCTTCAACACCGTGAGGAGGA
>CAZDNG010000153.1:0-2102 GCA_964506835.1 uncultured Polyangiaceae bacterium
AACGTCCGCTCAAGTCCCGCCGGAACGAGCGCTCAAGTTGAACGGAATCCGCAGGAAGCTCAAGCCCATCCAGGGCTCTCGCTTCCTACCAAAAACAAGAGCGGCTCTAACGAGCCGCAACCATCTTCATCGGTCGTCGCCTTCGCTCCTCCCCTACAACGACAATCACAACACCAATGATACCGGAGCGGCCTTTGGCCGCATAGCCCATCAATGCCTCGCTTGCTCGCCTGCGGCTGCGCCACACTCGGCAAACGGGCTCCGCTACGCTCCGCCCAAAGACGCCTTCAGGATTTCACGGGTCGCGGCGCTGATGGCAGACCTTAGAACCATTCCAGATTGTTGCGCTGCTCGCTAAACGGCAGCAGAGGGCAGGGGAGTCGAAGTCCCCCGTTTGACAACGGCGCATTTCGGGTCCACAAGTCTCGAAACAGCGGAGAAAGTTCGCCTCATGGGCACCCCCATCACGCTCGATGATCTGCCGGAAGACCTGGCGCGCTTCGTTGAAGCGCAGATCGCCTCCGGACGATTCACGACGCTCGAAGACGTGCTGCGGGCGTGCGTGCATGCCCTGGAACACCAGAACGCCGGCTCTGCGCGTCGCGATGCGAACGAGAATCTCCGCCGCCTTGTCGAGGACGACTTCAAGGCGTTCGATCGCGGCGATTGTATCGAGACGACCCCGGACGAGCTCATGGACGGCATCGAGGCCGAGCTCGGGCTCCGAAGGGAGGGCGGATGAAGGTGGAACTGAAGCCCGAAGTCGAAGCAGGTCTGCTGGCGCAGGCCCAGGCGCGCGGGCTTTCGCTCCATGCCTATCTTGACGAGTGTTGACCGGCGCCGCCGTGAAGCGGCAACCGGCATCGCGAAAGAGCCTGGCGCAGCTATTCGCCGAATCGCCGTTCAAGGGAATGAACCTCACGTTCGAGCGCGACCAGAATCAGTGACCGTGGCGATCGGCTTGCCCCCTTGGGCCGTCGACCTCGACGCTTTCTGGCGGCTGGTACTCGCGCACGGGAAGCTCGATCTCACCGCGCGCCCACGCCACGGCTTCGCTGAAACTCTCGATCAAGGCCTCGCCGACTTCGGGCTTGCGTGCACGCTTCTTTGCCTGGCCCGTGCTGCGCCTCGCCATGATTCACTACTCCGGCATGATGACAGGAATCGCCTGACGTCCGTTGCGCCGGTACACGCGGAAATCCCGATCCAGCGTTATGACCGCGGCGCGCGGTGCGAGCTCCGTCATGCGAACGAGACACGCATCGGCAAGCGACATCGGGACGGTGGCGTACTTTGTCATGAGCCCGGCAACGGCGTCGACTTCGGACGACAGTAGGAAACTCGGCATCACGATGCCCCGGCTCACGAGCGTCAGCACGCCTTCGACTCCCCGCGCCGTCCGGCGCAGCAGGTAGCATGCTTCCGTGATGACCGCTTCGCACGTCGACAGCGGGGATTCGAGACGGCTGATCGTCTCCTGTGCCCAGCGGTGCCTCGCGTCTTGTGTGCTGAGTAGGGCGACGAGCGGCCCGGTGTCCAGAATGACGCGCGTCACCGTCCGAAGCCGGACATGTGCTTCGGATTGGTCGACAAATCCTTCGGAGCATCATCCACGGAGCCGATCAGATCGGCGGCGAGCGCCCCGACCGTGGGCCGCTTCGGTTGCTCGTCGTACGCGTTCAGCGCCTCCTGCAGCACCTTTGCGCGCGTCGTGTGCCGCTTCTTGGCAAGCGCTGTCAGCTTGCGATCGAGAGGTTCCGGCAGCTTGATGGGTGAGGACGACATGGAATCACCGAGAAACAGATTCTAACTCTCCAGATTATAAAGCGATTCCGTTGGTTAGTCAATCGAGTCGGCTGCCCCCTCCCCGTCCATGCTCGCGCGCTTGCGCTTGCTGCGCGTGGCCGAGTTCGCCCCAAATCGCAACAATGCCGTTGCTCAGGGGGAACTGACGTCGTCGCGCCCCGCCGCCTGAATCCGAGAACTGCGTTCACGAGCAGCGGGAATGAAGCTTCGCCATTCCCGCGATAGCCAGCAGTCTCGCCGCTGTCAACGATCGCCCTCATGGAGCCACCGCGGATCGGCCAAACGGATCCACCGAT
>CAZDNG010000154.1:0-2056 GCA_964506835.1 uncultured Polyangiaceae bacterium
CGCCGAGGACGAGCGATCGTTCTTCGTCGTCGAGGTGCGCGACGCTGACGATGACCGCGGGCGTCTTGCGGACGCCGTTCGTCTCGACGGGCGTGAGCCAGCTTGCGACGTCGATGGGCGCACCGGAACGCCAGCTCTCGAAGCTCGGTGACGCGAGGAGACCATTCAACGCCGCGGCGAGCGTGCGGCGTTCGGATTTCGGAAGAAAGGCGTCGAGTTTGAGCGCGCCGATCTTCTCGATGGGTGGCTGCGCGAGGTCCTCGAGCAACGCCGCCAGATCGGCGTTCTGTCCGGCGCGCAAGCGTCGCTCGGCGAGCACCGAGAGCAAGACGTGTTCGCGGCTCCGCGCCGGATCGGCGTCGCGACCAAGGAGCCTGAGCACGAGCGAAACCGCCGCGGCGAGGGCCGCGCGCGCTGCTTCCGGATCGGAATCCCACCGCGCCGAACGCTGCTCGAGCGACGAGAGCACATGCAAGGGTTCTCCCGCGGTCGAGCCCGGCGTGATGACGCGAATCGCCGTCGACTCGCGGAACGCGCGCAGATCCGCTTCTTCGATGCCCCACGCGCGGAGCCCCTGTTCGCGCTCGGTCGCGAGCGTGCGCGCGAGACTCTCCGGACTGCGATCGTCGCCCGGCGCGGCGCCGTCGCCCATCCACGGAACGAACGCCGACGATTCGAACGACGGGAACGCGAGCAGCAGATCGGGCAGATCCCCTTTCACATCGATCATCAACACCGGGATCTGGTTCCTCAACGTCTCCTCGACCAGGACGGTGAGCAGCCCGGTCTTGCCGCTCCCGGTCATCCCCACGATCACACCGTGCGTGACCAGATGATGAGCCGGGAGCAGCAACGGACTCCGTGCACCACTTCCGTCGAGTGCGAGCGAGTTACCGAGACGAAGGCAGGGCACGGTCTTCATGACATCACGCTCCGAAGGCGGGCGAGCCCGGATGACCGGCGGGGACGGCCGATTGTCCATTCAGGTTTGCCGCGCCATTGGTCGGCGTGACGACGGGTGGGACGGGCGCGGGCGGTGTCGGCGCGGGCGGCGTGGGCGCGGGCGGCGCGTCGTGCTTCTTTCCACCGCGACCCGCGTAGAGCGATGGCGCGATTGTGTCCGCGTCCTCCTGGTGCCACCGGAGAAACACCACCGCGCGCCGCGTCTCGTCGTACGCCTTCAGCAGCAACGTCAACGCTTGCTGCCGGATCCGCGCGGTCGCGGCAATCACACCGGGTCCCTGTTCACGCTCGCCCGCGGCGAGCACCAACGACTCGCCGAGTTGCTTTGCGGCGTCGATCTCGTCCGACGTGATCGGCGTCTTGCCCTGAATGGTGGCCCAGCAGTCGCGCATCAAATCCGCGTAGCCCATCAGCTCGAACGCGACGTTCTTGTAGCCGACGAGCCCCTTGAACCCAGCCAGGCGATTCGGGTCGATGAGGCCGCGGTTCGCAAGCGCCGTCGCATCCGAGCGAAAGTTCTCGCGCATCTTCATGGCGCGATCATTCATCGCCAGGATGTCCTCTGCCGGCGTGGTCGCGATCGTGTAGTAGTTGTTCGCCTGTCCCGCGGCCATCGCGTAGTCCGACAGCCCGGTGACGAAGTGCGGATCGATCGTCGGCAGCGCCAAGATGGACTGCTGGAGCTCGGCGATCTTCGAGAGCACCCCGAGAACCGTGGTCACGGCGTTGTGAAAGTCGATGTTGATGGTCGCGAACTCGTCCTCCGGGATCGCTGTGATCTCGGAAAGCTTGCGCTCGTAAGCCGCGACGAACGCAGAACCGTTCGTCACCGGCGCCGGATTGTCCGGCGTGACCACTGGCGCGGACGGCTGTGTGGGTTGTTGTACTTGTGACATTGGCAATATCCCTTGCGTCGAAGCCTCGACATTGAAGCCCCACGGCCGCGGCCATGTTGGGTCCGCGGCGCGCGCTCCCCCATCGGCGGACGTTTTCGCCGGTTGTTTCTTTTTTGCAGGCGCTGAGAGAATCCTTGCCGGCAAGGACGGATCGTTCACGCCGAACGGTTCGTCCTTGCCCGCAAGGAGCAACCGTT
>CAZDNG010000155.1:0-1737 GCA_964506835.1 uncultured Polyangiaceae bacterium
GGCCGTTACCTTGGTCATGAGTAGTTCGCGCGTCGGCGGTCGCAGCGTGCGCGTGCGGAGATCGAGCACACCGTTTTGAACGTTCAAGAGCCGCGGATCGGCGTCTAGATCGCGAACGGTGACAGGAATGCCGGACTCCGAGCGCGCCATCGCGATCATATTGTCGACGCGCTGGCGATTCTGGCATTGCAGCGCCCATGCGAAAGCGGCCTTTCGTCGATCGTCGTCGGTCTCTTGCTTGGCGATATCCCAAAGCGACTCGGCTGTGGACTTCGCACGCCGCTCGATTTCGCCGGTCTCGTCCGCCTGCCAGCGCACGCCGTCCCATGCGTACCACTTGCATCGCGCGGAAAAGAATCGCAGGTCTTCGCCGTGCGTGCGCACGAGCAGTCGCGCGTTTCCGAGGTCGGATCGCAGTGTCGCCCCTTGCACGAGAGGGCTGACGAGCAACGCACCGCGGGCGTACGGCGCGCCCTCGGGTTTCAGGGCGTCGAGGATCTTGTGTTCGAGCTCGGCGTCGCTCCACGGCGGTTCGCACCGCGGATTGAAAACGTCGCGGATGATCGCGAAAGCCTCACCGGGCGGGATTTTGAGGCCGTGGACGAGCGCTCGCGCCACTCGGAACGCCGCGGGGTGACCGCCCTTGCCCGAGACCGACGGGGGCATCGTCGCCGCAAGGTGGCGCGCCCAATCGACCGCCGTCGTTCCGGCGGGGCAGGGCTCGGGCGCTGCGGACTCGGTGAATCGTAGGTGATTGAATTTCGGAACGTCGTTCGCGGCGATCTTCGAGAACGCCGAAGGATCGAGGAAACCTCGGCCGGCATCGAAACCGCCGAGCCGTTCGCGCGCATCGCCGGGCGGTTTCGACGGTACGTAGAGCTGTCGCGCGACGTCCTTGCACACCGGATCGGCCGTGGGCGCGTAGCGCTGAACGATCGCGGCGTGGATGCTCGCGAAGTCCGAAGGGGCCGCGGGGTAGGCGAAAGGGATATCGACTCGAAAGCGCGGGGCTTCCGCCTTCGAACTCCACGTTTCGTAGATCCGGAACGCGACGCCGTCCGCGGCGAGGCGTTCGGCGATCCGGCCGATCTCGTCGAAACCGCCTTCGTCGATGTCGAGCGACGTGCCATGGATCTGAATGACGTTCGCGTTGGCGCGAGAACACCGCTCGGGGTGTAGGACGTGCATTGCATAGAGCGGGGCTTCGTCCTTTCTCGCGCACTCGAAGAACTCCACGGCGCCGAATTGCGACAGCGGGAGCGAACGCAACCCGACGGGCACGGGGCGGTTGACCGCGCTGTACTCGGTGAAGAGCACGGACGGCTCGATCGGTTGACTTGAAACGGTTTTGGCTGTAACTTGGGATGACATTGTTTGGCAGTCCCTCCTAGGGACATCGAACGCCGTCAGGACTCGGCCCCTGACGGCGTTTCACTTTTGGCGCTCCCTGCGAGCGCGGAGATCGATGAGGTTGGATCGCGCTTCGCGACGTGCGCGGAGCTCGTTCGTTAACGCGACGACGGCCTCGAAGGCGGACGCCGCGACGGCGGCGTCGAGGGCCCTTACGAGCGCGCTCTCGACGTCGTCCGAAGGGTGGGCCAGGGGTGGGCCGTCATGCTCGGTCGTGCTCGTTCGTGCATCAAATCCAGCGGTAAAACCGCTTCCCGAGAGCTCGCCTTGCGTTTTTAATCCGAAGGTTGCGGGTTCGATTCCCGCTCGGCCCACTGAATCAGCGGC
>CAZDNG010000156.1:0-1662 GCA_964506835.1 uncultured Polyangiaceae bacterium
TCATCGACGCGATGCGCGCCGAGCTCGATGCGCCCGCGGACTCCGCCGAGGTCGATCGTCGCCCTGCGATCCTAGTCGAATGGTGGCCGAAGCCGGTCATCGTGCCGGGCAAGCTGTCCTGGGTGAGTCAGATGCTCGCCGTCGCCGGGGCGAGCAATCCGCTCGACGGCGAGCTCGTGAAGAGCCGTTCGATCACCGACGCCGAAGCGGCGGCGTTCGATCCCGACGCGATCGTCATCGCGTGGTGCGGCGTTCCGACCGCGAAGTACCGTCCGGAAATCGTGCGGCGGCGCCCCGCGTGGCGAAACCTCCGCGCGGTCGAGCAAAACCGGATCTACGCCGTCCCGGAAGCGTTTCTCGGCCGTCCCGGTCCGCGGCTCGTCGAGGGGGTGCGCGCGTTCCGGAAGATCGTCGTGGACTGCACGCGCGGCTGACCGCGTCGTTACGAGAGCGGTCGGCCTTCGACTTCGTCGATTTGCGCGAGCGCGACCGCGAGCGCGTCCTTCGCGCGCTCGAGTGACGCGCGATCTTCGGTCCACTTCGCGATGGCGCGTTCGGCCTTCGCCTGCTCGGCGAGCACGGCGCTCCGCGCGTCCGCCGTTTCGTCGTGAGAGGCGTCGAGGTCGGCGGAAATGCCGAGCAGCTTGGCCTCGCGTTGAGCGACGTCGGAGCGAGCAATCTGCAGATCGCGGTCGCGATCGCTCAGCGCCGACTCGAGCCACGCGATGCGTTCGTCGCGCGTGCGCTCGGCCTCGGCCTTGTCGCCGAGGAGCCGCTCGTACGCCGCTTTCTGCTCCGAAAGCTCGCCGCGCGTCTTGTCGTGCTCGGCGTCTCGTGCGGCGAGCGCCACGCGATGATCCCGCGTGAGCGCCTCTTCGATCTGCTTCTTGTCTTCGGTGGCGCGCTCGACTTCGAGGAGAAGCTGGGTCTGCTCCGCCTTGAATCGGTTCATCGCGTCTTCGTTCGCGCGATACAACGTCGAGAGCTTGCTCTCGTGGTCTTCCTTGAGCGCGCTCTCCTTCTGACTCACCGCGAGGGCGAGCTCGCGCGCGGCGCGCTCCGTGAGCTCGGCGACGAGGCGTTGCCGCTCGGCGTCGGCGTCGTTCTTGGCCGCCGCTACGGCGCGCTCCGCTTCTTCACGCCCGCGATCCTCGGCGGCTTGCACCGACGCGGCGCGGATCTCTTCCGCCCGCTCGAGCGCTTCGGCATGCTCGTTTCGGAGCGCGTTTTCGCGCGCCTCTTGCGCGCCCATCTCGTCGGCGAGCTTCAGCTTCGTTTCACCGAGCTCCGCCGCGCGCGCGTCGAGCTCGGCGCTGAGCTTCTCCGACTTGCGCTTGAAATCGTCCGCGCGCTTCGCGGCTTGTTCCTTGTCGGCCTTCGCGCCGTCCATTTGGCGGACGGTTTCGCTGAGCACCTTGTCGAACTCGGCGAGCCGATCGTTGAGGTCCGCCTTTTCGCGCTCGAAGGCGAGATTCGTATCGCGGAGCCCGAGGAGTTCTTTCTCGCGATGCGTGATCTGATCGCGAAGGTCGAGGAGCTCCTTGTCCTTCTTGTTCAGCGCTTCGCGGAGATCGAGAAACTCGCGCGCCGACCCGGCGCCCTTCGCGCCGCTCTCGAGCTTCGCCTTCGTCTCGGTGAGCTCCCGCGTGAGCCGCTGCACTT
>CAZDNG010000157.1:0-1626 GCA_964506835.1 uncultured Polyangiaceae bacterium
ACTCGCCGCCGACGGACTCGAAAGTCTCGGCCGACGGTTTGGGCGCCTTGCGCTTCCCTGTCGCGAGCTCGACGGCGATCTTTTGCAACGCCGTCAAACGGGTGTCGTCGGCTCGCTCCGCGTCGTCCAGGATGCGCACCCCGGCGTCAGTGTTCGCGATCGGTCCGAGGGTCGCGATCAGCGTCTCGACGGCGTTGGCGCGCCGCTGCGCACCCTCGACGGGTAGGCGAAAGCGCCGGCGCTTACCCGCGCCGAATCGAAGTCGGGTGAACGGACCGAGGCTATCGTTCTCGACTTTGGCCATGATCTACAACCCGAGCTCGCGCGCGATAGCGTCGATCGCTTCGTCGCGCGCAACGGGCGCCCGCCGTGCTTCGGCGGAGAGAAAACCATCGTGCACCGATCGCTTGAGGAAGTAGCTTCGGCCGCGCTGCGCAGCGCCGGGCTTCCCAGCGGCGATCAAGCCGCGGACGTACGCGATGTGTCGACGACGGCCGAGCTTCGTCGCCTTTTGATCCACCCAATCATCAGCCGACCGCGCGGCGAGCTCTTCACTCACGAATCGGCGGACGAGATCCCTGATCGAGCCTTCGAAATCGAGCATGACAACCTCTGAACGTAGCGGGGAAACGCTTTACCAGCGTCGGGCGCCCTTTGCGTCGTGCGCCGGGGGACAACCCGCGCGCACCAGAGGCCGGAACTCGTACTTTGAAGCCAGGGGGCGAATGGGGTCTCGGCTCTACCCATTCGGTGCCTTTACTGACTCGAGTCGCAAGCGACCTCGGAATCATCGCACGAGCGCGCTGAAAACTCAACCTCCCTGCGCGCTCGTGCGTGGCCACGTCTTAACGCTCCCGCCGTGGGTCGCGCGGAGAGAACGGCACGGGCCGTTCCGAGTCGAGGAGTCGCCCGATGACGTCCGTCATCGGAACTTACCTTTCGGTGACCAGGGGCTCGGCCGCTACCAACGGCGCGGGCCCCGTTCTTTCAGCGTTTCGGTTTCTTCGGTCGCTCCTCGCCAAAAGTCGCGCGGTGCACGTCTCGAACCTGGCGACGGACCCAATCACTCACGTTCACGCCGTCGCGATCGGCGAGCGATTGGAGCATCGACCATTCATCGTCCGAGAACAGCATGTGCACGCGCTTTTCGCGTTTCACGACCATGCGTCTATTATGCACATACCGTGGGCAAGATTAAATGGAGAAAATCCGTTCAGTTTACTGCACTACGGCAATCGATTTCAGGTAGCCGGGCCCCGATGATCCGGCGGGGACGTAGAACGATTCGCCGTCGAACAAGGTTTGCGAGAACCCCGCCACCGCTGGCGTCGGCGGGGTTCTCGCCTTTTGGAAGTCGGACGAGTAGAGAATCTGCGTTCCAGCGGCGTTCATCCCGAGCCAGCCGGCCGCGGTCAACGTCCCGTACGAGAGCGCGGTCGAAGTCGTCGCGGCGAGAGTCGCGATTCCGGTAGTCGGATCGACGAGGTAGAATTCGCCGTTGCTACCGAGCACACCGAACATTTGAAAGCGTGGGATCCACGTCGCCGAAAGCGCCGTCGCGCCGACGATCGTATGCGAAGCCGTCGAACTGAAAGGGTTCGTGGAAACTGAGCACGTAAAATTGCC
>CAZDNG010000158.1:0-1597 GCA_964506835.1 uncultured Polyangiaceae bacterium
GGCGGTGGGACCTCCGGGCGATGATGGGGTGCCGATGAGGAAAGCTCTTCGAGTGACGAGACCTTGAGCCGGCGCCGCATAACAAGGTGCTGCAACTGACAGGGCCGCGCTGGACGCAACTTGCTTCGCGTCACGGGCGGCGCGACCATCGGTGCCTTCGTACCGTGCACGCGTACGAATCGCTTTCAGCGTGGCGTCCTTGAATGGGTTTCGAAGGGCAGCCCACACCGCATTGAACCCGACAATGCCCTCGCTTACGCTCAGTCCCCGCAGTTGAACACGCGAACGTTGTTACCGAGCACCCGATGACCGTCAGTTACGATGCCATCGCCAGCGCTTACAATCGTCGCTATGAGCTGCACGACTACCCCGGGATTCGTTCCGCGATCCTCGGTCTCGTTGAGTCGATCGACAACCGGCGCGTGCTCGAGGTCGGCTGCGGTACGTGCAACTGGGTCGCCGTGCTTGCTCAGGCTGGTTGCGAGGTTGCCGGGATTGACCCGTCGAAGGAGATGCTGCGCCGTGCTCCCGACGCGGCGAGAGGTGACATTCGTGAAGGCTTTGCCGAGGCTCTACCCTGGGCCGACGCTTCGTTCGATGTCGTCTTTTATATCAATGCACTTCATCACTTCGCCACGCCCGAACTCGCTCTGCGCGAAACGTTTCGGGTGCTCCGTCCTGGCGGGAGGCTTTTGTCGATTGGCTTGGATCCTCATGAAAAGCGTGACCGATGGTTCGTCTACGACTTTTTCCCGGAGACTTTGCAACTAGATCTCGAGCGCTTTCCTTCTCGTTCTCGCCGGGCGGCATGGATCGAATCGTCGAACCTCTCCGACGTCGCGGTATGGCCGGTGGAGCTCTTGCGGTCGTCGAGATCATTGGACGAAGCGCTTCGCGACGGCGTCTTAGAGCAGAGCTTCACGTCTCAGCTGACCGGGCTCACCGAAGCGCAATACTCGGCGGGAATGCTTCGGATCCGCGAAGCCACGCAGAGAGACGTTGCATTTCGTTTGGTTTGTGACCTTACGCTCTATGCCACACAAGCGAGCAAGCCGGTGTGACTCCACGTCGCCGCTGACGACTCCCTCGCCTACGCTCGGGGCTCGCAGCTGAACGCGCGAACGCTAGACCGATCTCAGCGAGCGCTCGCCATCCAATTGTGCACGGCGAGTCCTTTGAAGATCTCGAAGTCGGCGACGTTGGCAGTGACCACGGGGATTCCATTCGTCGCAGCAACTGCGGCGATCTGCCCGTCGATGGCGGATGTTTGTCGGCCGGCCTTCTCGAGTCGCACACGCTCGTCCGCGTGCCATTCTGCCGCGTGCTCGTCGTAGGGCAGGACGGGCAACGTCGGCAGCACGACGTCGCGTAGAAACGCCTCCAAGATGCCACGGCGTTTTCCTCGGGGTAGTCTCGCGATGCCGTAGTTGAGCTCATGCCAGACTTGCGCGCTGATGACGCACTCGCCTCCGTGTTCTCGAAGCTTCGCAAGTACGTGCGGATCCGGCGTCTTCCACATCGCAGCCGAAACGGTGCTCGTATCTAGTACCTCGACACAGAGGAATGGAACGGTTGCGGCAGCAGCCGAGGGATTTCC
>CAZDNG010000159.1:0-1530 GCA_964506835.1 uncultured Polyangiaceae bacterium
CATCGCCGCGGGCGCCGGCGGCGCCGCGTTCGGTGCGTCGATGGTCGTGTTCGGGCTCAAGTTGGCGTCGTGACGACGTCAGTTCAGATCGAGCCCATAGTCCGCCCCGATCCGCACCCCAGCGACGATGGCTGAAGTGTATTGCGAGGATCCTTGCGGGTCGCCGGAGTTCAGCATTTGGCCGAGAGCCCAACCCGAGTAGCTCACCGTAATGTCGACGAGCGGGGTGAAAGCATTCGCGGCAGGGGACCTTCCGATGGCTCGCAGGAACGCCCCCCCACCGAACTCGTAGCCCGTTTGGTGTTCGCCCTTCGAGTTGGGTTGCGTGCTGGCACGCCCAGCGCGGCCGAACAACCAGACGTGCCGCCACACGTTCGCGCGTACCTCGATGCCACCGCCGAGTGTGCCTTTACTCTTGCTGGCCCCACCGTCCAAAATGAAGACGCCAAGACCGCAACAGTGCCGGCTTTCGAACCCGAAGCTCGCCCCGGCTTGGTAGCCCAATCCCACGGGACCTCCAGGAAGACCGAGACCGGCAGCGCCTTCGACTTGAGCGACGAGGGCGGCGGGCGCCGGACCGGGTTGGGCCGCTAGCTCTGATACGAGCTTGGCGACTCCGTCATCGGCGGACTTGCGTAGTACAGCGACGGTCTTTGCGCGATCGGCCGACGCAGACGAAACCGCGTCCTCGACGAGTTGGTCGAGCGCGTCGATTCGGCCCTCGAGCTCGACGACTCGCGCCGTCCATTCCCCCGTCTTTCGATCGTTCCACTCGAGCTGCTCTTTCTTGTCGGCGATCTTCTTCGTTTGATCCTTCAGCGTATCGCGCAAGTTCGCGGTATGCGCCGCGAACGCCTTGGCATTCACCGTGAGGCTCAGCTGCACCTGGGCGGACACCGAAGCCAGCGTGGGTAGGTTCGACGTCGCAACCGCCGGCTTGGGCGTGGCGATTCCAGCCCGAACCTGGTCCACTTCGGCCCTCAATGCGTCTGCGTCACGTCCATCGAGCGCGGCGATCAGGTCGCAGTCCTGGGCGAGCGCGTCGAGTTTGACTCGCTCCGCGTCCTGTTCCTTCGTGCTCGGCGGACTGACGACGGGTGGGGGCGTTACCGCGACGCCACTCGGCGGGGTCGGCGCCTTCTGCTCGAGCTTGACGGGTTTCGCAGGCTTGACCGGCGGATCCTTGGGTGCAGCGGCGGCGAGTCGGCTCAGCCCCAAAAGCAGCACGGCGAGCGGGAGTGTTCGCATCCTCATTGGCTTCCGTCACTCTTCTTGTTCGAGGAGTGAACCGCGGCTCCAATCGCGGACCGAAACGCGGGCACCGGCTCGAGCGCCAAGGTCACGGTCCACGTCGATGACAGAACCTGGTTCGGCGGAAACTGCGCATTGAACGCGCTAGAGTCACTCGAGTCGCCGTTGCGGAGCTCGTCGCGATCGAAGCCGAGCCAGATCGAGTCGTAGAGCAAGCCAAGAGCGATCCCGGGGTAAGGTCGGACGACCGAGGCGCCGGGGTACGAGAATGTCGACCCT
>CAZDNG010000160.1:0-1507 GCA_964506835.1 uncultured Polyangiaceae bacterium
GATGCAGGAATTCAGCATTGGAGAAGCTGGATCGACCCGCCCTGCGAGCGCTGCCGCCGGTGCGTTACGAGTTTGCGGATCGCAAGGAAGTCGGCGTGAACATCGACTACCACGTCGACTACGAGGGTCGTTACTACAGCGTCGATCACCGACGCATCCACCAACGAGTGGAAGTGCGGGCGACGGCGACCATCGTCGAGATTTTCCACGACAGCGAACGAATCGCATCGCACCGACGCAGCTACGGCCCACGAGGAACGGCCGTCACCGACCCAGCACATCGACCGGAAAACCATCGGGATCAAGTGTGGCCACCGGAGAGGCTGATCGCCTGGGGCACTAAGTTTGGACCCGCCGTCGCGCGAGTGATCGAGATGACGATCGAGCGATACGTGAACCCCGAGCAGGCGTACCGCGCGTGCCTTGGCTTCCTGCGAACGGCGGAACGCTACGGCGGCGGTCGCATGAACGCTGCGTGCGAACGCGCGCTCAGCGTGAGCGTCCCCGGCGGCCCGCGGCGCAAGTACATCGAAGCGATCTTAAAGAAAGGGTTGGATCAACAACCGCAAACCGTCCCACCAACCCGGGGCTCGACGCTCGAGCACGAGAACGTGCGCGGCGCCGACTACTACGACAGAAAGGACACGATACATTGACCACGATCGAAGAAACTATCGCGAAGCTCGTCGAGATGAAGCTCGTCAGCATGGCCCAGGCCGTGCGCGAGCTCATGGACACGGCGCCAGGACATCAACTGTCATTCGACGAGAAGCTCGGTCTCGTCGTCGATCGGGAATGGACCGAGCGCGATAACCGACGACTTTCGCGCCGGATCAAGGACGCGAAGCTCGCGACACGCGCCTCGCTCGACAACGTCCTCTGCGACCCCGAACGCGGCATCGATAAGGCGACGATGCGGGGCCTCTCGAGTTGCCAGTGGATCAAGTCGAAACACAACATCGTGATCGTCGGCAAGACCGGCGTCGGTAAGAGCTACGTCGCCTCGGCGCTCGCCGACGCGGCTTGCAGGCACGGACACCGAGCGATCTTCTTCCGAGTCCCGCGCCTCCTGGAAGAGTTGGCGCTTGCGCGGGCGTCGGGCGTCTACGCTTCGTTGCTCGGCAAGCTCTCACGCTTCGACGTGCTCGTGCTCGACGACTTCTTGCTCAACCCCATGACGGACGTCGAGCGGCGCGATCTGCTCGAGGTCATCGAAGATCGCTACGACAAATCATCGACGGTGATCGCCACGCAGATGCCGACGAAAACTTGGCACGAGGGTCTCGGCGATCCGACTATCGCCGACGCCATCTGCGACCGGCTCGTCCACAACGCCCACGTCCTCAAACTCGGCGGCCCGTCCATCCGAAAAAAGAAAGCACTGGAGCCTCAACCCCAACCGGCCTGACCCCCATCACTCGTCGCTTCGCTCCGATCGCGTTCAAGTGACCCGGAACGTCTGCTCAAGTCCCGCCGGAACGAGCGCTCAAGTTGAACGGAATCCGCA
>CAZDNG010000161.1:0-1503 GCA_964506835.1 uncultured Polyangiaceae bacterium
CTAGTACCTCGACACAGAGGAATGGAACGGTTGCGGCAGCAGCCGAGGGATTTCCTCGACGGGCAGACACAACGCGATGCTTCTGGCTTGCCGTGGGGTGCGCCGAATCAGTCGCAACTTCTCGAGTTCGATGACCATCCGATGGACGGAGGGAGGGGTGACTCCGAAGAAAGCCTGCATGTCGGCCTCGGCGGGCGGACGCCGATTGACGAGGGCGTAGGTGTAGATGAAGGCGAGATACTGGCCCTGCTTCTCCGTGAACCGTGGCGCGGGCCTGGGAATCGACAAGCGGAGGTTTCCGTGATCGATGGTCCTGAAGGGAGCCATCATGAACGTACGGTATCGCATCACGCTGACATCTGAGGAGCGAGAAGAGCTTCGGAGCATGGTTCAGGCTGGGAAGGGCCCGTTCCGACGGCTAAAGCGCGCGCAGATCCTGCTCGCGGCATCGAGCGGGTCAAGCGACGTCGCCATAGTCAGGAACCTCTCGGTCGGTGCGTCGACCGTGTACCGGACTAAGCGCCGCTTCGTTGAGGAGGGCCTCGAAGCCGCCGTCACCGAAGAACCGCGTCCGGGCGCCGACCGTAAGCTTGCGGCGAAGGAAGAAGCGTTACTCATCGCGACGGCGTGCGCGGCGCCACCCAGCGGACGAGCGCGCTGGACGCTCGCCCTGCTCGCTGGAGAGATGGTGCGACTGACGAGCCATGACTCGCTGTCGACGGAGACGATTCGTCGCCGGCTCGCAGAAAATCAGCTGAAACCTTGGCAGAAAAAGATGTGGTGCATCCCGAAGGTCGACGCGGAATTCGTTGCGCGAATGGAGGACATCCTCGACCTCTACGCCGAGGAACCCGACGAGAAACGACCGGTCGTCTGCTTTGACGAGACTCCGCGACAGCTGATTGGTGAGGCGCGCATACCGGTCGCGCCGAAACCCGGCAAGCCGGCGCGCTTCGACTACGAGTACGTGCGCAACGGTACGGCGAACGTCTTCATGTTTGTCGATGTGAATCGGCCGTGGCGGCATGCCAAGGTCACCGACCGTCGAGCGTGTGGCGACTTTGCCGAATGCATGCGAGATCTCGTCGACGTCCATTACCCCGGGGCGGAGCGAATCCGCGTGGTGATGGACAACCTGTCGACGCACTCCGCGGCAGCGCTCTACGAGACATTCGATGCCGTGGAAGCGCGGCGCATCCTCCGCCGGCTGGAGATCCACTACACCCCGAAGCACGCGAGCTGGCTCAACATGGTCGAGATCGAGATCGGCGTGATGGTGTCGCAATGCCTCGATCGACGCATCCCGAGCAAGGCGATGCTCGTGAAGGAGGTGAAGGCGTGGGAGCGCCGCCGCAACCGCGACAAGTCTCGAATCAACTGGCTCTTCACCGTCGACCGCGCGCGGGCAAAGCTCGGCAGGGCCTATCCTGCGCCCGCAACCGAGCCGCATAGGGCCAGCCGTGCCGCCTGAACACGGTCACATTCTCTGTGTCGAGGTACTAG